>CAIFEG010000049.1 GCA_903789415.1 uncultured Eggerthellaceae bacterium | reverse complement strand
ACCCGCGACCCCCACCTTGGCAAGGTGATGCTCTACCAGCTGAGCCATGTCCGCGCGCAAGAAGATATTATACGCAAGTCCAAAACTCTGGCAAGTGCTCAATTGCAAAAATGAGGTGGCTGGGCGGTTGCCTCTATAATTTGCACACTTTTCCATACGCAAATCTCAGAGAGACCAACCTCCATGAGGTTAATCTTTGTGATGATCATTACACTTGGTGTGGGAAATACGTTTTTAGTAAATCGGGAAGTTGAGTTAATTTTACAACGACCGGATACGAGCATTCTTGAATTGCTGATTCCCGATCAATGATCACCGGATGTATTCCCACTGCATGTGCCCCGTTCCCATCTATTTTAGGTAAATCGCCAATATGGACCGTTTGACTCGGGGTTGAGTGAAGTCTATCGAGCGTGGATAAGAAGATCTTTGGATCGGGCTTTCGCATTCCTACATCAGCCGAAATAGAAAACACTGAAAAATATTGCGCAAGGCCTAACTCGCGCAATATGTCGTTAAGCTCACTTCCCCAGTTTGAGATTATCCCGAGCTTATATTTTTGCTTAGATAACGTTTTGAGGGTCTCTAAAACGTCTTCGTAAGGCTTCCAAAACTTCGCAGTGCGCAATTTACTATAGAAGTCATGTGCTATACCTTCTGCGTCATCTGAGAGCCCTACAAATTGACTCAAATACGTGTACATATCAATCCAGATTTGAGATGCCCCTTTGGGATTGCACCAGAAGTTACCATCGGTAGCTTCACATTTTTTTACATAGAGCGCATCCATGTCTTTTATATGGGCCGTTATTTCAGAAAGCGGAACATTATGACCGCGTGCGACTTCTGTGTCGTAGAACACCTCTTGGTACGAGGAGCGTGGTCGAATTAGCGTTGATCCAACATCAAACGTTATGGTGGTAATGGAAGAGGGCGTTGGTGAAGGTGAGGAACAGTTATGCATACACAATCCTTGAACGCATCGTATAAAGGTATAAAAAGCTCACAGTAAGGTACAAAAAAAGCTCCCTTTCCGGGAGCTCTAACATTTTAGATGGTGTCGGAGACGGGACTTGAACCCGTATGCCCGTTTAAATTGGGCACAAGCACCTCAAGCTTGCGTGTCTGCCAATTCCACCACTCCGACGTGCATATCAGCGGAAAACATTGTACCAGAATCTGTCTCAAATAAAAGAGCTAAATAGAGAAAGACCATTCCGGAAAGTAAAACACATCTGTTACCAAATGCGCAATAACTAACTAATGCTTCCCGATGGGTAGGCAACCATAAGAACGATCAGCGACAAAATAAAAATAATCGCAAAGATAACGGTGATGCGATCAAGGTTCTTTTCAACAATGCTGGTCCCCGATTGTGACGCATACAGAGTGGATGCAATTGCATCAGAAACGCCTGTTCCTTTACCGGAGTGCATCATGATGAAAATTACCAGGCCAATACCTGAAACAATCAACGTGATAATTGAAATAATGCAAATAACGCTCACGAGTTTGCTCTTTCTTCTTATGGTTTATCAATACAACTAACGACGTGTACAATCTTTCACGAATAAAATATTATACTCACAAAAAAGTTTGTTTTACACTATTCAAATAAAATTCGTATGTATACGGATGAACAGCGCAAAGATTTGATTCCTAACTTCAACAATACAGCAAAGAATCCCTCTCACACTCAGCTGT
>CAIFEG010000048.1 GCA_903789415.1 uncultured Eggerthellaceae bacterium | reverse complement strand
GGGTCGCATAATCCAGGAATGGCAAATGTGGGATCGCTTTTGGGCGTAGGCGGCGCGGCAGTCGTGCTTGCGGGGGATATTGGCAAATCGATTATCGCATGCGAAGTTTCACACTTTCTTGTGGCTCCTGAACTTGGGACCTATGCAGTCCTGTGGGCGGGACTCGGACTTATTCTGGGACATGATTTTCCTATTTGGCATGGGTTTCGCGGAGGCAAAGGAGTCACCGTTACCTGTTCTGCCGTGGTGCTCGCGGCTCCGATTCCCGGTATGATCTCTCTTGTCCTGGGATTTCTTATTGTCTTGGCATCTCGATATCTTTGTTATGGAGCGCTCGCAATCCCCACGATTTTCTTTATCTTTACGCTTTTTATGCACTGGCCGGTGCCATGGGTGCTGCTTGCGTTTGCGTATGTTCTTCTTGCGCTGGTCAAACACGGAGGACCGGCATGGCGTGCACTTCATGGTAGGGAGCCCAAAACGAGCTTCGGCCATCACAAAAAGTAGGGGAAGTTTCATAAAGATTGAGACAGCTGGCAAAAAAGATGACATCAGCATAACGGGTATGTGCATCGTCGCATAAATCTCACCTCAACTGCCGCATTTACCTTCATAATTGGGGTTAAGCAATTGAAAGGAATCAAACATCATGGAACGTAAAAATATGTGGGAAACCTACTCCAAGAAGGATTTGCAAGAAGTCGAGAAACTTGCAAGTGGTTACATTGATTTTATTAGCGACAATAAGACCGAACGTGAATGTGTCGCGAGTGCGGTAGAAATGGCTCATTTAGCTGGCTATCGAAGCATTGACCAATTCCGTCGTCTGGGCAAAAAGCTTGAAGCTGGCGATAAAGTGTACGCCGTCAACGATAATAAGGCGCTGATTTTGTTCCAGAAGGGGACCGATTCCATTGAGTCGGGCGTCAATATCCTGGGCGCGCACATTGATTCACCTCGCTTGGATGTAAAGCAGAATCCCGCATATGAGGCAGATGGCATGGCGTATCTTGATACCCACTATTACGGTGGCATCAAAAAGTATCCATGGGTTTCAATGCCGCTGGCAATCCATGGTGTGGTTGCAAAAAAGGATGGTTCGGTTGTAAAGGTCAACGTCGGCGATAACCCGCAAGACCCCGTATTTTGCATCACCGATCTGCTCATTCATTTAGCCGATAAGCAAATGAAAAAGACGGGCACCCATGTGGTTGAAGGCGAAGACCTTGACGTGCTTGTGGGCAGCCGTCCTATAAAGGCCACGAAGGCAGATGCAAAAGCAGCAGCAAATACACCCGAAGCACTTGCTCAAAAAGAGCCAGTCAAGGCAATGCTTCTGCAAATTTTGCAAGAGAAATATTCCTTTGACAGTGAAGAGGATTTTCTTTCTGCGGAACTTGAAGTTGTGCCTGCAGGTCGTGCGCGCGATTGCGGGTTTGATCGTTCGATGGTCTTAGGATATGGCCAAGACGATCGTTCATGCGCATACACCAGCTTAGTCGCGCAGCTCGAGGCAAAGGATCTGAAGCGCTCCGCAATGTGCATCCTCACTGATAAAGAAGAGATCGGAAGCGTTGGTGCTACGGGAATGACCAGCATGTTCTTTGAGAACACCATGGCTGAACTCATGGATTTAGCATGTGAGGGAACCGGTCTTTCGCTTCGTCATGCCCTTGCGTCTTCCTCCATGCTTTCAAGTGACGTTTCGGCGGGACTTGACCCTCTCTATAAAAATGAGTTTGAACCCAAGAACGCGGCATATCTTGGCGACGGTCTGGTGTTCAACAAATACACCGGCGCTCGTGGCAAGAGCGGGTCGAATGATGCGAATGCGGAATATGTGGCCGATATTCGCGCCGTCATGGACAAGGGCAACGTGGGCTTCCAAACAGCAGAGCTCGGCAAGGTCGATGCGGGCGGCGGCGGAACCATCGCCTATATCCTTGCGAAATACGGAATGGATGTCATCGATTGCGGTGTTGCCGTGCTTTCCATGCATCAGCCGTGGGAGGTCGTAAGCAAGGCCGATTTGTATGAGGCTCGCAAGGGCTATAAGGCATTTTTGATGTATCAAAAATAGTTCATTTGGCGCGCTTTTATGGTGCGCCTTTTTGTTTGTGAACTTCTTCTATCGGAACGGAAACACGCATGATATAAATAGTTTAGATGCGCGTATAATATCGGGAATTAAACACAGAGAAAGGAATTGTTGGAATGGCTTATTATTTCAAGGAACCTGCAAGAACTTTCAACGAGTATTTGCTCGTACCAGGATACACACCTGAGGGATGTACTCCTGATAGGGTAAGTCTTAAGACTCCGCTGGTGCGCTTTGAGAAGGGCGAAGAGCCGGCAATCAGTCTTAATATTCCAATGGTTTCTGCAATTATGCAGGCAGTTTCCGATGATAAAATGGCTGAGGCCTTGGCCACTGAAGGTGGCATGAGTTTCATCTATGGCAGCCAATCGATTGAAGATGAAGCTGCAATGGTTGCTCGTGTCAAAGCATATCGTGCAGGTTTTGTCACCAGTGATTCAAACC
>CAIFEG010000047.1 GCA_903789415.1 uncultured Eggerthellaceae bacterium | reverse complement strand
ATTCAAACCTTTCGCCCGATATGACGCTTAACCAGGTTTTGGAACTCAAAGAGCAAACGGGCCATTCACCCATGCCGGTTACCGAAGATGGTTCGTCTCATGGCAAACTGATGGGTGTCGTGACGGAGCGCGATTATCGCTTGTCTCGCATGAGCTTAGACGAAAAAGTTTCTTCATTCATGACCCCTGTGGACAAGCTCATTACCTTGCCGGCTAATTCAACACTGTCTGAGGCAAACGATGTTATTTGGGACAACAAGTTGAACAGCTTAGAGCTTGTTGATGAAGATGGCCACTTGGTCTATTTGGTCTTCCGTAAGGATTATGACAGTCATAAATCAAATCCTTTGGAAATGCTCGACAGCAGCAAACGCTACATGGTAGGTGCGGGCATCAATTCACACGATTACAAAGATCGTGTTCCTGCCTTGGTGGATGCAGGTGCTGATTGCTTGTGCATCGATAGTTCTGAGGGCTATTCCATTTGGCAAAAGCAAACTCTTGACTGGATTCATGAGCAATATGGCGACACGGTTCGTGTTGGCGCAGGTAATGTTGTCGACGGTGAAGGATTCCGCTTCTTGGCAGATGCTGGCGCTGACTTCGTAAAAGTTGGTATCGGCGGCGGTTCAATCTGCATTACACGCGAGCAAAAGGGCATTGGTCGTGGCCAAGCGACGGCCGTGATTGATGTTGCGCGCGAACGTGATAAATACTTCCAGGAGACCGGAGTGTACGTTCCTGTCTGCTCTGATGGTGGCATCGTTTACGATCACCACATTACCCTTGCTCTTGCAATGGGTGCCGACTTCGTCATGCTGGGCCGTTACTTCGCTCGTTTTGATGAAAGCCCATCAAATCGCGTAAGTGTCAATGGCAACATTATGAAAGAGTACTGGGGCGAAGGTTCTGCTCGTGCGCGCAACTGGCAGCGCTATGACTTGGGTGAAAAGAAGAGCGGTCTTCAATTCGTTGAAGGCGTCGATTCGTACGTTCCCTATGCGGGTTCGCTGAAGACCAACGTTGCGCAAACGCTCGCAAAGATTCGTTCTACGATGTGCAACTGCGGTGCACTTACGATCCCTGAGCTTCAAGAGAAGGCAAAGCTTACCGTTGTTTCTTCAACGAGTATTGTTGAGGGTGGTGCCCACGACGTTCTGCCGAAAGACAAGAGCTCATATGGTGCCAATTCAGCAAGCTAAGATTTACAAATAGGTAAAGGTGGGGCGCCTCTGCGCATGCGGGGGCGCTTTTTGTTTATAACCATATATGTGTATATGAGATGGCCGAAAGGAAATACATCATGGATGTAGAAATCGTAGATCAGGCGCTGCACGATGGTGGACGAATGTTTCGTGTTGGTGTGCGTCTGAGTGCGACATTCCATGATGAAGGATTAAGCGAAGCGCTCAAAGATTACAGCATTCGTCATTCGCTTGATTACAAGAGCGACCATGATGCGATGGAAAAGATTTCCAACCAGATTGGCTCTGGTGGGCTGAATAAAATGGTTGCCGATTATCTTGCGGCAAAGGCTGCACCAACCGTAATCAACAAACTCAATATGCACATCATGTTTAACCCACAGGCGGCTCTTGAAGACATGTCTGATGTCACCCAGCCCGGGGAATGCAAAATCAATATTGATATGGTGCTCAAGCCCATTATGCACCTTTCGGATTATGGTCCGCTGACAGTTCATCTGCCAAAGGCGAATATCACTGAAGAGGAAGTTCAAGAAGCAGTCGATAATATGTTGGGTGAGCATTCTACCTACGAAGATGCGGGGGATGGTCCGCTTCAACGGAGAGAGTTTGCGCGGCTGGATCTTGATGTATCTCATGGTGGCAAACCGGTAGATAATCTTTGTGGTAAAGGGTTTAGCCTCCAAGCAGATGATGCATTTATGCCGCCAGAAATGGTGAAGGCAATCCTGGGGATGAAGCCGGGGGACACTCGTGAGTTTGATTTTCGCTTTAGCGATGAGGATATCGAACCCTATCATGCGAAAGCAACGCTGCAAGGTCGCCAGGTTCGCAAAATTCCCGAACTCAATGATGACTTTGTGAAAGAGAATTTTGGCGATAAATTCCAGACGGCCGCACAACTTCGCGACCAGGTACGACAAGAGCTTACCGACCAGGTTAATCAACAAATTCAAGCTCAGAAAGAGCAGTTTGTAGACGCCGAACTTGCAAAACGTCTCGACACGAAGATCGTTAATTTGTATTACGAGCGCGCGCGCGAGAATATGATGGAAACGCTGAAGCAGCAGCTGAATGCACAGGGAATTACTCTTGAACAATTTATGCAGCAGCAACAGTTAAGCGAGCAGCAGTTTAATATGGCCCTCATGATGCAGGTGGGACAAGCTCTTCATCAGGGATTTGCCCTAGATGCCCTGTTCGATCATTTAGACGAAGAGCCTACCGAAGAAGAGATGGATACCTCTCTTCGGCAGATGGCAGGCAACAATATAGAAAAAGCGCGCCAGGACCTCGACGAGCATCACACATGGTTCGTTGTTCGTGACGCTGCCGAACGCCTCCATGCACATAATTATGCGGTTCATCACACCACATTTGTTCAAGATTAGTTCTTCTTAGTGAATTCAAACCAGAGAACTCAATCCAGCGAACTGAATGAAAAACAAATACCCTGCTTGGAGTTGCCTCCAAACAGGGTATTTCGGTGTTGGTAATGGGTCCAGCCTATGGGCGCAAATCCACTTGGATGAAATCACCGACATTCGGCTGCGTATCATCAGCACCCGCGGGAAGCATGTAGTATGCATCGGCAGTGTCGGCTTCCACAGCTCCAATGTGTACCCCTGAGAGAGGATGCGCCTCAATCACGCCATCATCGGCTTGCACCAATTTCACCTGCTCAACGATGAAGAACGGTCCGAGCTCTTTCGGGCGTTTTTCACCAGGCAAATGCTTTTGAGCTGCTGCCTTCGGCTTATGCCCCGAGCCAGGAAGCGGGGATGCCAGACGAGCCTTTACATGGGCATATGAAGTCGACAGCCCTAAGTATTTGCGCATCACCGGCCACAGATAGAAGTCCGTGGTAAATGCGACACATGATGGAGGACCAGAAATGCCAACCACGGGCGTGTTGTCGAGCACGGCATATGAGCTGTGATGCCCCGGACCGTGGTTTGTCTGGTGGCAAATA
>CAIFEG010000046.1 GCA_903789415.1 uncultured Eggerthellaceae bacterium | reverse complement strand
CGCCAACAGCGCTTCCCACAAGCAAACTGTTCATGATGTCGAGCGCGTCAAGGTCAGGAAGCAGACGATCAATTCCTAAAACTACGATGAGCGTTTCGGGAAGCCCCGAGACCATACGCGCATTTCCCTCGTTTGTCACCAGCGTACAGGTGCCCGTCTGAGCAATGCCGAAATTACAACCCGTAATACCAACGTGACCCGACAGAAATACGGGGCGAAGCAGGTGGCGCAAAAAGTGCGTGATTTCTTGCGGATCGTCGGAACCCTTGTAGCCGTATGTGTCCCGGTAGACGTCGCGAATATGCGAACGATCCAGGTGAAGTGCGGGTACCACAATATGTGAAGGTGGCTGCTTACATGTCTGCAGGATGTTCTCTGCGCAGTCGGTTTCGGTCACCTTGATGCCGTGTTCTTCGAGCGAAGAATCCACTCCTATCTCTTCGGACATCATGCTTTTCGATTTAATGACCGACGTTTCTCCCGTTTCTTTGATGATGTCGAGGATCTCATTGATGGCATCTTCTCCCTTGGGAGCGAAATGTATCTGCGCACCATGACTTTCGGCATTCGTCACGAATTCCTTGATGTAATAATCTAGGTTGTCCAGCACATGATCGCGAATGATTGCCGCCTGGTTGCACTTTTCATCCCATAGGGGATCGCTTTCGGCAATCTGGTTGCGTTTTGCGCCAATTGAATCCTGTGCGTTCTGAATTGCGTGCTGCTTGAAGCTGTCTTCTTCGACGTTTTCAACGCGTTTTGCGAGTGGTTCAGTATCGTAAAGGAGAGGCATTAGTTTGCCTCCTTTGCATCAGCGGAAGTCTGGGAGCTCGCGAAAGCGGGCGCATTGTCGAGCGTTGCATCGTTGGTTGGTGCATTACCGACTGCTGCATCGTTGGGTACCGCATTGCTTTTGCTCGGCATATAAAAACGCTTACCCTTCGGCACGTTGTCCAGTATTTGCGCGAGGTTGCGAACTTTTATCTGGCGTTTTGTCTGGCCCGTTTCGTACATATGCTCAAGTGCGCCTTCGATATTCAGCAGACACGCCTGATCAGCGCCAACCAGATAATCAGCCTCAGTTGCCAGCACATGTTCGGCTTTTTCGTGAACCATCTGCGAAGAGATGTCAGGCTCTTTGACGCTGAAGGTACCACCAAATCCGCAGCAGCGTGCAGGCGCCTGCATCTCGATATAGCGAAGTCCATGCACGTGAGAAAGCAGCTCAAGGGGCTCAGTCTTCACGCCCAGCATGCGCGTGAGGTGGCAACTCGCGTGATAGGTAAATGACGCGTTGAGCTCTGCGCCCACGTCAGTAACGCCTAGAACATCCACGATGAACTGCGAGAATTCGTAAATATGCGATGCGACGGCTTGCTGCTTTGTGCGCATTTCGGGATCGTCTTGGAAATAGCGTGCACATTCATCTTTGAGTTGATAGGTGCACGATCCCGAAAGCGAAACAATAACAGGGTAGTCCGCGTACGCATTTAAAACGTTGGTCATCATAGGCTTGGCCTTTTCGCCAAAACCAGAATTAGTTAATGGTTGTCCGCAGCAAACTTGATCTTGCGGAAGTGTGATATGACAGCCGAGTCGTTCCAGTACGTGAACTGCTGCCATTCCGACTTCTGGATACATCATGTCCACCAGACATCCGGGGAACAGTGCGATATCCATAGTGTCTCCTCTCTTATAACAACATCGGCGATGAAGTGCGGTGCTATCAATTGAATGCGTGCCTGCATATACCTGGGTAGTAAATATTAGACCCGGCCTGATTGGTCGGGTCTAATGAAGTTCTTAGGTTAATTTAAATGTACGTTTTCCTACGAGCTGTAGGAACAAGTCAGCAGGTGTTGCCATGTTCTGCAACATGCACAAATGTGCAAACGTATAAACGTGTAAACATGCAGCGCATGTCACTTGTAGGCTCGTGGTGCACGCTAATCACAGGTTGGAGCACTCTATTTTGCCTGAAGCACGTGCTTAATTGCGCCCACATACATCGTGTGATAGTTACGCAGATTCACACCGTCGGAATACCATTTTTCGTGAGCGGTCGGATCAACAAAGCCATCGGGAGGAAGGAACTGCACGAGTGCCTTTTTGCATACGAATGCAAGTTTTGCCTCTTCGAAAACGGGAACACCATCAATGTATGTTGGCGTAAGCCCCGTTTCCGCTACCTTGTCGATTTCTCGACCGGATTTACTTCCGCAAATGTTCAGTGCCTTGCGATATTTCTCCGGAAGAACCGAAATTCCAAATCCCGGGCATTCGTCCATCAATTCTTTGGTGTAGCGCGTCTCACGGATATAACACGTGATGGCGGGGCTTCCCCAAAGAACGCCCATTGCACCCCAACTTGCGGTCATCATGTTGACTTTGTCCGGGCCGCCTGCAGAAACTAAAAGCCATTCTTTCGAAATCGTCGTAAACGGATTCAAAGAAAGGTCTGCGATATCAATCTTCTTCAGTGCCATTATGAAATAACCTTTTTCGTGTTGGTAATAATGGAATCTGCAGACTTCTGCAATTTTTCCTTCTCGTCGTCGGTCAAATCCAACTGCTCCTGCTTCAATTTTCCGTCTGCGCCGACCATGGCAGGATAAGAAAGGTAGCAGCCATACTCTTCGCGATAGTTCGAAACAGGCATCGTGGTGTGGGCATCCGTCAAAATCGTGTTCATCAGGCGAACTGCAGCTGCGGAAACACCCCAGTTGGTGTACTTCTTCACGCTTCCAACGGTAAATCCGCCAACGCGGGATTCCTCGTCGATTTTGTCGAGATCCATGTTGTTTTCTTTAACGAATTCTTTGATTGGTTTATCAAAAACGCGAACCGTAGACCATGCGGTGAACTGGGAAGCTCCATGCTCGCCCAGGTTGTATCCAGAAACCGAACGAGGATCCAGATCCAAAACCTTTCCTACAGCGCGATGCATACGCGCTGAGTCAAGCAGGGTGCCGGTTCCGATGACGTGGTTTCTTGGAAGGCCGGTGCACTGCTGATACAGGTTTGAAATAGCATCCACCGGGTTGCTGATAACCACAAGCTTCCCGTTAAAGCCACAGTCAACGAGGTGCTTAGAAACATCCCTGATTGCCTTTGATTGGAACTCCAATTCTGCAAAACGATCGCCAGATGAAATGGTCAAAGCAACATTGCCGACGGCAGAGATAACGACGTCAGCTTCGCCAACCTTTTCGTAATCATTAACGAAGATCTTGGTATAAGCCGGCATATTGTTCAATGAATCCTGAAAATCGATTGCCTCGGCCCGTGCGATGTCCTTGTTGACATCGACCAACGTTAATTCGTCTGCCGCTCCAGTGCACACAATTTGGTGAGCAACTGCTGTCCCGACGTGACCTAATCCAATTACGGCTACCTTGCGCATTGGTGCTCCCTTTCAACGTGGCTTTTATTTGAAAACAGAATAGAACAAATTACGCACCTGCGCAGGAAAATGCGCAGATGCGTCAAAAAAGTTTCTTAAAACCCTAAAGTGAGCTACGTTTTTCTTCACGTTAGGTGAATGGGAGCAATAGAAGCGAGCTGAGTCCCTAAAACTTTTGCGGAATTTTGTCGTGCAATTCTCGAATGGTCGAAGGGATTTCTTCACGCTTAAACGACGTCATCTGATAACACCAATCAAGCCAATTGCGGTAGAGCAAATTCGCATGGGCACGCCACGTAAACTCTGGCTGGCGCATCGGGTCGTTGTTGGGGAAATAGTTTTTCGGCAATGGTACGTCCACGCCTTTTTCCCGGTCGCGTTCATATTCTTCGGCTAAAGTGTCGCGTCCATATTCCAAATGCCCGGTCACATATATCTCGTGAAAATACCGTGGTTGGGGGCACGCCGGCCCCGGGGTGG
>CAIFEG010000045.1 GCA_903789415.1 uncultured Eggerthellaceae bacterium | reverse complement strand
GCAATCTCAAAGGCTTCGTGAAGGTAGGTGCTGCTATTGCCGCCTTTAGTTTTTGCACCGCATTCCTTATTGGGCGCACGGTAGGTAATCAAGCTGCCATATCGCTGAGGGGATTTATATTTGCGCGTCTGGTTGAGATAGTCGTGTGCCTCATTGTGCTGTTCATCGTGGTCAAACTCAAAAAAGGCTTCAACTTTTCGCAGCTATGGCGCATTGTACTTGTGGTCTTGGCGATTGATATTTTGTGTGCCGTTTTATTGCCCCAAGCGACGTTGATACGTTCTGTCGAAAGTAGTGTTTGGGATCTTGTGGTTCTTTTTGCATGGACAACCATTGCCGATATTGCGCGTCATACAAAATATCCGGTGCCTCTTGTATTTGGGGTGGGATGGACGGCATATACCTTTTCGTTCACGGTTGGTATGGCGCTCGCTCTGGCTCTTGCACCCATTGGAACGCTCAGCACAGAGGCGATCGTGGCTCTCATGTTCTTGCTTGTGCTTACCGGGGCATTCTGTCTTGAACAGCGCGACCAAGACACGAAATGGATCTTTGCAGAACTTCGCGGCGAGCCCCTGTCTGAACCATCTGATCAGCGCACTATTGATGAACGCTGCACCACCATTGCCAAAGAATATAAGCTCACGCCGCGCGAATTGGACGTCATGAAACTTCTGTGTCGCGGACGTACGAAGGCATATATCGCTGAGACGCTGTATCTTACGGAAAATACGGTCAAAGGGCACACGAAGCATATTTATATGAAACTTGGTGTGCACAGCAAACAAGAGCTGATGGACATGGTAGAACATGCAAAGTAGGCACAGAACAAACAACTTGAGCGCATGCGATCGTTCGATATAATAGGTTGCAATTTCAAACGAGAGGACAGGTATCCATGCCAGTCGATATGAGTAAAGAATACCAAGTACGCACGCGAGATTACGACCGGAATCGGCGATTGAAGCTATCGTCTATCCTGGACTTTTTCCAAGAGATCGCGCAGGTACAGGCTTCGAGTGTGGGCATGGGCTCAGCCGACATGGGTGCCCAAGGGGTATTTTGGGCAGTTGTGCGGCAGAAGTTTGAGATACTTGCGCAACCGGTGATGGGTGAACCAATTACGGCGCGTACGTGGCCATATACCTCCTCAAGATTTGCATTTCAGCGTGACTATCAGCTTCGCGACCCCCGAGGAAAGCTCTTGGTAAAGGCGACCAGTGAATGGGTACTCATGAATAAGGAAAAGCGCTCATTTGAACCGCTCACCGGCCATTATGACGAAACGCTTAAGTTCTGCACCGAGCGTAATTTCTCCAAGAGAGTCCGGAAGATTCATGATTTCGATACTGCAGCGCTCACGCCGTACCGCATGGTGCCCGGTGAAAGCACCGTTGACCTGAACGGCCACGTGAACAACGCGTGCTACGCGGATTTTGTTGTGGATGCGCTTACGACACTCATGCCTGATCTTTCGGGTGCACAGGTTCATTCGTGCCAATTTGATTATCGATATGAAGTCATGGCAGGGGAGCCCCTGAATATATACGCGCTTCAAGATGATCCAAAAACCATTCGCGTGCTCGGCAAAGATGCCAAAGATACCATCACATTTGCCGCACAGATTGAATTGGTGTAGCTGGCATAGCTGGCATAGCTGGCATAGACTCTTTTCCCCTAAACGCGCAGGTTCTATGCAGAGTAAAAATCCCGTAACGAAAATAAAATGCGGGCCCTTTTGGAGCTTAAAAGGTTCTATGTTAGTAGTCTAAGATTTTACGAAGCAGGAACCTGTCCTCAAAAGGGAATCATATCCCTCGTGAAGGTTTGAAAACCTCATAAATGCGCATCGGTATTCAGATGTGAAACGTGTCTGAGGCATGGTTCCTTTTGATGGCATGCACTCAGCCAAGGGGAGGTACCGATGAACATCACGATGATTGTTCCTACTGTCGCAATCAAAAGAAATCCCATTTATCGCCTTGGCGGCAGGCTGTATGGCAACGGAAATGCAATTACGGGGCCACTGATTATGGGTGGCATTCTCAAACGTGCAGGTCATCACGTTGAAGCGTACCAGGAATTACAAGGCGCGGTCGACTATAAACGAATCCTTAAGATAACCGATGTCGTCTGCATCTATACCATGACTTGCCTTGCGCCCCGGGCTTATGAACTGGCAGACATGTTCCATGAAAAGGGGCATGCCCGCGTTATTATCGGTGGTATGCATGCCACCGTTATGCCTGAGGAAGCGCTCAGACACGCCGACCAAGTTCTTGTTGGCGAAGGAGAAGATACTATCCTCGATGTCGTCGAGGGGCGTATTACCGATCCAATTGTGCAGTGCAAACCAATCTGCAACCTCGATGATGTGCCGTGGCCTGATTATTCGATTTTGAAGACTCCTGTGAAGGCTGCCAATATCATGACGTCGCGCGGGTGTCCGTTCCGCTGCAGTTTTTGCACGACGACCCGTATGTTCCATCCGTTTAGAAAGCGCTCGGTGGATTCCGTTATCGCCGAAATAAAGTACTACCACAAGCTGGGTTTTCAGTATATGAACTTCGAAGATGATAACTTTACCGCCGACAAGGAACGCGCCAAGGAAATCTGCCGCCGTATTATTGCGGAGAATTTGCAGTTCAAAGAGACCTTCTTCTTCGGGCGTACCGATATGGCAGATGACCCTGAGCTGCTCGAACTTCTAAGTCAAGCGCATCTGACTCGTGTGCTGATTGGTATCGAATCACTTAACCAAGATGCTCTCGACAGCATCAACAAACATGCAAAGGTCGAAAGCATCCAGCGGGCATGTCAGGCATGCTGGGATCATGGCATTCGTGTGATCGCGAGCCTGGTATTGGGGCTTGATACCGATGGTCCAGAAGATATTCGCCGCTCGTATAATTTCGCGAAAGACGTGGGCGCCTATCAGATCCAGCCTGCAATCCTGACACCATTTCCAAAGACGCCCGTGTTCGAAGAATTTGAAAAAGAAGATCGCATGATCACCCACAACTGGGAACTTTTTGACATGACACACGTGACCTTCCAACCGAAAAAGATGTCTCCGTGGAAGTTGCAGGAAATGTTCTTTGAGGCATGCGACAATTTCTACGATTTTCCTTCCGCGATACGCATTTGGAAGAAATTCGGGACTGAATACGGGTTGCGCCGCATCTATTTAGCAACGGTTACCACGCTTGGTGTGCCGCTGGGCGAATGGGCCGCAGACCATCTGCCGTTCATGTCGTACTACAAGCTCAAACGCACTCCGTGGAAATATGCTCCGGCGGGACAAAGCGAGAAAACCGCTGATATCGTTGCGAACAATAATGCGGATATCGTGCCCAAAAACAAAAAAGAGGGAATTCCTGCAAAAATTGGAAAGACTATTGCCATTACTGCGGGCGCGGTCGGTGCGGTTTGTGGAGTGGCGTTTGCACTCAAGAAGGGTTTCGTTCCTCAAATCTAGATTGGGTGAAAGCGAGATAGAGCACAGGCAAGACAGGACAAAGGCAGCCGAAATCATCCGCTTGCCATGCGTGACTGCGTAAACGATGAACGGGTCCAGGATTGGCACCACGTAAAGAGCTATATAGATAGTAAAAAAGACCCCACTGATTTTATGCAGCGGGGTCTTCGCGTTACATGAGCTCTTTTCGGCTTTTCGGTGGGCTTTTACCTTTTATTTAGCCCTCATCAAAATAAAATCCGTTGTGCATATGCATCGACGCGGTGTAGATCACCTTATCCAACAGGTCGTCGGTGTTCTCTTTTAGCTGAGTGCTCAATGCATCATTTGCCAGGGCTAACAGTTCGTGAACCTCTGCCACGTCGGTCGTTGTCTTTGCATCGTCAGGTATATGCGAATTCGCTTCAAGAGCCTCATCGGTGTCATGCACAATTTTGTATCCATTTGCCAAGGTAGTCTGTTTGTATGCTGCAACCGCGCTAAACGTCTCATAGAAATGTGCATCACAAATTGCACCGATCACGCGGTTTGCCCAATAGTAACTTTCTGTGGTTGGGCGAAGTGTTGTGCACGACAAGTACTCTGGGGTACGTTCGACATTTGAATAAAACGGTGTGATCGTGTTGAATGGATTTGATCCATACGTAAGCCATTCCAGAGCCGCCCATGCGGCAGGCTTATCCGGACGCACTTCCAAGATGCGAAGTTCAGACTGACGATTGATACCAATCGGACGATACAGCTTATGATCTTTTGCATCTCCCGTTTTTCCGTAGGGGTCAAATGGAGTTCCCTGATAATGGCTGCTCAAGGCATACTTGATGTCCTCAATCGTAAGCTTGCGTGTCGGGTGTTGGGCCCACGGAATGTTGTCACTTTCAGGTCCAAAATCCTCGCTTGTCCCATTGTTGTTGTATGAAGAAGTTGCATCGCCGGTATTTTGTCCAACAAAACCGAGGGCATGTTGCATATACCAGGCACGCGGGGTGTTGTAGACGTGATCGTAATCGGAATGCGATCCAAATACCACGCGCGGGTTAATCTGATCCATATTTCCGTCTACAGAAAGATTTAAGTTATGGTTGGCAATGAACTCGCGCATATCTTCTGAGCACATGTGATTTTCTTGCTTACCTAAGGCATCCTGCAGATCGAATGAATCGATGCCCAGCTGGTTTGGCATGGTGACATAGCAGTCATCCGGCACGCGTTTCGCAATCCAATGATGACCGCCGATGGTCTCGAGCCACCAAATTTCATGCGCATCAGAAATGGCAAGGCCGTTCGATTCGTACGTCCCATATTTTTTAAGCAGCTGCCCGAAGCGCTTTACGCCTTCGCGCGCGCTGTGAATATAAGGAAGCGTGAGGACCAAAAAATCTTCCTCGCCGATTCCGCCCAGGCGTTCAGGCGTGTAATCCTCATCACCTTTTTGCCCGTGACCAGGAATATAGGGAACCAGAGGATCGGCTCCGCGGACACGCGAATTAGTGGTGATGGTCTCGGTTGTGGTCATCGCCACGTTATACGCATTGACGCCCGCATCTCCCCAGAAACCTTTGCGCGGATCAACATTCGGTCCCGCCGTATACCGAACGGGATTTTCTGGAAGCTCTATTTGAAGATGGCTGATGACAGAATGATATGTTTTGGGCTGTTCATCGGGGTGTACGACGATGAATTTCTTCGGATTAAACTCACCTATAGAAGAGTCATCATCACGAGCGATGATCGGCGCGCCGTCGTAACTTACGTTCTTACCCACAAGAAGTGTTGTGCATGACATATGCATCATCCTTAATGATTAAGATGGATCGATTCTAGTTGGATCGACCTCGTTAAAATGTTTGAATCCAGTATAGGGGTATGCGTGTGCCCTTTTCTGCAAAGTCGGTTGCATAAATCATTTAAAGAGGAAAGAAACCCGCAAAAATTTTTTATCACTGAAATTTGTCCGGTGCATCTTTACGGTAGAGAGTGCTATGAATGGCCATGAGGGATAATACAAATCACATGGATAAATGATACAAATTTAGTATGAACACAGATAGGCAAAGTTCATTAAAATACATATTTGACATGGGTATATGCCCGAAATAAGGGTTTTATAAATTGTAAAAAAGTCGTAAAATTTGAGTGCTCCTATATAGAGCAAAAGGTAAGGATCCTATGCAAACTGCAAGGGAGGGCAGTGCGCAGGGACCGGCACGATGAAAGGAGGAGAAGATGAGCGACCAGGAC
>CAIFEG010000044.1 GCA_903789415.1 uncultured Eggerthellaceae bacterium | reverse complement strand
TGCGGGTGCAGCACTCTGGATGCGCGCACCGGGAGTACCCAAAAGGCCACGAACACGACCCCAGCTGGTGCCGGCAACCACTGCGTCGCCTGGCTTTAAGGTACCCCGCTCAACGAGCACTGTTGCCACAGGGCCACGACCTTTATCCAGTTTGGATTCGATAACGTATCCCGATGCCGGAGCATTCGGATTTGCCTTCAGCTCTAACACGTCAGCCTGAAGCAGAATGGTTTCCAAAAGCGTGTCGATGTGCAGGTGTTTCTTCGCAGACACATCCACGAACATGTTCTTGCCGCCCCACTCTTCGGGGATGACATCGTATTTTGTGAGCTCCTGGCGCACACGATTCGGGTCTGCACCGGGCTTATCAATCTTATTCACGGCCACCACAATTGGCACCTTTGCCGCACGCGCATGGTGAATTGCCTCGACGGTTTGTGGCATCACGCCATCGTCGGCAGCGACTACCAGAACAACGACGTCGGTGATTTGTGCACCACGAGCACGCATTGCGGTAAATGCTTCGTGACCTGGGGTATCGATGAACGTAATCTGACGATCGCCCACATGCACCACCGAAGCACCAATGCGCTGAGTAATGCCACCTGCCTCTTTTTCGGCAACCCCTGTTGAACGAATGGCATCCAGCAAGCTTGTTTTGCCGTGGTCAACATGACCCATGACGGTAACCACTGGCGGACGAGGTTTCAAATCCTTTGGATCGTCGTGATAGACAACCTGATATTCCTCTTCAGGAGACACCACACGAACCTTGCGCTTCATATCGTCAGCGATCAGTTCGATCAAATCATCAGACATCGACTGCGTAAGGGTGAGCGGATTACCCAGCAACATCAAACGCTTGATGACCTCGTTTGGTGGAACCTTTAAGCATTCAGCAAACTTTTTAACCGTCGCTCCCTCAGGAACTTCGATAACTGAATCATCCAAGACCAAATTAGGATCCAAGCCACGCTTTAATGCCTGCTCTTTTTCCTGCTCGCGCTGTTGCGCCTTACGGCGCTCCTTGCGCTTCTGGCGACGTCCTTCTCCCTGATGAGAAGCACTCTTTACCGCCTCGCGGGCCTCGGCTAACACCTTATCGCGCTGCATCTTTTCGGCCTGATGTGCCATCTTGGCATAGCGGTCTTTCCCCTTGCCCGCATTTTCATTACGATGCTCGAGCTCGGGAACCTCGGGTTCATAGCCATGACGGCGACGATTATTACGGCGCCCTGCATTGGCGTTACGCCCACGCTGGTTTTGGTTTTGATTTTGATTACGGCCACCATTGTTGCGGCGATCGTTACGAGCATTGCGCTCGTTGCGATCGTGCTTCATGCGATCTTGTTCGCTTTCAATCTGCGAGAGAAGAGACTTATAAGCATCATGCGTTTTAGGAGCTTGGCGAGCCGGTTGACGACGACGTGGCTCGGCTGGTTTAGGCTCACTGCGATGAGGATTTCCATGCAGACGCTCTTCGACCTCTTGCTTCTTCGCAACAGCGCGCTTCATTGACTCTTGACGTGCACGAATCTTCGCCTGTGCACGCTCGTTGGCCACACGTTCACGTTCGCTTTTGATCTGGTCTTCGATGCCTGCATACGGATTCGAAGGCTCAGCCTTTTTCGCTGCGGGCTTTTTCTCCTCTTTCGGACGCGGAGATGCCTTGTGGCGTTGTGCACGCTCCTTCTCGCGGCTTTCGCGTTCTGCTTTCACCGCTGCCAAGCGCTTTGCTTCAGCTTTTTCTTTTTCGGCCTTTTCTTTAGCCTTACGCTCCTCAAGCTTCTTCATGTCTTCGCCTTTAAGCACGCCTTCGGCTGCCTTAGCCTCTGGTGCTACGGCTTCATAGACCTGTTTTACCTGGTCATCGGTGAGCATACTCGCATGGCTTTTTACATCAATGCCAATCTTTTTCAACTGAGCGAGCATGTCCTTACTTGACATGTGAAGCTCTTTTGCCAACTGAAACACACGCATGCTGGCCATTTAATCTCCTCATCTATCCAAACCGCAGAAGCTATTCGTCGTCTCCATCTTCTGCATGAGCATGAATACCGCAGAAGCGTGAACCAGGACGTGCGTGATTGCGGCAACGCACACCATCTGCATCTACATATTCGCACTGACGAGGCTCGCCGTCTGCGACATCTGCGGTATCTTCTTCATCAATCAATAAATTTTCATCATTATCCAGTTCGCCCGCCATCTCGGCACTCGAGAATGACTGCGACTTGATGTCAATGTGCCATCCGGTAAGGCGTGCCGCCAAACGAGCATTTTGGCCTTCCTTGCCAATGGCCAAAGAAAGCTGATCGTCGGGCACCACCACGGTGGCGTAATGCTTATCCTCATCGATATCGACGCGGGAAACTTTCGCCGGAGAAAGCGCATTGCGCACATAGCGCGCAGGATCTTCTTCCCACTGAATGACGTCAACGCGTTCGTTGTGAAGTTCCTCGACAACCATGCGTACACGAGAACCACGAGGTCCCACGCATGCACCCACGGCGTCGATATGCGGCTCGCGCGAAGCAACGGCGATCTTAGAACGAGCGCCTGGTTCACGCGCAATTGACTTAATTTCGACAACTCCATCATAGATTTCAGGGACTTCGACTTCAAACAAACGACGAATCAAATCGGGATGCGTACGCGAAACCACGATGGTCGGACGCTCCTGGTCGCCGTGTGTGCGCACCTCTTCGGAATGAGGGTCGCGCACGTCGATGATGACCGTCTTTAAGCGCTGGTTGTGATGGTAGCGCTCGTTTGCGGGGCGCTCGTTGCGCTCATCGGGATAGCGCTTCAAATCGAAGTGCGGAAGTTCTGCCTCTACCCCGTCGCGAATCTTGATGATCGTGAAATCTGGCGTACCCTGCAAAACCGTGCCGGTGACCAAATCGCCGATGCGATTGCGGAATTCTTCATAGATGCGCTCGCGCCCTGCTTCACGCACAATCGAATTGATGACAGATTTCGCATTCTGCGCAGCCACGCGGCTGACATTGTTCGGCGTCACATCTTTTTCCGTGTAGTGTTCGTATTTGCCCGTCTCTGGATCTGGTTCGCCTTCGGGAATCAGCTCGTAGACGTAGATCTTGCCCGTTTGACGATCGATGGTCACGCGACAATCATTTTCCAGATTGAGAATGTTCTTATAGCTTTTCGCTAAAGATTCCTCCAAGCGATCGATTAGGTAGAACTCGTCGATTTTACGCTCGTGCGCCAAAGCCTGAAGCGCTTCAATCAGTTCTGAGCTCATTTCGCTGCATTCCTTTCGTCGTTAAAATCAATCACGCCTTTTACGTTGGCGTGCTTGATGTTGTTCCATTCGATATCGGCACGTTTGCCGTCAACCTCAAGTGCAATAGCGCCGGGGTGCTGCAGAAGTTCGTCGTCGACCTTGTCCAGATCGAAGGTTTCGGAATCACCCGGCTGCATTCCATCGAACACATCCGGCACCTCCGCATTCGGCGCGGAGATAATCCCCAGCAATTTGCCGGTGAACTTGCCGCGCCCGTTAATGGGCGTCTTGCACGTTACCTGCACCGTTTCACCTGCAAATCGCGCAAAGTGTTGCGGTGTGCGCAATGGCCGATCAATCCCTGGTGAGCTTACCTCTAAGGTGTATGCCCCAGGAAATGGATCAATTTCGTCCATCTTCTGGCCGATCCACTGCTGAGCCTTCGACAGCTCATCAAAACCGACACCGCCTGGCGCGTCTACATACACGCGAATGGTAGGAGCTCGTCGGGAACCTACAATTTCAATCGTGACAATTTCCACACCGTTTTCCGCTGCCTGAGGTTCAAGCGCCTCGAGCAGCTTTTTTTCTTTCCCCGTGAGCACTAAAACCTCCTTTGAACGTGCTGCAGAAAAAAGGAAGCGGACAAAGTCCACTTCCTTAAAGAGTCCGAAAGTTGTCTGGAATACATTTATTCCGAGATTTATTTTACATGCATTTTCTGGAATGAAAAGCACTTGTACCGTTTCGACACATCCACACCACGTTTGACCACGTATCCGGGCGTGTCTGTTACCTTCACGTTAGAAAGCATGCAAAAGAGAATCCCCGCCAAGGCAGCCGGTGCAAACGTGCGAGTGTAAACATTTCGGCGTTTGATTCAACCGCTTAATCTAGACGTTTGGTTTAATCCTTTCATTTAGGCGTTGAGATGCTGGATCGCGTAATCGGCTTGATCTGCGGTAAATCCTTCTGCCTCTGAAGTAAGCTGTGTGCGAATTGCCTCGGGCGACATGCTCATTTCGTTTTGGTACGTTTTTGCTTTTGCTAACGCGTTGGCATTGTAGTCGGCGTTCAGGTTGGTAACCGCATACTGCGCCTCATCGGCAGTGAAACCCTCAAATTGAGAGGTGAGCTGCCTGATTAGACCCTGCTGCGACATATGCTGCTGATCGCTGTAGTCCTTGGCTTTTGCGAGAGCGTTGGCGTTGTAATCTGCGTTTAAGTTATCGATGGCATATTGCGCAGCGTCAGCTGAGAATTGGTCAGCCTGCGAGGTCAATTGGTTATAGATTCCCTGCTTTGACATATGCATGGTTGAACTATACGTTTTTGCCCGATTGAGCGCGTTCTTGTAATCCGTAGGTACATTTGACTGTGACGCACTATTTGAAGCAGAAGCATTTTGATTGTTGCTCGGCTGCGACGTGCTTGTGCTTTGTGGCTGCGACGTGCTTTCGCTTTGCGTTGTTGCCGATGAATTGTCTGAACTACCATTTGCCCCGGAGCCAGACCCTGCGATTCCAATGATCACAAGCACGACAACAACCGCAATGACGATATTCCTTCCGGTGTGTTTCTTTTTTACCGGCTGTTGGATGGTTTGCTGAAACTCCTGCTGTGTTTGATCTACTTGTTGTTTCTCTGACATGATTGTTCTCCTCTAATGAATTGCAACGCATGTATCCCCGGACGACACCAATTAAGTGCTCGTAATCCATGGAACGTTTAGTCAGAGTGTAGATGTTATCAATTGATTACGTGTCCATACTTAGGGACACCCATACTGATTTGGGAACTTTTTGCGTTTTCCTGGGAAAACTTTTCTCTCTCGAGTTTCTAGTTTTCACAGATTTTGCTTTTCTCGGGTTCGTGCTTCTCCGTTGGTCTTTTGCAACACAGATGAAGCAGCTCTCGATTGAGAGCAGGTTCGGCCTACTTATGAGGAGTTTCAGGCGGATGCAGTTCTCGATTGAGAGCAGGTTCGGCCTACTTAGTACCAGGAATTTCAAGCGGATGCAGATACTTATGCATCAATAAGACAAAGTTGCCCGCCGCGGCAACCGATGCTCCAGCAAGAATTCCAAACGTTATCATTTCGCTTTCCGCACTTGCACTTGAGCTGGTGATGCCATCGAGAAGACTTCAATAGTGGGCTCGCCAATTGCAAAGTGGCCTGAAACTTTCAAAAAGCGCGCACTTTACCCGTCAACACAAAAACAGCCCACACACGTTATACGTGCAGGCTGATTAGTTACTGGTGGACCGTGGGGGGCTCGAACCCCCGACCTTGTGATTAAGAGTCACCTGCTCTACCAACTAAGCTAACGATCCAAAGTTTTATGCGAAAGCAATCTTAGTACAAGGTTGCCCTCTTCGCAATAAGAATCACACTGGGGTGGGTAGCCGGACTTGAACCGGCGACCTCCAGAGCCACAATCTGGCGTTCTAGCCAACTGAACTACACCCACCAAGTGCAAGAAAAAAGTATAAGGAACATGATGCGGTTTCGCAAGTCTACCGAAAATTTTTCGCTTAATTTAGAAATAATTCGACTATTCGTTCATATTTGATTTGATTTCTAACTTCAACAATACAGCAAAGAATCCCTCTCACACTCAGCTGTA
>CAIFEG010000043.1 GCA_903789415.1 uncultured Eggerthellaceae bacterium | reverse complement strand
TACAGCTGATATAAGGCTATATAAGCTACTACTCTTTTACTTTATCCTACTCTTTCGTCATTTGCCAAAAGAAACAATTACTAAAAACTTACTAATCCAAATTGTGCGCCAACGTATGCGGCAAAAATGATGACCAGCAGGATTGGGGCAATGTATTTGATCATGAAAATCCACAGCTTTTCGTGCTTAAACGCCGAGGACTTTTCAATTTCTTCCACAATGACTTTCGGCTTAATGACCCAGCCGACAAAGATGACCGAACACAAGGCAACAATTGGCATGAGCACGGAGTTCGAAACAAAGTCAAAAGCGTCCAGAAGGGCTGTTCCTGGACCGAGCGGTTGGATAAACGAAAGAACGTTATATCCCGCATTGACGAAGAATCCAAGTACAACGACATAGATGACCACGCCGACCAGTGACAGGCGACGGGTCCAATGCAGACCATCTTCGAGAATTGAAACCAGTGTCTCTGCAAGCGAAATTGAGCTCGTAAGTGCGGCAAAAAGAACTAGCACAAAGAATACAAAGCCAATGACATTTCCCGCTGAACCCATGTTGGCAAACAGTTCAGGTAGCGTGACAAACATAAGCGAGGGGCCCGCATGCGCAGCCACTGCATCTGCCGATCCTGTTGCGATAAATGCTCCCGGAACGATCATTGCGCCGGCAAGGATGGATACGGCAACATCGGATGCTGCAATCCACCTGACGCTGGAGGTCAGATTTTCTTTACTGCTTAAGTATGAGCCATAAGTAATCATGATGCCCATTGCCAGAGACAGACTGAAGAAAACCTGTCCTAAAGCTGCAACGACCAGCTGAGGAGAAAACTTCGACCAATCAGGGATGAAATAGTACGCAAGTCCTCCCGCAGCACCCGGTTGCAGTGCGGTGTAGACAGAAATCGCAACCGCCGCAACTAACAGTGCGGGCATCATAACCTTGTTTGCTTTTTCCACGCCACCGTTTACGCCCATTGCAACGACTAAAAACGTGATGGCGATAAACACTGCCATCCATAGATAACTTTCCGTAGGGCCGGAAACGAAGGCGCTAAAATACGTGCCTCCATCAGCCATTTCCGTTCCTTGGCCTAAGGCGTATCCGGCGCAATACTTCAGTACCCAGCCACCGATGAGGCAGTAATACGGCGTGATGATAAACGGCACGAGCGCCGAAAGCACCCCTATGAATTTGTATTTCTTTCCAAAACTTGAGTATGCACCAATTGCCGATAGGCCTGTTTTGCGCCCAAGGGTAATTTCGAGAAGCAATAACGCAATGCCGATGGTGAAAACCAACACGATGAAGACCAAAATAAATGTTCCTCCACCGTATCGAGCTGCGAGATACGGGAATCGCCAAAGGCTTCCTAAGCCTACTGCGCTTCCGGCTGCAGCTAAGATGAACGCCCACTGACCTGACCATGAAGCACGTTCGTCTTTGTTTTCCATACGTTTCACCTAACCTTTCTTGCGTTTTGCAAATCATGCATCTGCTGGAATGTGGTACGAGTTCTTTTGCGATGCGTTACGGGTGCGCTAAACACCAGATCACAAGGGAACCTTACAAATTTTCAACAGTATAGTTTAATAAAACGGTGCCTTATATGATTCATGACATAAAAACATATTTCGCTTCATTTGCGGAATTCTGACCAAAATTCGGTTCTGTTCAGGGATTTGGCTTCGCTCATAATTCGGTTCTGCTTAAAAATCCCGTTCTGCTCAAAATTTGATTCCGTTCAAGAATTCGGCCCCGTCCAAGAATCCCGCTCAATCGTTTTCTGAGAAAATCATGATTTGCTCCATTTTTCTCGTGAAATGCCCCCGAAATTCCCTCATTCTTCTATAGTTTGTTTTTGATTTAAAACACGTATAATTTGAGCGTATTTCAGATGTAGATAAGGAGTCATCGTTCATGTGCGGTATCTGCGGTTTTACCGATGCTCAACAAAGCGATATGCCTGTCATAAAAAAGATGTGCGACGTCATGGCACATCGCGGTCCTGATGGTGAAGGTCAATATATTGGCGATGGGATCGCCCTTGGTCATCGCCGTCTTTCCCTGATCGACCTTGCGGGCGGAAACCAGCCAATTATCCGTCAAACTGCTGACCTTGATTCTGCCGTTACCTCCCCTGCCGCAGCGGGCGGAGCCACCTTTGCACGGGGCGATCTTGCCATGGTGTATAACGGCGAAATTTACAACTATCAAGATCTTCGCCGCGAACTTCAGGATGAAGGGTGGACCTTTAAAACCAATTCAGACACCGAAGTGCTTCTTGTTTCGTATCTTTGCTGGGGTGAAGAGCTCTTAAAGCATGTGCGTGGCATGTTCGCGTTTGCCATCTGGGATGCACGCAGCAAAGAGCTGTTCTGCGCACGAGACTTCTTTGGCATCAAGCCGTTCTATTACACCCAGGCCGATGGTCACTTTATTTTTGCCTCAGAAATAAAGAGCATTTTGGAGCATCCTTCCTACCATCGCGAGCTCAATACCGAAGCGCTTGATCAATATCTTTCATTCCAGTTTTCGGTGCTTCCCGAAACATTCTTTAAGGGAATCTATAAGCTGGAACCGGGTCATTGTTTGCGCGTGACCGCCGATGGCAAAATTACGATCAAACGCTACTGGTCCCCTCAGTTTGAAGAGAACAAGCAGCGCACCTTCGACGAAACGGTTGACGAAATTGACGCGGCTATGGCTGACTCGGTGAAATACCACAACGTTGCCGATGTCGAAGTCGGATCTTTCTTGTCCAGCGGCATCGATTCCAGCTACCTCACGGCAAACTTAGCAAAGCAAAAGCACAACAATATCAAAACGTTTACCGTAGGTTTTGCCGAATACTCCGGCGAGCGCGACGAGATATCATGGGCGCGCGAACTCGCTGATGATCTGCATATTCCGAATTTTTCTCGCACGATCAGCGAAGAGGATTTCTGGAGCAGCTTAAAGCGTGTGCAGTGGCACATGGACGAGCCTTCGGCAGACCCAAGCGCGGTGGCACTCTACTTTGTTGACGCCGAAGCAGCAAAACATGTGAAAGCCGTACTTTCCGGCGAGGGTGCCGACGAATTCTTCGGCGGCTATCGCATTTACCAGACACCGTTTTCAAATTCGAAGCTGCAATGGTGCCCGAAGCCGATTTTGGCCGGTGCATCGGCGCTGCTGTCTGCGCTGCACATTCGCGGGGCAAATTATTTGAAGCGTGCGAGTGAAACCGTAAACGATTGGTACTACACCAATGCCAACGGTGTGGCATTTACGTTTGAAGAACGCCAGCGACTACTCAAGCACAACACCACCAACGTAACTCCTCAGCAGCTCGTAGCGCCGATCTATAGCGCCGTAGCTGATAAAGATGAAGTTACCCGCATGCAGTATCTTGATATCAATTGCTGGCTCATCGGCGATATTCTGCTGAAAACCGACAAGATGTCGATGGCGCATTCGCTTGAATCGCGCGTTCCATTCCTCGACCGCAAGGTATGGGATGTCGCGCGCACGATCCCCACGAATTTCCGCGTAACCCCAGAACAAACAAAGGTTGCGCTCCGTGAATCTGCACTCCGCTATATTCCCCGTGATTGGGCAGAAAAAGAGAAGCTGGGCTTCCCCGTGCCGCTGAAGATGTGGCTTCGCAAAGATGAATGTTATCAACGCGTGCGTGCATGGCTTACCGATGACGTTGCGCAGAAATTCTTCAATACCGACCAGCTCGTCGAGCTTCTGGATGAACATAAAGCGGGGAAAAAGGACAACTCCCGCAAGATCTGGATTGTGGCAATGTTTTTGATGTGGTATCGAATTTACTTCGTTGACCAGGAAATTCCTGAAAAGCCTGCATTGTAGGTTTGAGGGAACCTTAAATCAAACACACTTGCTGTTCTATAACCTTAAAACTCTAACTGCTGGTAATTGAACAGCATAGATTATTTAAAAGGACGCTCCGCCAAAAATTTAGCGAAGCGTCCTTATTGATTGTGCGAGCTTAATTATGCGAGCCCGAACTATTTAGCGTTTGTTCGCGTGAAGTGCATGATGCTCCTTACGACGATTATACGCAGCGTAGGCAACGACAATTGCGCAGGCAGCCAGAACAACGATTGCGGCAGTTGTTACCGGTAAGCCATCGCTTGTCTGTGGCGTACCTGAAGAAGCTGCGGCAGTGGTATCCGAAGCGCCCGCGCCACTTGTTGCGGCCGGTGTTGTATCGGTCGAACTCGGAGTAGTGGCAGTGTTTTGATCAGTCGTGCCTGCTCCTGTGTTATTGTCAACCGTTGCTGCACCAGAGTTGTTATCGGTGATGCCTGCATTTGAACCCGAATTATCCGTGGTACCAGGGTTGTTGTTCGTACCAGAATTGTCATTGGTACCAGGATTGTTGTTGCCTGTGATGGCAAAGGTTCCTGTAGCAGTTCCGGTATAGTTACCTTGACCAGTGACGGTAGCGGTACCCTGCCCAACTTCGGTGTTGTTTGAGTAAGCAACCGTGTAGTCAGTTCCTTGGGTAAGGGTTGTGCCATTAAGCGTAACCGTGACCTCAGGGGTTAAAGCCTCTCCGGTATATTCAGCATCTGCTGCTGTTACTGTTGCATTTGCAATATTAGCTGGTGCAATGGTCCAGGTAATGGTCTTTGGATCTGTTGTGCCATCTGACCATGCATAGTTATCTACCAATGTTGCGGTTGCTGTATAGGTTCCGGCATCAGCAGCAGAAGTAGCTCCAGAAAGCGTGTAACCCGTGCCTGTCGCAACACCCGTTTGTTCAGAGCCAGTGTAGGTAAGGTTTTCGGCAGCAGTTGGAGCAGCAACCGAAGTACGCGCAAAGGTAGGAAGTGCGGTGCTATCGGATGCACGTGTCATACTGTCATAGTCAACGGTAAGCTGCAGGGCGATATCTCCTGTTGGCGCAATCTCACGATCAAGTGGCACCGCGTAGAGCACGCTACCTTTAAAGTTATAGGTACCTGTTCCTGTAGTATCGCCTGCAGGAAGAACGGCACTCATCATATGGATGCGATCAGTACGGTTTCCATAGTTGCCACTAAACATCCCACCATTTGCCGTTGGAGTAACCCGTTCGGTATGCACGTTGGTAAGTTGATCGCAGGTACCAAGAGACTGCGTCGTAAAGATTGGGTTGCGAATAGGAAGTATCAGCGTACGCGTTCCATCGGTGCCCACCACAATCGTTGCATTCATTGATTGAGCATACCTAGGGATCCTGCTTTGCACCGTAACATCGGTGTTTTCATCAATGGTAGGACCGAAAGGATTATCGGGGCTGTTGGCATAGACATCAATTCCCGTAAGTACAGGGTTATATTCACCAGGCATTGCCAGGTTTGCCGTTACTGTATAGGTGCCTGGTGTAATTTCTGATGCCGCACGCGTGATGTTAAAGGTAGCGGTCGCAGTTCCGGTATAGTTACCTTCACCGGTAACCGTTGCAGTCCCTGTCCCAACTTCTGTGTTGTTTGAGTAAGCAACCGTGTAATCGGTTCCCTGGGTTAACGTGTTTCCGTTTAAGGTAACCGTGACCTCAGGAGTTAAAGCCTCTCCGGTATATTCAGCATCTGCTGCTGTTACTGTTGCATTTGCAATATTAGCTGGTGCGATGGTCCACGTAATGGTCTTTGGATCTGTTGTTCCATCTGACCAGATGTAGCCATCATTTAGAGTAGCCGTTACAGTATAGGTACCTGCATTGGTTGCAGATACATCACCTGAGAGGGTGTAGCCATTACCTGCTTCTACTCCTGTTTGCTCTAAACCTGTATAGGTAAGGGTTTGACCTTCAGGAGCATGCGCAACAACAGTATTCACCGTCACATTGCCAGGAGCATAATTAAATGTATAGTTTCTCGCAGAACCACCTGTTGGGGTGACTTCATAGGTCTTGCCTGGCTCAACATTATCCGGAAGCGATGCCGTTGGAGCTACATAATCGGCAGCAGTTTCTGCCGTTTCGTCGTTTACAAATCCTGCGACATCAATATTAAACTGGTTATCGTTGCTTTCTGGATCATAGACATCGATAGTGGTGTCTTGAAGCGTGGCTGTCAGTTGTGCTGGAGTGATGCTCCATTCAAATTCTTTGGGATCAGTTGTGCCATCAGACCAGGCAGACCATAGTTGCCCACCTTGGTAGCTCATTTCTACTATTACTTGATATGTGCCAACATCAGTTGCCACTCCAGTACCATCGCCTAACTGCCCAAACGTTCCATTGGCGAAAGTCTTATCAGCAATTGTATCCCAAAACCTTTGTTGGGTTCCCGTATACACAAGCGAATATGACTCACCATTTGCCGGCTGGAGCATTGCCTCAACTTCCGGCGACATACCTACAATAAAGTATCCAGTGCCATCAACTTGGTAATTATTTCCAAGATTCCCCCCACTAATCCGAGCATAGAAGCGGTATTTATCTGAATTAAGATCACCACCAGTTGTCTCCTGCCAATCTGAAGCTTGGGTGGGCCAATTTGAAGCTAGTGAGATTTGAATTGCACTGCGGTCAAAACCCTCAAGTGTCTCTTCCGTATCACCATTTACAAATCCGGTAAAGGTCATTTCATTTCTAATGTCATCAACTGTGGGAATTGGACCAGAATAGTCATATGGAACA
>CAIFEG010000042.1 GCA_903789415.1 uncultured Eggerthellaceae bacterium | reverse complement strand
CTGTCAAAGAGGTATGCGATTTGGTAGAAGCAGCAGGCGGGAATGTGGTAGCAGTGTGCTCGATGATTGATCGTGGCAATAAAAATCATGCCTTTGACAAACCATTCTATCCACTTTTGAAGCTTTCTGTGCCATCATGGTTACCAGATGAATGTGAACTTTGCAAAAAAGGAGTTCCTATTGATTCTCCTGGTTCACATTTCTTAAAATAGCGTTATTTTGTAACATTTTTTTCCGTGTAACGGATGCAATACAGTCCAATTACTCCGTTACTTTGGGAAAATGATGTGAAACTATTGCTACGATATGGTAATATCGCACCAGTATTTTAGATTTTGAGGAGATGCGCTTATATGGCAAAGACGAAAGCAGCTACACCACCGGCACTTACAAAGGAGCAGCGTCAGCAGGCTTTGGAAAAAGCGAAAGCTGCTCGAATTAAACGTGCTCAGGTACGTGATGACTTGAAAAATGGCAAGGTCACCGTTAAAGATGTTATCGATATGGCTGGTAAAGACAGCACTATCGCACGTATGAAGGTAACCACGCTTATCGAGACGCTTCCTGGCTATGGCAAAGCAAAGGCTGAAAAGGTTATGGAAGAACTCGGGATTGCTCCAACTCGCCGTTTGGCTGGTTTAGGAGATCGTCAAAAGGCCGCTCTTGTGGATCGTCTGAGCTAATTTGTCTCGCCAAGGAAATTTATTTGTAATATCTGGGCCATCAGGTGCTGGTAAAGGCACGCTGGTGGCTCGTATTCTTAAATGCATCCCTGATGCGTGGGTTTCTGTCTCGGCTACTACGCGCAAGCCGCGTCCCGGTGAAATTGACGGGGTCCATTATTACTTTATGGACAAGGCACACTTTGACGACTTGGTGAAACACGATGGGTTTTTAGAGTGGGCAAACGTTCACACGGCGCAATATGGAACGCCGCGTAAGTCGGTCGAAGAGCATATCGCCGCAGGCGATCAGGTTATCTTGGAGATCGATGTGCAAGGGGCATTCCAGGTTAAAAAGAAAATGCCCGGATGTCATCTGGTATTTATCATGCCACCCAGCATGGATGAGCTCAAAAATCGTCTGCAGAAGCGCGGCACTGAAGATCAAGAAACTATCAATGCGCGCATGGAAGTGGCAAAAGGCGAAGTCAAACAGAAAGAAAAGTATGACTTCGCGATTGTCAATGACGATCTCGATCGGGCCACCGATGAGCTGGTGGATTATATTGAACGCCACGCAGGCAAGGATGAGCCCCGTTAAACCTGTCATAAACAAAAATTGATATGGGATTGTCGTGATGATATCTTTCATATAAGCATAATTTTCGTATGCTTATATGTGTATGTTTCCTATGTTTTGAGGTTTGAACTATGAGTTTAATTGAACCAAGAATTGATAATCTTTTGGATAAAACCGATGGTGATCGCTATCTTTTAAGTTCGATTGCATACCATCGTGCACATGATATTAACGAAATGCTTCGTGGTCAGCGTAAACGTGCAATCGATCTCGACGATGCCGTCGACATTGCAAAGGCTTCTACACGCAAGCCACTCTCAATTGCATTTGACGAAATTGCAAATGGGACTGTTTCATACGATCCAGCCACCATTGATGCACATCGCCACTAATCTGATCGGAAATTACCAGGTATACACCGTGTCGAAACCATACCCAAGAATTTGTCTGATTCACTATCACGAAATCGGACTCAAAGGACATAATCGCGCACGTTTTGAGCAGCGCCTTGTACAAAATGTACAGGCGCTGTTTTCTCGTGAGCCCATAGGAAAAGTCCAGCGTATTTCAGGGCGCCTGCTGGTGCCTATTCAAAGCGGCACCAGCTATAAAGATGCGTGTCATATTGAAGATTTGCTGTGCTCGATCCCTGGTGTTCAGCGTGTTTCATGCGGATACGAATGCGAACGCGATATGGATCAAATCTATGATGCGGCCATTCAAGCAGCTCATGATGCGGCGCCATTCCAAAGTTTCAAGGTGACCGCACGTCGGAACCATACCGATTTTCCGGTGCATTCCATGGACATGAACCGTTTGGTCGGTGCAAAGCTGTGCGATGAATTCCCTGATGCAAAAGTCATCATGAAGAATCCTGAGTGCAATGTGCATGTCGAAGTGATTCAGGGTAGTGCCTATGTGTACGCGCGCTCGGTACGCGGCATTGGCGGACTTCCCGTAGGCACCGGTGGCAAGGTGGTCATGCTGCTTTCAAGCGGTATCGATTCGCCCGTGGCCACGTGGCGACTTGCAAAGCGTGGCGCGCAGTGCATTGCGGTTCATTTTTCCGGTCGTCCGCAGACGTCTTCAACAAGCGAATATCTCGTCGACGATATTGCTCATGTCCTTGAACGTTCAGGCTGCATTGCGCGCCTCTATGTGGTTCCGTTCGGCGATTATCAGCGTCAAATCGCAGCCGGTGCGCCGCCTGAGTTGCGTGTGATTTTGTATCGGCGGCTGATGTTTAAGGTGGCATGCGCAATCGCCAAGCAGGAAAATGCAAAAGCGCTGGGCACCGGTGAGAGTTTGGGGCAAGTGGCAAGCCAGACGCTTGACAATATCTATGTGACCGATCAGGCGTGTGATCGTCCGGTACTTCGCCCCCTTATTGGTGCAGATAAGCTGGAGATTTCTGATCGTGCAGAAAAGATTGGCACCTTTAAGATCTCAAGCGAAGATGCGCCTGATTGCTGCACGCTTTTCATGCCACGCCGTCCCGAGACGCATGCACATCTGCCGCGTGTTCTGGATGCTGAAAAGGCATTTCCTGAAGATGAATGGGTAACCCAAATCGTTCAGAACGCAGAAGTTCATGATTATAATTGCCCGGGATATCGTCCGGCACGTACGGCTCCGAAGCGAACGGAGGAAAGGCTCGCATAAGCTCGCATAAGCTCTCATAAGGCGTGTAAGCTTTCGGTAGGTATTCGGTAGGCAAATAGCAACATCTGTAATCTATACTGCCCGCATGGCTGAAGAGATAAAGCCGTGCGGGCTTTTTCGTCTCGTCACACGGCCCAGAATTCTGGGCCGTTTTTAATGTCGAGCGTGCGTATGGGCATGCCTGTGCTCCATACACCGATTCGCACGAAGGCACGTGTCCATGGTACGTACGCTGGTACGCGCACATATAAGTACAAACAGGTCATATACACACAACATTATGCATGCACAAAACAACAGGTACTGCGGGGTGAAAGCGATGCCATTTATCGAGTCCTCTGATTCGCTTCGATCAAAGATGCACTTAAGTGATGTATCAACACCTGTGCTCATTGGTGTTTCTGCATGCATCATTGTTGTCGTGGCGCTTTTTGTCTCCCATATCGTAGGACTTGCTACCTCAAATACCTTTGAAGTAGAGAAAGCAGATGAGCCCCAAGTTTCCACAGAAACTGAAGAGCCAAGTGCGCCCGCTGTTCCCGAAACCATCAAGGTTCATATTGATGGATGCGTAAAACAGCCAGGGGTCTATGAACTTGAGAAAGATTCACGTGTTCAAGATGCCGTTGCTCTGGCAGGAGGGGTGGGAGAAAACGCCGATACGGCTTCTGTGAATCTCGCGCGCGTTTTAAATGATGGGGAACAAGTGCTCATCCCTGAAAAGAAAACTGTTGCAGATGGTGCTCAAGGAACGGCTGCAGCACCAACTGAGAGTGCTGCAAATGGCTCATCATCGTCAAGTGGCAGTAATTCATCGTCTTCTGCAGCAAACTCCTCTGGACAAGCTTCCAGCCAAGCACAAAACACGCTTGTGAATATCAATACGGCAGATGCAGAGCAATTGCAGACCTTGCCTGGAGTCGGAGCAGCAACGGCACAAAAAATCATCGATAACCGCAAAGAGGAAGGACCATTTATCTCAAAGGAGGATCTTAAACGCGTTTCAGGAATTGGCGATAAGAAATATCAAAAACTTGAGGCAAAAATATGCGTATGAGCCCGGTGAGCGGCAATGAGGTGCTGCAGTCGTCTTTTGATTTTGATACAGTTCCGTCGGGACACAATGTCGAGCGCCCGGAGGTTTCTCTTTCTCTTTTATGTGCTGCATCACTTTGGGTTGCCGCGGCGCTCATTCTTTGGGCGGGTAGGACATGGGAAGTTTTCGTTTGCATTGTCGTTGGAATTATCGCGAGCATCTCGGTGGTTATTTCACTGTTGCTTTTTATCTTTTGGGCAAAAGGGGCGGCGCGGGTGGTATGCGCGTGCTTGATGGGTGCATGTTTAGGCGCTGCTTGTGGATCTATTCAAGCAGGTCATATGCATCAACAACAAGAAGCGGTCCATGCCAGACATGCATATGAATACACGCTTCAAATAATGAGCGATCCAACTCAAAGTGAATTTGGACAGAGCTGCTATGCGAAAAACCTTGGTGGTTCAAACGAGCTTTTTAAGCTCTATATTCCTGCCGATGCCCAGGTTTTTACCTGGGATGTCGTACATGTACATGGCACGGCGAAAGACCCGAAGGACCAGGTTCAAGAAAGTGCCTGGAGAAATGGGTATGTGGCAACGGTTGTTTCTCGGTCTATGGACGTTTTACCGCGTGGCGGGGTTTCCGGCGCCATAACAAACATCCGCATATCGGCACTCAATCTTTTTGAAGAAGCCGACCCCGATTCTTCGGGATCCATGCTGATGAAAGCACTGGTGTGTGGGTGGCGGTCTGAACTTTTTCAAAGCGAGACGTATGAAAGTGTCAAAACGGTAGGGCTTGCGCATCTTGTTGCTGTCTCAGGATCTCATTTGGTGTTGATGACAGGATTTTTCGCATGGCTCTTGAGCATCTTTGGTTTTTCGAAAAAGATTACCGTCATATGCCAAATTGCCTTTATAGGAATGTTCATTATTTTTACCGGTGCGCCGGTTTCTGTTCTTCGTGCATCGGTGATGGCGTGCTGTGCACTCATGGCATTTTTTGCAAAGCGCCGTGCCGCACGTATGCATGCTCTCGGCCTTTGTATCATGGCGATTATCCTTATCAATCCCCAAAATGCACTTTCCGTTTCCTTTGCACTCTCGGCGGCAGCCACGGCGGGAATCCTGTTCTTTGCACGCTATATTTCTTCATGGCTTTCTACCATGTGCGCAGGGTATGCACGGCGCATATGCGATGTGATCGGTATGACTTGTGCGGCGACATTTTTTACTATTCCGATTTCAACATCGATTTTTTCGCAGCTGCCGTTGGTCTCTCCGCTTTCGAATCTCATTGCGACGCCTTTTTTCTCTGTGCTGTGCGCGGGCGGACTTGTCGGTGTCTTACTGAGTGGACTCGCTCAACTCATGCCGCAGTTTGTCCTGCTTAAAACGCTCGCCTTGGGCATTACGCATTTCGTGTGCGTGATTGCCACATCGTTTGTACAGGTCATCGAAAAGCTTTCGACCATTCCATATGCGTGTATTCCCTTTTCGATGAATCTGGTCGCAGGCTGTATCGCGGTGGTTGTCATTTCGGTCATGCTTCTCATCTTTTGGCCAAAGCCCTCCATAAAATATGGCTGGGAGGCAAGCGGCGTCGCGCTTACGTGTGCGATAGTGTTCCTTTTTGTGCTTCCGTGCTTTACGCCAGAGCGCATTGTGGCACTTGATGTGGGGCAGGGGGATGCAATTTTAATTCAAAGTAAAAATCATGCCGTGCTTGTTGACACGGGTAAGCCGCATACCGGTGTAGTTTCCGGCTTGGCAAGGCAGCATGTTCGCCAGTTGGATGCGGTACTCATCACGCACCACGATGATGATCACTTCGGCGCCCTGAGCGAAGTACTTCGGTGTGTTCCTACAAAGCAGGTTCTGGTAGCATCCGACGCTCTTTCGTGTACATGTGAAAACTGCAGGGAATTGATGGCCAAGGCACAAAGAGCTCCCGTCCAAGGGCTTGATGTGGGCGACACGTTTCGGGTAGGAGAAATTCAGTGTCGCGTGCTTTCACCGAGCGAGTTTCGAAATGAGGGTGGAAATGAAGACAGCATCGTGCTCAAGGTAACCGCCCCACAGGAATCCCAAGGTGCTTTGGAATCTCAGAGTATTTCAGGCTCTCGAGGTACCTCAGAATCTCAACATACTTCAGAACATCAAAGTACTTCAGGATCTCAAGGCACCTCTTCGTGGACGGCGCTTCTTACCGGGGACGCAGAAAACGAGGTAATCTCTGAACTCTGCAAGGATGGAAGCATTGGACAGGTAGACATTTTTAAGGTGGGGCATCATGGTTCGCGTGCGGCGGTTGATGACGAAACGGCGCAGGCTCTTTCTCCCGCGATAAGCCTGGTAAGTGTGGGCGAGGGAAACCGGTATGGACATCCCAATGCGCAAACGGTCGAGAGTCTGTTGAAGAGCGGATCGCGCGTGGAGCGCACCGATGAGCATGGTGATATAGTATGTGAACTGAACGATACGCAGATACGCGTGCGAACACAACGATAAAAAGCAACGATAAGCATCCTACGAAACGGTCCTATGGCAAAGAAAAACGTACATCTTCTTCCCGCATATTTAGTTGTCGGAGACGATACCTTAAAGCGCAAGACGGTCATGCAGCGCCTGCGTAAGCGTATTGATGCAATGGGTGATATCTCTCTTAACTGCGATACGTTTGATGGTCAAAATGCATCGGGCGAAGACATTGTTGCGGCATGCAATACGCTTCCCTTTATTGGTGAGAAGCGTCTTGTCGAAGTAACCGCGGCGGATCACTTAAAAAAGGCTGATCGTGAAGCGATTATTACCTACCTCGGATCTCCATCGCCCACGACCGTGCTGGAACTTGTTGCGAATAGCATTGCAAAAAATACGCGTTTGTACAAAGTGGTGGATGGCCTGGGAGACAAAGCGGTGATTTCCTGTGAGACGCCGAAACATCGCAACATTCCCGACTACGTGAGAAAACTTGCAAAATCACATGGGTTTCAAATGACCCCAGGAGCGGTGATGGAGCTCATTGATTTGGTGGGCGACGACATGGAAGCAATAAATGCTCAGCTCACGAAACTTTCTCTGTCTCATATGGGAACAGATCCGGTTAACGAAAACGAAATCGCCTCGCAGGTAAGTCGAACCGCGGAACCGAAGATATGGGATTTTACCGATGCGCTCGCCGCACGTAACATGCAGAAATGTCTTCTTGTGCTCTCTCGAATGAAAAAACCAAGTCCCACACAGTTACTTTCAGTGTCAGTAAACAGGATCCGAGAGCTTATCACCGCGCAGGCCCTGATGAAACGTGGCCAAATTGGGCAGCTTGCCCATGTTCTCCAACGACAACCTTGGCAAGTAAGAAATCACCGTATGTGGGCAAAGAAATATAAACCTTCAGAGCTCGAACACGCATTGGTAAGTGCGCGAGATGCGGATATGGCCATGAAAAGCGGAAGCGACCAGAATGCGGTATTTACCGACTGGTGGGTCTCGGTTGTCACGGGCAGGTTTAATTAAACCTTTTTCGCGCAGAAAAACAAAAGGGATCAAAAAAAGGATCGCACCGCACAGAAAGACAAAAATCGCGCAGGAAAACAAAAAAGGGCCATAAGGCCCTTTTTCCTTGATATGCGGAACAGACTCGGAAGTCTCTTCTTTTAAGCGAACATCCTTACTGCAATTGCAAAAGTTCCATCATGCGGCTTGCTTATTCGGCATCCGTATTTTCGTCAGCTGCTTCTTCCTTAGCCTCAGCTTCTGCAGCCTTTTTCTCTGCAGCAGCCTTCTTCTGAGCGGCTTTCTTTTCAGCAGTCTGATTCTTTTCATGTTGCTTTTCAGCAGCTTCATGCTTCTTTGCGCGCGCAGCCTTCTTGTCTGCCTTAACGGTGCCCTTCTTTGGGGTCTTCTTATCAGGAGCCTTAAACGCCTTGCGATCTGCATCGGTAGCAACCGAATTTGCAGCTTTCATAACCTCGCTCTTGCGATTTGCTGCCTGGTTCTTATGAATAACGCCTTTAGTGACAGCGCGATCGAGCAGCTTGCATGCGTTGTAAGCTGCGGTAAGTGCCTTTGAGCCATCCTTGGCTTCGGCAGCTTCATAAACCTCGCGAATTGATGATTTCAACTGTGAACGCACCGCACGATTACGCATACGTGCTTTTTCATTCGTAAGAATGCGTTTCTTCTGGCTCTTGATGTTCGCCAATTTTAATCCTCCAAAAAAATATCTATGCAGATGAAAACCTGCATATAATACCACATTTAAGACATTACGCATGCCTAGGTCTTGACAAAATCGTGATGCCTTCATTTCTTTGAGCTATTTTATTCCTGATTTGATTCCTAACTTCAACAATACAGCAAAGAATCCCTCTCACACTCAGCTG
>CAIFEG010000041.1 GCA_903789415.1 uncultured Eggerthellaceae bacterium | reverse complement strand
GCCGATGCGATCGAGAGTGATCCTTGTGGATCGATTCATTGTTTGATTGTGTCATTCTTTTCCTTTTTTATTATCAGATCAGATCATATTGCTGAAGGAGTTTCTTCAACTCTTCGGTCTGCTCTGGCGTTGCTCCTACTAAAGGAAGACGGACTCCACCCACAGGGATTCCCCTGAGATTGAGCGCCTGCTTGCACAAAATAGGATTGGGTGCAGCAAATAATCCCGTCATTAGTGGAAGTAACTTATCTTGAAGTTTTCTTGCAGAAGCATAGTCGCCTTTTGCAAGCAAATCTACTAATTGCTTCATGAGCTCAGGAGCTACGTTTGCAGAAGTTGAAATAACACCTGCCCCACCGAGCTTCATAAGGTCATAGGTTAACGCATCATCACCTGAATATACCGCAAAATCATCAGGTGCCTTATCAATAATTTCGTCGATCTGCGTAAGCATTCCCGAAGCTTCTTTAATTCCGATAATATTATCGCAATCATGAGCAAGGCGAAGCGTAGTTTCTGCAGTCATATTTCTACTCGTACGACCAGGAATGTTATATAAGATTATGGGTTTATCCACCGCATTAGCAATGGTCTTAAAATGCTGATAGATACCTTCTTGTGGAGGTTTATTGTAGAAAGGAACAACGAGCATTAACCCGTCAACGCCAAGTTTTTCAACCTTGCGCGCAAACTCGACAGATGCAGAGGTGCAATTGCTTCCTACGTTGGCAATGATCGGCACACTGCCCTTAAACTCTGAAGCCATTGCTTGGAAAATCTTAATTTTATCCGATTCAGAAATCGTTGGGTTTTCACCAGTTGTGCCAAGAACAAGGAGTGATTCAACTCCCCCTTCTACAATTTTGTGACCAAGTGTAATCGTACGATTAATGTCAACGTTTAAATCATCATCGAATGCGGTAGGCATTGCAGCAATGAGTCGCCCAAAACGCGGGTTTGAATTCTGGGACATATCTACCTCCATCAAGCTGGGTCCTTCATGCGGTTTCCATAACCTTCGTAATTGCCCCTATCTGACCTCAACTTCATGCGCTCATCTTATGTACGGCACCACACCAGAAACATCAAATAAAGGTAATTATCATTCCTACATAAATACGATGATAACGCTTTCTCCCTTTTCATAATTTAATATGTTGTAACAGTGAATAAACGGCATGAAAAGGTTTGCAAAACGCCATCTTACCCTCTTGGATGGGATTGTTTATGAACTTTTTTCATGTGCGCGTCGCTGAGATGTGTATAGATTTGCGTTGTAGACAAACTCGAATGCCCCAGCATTTCTTGAACGCTGCGCAAGTCCGCTCCCCCTTCAAGCAAATCACTTGCAAACGTATGACGCATATCATGAGGAGAGTACGCCTGGTCAACTCCGGCTTGACGCAACGTTGATTTAAACATTTTTCTGATTGCATCGGTGCCCATTTGATTGCCTCTTGTAGATAAGAAGAAGAAATCGTTTGGTTTATCCCTATTTACCAGATGAGGCCGCCCGAAATGCAAATAGGTTTGCATACTTTTGATAGCGAGATCGTGCAAGGGAACGATTCGTTCCTTGCTGCCTTTTCCAAAAATTCGCACCTGTTTAGACTCAAAATCAACATTTTTCAGCTGCAGATTCGAAACTTCAGAAATGCGTGCACCACACGCATACATAAATTCAAGAATCGACTGGTCACGTAGAGAAGTCGGGTCTTGATTTGTCCACTGTCCATCATGCTGTTTTGGAAGATGTACCGATAAGATCTTTGCCATTTGATACGGTCGAATACGATGAGGAAGGCGACGCCCTTCTTTTAACGATTGCAGTGCATCAACGGCATTCGATTTCTCCCGACCGGTAATATTAAGCCACCGGAAGTAGCCTTTAAGAGAACTAAGACGACGATTAATGGTAGTTCTTGCGTATTGCGCGCGGTTTAAATCAGCAAGATATCGTCTGAGGTCTTTATGACTTGGTGAAAGTGGATTTACCTTTGCTCGCGCGCACCAACGAAGATATTCTTCTAAATCTGTGTGATATCCTCGGATTGTGTGGGCGGAATCATTATGTTCTACCTTTAAATCTTCGCAGTATTGCACAACAAACCGTTCCGCCATCTCCTGCGGATTTGATTTATGTGAACCTGTTTGGATGTTTTCTTTTTCCAAGGAACCTTTCTTTGATTCAGAGATCTTCATTTATACCCACTCTTTATTTTCAACCAAGACTCTCATGAGTGTAGGATTTTACGATACTGTAATTTCGGCACCAGTATTCCTGCACGTTTATTACAGTACGCCACATTCTTTTAACTTTGCTTCATATGCTTTCATTGACTCTTGTCCACGTATCGCATATGCATGTCGACGCTGCCCTTTGTTTTTAATGTGAGAAGAAAGCGGAGGGAAAATCCCAAAATTAACATGCATGGGCTGATAGTTCTTCGTTTCGGGATCGGTGGCATATGCAAGTAAGCTCCCAAACGAGGTATCTTGCGGATATGGCGGTATTGCCACATTGTTTAGATATGCAAACGTTTGTAATGATGCATAAAGACCCGACATTATCGCTTCGGTATATCCTTCTGTACCAGATATTTGACCCGCAATATACACGGGACGCTTGATACGGTCGCTGATCGCAGGAATATTGAGGCGATTATCAACAAGTGCAGGTGCATCAATAAATGTATTTCTATGCATCACCCCATAGCGAAGAAATTCTGCATGTTCTAAGCCCGGAATCATGCGGAATACACGCCGTTGCTCAGGAAAAGTAAGATTCGTTTGGAATCCTACAAGGTTGAAACTGTTTGCATTTTTATCTTCCGCGCGCAGTTGCACTGCAGCCCAGGGTCTGTGTCCCATGTGTGGATCTATTAGGCCCACGGGCTTTAGAGGACCGTAACGGGGAGCATCAAACCCCTTTCGGGCAATTTCTTCGATTGGCTGGCAACCTTGGAACAATTCTTTTGTTTCAAAATCCCTCAATACGACACGTTTTGCACCAACAAGTTCATTGATAAATGATACATATTCCTCTTTATTAAACGGAGCATTGAGATAATCACCTGCCGAATCGTACTCATACCGGCTTTGGCTAAACACCTTGCTCATATCTAGCGAATCTGCAGCAACAATTGGGGCTGCGGCATCATAAAATGCCAAACCTGCATGTCCCGTATTGTGTTGCAACCATGCAGCAAAATCATTCGATGTGAGGGGCCCAGTCGCAATAATGACCGCATCAGCAGGCAGATAAGCTGGATACTTTTTCCCATCATCCCCAACAAGCTCAACATCTCCATCTTCAAGAAGTGAGCATACGTTTGCACATACTAAAGAGATATTTGGATTGGTAGTAATTTGATTGGTAACCGCCTGGGCAAAAAGAGCTCTGTCTACGGCAAGCGCACCACCCGCTGAAACTTTATTTGCCATTGCATCATGTAAAACAAACGAATGAAGAGAGGTAAGCTCATTTTTCAACATTCCCGCCGCATGATCAGGATCAACACTTTTAAATGAATTAGAGCAAACAAGCTCAGCGCAAAGACCTGTCTTGTGAACCTCGGTTGGAACCTTTGGTCGCATTTCAAAGAGATTTACCTGTACACCCCGACTTGCAAGTTGAAGTGCTGCTTCACTTCCGGCAAGACCTGCACCGACAATATTGACTGTGTTATTTTTTGTTTCCTGCATATCTGTATTCAAAGTCTCTTTATGTTGCATGATGTAATTTCATATGATTTTTGGCATTTGAAACCCTATAAAAGAGTATCAAAGTGCAGAGGGACCATATCGACCATCAGAATAACGCATAATAAGACCTTGTTGTTCAAGCTCTGCTAAATGAAGATGAACCCACTCTGAATAGTTGCCCGAAAACGTTCCCATATCTAAATGCGCATTTAGCAGCTCATCCATACGCATGGGAGAAGCGTTAAGTGCGCGCAACAGTTCATCGTGGTTATTTGTAACGTTACCCGGTGAAGCATTTCTGTACGTTTCTTGCCGAAGCATGCAAAACGTTCGAGAAAGAGCATCTTCAAAGGAATCATCATCAACGATTGGATATGCTCCTTGATACAACAATCGGTTGGCACCATCGGAAGTTCTTGAAGTAATCGCACCAGGAACAACCCAAACTTCCCGATTTGCTTCGAGCGCTTCATCTGCCGTAGAAAAAGTTCCTGAAGGAAGCCCAGCCTCTACGATGAGTGTGGCCTTCGCCAGACCAGCAATTAAACGATTTCGATTGCGAAAAGTATACGGTAGGGCAGGAAAATCCCAGGTGTTTTCCGATACAATGGCTCCCCCACAATCAATAATTTTTTGGAACAGGGGCTGATTCTGCACCGGATAAAGTTGGTCGCATCCACCACCAAGAAATACCACCGTATTGCCTCCCACATTAAGTGCTGCTTGATGCGCTTGAGAGTCACACCCACGCGCTCCACCTGCAATAACAGTGATTCCCTTGGACGCAGCAATTTCTCCAAATCGTTTCGCACAGGCTAGACCATAGGGAGTTGCACGACGCGCACCTATAATCGCAAGTCCTTCTTGGAGTGCTTCAAGACGTCCAATGACATAAAGCTTTTCGGGAGGATGTGGAATATTTTTAAGTGCTTCAGGAAAATGAGCATCTTTTTTATCGAGGATATACCTTTGCCCCTGAAGCTTTGGTCCGTTGTATCCATTCCAACCACAGCGTTTTTGCATTTGTTTCGCCTGATTGATCGATATTTGAGGTGAGGCCATATGTCACTTCTTTCTATACCATGCATTTCTGTTGCACTCTAAGAGAAAGTGCTTCTGCAACATGGACTTTTTCCACTGAATACGACTGAGCCATATCAGCGATAGTTCGTGAAATTAAAAGTACCTTTTCAATTCCCCTGCCAGAGAGCACGCACGAATTTGCCATTTGCTCTAAAAACCTTTTTGTTTCACCTTGCATCGCGCATGCAGAGATCAATTCGGTAATAGTAGGCTGGCGTTTACGAGTGATATTCCAAGATTGACGTTCTTGCGCGAAATGCCTAGCTGTTTGAACTCCCAAATACAGATCATGCGAATTAATGGACGATTCTTCCTGTTCCATGATGTCTTCTGCAGGTGGACGCCATATATCTACATGCATGTCAATACGGTCGAGAAGTGGGCCTCCAATCCTATTCTGATATGAATGAATCTGGGATTGTGTACACGTGCAGGGAGTTCGATCATCACCAAAATACCCACACGGACAAGGATTGCTCGCAGCAACAAGCATGAATCGGGATGGTAAGATAACGCTCCCATCTGCCCGTACAATACGTATGTAGCCCTGTTCTATAGGTGTTCGAATTCCCTGTAAGGTACTCGGGCGAAACTCTGCGATTTCGTCTAAGAAGAGTACTCCGGTATGGGCAAGCGACAACTCTCCCGGGCGCACGGGAGTTCCTCCCCCTATAAGCCCTGCGAGCGTTGCAGAGTGATGGGGTGCGCGAAATGGACGAATTCCCGAAAGGACATCTGAAACGTCTTCACCTACGACCGACCGAATGCGCGCAGCTTCAAGACGTTCTTCTTCGGAAAGCGGCGGTAATATTGAAGGTAAGCAGGATGCAAGTGCTGATTTTCCTGCACCAGGAGGTCCCATCATCAAAATGCCGTGCCCACCTGCAGCAGCGAGTTGCAAAGCTCGTTTTGCTTGTTCATGACCTTTAATTTCGCCAAAATCTCTATTTTGATTTTTAACGAGATTATCGAATTGCTTCAGCTTGACAAAATGCTTCTTGCGCATGGATTGAAGAGATTGAATTCCAAATGCTTGCACCCGTTTGGTTTCTACATAATCACAAACATCCGCAGAGCACAAAAGAGAGCATCCATTCTGTTTCGCACATTCAATAAATGCAAGTGTTCCTTTAATGGGATGGACATTGCCGTCTAAAGAAAGTTCACCAATAATAAGAGAATTTTTTAGGATTTGCGGATCAATTTGTCCCGATGCAGCCAAGATTCCAAGCGCAATCGGAAGGTCAAAACCGCTTCCTGTTTTTCGAAGAGACCCTGGGGCTAAATTAACAACAAGTTTTTCAACGGGCATACGAAAGCCACACGCTTTGATTGCAGATCGTACCCGATCTCGCGCCTCAATGATTGCCGCATCAGGCATGCCAACAATTGAAAAACTGGGAATGCCGTCGCAAAGCATGACCTCTACATGGACAGGAATTGCCGAGACTCCTCGAATTGTCGCACTGAGCACACTGCACTGAGAGAACCCCATGATTGCGGCACCCTATTCACCTGTGACATACGCATTTTGATGAAACTTAAGAAATGCGCGATGGTCAGAAACCACAAGGATCGAAATAATGTCAAACATCAAACGACCTTCTGCACCTTCGTAATTCGACAAGTAAAATTCCGCAATGCGTTCATAACGCTCCCGTTTGCGCTTATCAACTGCCTCTGCGGGGAAACCCATATGCGTACTCATTCGTGTTTTCACTTCAATGAAATGGATATCGTTGTTATAGCGAGCGATGATATCTGCCTCTCCACCGGGACATTCCCATCTACGCTCTAAAATTTCGTACCCTTTATTTTTAAGAAATTTAACTGCAGCGTTTTCGCCACGAATGCCTAATTCATAGTTATGATGTGTATCACTATGTTGCACTTTACTGGGCTGTGTATCGGAATTTTTACTGGTCTGAGTATCAGGATGTTTACTTAATTGCGCACTGGGATGCTGCATCTCACCCCTCTGGATGTTTTCTTGTTTCGTTTTGCGTTTGCAACGTACATCGCTTGAACTTTTCTTCTTCTGGCTTGTTTCTTCTGATTTTTTCTTTTTACCTGAAGCCTTAGACGAAGCCTTTTGAAGAGATTGGCTGCTGCCAGATATTTTTGATGATTTTTTCTGAGCTGATTGAGGCAAAGATTTTTTCTTTTGAGTTTGTGGCTGAGTAATTGAGGTTTGCGTTTTTTCTTTTTCTTGAGACGACGATACGACCGCATCAGTTTTTGCCCGACGAAGAGGTTTTTCTGATGAAGTCTTTTTTGGCGCAGTTTTTTGAGTCTGAGGTGAAATTTCTTTAAGTTTTTCCATAACGATCAACTTTCTCTTAACAACGAATAAGGAAAGTTTCACCTATAGTTCTTACATAAACCTTGCCAAGATCATGCAAAAAGCTTACGCCCCATATAACGTACGCTCCCATAGAATTTACTGACGAGACGAGAGACATCTACTAGGAATTCAGGGATTGAGGAATTGAGGAATTTAGCATTTTCAGCATTTCCAAAAATACCAAAGCAAGATAGAAAACAGTGATGGCGATACGTAAGGCATACCGCCTACGACTTCGATATTAGAAAAGCTGATCCTGATAGAAATTTCTGCAGAAACTTCTTCGGTGGATAGGCGTTAATCCATATGTCTGGATTGCCTTGATATGTTCGGCCGAACCGTACCCTTTGTTGCGTTCAAAATGATATTCGGGATACATTTGGGCATAAGAAACCATCTGTGCATCACGTGTCACTTTTGCCAAGATGGATGCACACGATATGGATGCGCACCGCCCATCACCATGCACGACATTGATCTCACGAGGATCAATATGGAGTGGGTTGCCATCAATGAGCACAACCTGAGGGCAAATACCCGAGTCCTCAATTTTTTGAAGCGCTCCTCGAAATGCTTTCCGCAGGGCTCTTGCCATACCGAAATGATCAATATCTTCAGGACTCACATCAAATGTTGCCCAAGCCTGAGCAACCTCTTTGATTTTAGGGGCTAGTTGCTCACGCTTGCGTGCAGAAAGCTGTTTCGAGTCATTGATGCCTTGTATTTGGGGAGTTTCCGGCAGCACGACTGCTCCGACCGTAAGCGGCCCCGCAAGTGGGCCTCTTCCCACTTCATCAAGCCCCACACACAGTTTTCCCTCGCAAATCTTTGATTGAAAATCGTAAAGCTTCTTGACCCGTTGTCGCTCTGTTTCTTCAGCTTTAAGACGAAACTGTGCACGTTTTAAAGCCTGTTGAACTGTTGCTCGAGAATCAGACGCATACACACTTTGAAGACGGAGAAACTCCTCTTTTCCAGCCTTGGCTAATTGTTGAGCAATGTCATGTGCACTTTGGTAATTTCGTTGCATGGTACTTTTCACCTAATGAGCGCAAATTGAGTCAAAAAAAGCAGCCACAGAGTGACTGCTTCAAATAAATTTCGTCGGCAATTATTTGTTGAAAGCCTTTTCCTTAATTTTTGCGGCTTTTCCTACCTTATCGCGAAGATAATAAAGCTTTGACTTTGAAACATCGCCCTCACGGGTAACTTCGATTTTATCGATCTTTGGAGAATGTACAGGGAACGTACGCTCTACTCCAACCGAGAAACTAATCTTACGAACGGTAAAGGTCTCTTTAAGGCCAGATCCCTGGCGACGAATAACATTGCCCTGGAACACCTGAATGCGCTCATGAGTGCCCTCAGTAATACGATAATAAACCTTCACGTTATCGCCTACGTGAAATTCAGGGAGATCCTGTTTAATTTGTTTTTGCTCAATAGCCTGAATGTAATCCATTTTCTATTCCTGTTCTAAAAACAAGCTCGTCAAAGATGAACATGACCAGCACGTTGTTAACACTTTGGTTTGGCACCCAAAGACGCGATATGAAATTATACAGTCCGTTCGAGTCTGAAGCAAGTAGAAACGCCCGGAGGCGTTGATATGCGTAACATCTTCAAACAACGTCCAAATGATTTGATTCCTAACTTCAACAATACAGCAAAGAATCCCTCTCACACTCAGCT
>CAIFEG010000040.1 GCA_903789415.1 uncultured Eggerthellaceae bacterium | reverse complement strand
TGTGGGCAGCGTTTTTTTGTCTGTTAATTACGCGTTTAACAGTTCGTATTTATACTTATTGGTTTTTGTGCAGCGTGATTTTGGGTGGTAATTAATCGTGAGCGCGTTGTAATCGAGTGCAAGAACCGTTTTGGTGCAGCGTCATTTTGGCTGGTAATTAAGCCAGCAATCAATGCGCACGGACTTAATCCAGTTTTGGTGCAGCGTCATTTTGGCTGGTAATTAAGCGAGCATGAGAAACATGAATAGTCAGACAGTGTTTTGGTGCAGCGTCATTTTGGCTGGTAATTAAGCCCAGTACCTGGTTAACATTAGCAAGCTGTTGTTTTGGTGCAGCGTCATTTTGGCTGGTAATTAAAGGTGGATATTCAAATTAAGAGCAACTGCGGTGATTGAACGAGCGTGAGCATCAAGGCCAATTGAAGTAACATGCCTCATAGTGGAAGCCCCTCTCATGTCTGTGGCAGCTGAAAGCTGTTGCCGGTTAATAGTTACGACAACCATTATCAGCCTCTGACCCACGGTTAATGAAAAGACGATATGAAGTTAGGGGCTCACAATTTTCTACTCATATCATCTATCGCATAGTATTTTTTGTTTCTGCTAGTAATTATCCGGTAGATCCATTATCTATATGAACTAAACTACGAGCAGTGTTTCGCCCTCATGTTTGCGTTGACCAAGCTGTTCAGGACTAAGCTCGATAGCGTTTCGCACGAGCTTTTCGAAATTGCCATCAGCTGAAATGTATTCATTCCAGTCACTGGTATTTTCATAGGCGATTCCATCAACAAGAGACCACGCGCCAAGGCCAAACCCTATGAAGTCCGATCCTTCATAGCGATCTTTAAAGAAATGGCATTCGTAGGTTGGCAGGCAGAAATGATAGCGCGTATAGCGTTGGTATCCCTGCTTTTCAAGGAACTCAGCAGCGAAATCTAACTGCGCTGGTCCTCCTTTAGACTCGTCTCCGTTAGGAAAATCATCATTCCCTGGGAATGGATATAACGACACATGCGTCGGACGAATATCTCTCACGCCGTTGAGCGTAGATTCAAATGAAGCTTTGCGCTGATTCGGGATTCCGTACATCAGGTCTAGATTGACGTCATTCATGCGGAACTTATCCAACAACAAGACAGAATTCTGCACATCGGTTTCGTCAAAGCCGCAGCCAAGGTATTTGAGATCTCTAATGTCTCTGCTTTGGAATGAAAGGCTAAAGCGATTCATCCCGCTGTGCGAAAGTCCCGTAAGATTAGGGCTTACGACCGTTTGTGGCATGAGTTCTATCGTTGCTTCCATATGGGGGACGTGGTGAATCGCACTCTTAAATTTGCTCAAAATTTGAGCCATTCTATCCGGTGACATGCAAGAAGGGGTGCCACCTCCCACGTACATGCTGGTGACCAGATAACCAGAAAGGGTAGGGAGTGCTTGCTGAAGTTCGTGCTCTAACGCGTCCAAATACATCGCTTTCGCTTTTGAATCTCCTGTGACCACGCATGCTGTGCAATATGGACACTTTGAAATACAAAACGGTATATGAATGTAGACTTGAACTTTTTTCGGACTATCAGTCATGCGTACTCCCTCCCCGTACGTTTGCGTTTATTGCTGAGCGATTATCTTTGCAGCAGTGTAGCCGTGAGTAATTGCCATTCCGATTGAGTTACCTGCAAACGGCGTGGTGTATCCCATTCCGTAACGACCACCCAAGCAATTTCCTGCAGCGTAAAGCCCTTTGATCGGCTGCCAATCATGGTCAAGAACATTCTGATTCTTGTCAGTGATCAGGCCGCTCAGGGTCACCATCATTGGCGCATCTTTGTGAGAGTTCGGAGCGTTTGAGACTCCGCCATAGAAAGGAGGGGTATCAATAGGCACCATGTATTTCTTATCTTTGCCGTAATCGGTGTCGCCATCAGCGGAATTGCACAGATCGTTGTAATGCTGAATGGACTGAAGGAAATTCTGCTTGGCATCTCCCTCATACCCAAGGTAATCAGCCAGATCTGAAAGCGTATTTGCGCAGTATACCTGTCCTTGCATCATCTTACGTTCTGCAAGGTTTGCGCCCACAACTGAGTTTGGATCGGGACCAGGTTTGCAATTGTTCATGTCGTTTACCAGGTCGGTCCAGAAATCATCCATACCAAAGTTTGGAGCACCGTGGTCGAGTGGTGCCTGACCTATTGTCTGTTGCCAATTTGCGTCGGTCACCCAGGACATGATGCCTTCTGGCTGGCGCAGGTTGATAGAATGGCTTTGGCAAATGGCTGCTTCGTTGTAGTAACGTTCGCCATTCGCATTAAGCTGAAGCAAAGGAGCGCTACCCCAAGGACCAGCAGCTCCGCCACCAAGTGCCATCCAACCACGTGGGGATGGCTCGATCATGCCGCCTGCCCAGCAGCCCATTTTCTGACCGTCTCCGGTGCGGAATCCTGTTTGTACCCAATCATCTTCGGTAGAGCCAGAACGCTCGCCCCATTCCATTCCTTCATTAAGAAGCGCCCAGCACATCTGAGGATTTCCAATGAAGTCGCCCGCTGCAAGCAGAACGCCTTTCTTCGCGGTAAATTTCTTGTAATTGCCGTCCGTATCCTGAGCGATGACGCCGGTGACATCGCCATTTTCATTTTGGGTGAGCACCTTCGCAGTGTGCTCGAAATAATACGTTGCGCCATGCTGCTGAGCATATTCCACGATGTATTTGTGCACGAATTCGATGTTGTTGCCCTGATGACCATAGAATTGTGCATTGCATGGCCATGTCTTATAGCCCGACGCTTCAACAGGATATGAAACGTCGTCATGGCACTTCTGCGTATTGCACAGAGGATAGTCAAACATGTTTGACATGTCGTATGTGCCATCAGGCTGGCCATCGATCGGCTTGGTCATATAGACCGCGCTATCATTCTGCTTGCGTTCATCAGCAAACGAATCATAGATTGCCTTATAGCGGTCAAACATTGCTCCGGAATTTTGAACAAACGTGCGAATGATGTCTGGATTAACACGCCCTGCGGCGCGTTTGCAAAATTCTTCGGTAATGTCGCCCGTGTTGTATGGGCCGAATCCACGATTGATAAGGAATTGGCTGTTTACGTGGCCGATATCTTCGCCGTACCAGCCAGCCATATTGGTGCCGTCACCTGTGTCATTGACATAGGCACTCCAAGGTTGCTCCTCGATAACAGAAACAGTCATTCCTTCGTCGACGGCACTGAATGCGGCGCCCACGCCTGCATGTCCATTCCCGACGATAACCATGTCGGCATCGATGGTTTCAGAAATTTGAGAATCATCTATTTGTGGTGGTTCTCCGAGCCAATCTCCTGGTCCGCAGTAGCCCGGAACGCGATCGCTGGTGCTCGATGATTCACTGTCGGAAGATTGAGAAACGTCTTCTGCTCTGTTTCTTGGTGAGCACGCTCCTAAGAAGCTTGCACCTGCTACGGATGCGCCTGCAACGGCAATTCCCCTAAGAAAGTTTCTGCGTGAAGTATTGTGTGATTTCACTTTATACCCTCTCCTCGAAAATACGTTGAAAGCCCGTATCAACATTGGGAGGGTATGTTGCTGCGGGCTCTCTTGTGTCTAAACCATAGAAAAAGGAAGAGGAAAATTCTGTACACCAGGCGTATGAAATATTTTATTTTGTTCGGCTGAGTGTGGTCTATTCGGGTGATTTTTTACTTTGAGCTGGGGATATTAAAAGTTGCAAGCTTCTTGATGAGTTCGTCTCGAGAATGGACATCCATTTTTTCGTAGATCCGGGAGATGTGAGTCTTCGCCGTGTTTTGCGAAATGTGAAGTGTTTCAGAAATGTATTTCGTTGAATATCCATGAGCCAAATAAGGTAATAATTCTTTTTCTCGTGGGGAGAAATTATACGGTGCCAGGGTTTGGTCGATACCTTCTAATGTTTCGTGTGAAGGCTTTTTTATTTCAGGATTTGGTTTGCTCATTTTAGGCATACACGCAATAACGGCAAGATAAAGTAGGGACAATGTCGGTGCAATAAGCTTTGCGAATCCTGGGAGTAAATATGAAATGACCCCTGCGACCAACAGCGAAGCGGTAAAAGCGAAGCAGGAAAATGAAGCAAGCCATTGAAGGTTTATGCTTCTGTCCTGAGTCTTGATAAGTGAGAATTTTGCGGCACATGAGACTACGGCACAAATAGATAATGCTTTTGCGGCTCCGAGAAACAGGCTTGCGAACAAATGAATCTCATCAGGTCCCAGTGATGCAAACCATGAGAGTAACAGTAATACGACTGCGCTCACGCAAATAGTCTGCTCTTTTGCACCAGACCATATTGATTTTGAAGATGGGGCTTTCACTATGCTTTCACTGTGCGTGTGCTCAGTTTCCCCTTTCGCTTTGAAAAAACAATTGAAGAAAATGACGAGAGAAACGACGAGAAGACCAATTAATTCAAATACAAGCCCATCTGGTGGCTCTAAAGAAGACGCACTGGTGGCAATGCTTCCCCAAGAGCACGCGCACACAATCCAAGGCAGGGCAAAAGCGGATCCGGTAATTCGATACTCTCTGCGTAAATATTTGGCGTCATAGGACGCTTGAGGAAGGGAATTGGGCTGATGGTTTGATTCTTCCTGAGTCTGTGACCCTAAAGACAAATCAATTGTTTGATTGATTTTCTTGATAAGAATTTCAAGTGGTATTACCGAGACAAGCAGCAATATCAAGGCAACGAGTGTTGCTTCGTAAGGTACGGCAAGACGTGCCAAAAGAATGACAATAGCTGTCAATGCCAAAGCGAGCGAGATCGAAGGAATTACTGTTTCCGAATCGAAGTAGGAAAATGCCCATGCCCATAAAACGGCGAGCATTCCTCCGCCCACACCGATAAGAACCGACGAGGTCACAAGAGCGATTGTTGAATCGAACGGAATCGAAGACCGTGCCATATAAAGTACTTCTCCAAGAAGCAACAATAAAATGCACGGAGTAATAAGCGGACTTGTCTGACGAGCTTTTTTCGAAAAGTAAAAGGAAATAAACGCTAAAGAAATAACTGATCCAAGCAAGGCGCTTATAAAGAACGTTACGGGAACATCAATAGGCTGAGCTGAATTAGCTTCATTCGTTGGAAGCGCAGTCAGAATCTGGGCTGCAGCAAGAGGCAAGCATACAAAAAGATACAGTGGGCTTATATGCATGCGGGTATGGCGAGTGTTAGACTGGGACTCCGTTTGCTGTTCCTCCCTAAAAACATCAGCATTCGCAATCGTAATCTGACAATACGTTTATTCATCATAAGCCGAAATTCGCGTTTTGGTTATGGTATTCAGCATCGCCGAGAGTTTTTTCTCTATATTAAGTACAGGCAGATTTGCGCACCGTAGCGACAGATTTTGTGCACAGTAGAGGCAAATTCGCGCACATGCAGTAGAAACACGTTCGCGCACACGCAACGACTTATCCCGAAAGGCAGCACATGAAGCAAAAGCGTCCATATCCACGCATTATTATTTCCAAACGAGCTTCGCAGGCGCTTGCGGGCGGACATCCTTGGGTATTCTCTGAGCAAGTTGTTCGCGAAGAGCCTTCGCCTGACGGAAAACCCGTGAAAAATGGATGCGTTGTCGACGTGTTTGATGAAAAGGGAACATGGCGCGGAGCAGGACTTATATCCGAAAAGAGCTCTATCCGAGTGCGTCTGGTAACCACCAACGCAAACGATCGCATAAACGAGGCATTTTGGACGCGCAAGGTTCGCTGGGCACTTGATTATCGCCGAGCAGTTATGGGAGGCCGTGCGCTTTACGGATGCGAGCCGGATACGCGTTGCTGCCGCCTGATTTTCTCTGAAGCCGATGGGTTCCCGGGCCTCATCGTTGATCGCTATGAAGACGTGCTCGTTGCACAAATCGGGACGGTGGGCATGCAGCGTTTGCGCAACACTATCTATCCTATTCTGGCTCATGAAATGGCAGAAGACGGGCAGCCAATCTCGGGCATTTACGAGCGCAATGATTCGCCATCGCGCACCAAAGAAGGGCTGCCGCTTACTAAAGGGTGGTACGACTTTAAGGCAAACAATCCTGCTACATCCGTTTTACCTGCTGGGGTGCCACTTTCGCTTCCAGAATCTACGCGTGTGATGGCGCAAGAAAACGGCATTACCTTCGATCTTGACCTGGAGAACAGCCAAAAGACAGGCTTTTTCTTGGATCAGAAATACAATCGTCGTGCGGTTCGCGACCTTGCACATGGCAAGCGGGTGCTTGATTGTTTTTGCCACGTGGGGCCATTCGGCTTGAACGCTGCGGCGGGTGGTGCCGAATATGTGCGTGAGGTTGATATCAGCCAAACGGCCATCGATCTCGCGCGGCAGAATGCGGCGCTCAACCACTTGGATGTTGATTCGCATGGCAATACGCGCATGGATTTTACCTGTGCAAACGTGCTCGATTATCTCCCGCAAATGCGAAAAGACAAAAACTATCTGCGCGAACAAGGCGGGCCTTTTGATCTGATTATTCTGGATCCGCCGGCTTTCACGAAGAGTCGTTCGACGGTGCGCCAAGCATCGCGTGGATATACCGAAATCAACCGTGAAGCTATGCGACTGCTTCCGCGTGGGGGATATCTAGCCACCTGCAGTTGCTCACATTTTATGACGCGTGATTTGCTGGTGCGTGCCATAAATGAGGCGGCGCGTGAGTCTGGTGTGCGCGTTCGCCAAATCGAAGAGCGCCAGCAGGCTCCCGACCATCCCATCGTGTGGGGTATTCCTGAAACGCACTATCTGGATTTCTTCATTTTCCAGATTGTCTAGCAGGATGCGCCTGTAAGAAATCGCATAGGAGTGCGGTCGCAGAAATATTGCCTGTACCAGCGTTTCCGCAGATCAGATCTAAACAACAGTGCAACAACGTACCGCATGTGGCGTGCTATGTTTATATATTTTGTACTATCATAATAAATATATCTGTTCTTTCATTAAGGAAAGAGGTCTAGTATGGCAGAAATTGAGCCACAACCTGGTAAAGACGGCGATATTTACGTACCGTACGACAAGCGTTCCGGTGTTGAATCCACGGTGTATTTCACGCGCGATCTTTCAGCGGAAGGCCTCATCAAGGCATTTGATACGGTCGGTGGCCATCTTCATGGTAAAACTGGCATCAAGTTGCACACCGGTGAGCCTCATGGACCGAATATCATTCCACGTCCGTGGGTAAAGGCGCTCATCGAGCAGAAGCTTCCTGATGCAAACATTGTTGAAACGAACACCTATTACGAGGGCGATCGTTATACCACCGAGCAGCATCGTAAGACCATTGAGACCAACGGGTGGACTTTCGCGCCAGTTGATATCATGGATGAAGACGGAACCGCAGAAATCCCTGTTCGCGGTGGCAAATGGTTTGATCATATGACCGTTGGATCCCATATGCTCGACTATGATTCGTTGCTTGTGCTCACCCACTTCAAGGGCCATGCAATGGGCGGCTTCGGCGGTTCCAACAAGAACATCGGCATTGGTTGCGCTGATGGTCGTATCGGCAAGAAAGCCATTCACACCAAGGTCCACAACAACAATATGTGGTCCATCGACAAAGAAGAGCTGATGGAGCGTATCAGCGAATCTGCAAAGGCAACCGATAATTTCTTCGGTGATCGCATCGTTTACATCAATGTGATGCGCAACATGTCTGTTTCGTGCGATTGCGAAGGTGTTGCGGCGCAGCCCGTTGTCACGCCAAACGTGGGTATCTTGGCATCCACCGATATTCTCGCGATTGACCAGGCATGCATCGACATGGTCTTTGCGATGAAGCCAGAAGAAAATCATGATCTGGTTGAGCGTATTACCACACGTCATGGTCTGCGTCAGCTCTCGTATATGAAAGAGCTTGGCATGGGCAACGATCGCTACAAGCTGATCGATCTTGATAACGACAACAAGCGTATTGTGGCAAAGGATGCCGTGCAGAACTTAAAGCCATTTGTTGATACGCGTGCTCCTGAGGGCAAACCTGCGTGGGAGAAGTAAATTTCCACTGAAGTAAAATTCCTCTTGGGGGAGAACACAGCAGAAGTTAAAAGCTTCTGTAAAAGAAATGCCTAGGCACTCGAGCGAGTGTCTAGGCATTTTGTATGTGTCAGGGATTGAGTACCCGCACCGGGGATAGCTCGCGGTAACAGTCGCAATACGCGGCATCAGGTTTGGCGCATTGCAGCAGGCATAGCGTGCTTTATTGATCGTCGACAATAACCACTGCCGTGTTCATAGGTCCATGAACACCAATCACGCGAACAAGCTCAATGTCCGATGTGGTCGAAGGACCCGTAATAAACGTCATAGTGCTCGGCAAATCGCTACCATACGTTTTCTGAACCTTATCAAGTGCATCATGGACGCTGGGAACAATATCTGATGCATTCACGACCGCGATATAGGTAAGGGGAAGCAGACTTATGCTGCGTCCGCAATTCTTGTCGGACTGCTGCAGCACACTTCCGGTTTCTGCAACTCCGGCAAGAGGGAACGTCACGCCCGCATCCACCTTTGCGCTTACTTCGCGGCTATCTTTCGGGTTCTTGGCATTCCACTTCGTACATGTAACCTTCGCAACCTTCAAGATAGTGGGGATGCGTTCTTGATCGATACGGTCGTCGTCGGCACACAAGACTGATTTGCACCCGAACTGGCTCAAGATACTGACAAGCGCGGGTCCCAGTGAACCTTTTTTTGAGTGGACGACCATAGAACCCACCTTGCGAGCTTCGTCTTCGAAATGTTTGACCAGCTCGTTTTGTGGCGCATCCTTTAAGGTAGATGCAATGGTTGTCTCAGGCGCCTGCACATGCTCGGGAACGGTGGTATGCCCAAGCCCTTCAGAGATTGGCTTAAGGAAATCTTCAAGTGTTTGCTCAGCCATACTACTCACCATCCTTTGCGTTGGTGTTTGCACCGTTTCTCACATTGGCGTTCGCATTGTGGGTTGCGGCATTGCTCGTATCGTTGCTCGCAGCTACTTTTGCGTGTTTTCCAGCCACTGCTTCTTTAGAGGCGCTCGGGGTTTGTCCCCTGGACGTGGTGGGCGCGGCGGTGGGGACTTGTGCACCTGATGCTTGCTGCGTACCTTTTTGAGCCTCATATGCGGCAAACTGATCGCGGAACTTCACTTTTTGCACGTTTCTCAAATCGCGTGTCTGCGTCCATCCTTTAAGCACCGGCACCCACGCGGTATCCGATTCCAAGCGGCCATCCTTACCTTTCTTCTGCATGATTCGGGCGGCCTTCTTGGTCACCGAGTTATATTTCTTGGTGTTTCCAAGAATCTTACCTGCGGTTTTATACAGGAAATTATCGAGGCCCGAAGCGTCTCCTTCCTGCACCATGTCGTAGCGCTCGCTTAAGATCAGCGAGTTAATCGGAATCTTCATCGGGCACACGCTCGCACATCCACCGCACAGCGAGCACGCGTAGGGAAGCTCTCCGGTTTCTTTATATCCTTGCAGTTGAGGCGTGAGCACGATGCCCATTGGCCCGGGATAAATTGACCCGTAGCCATGCCCCGTAATTTGACGATAGACAGGGCAAATATTCATACACGCGCCGCAGCGGATGCATCGAAGCATCTTCTGATAGGTGCCGCCGAGCATCTTTGAACGCCCATTGTTCACCATCACGATATGCATGTGAACAGGGCCGTCGGCCTCGCCTTCGTGACGTTTGCCCGTGTTGAGCGTAAGCGAACTGGTCATTTTCGCGCCAACAG
>CAIFEG010000039.1 GCA_903789415.1 uncultured Eggerthellaceae bacterium | reverse complement strand
GCCGAACCGAGATTCTTGGTTGGTGTTTGACAAGCGAATTTATGATGAAAATAAGTACATCCATGGTTACGATAGACGCGGGTATGTGCAAAAGGGCTCAAACGTAGATGAGCTTGCAAGTCAGATTAATTTGGATCCCACAACGCTTAGAGCCACCATCGATGCATACAATGCGGCAGCAAATGGTGGTACAGATGAGTTTGGACGCACACAAGGTTTGTCGGCCCTCGACGAGACGGGCAATATGTACGCTATCTTAGTCACCCCTGGTATTCACCATGAAATGGGTGGTGTGCGCATCAATACTAACAATGAAGCACTCAATGCTGATGGTAACCCGATCCCAAATTTGTATGCGGCAGGTGAAGTTACCGGTGGCATCCACGGGAACAACCGTATTGGTGGCAACGCCGTGTGCGACATTACGACCTTCGGGCGCAACTGCGGCGAAGTCGTTGCGCAGGCTGTTCAGTCGTAATAGTTTTTAGCCATAATGGCTATTCGGCATCATATTTTGCACGCGCAACCAGCTTAATATCAGCCTGTGTATCAGGTCGATATCAGGCCGCGTATCAGATCGCCTCGGGGAATCCCTCGGGGCGATTTTTATGCATCTTTTGCGGCAAATGTACGTTTGCGTGTTGTTGAGAGACTCTCATGGTATGTATGCACGGTATATATGGTACGTTTGATATCGATAAGGTGATGAAAGAGCGCAATGCATAAAAGGGGCGCCAATGAAATTTGTTTCATGGAATGTAAACGGACTCAGAGCCGTTGAGAAAAAAGGATTTCGGGATACCTTTGAGCAGCTGAACGCCGATATTTTTGCGCTTCAAGAAACAAAGTTGCAAGAGGGCCAAATCGACTTAGAGTTCCCGGGCTATCAAAGTTATTGGAGCTACGCGCAGCGTAAAGGATATTCGGGTACAGCGGTATACACGCGTACCGAGCCGCTCCAAGTCATCCATAAGCTTGGCATCGCAGATCTTGATACCGAAGGACGCATCTGCGCACTTGAGTTTCCCACGTTCTGGTTTGTAGACGTCTATACGTCAAATTCTCAGCAAGAGTTGGCCCGTATCGGCCATCGTATGGAATGGGACGATGCGTTTCGTGACTTTTGCGTGGGCTTGCATGAGGGAACAACGCCTGAAGGGGTGCATACGAGCAAGTCAAAACCGGTGATCATGTGCGGAGATTTCAATGTAGCTCACGAAGAGATTGACTTGAAAAATCCGGGTCCAAACCGAGGAAATGCTGGTTTTTCTGACGAAGAGCGCGCCAAATTCACCGAACTTTTGGATGCAGGATTTACCGATACCTTTCGTAAATTGCATCCCGATGTGACCGGCGCCTATTCGTGGTGGAGCTATCGCTTCCATGCACGCCGTACCAATGCAGGGTGGCGCATTGACTATTTCTTGTGCTCGAATGATGTTGCTGACAAAATATTCGCTGCGGGTATATATTCTGAAGTTATGGGCAGCGATCATTGCCCGGTATATCTTGATATTGATTTATAGTCTGCATTTCGGAAATGAGCATTTTCAAAATAATTGTGCTGTATTGCGCTTTACAAGCGTGTTGCCGTTGATGAAATAAAAGGGAAGGCGTGTCGAATTTCATGTCGAATGAACTTGATATAACTGGATCACACATGGATATGGACAAAATTGAGGAAGGCGTCCGCTTAATTCTGGAGGGTATTGGAGAAGACCCTGATCGTCCCGGACTACAAAAAACACCCGAGCGGGTTGCAAAAATGTATGCAGAATGCTGCGCCGGCATGCACGCGGATCCGGCTCAGTATTTCGAAACCACGTTCGATGAACACCACGAAGAAATCGTGATTGTTCGTGACATTCCGTTCTATTCGATGTGCGAACATCACTTGATGCCCTTTTTCGGAAAAGCAGATGTGGCATATATCCCTGCCAAGGACGGGCACATCTGCGGAATTAGCAAATTGGCACGTTTAGTGGAGTGCTATGCGCGCCGTCTGCAGGTACAAGAACGCTTGACTGATGAAGTTGCCGATACCCTGATGGAGCAAATGAAGCCGCTTGGTGTGATGGTTGTTATGGAAGCGGAGCACCTGTGCATGAGCATGCGCGGCATCAAAAAGCCTGATTCACGCACCACCACATCGGCCGTTCGTGGTGCGTTCCGCAATAGTCCAACGACTCGTCAGGAAGCACTTTCGCTTATTTTGCGTAAGTAAGTCGACAAAATCGTATTAAATTTTTGAACGCTGTAATTACGAAGTAGTATTTAGAGCGATACGACGGATTCATGAGCGCAAATAAGCCATTACGGATAAGCCATCAGGGTGATTTTTTCATATATGGATGAGGCCCTCGAAGACCTTTTAGAATAGGTGCCTTCAATGATCGAATTAAAAGACATCACGAAGTACTATAAGACAGCGTCTTTTTCCCAAGAGGCGCTTGATCATGTTTCGCTTAAATTCAGAAACAATGAATTTGTCGCTATTCTCGGACCTTCGGGAGCAGGCAAAACGACGCTGCTCAATATCATTGGTGGACTCGATCACGCCGATTCGGGAAGCATCATCATCAACGGTGTTTCCACGGATAACTACAAATCTTCAGACTGGGACACCTATCGCAATCATCATATTGGATTCGTGTTTCAAAGCTATAACCTCATTCCCCATCAAACGGTGCTTTCAAACGTTGAATTGACGCTGACGCTTGCGGGAGTTTCTCGCCAAGAGCGTCGCAAGCGGGCAACCGAAGCCCTGAAGCATGTGGGGCTCGGCGACCATATCCACAAGTTACCAAGCCAACTTTCTGGTGGTCAGATGCAGCGTGTGGCGATTGCACGTGCCTTGGTAAATAATCCTGATATTGTTCTTGCCGATGAACCAACTGGCGCCCTCGATAGTGAAACCGGCTTGCAGGTGATGAACATCCTCGCGGATGTCGCCAAGGATCGCCTCGTTATTATGGTTACGCACAATGCTGATCTGGCTGAAGAATATGCCACACGCATCATTCGTCTTAAAGACGGCAAAATTCAGGATGATTCTAACCCCATCAAGCCGGGCGAAGAAAAAACTGCAACGGCAGGGGAGCGCGTAAAGAAAGTCATCGCGCCAATGCCGGCAGCGGGAAAAGAAGACAACGCATCGGGTGGGGCAAACCAAACATCGAAGCGCAAACGCGAAAAGAAAGCGTCCATGAGCTTTTTGACGGCGCTTTCGCTTTCGTTTAAAAACCTCATGACGAAAAAGGGTCGTACCTTTCTTACGGCATTTGCAGGCTCAATCGGCATCATGGGCATTGCGGCTATCTTGGCGTTGTCGACGGGAGCAAACAACTACATCAACAAAACCGAGGAAGACACTCTTTCGAGCTATCCTCTTTCTATTTCTCGTACGAACTACGACGTGTCCGCGATCTTAGGGACAGGCACCGATAGTTCTTCGGGGAACGGGACAAACCAAACCAATAACGATACTTCTTCCGATACGGTGAATGCATCGGATTCCATCCCGCAGCGGCAAATGGTTTCGGATATGTTCGCTGACGTGCAAAACAACGATTTGAGCTCCTTCAGGAATTATCTGCAGGGCGACGGTTCATATGTCAATGATTATGTCAACGCCATTCGGTATAACTATCCCATTACGCCTCAAATTTACAGCAGCGATACGTCAAACGGGGTCGTGCAGCTGAACCCTGGTGTTATTCAGCGTCTGACCCAAAGCCAGTTTTCTGAATCGCAAAGTTCTTCAAGCGGCAGCAGTGGAATGACCAGCACATCTGGTGGTTTTTCGGAAATGCTTGATTCGCCTTCAGTGCTGGATTCGCAGTTTGACGTGGTTGCGGGACGTTGGCCTGAGTCGTGGGACGAGTGTGTGCTCGTGCTGGACAGGCAGGGGCGCGTAAGCGACTATACGCTGTATTCGCTTGGGGTTTTGAACCCGAATGATCTGGAACAATCGGCATCGGATGCGATTTCAGGCAAAAACGTTGAAGCACCTTCAAACGATGTTAATTTTACCTACGACGATGCCTTGAATATGACGCTTAAAGTTGTCAATCGCTGCGACGAATACTCGTATAATGCCGATCATCAAACATGGACAGATATGTCTAATGATCAGGACTTTATGAAGCAGGCAATTAACAATGCTTCCGACCTCAAGATCGTGGGCGTTGTTCGTCCTGATGCAACAACCGAGTCTCCTGCGCTCAGCCAGGGGATTGGATATACCCATCAGCTTGTCGAGCATCTGATGGATCAGGCGGCAGATTCCGATATTGTCAAACAGCAGCAGGCAAATCCTGATGTCGATGTGTTTACGGGCAGAACCTTTGAAGAGATGCGCGATCAAAATAACCAGTTCAACATGTCGGATATGTTCACGATCGATGAAAATGAGCTACAGAATGCCATCCAGATCAATACGGATGCGCTTACCAATGGAATGGATACATCAGGCATGTCGGGGCTCGATAGTCTCGGGTCGAGTTCCAGCGGTGATCTGTCTGGGAAGGATCTTTCGGGCATGAACATTTCCGGTGCGGATTTGGGTACCATAGACACGCAATCGCTGGTGAACAATATTCCTCAGCCCGATCTGTCGCAGCTGTCCAATGTTTCACTTACCGAAAGCCAGCAGAATCAACTGAATCAAATCCAAGAACAACTTGTTGCAGGATTTTTACCCTACTGGTATTCCCAGCACCCCGGTGAAAGCATCCAGGCAAACACCGATTTGTCGAGCGATCTTTCGGCATATTTGCAAACCGACAGTGTCCAGTCTGAACTCAGAAGTGCCGCTGCAATTACGGGCCAGGCAAGCCAGGATGCTCTCCAGGATTATATGAATACGTATATGACCCAGCAGTTTGAACCATATATGCAACAAGCGATACAGCAAATGATGTCGCAAGCCATTACGAATATTACCCAGCAGGTGCAGCAGCAGATTGAAGCACAAATACAATCCCAGATGCAGTCAATCCAACAGCAGATGCAGATCGCTGCGGCTGCTCAAGCGGCACAGCTGAGCACAAATCTTCAAAACGCAATAACGTTTAATCCAGATGCATTTCAGAATGCGATTCAATTCAACATGTCGCAGCAAGATCTTGCGAGTGTGTTGTCGAACTATGCAAATACGAATAACTTGACGTATGAAAATAATTTGATGCAGATGGGCTATGCAGATCCAAACAATCCGCAAAGCATTGATCTGTACCCGAAAGATTTTCAAAATAAGCAAAATGTGCTCGATGCCATCGACTCGTACAATCAGCAAATGAGGGATCAGGGGCAAGACGACAAAGTCATCAGCTATTCGGATATCGTTGGACAGATGATGTCTTCGGTAACTGATATCGTCAATATGGTAAGCCTCATTCTTATTGCGTTTGTTTCGATCAGCCTTGTGGTGAGCTCCATCATGATTGGCATCATCACCTACATCAGCGTGTTGGAACGGAAAAAGGAGATCGGCATCCTGCGCGCAATGGGTGCGTCGAAGCACAATGTTGCGAATGTCTTTAACGCAGAAACGTTTATTGAGGGTCTCATATCAGGCGTGTTCGCCATCATCGTTGTCTATATTGCAGAGATTCCGGTAAACGCATGGGTCCTGCAAACATATAGCGTGTCCAATGTTATGACGCTTGAACCTGTTGCAGCCCTTATTCTTGTTGGCATTTCAGTATTGCTCACCCTTATTGCGGGTCTTATTCCGTCGCAGGCAGCGGCGCGTCGTGATCCAGTCGAGGCACTTCGAAGCGAATAATAACGAAAAAGACGAGCACGATGGACGAAATGCGCAGTTCATCGTGCTTATTCTGTTGTTATGGTCAAGTACTCGGCGATATCGCAGCTGTCCAAGATAAGGTAGCATGTCCAAATGCGCCATCGTGTAGTGCAGAAGTGTTGCCTTTTGCAGAAATGCTGTCTTCCCGTATCAAATTCGATCTTGCCGCACCCAATTTTTAAAATCTTTTCAGAATTGCTAAATATTTGTATATAAAAAGAGGAATTGCTTTAATTTTTTGTAAAATATTGAGAAACGATATTTTTTGTAAGCATTCGACGGATTAATTGAGTTCGTGACTGAGGATTTGCATGCCTGACTTAGGCCTAAGTGCAGTTTTGCCCGAGATGATGCGGCAACCTGCATTATTTGTCATTATTTTATTAAGCGCCGGTACGCTATTTATGAATGGCGCCCATGATGCGGCGAACGCTATTGCAACGACGGTTGCCACGCGTTCCATGAGACCAGGATGGGCCCTTTTTATGGCAGCCATCTGCAACTTTCTCGGTGTTTCTCTTTCTACCCTTATTTCAACTGCCGTCGCCCAAACCATGCTTTCAATGGTCAACTTCAGTGGTAATAACGAACACGCATTAATCGCCCTGGCTGCCGCCATGATTGCGGTCATTGCATGGGGTGGCATAACGTGGGCACTTGGCATTCCCACGAGTCAATCCCATGCGCTCATCGCAGGCATTACGGGAAGCGCGATTGCGCTTCAAAATGGTCTTGCGGGCGTTAACGGTGGCGAATGGATGAAAGTTATTTGGGGCCTTGTGGTTGCAACGGGTTTGGGCTTTGGTCTTGGATATCTCTTCTGGAAAATCGTTGCGAAACTTTTTAAATATGCCAACTACCGTGTTGCAAACAGGCGTTTCGGATACGCACAGAGTGTGCTTGCAGGCTTGCTTGCGTTTTTACATGGCTCTCAAGATGGCCAAAAATTCATGAGTATCTGCGTGTTGGGTGTCACCTTGGCGCTGGGGGGAAGCGTAGAAGACTCAGTTGAATTCCCCTTATGGATCATGATCATGTGCTCGCTCTGTATGTGTGTGGGTACTGCGATTGGCGGTAAAAAGATCATCCGCGGCGTCGGCGCTAACATCGTAAAACTTGAAAAATGGGAAGGCTTTGTTGTTACCGCGGCCGCAAGCCTGTGTGTTTGGATTTCTAATATCACTGGTCTTCCTATTTCTACGACCCAAACGAATACCACTGCAATTATGGGTTCCGGAGCGGCGCATCATCGCAAATCGGTTAATTGGAATGTTGGCAAAAACATGGTTTTGGCCTGGGTATACACATTCCCCGGATGTGGGCTTGCCGGATATGTTCTTGCAAAAATTTTCCTGGTGATGTTCTGATGCAGCAGGCGGGGATCCCCGAATCAAACAATTGCATTTCTGATTTCGATATCGACACGGTTCTTTCCGAGATGACGGTGCACGAAAAGTGCACGTTACTTGCCGGTGCTGATGGGTGGCATACGGCTGGTTGCCCTCGTTTAGGAATTCCTCCCATTATGATGACCGATGGTCCGAATGGCCTGCGGAAACAAGCACAGGGATCCGATGCTCTGGGGTTTACCGACAGTGAGCCGGCCACATGTTTTCCCACCGAAAGCGCACTGGCATGTTCCTTTGACCCCGATCTCATTGAACATATTGGCAAAGCATTGGGTGAAGAGTGCCGACGCGCCGGGGTGTCAATGCTGCTTGGCCCTGGCATCAACATGAAGCGCTCGCCTTTGTGCGGACGTAATTTTGAATACTACAGCGAAGATCCGGTACTTGCGGGAACGCTTGCATCTGCCCATATTAAAGGCATTCAAAGTATGGGTGTTGGCGCATCGTTGAAACATTTTGCCGGGAATTCGCAGGAAAAAGCACGTATGTCGAGCGATTCGGTTATCGCCCCGCGTGCGCTCCACGAAATTTATATGCGTGCCTTTTCAATCGCGGTAAAAAGTAAGCCCTGGGCCGTCATGACCGCGTATAACCGTCTAAACGGCACCTTTTGCTCTCAGAATTCATATCTAATTTTTCATGTGCTGCGTGGCCTATGGCACTATCGCGGTATGACCGTGACCGACTGGGAAGCTTTGAGCAGTTTAAGCTTAAGTTTGCCTGCCGGTCTTGATCTGGTTATGCCTGGTCCCCGCGAGGACTATATCGCCGAAGTGGAAAGCTGTGTGACCTCGCACGAGATTTCGCAAACACAGCTTGACGAAGCAGTGCGGCGAGTCTTGGAGGTTACAAAAAAGAGCGTCACGGCACGTGAAATTCCCTACACCTGTGATGTTCACGCGCATCTTGATCTGGCTGAAAAAGCAGCCGAACGAAGTGCGGTGCTCCTGAAAAATGATGACAATGTTCTTCCCGTTTCTAATGAGAAGTCAGTAGCAGTTATTGGCGCGTTTGCTCTGCATGCTCGTTTTCAAGGCACGGGCTCATCTCGCGTGCATCCCATTACCACCGATAACTTCTTGCAGGAGTTTCGCAAGGTCCATACCGGCGCCCGGGTCCAGTATGCGCCGGGATACGACTTAAAAACAGGCGAATCAACAAAGGACCAGCTTCAGTTCGCGCGCTATGTTGCGTCTCACAATGATGTGGCAATTGTTTATGTCGGCCTTCCCGAAAAGTTTGAATCCGAAGGCTTTGATCGCACGCGGATGCGGCTTCCTGAAAGTCAGATGGATTTGGTATTAGAGGTGTGTGCGAACAATCCTCATACGGTGGTCGTCGTTGTGGGCGGAGCTCCCGTCGAAATGCCGTGGAGGCGCCGCCCCCAGGCCATTCTGCTTACGTATCTTTCGGGGTGCCAGGGTGGACGTGCCGCGGCCAACTTGATTTCTGGCAAAGCGAATCCGAGTGGCAAGCTTGCCGAAACATGGCCGGAGCGCCTGGAAGATACGCCTACGGCAGGACGTTTTCCCGATACCTCGCGCGAAATTCTGTATACCGAAGATATTTATATGGGATACCGCTACTACGATGCCGTGGGTGCGAAAGTGGCGTATCCCTTTGGGTTTGGTCTTTCCTATACTACTTTTGAATACACTGACCTTTCTGTCGAGCCGCTTGCAGAAGATGAGCATTCAGTATCTCACGAAGCGAAAAATGCTGATCAGAGTATCGATGAAGCGATGGATGCCCCGGCCTACCGTGTCTCATGCACGGTTTATAACACGGGGGAGCGCGATGGGCGAGAGACTGTTCAGCTGTATGTCGCGCCGCAATCAACAACCTTCTATCATGCTCCGCAGACGCTCCAGGCATTTCAAAGTGTGTTTATTCCTGCCGGTCAAACGCGTCGTGTGCAATTGATACTCACACGCAAAGCCTTTGCATATTGGTGCCAAGCAAGAGATACATGGAGCGTTGAAGCGGGAGATTTTGAAATTCGTATGGGCGCATCGAGCAGAGATATCCGCCTTTCTCAAACCATCCATGTAGATGGGGACAAGCCCGTATACGACGGCGCTCCGCTTCGCTATCACAAGCCGTATGCCGGGTGCTTTTCCGATGCGAGTGTCGATGGCTCGACCCAAGATATGTGGGGAAATGCGATTCCCGATGCATCGAGTAGCGACCCCAATGACATGTTTACGCTTGGCTTTAATGCGAAGAATGCTTCAAGTGGAAATGCGGATAAAGCAGGAGAACAACCGCCCACGGCCAGAGATGATTTCCGGCAAATCTATGGACACCATTTGCCAAAAGTAAAAGCATCCCTGCCGTTTACGCTCGACTCCACGTTAAGTGATGCAGCAAATTCCCGTGTGGGACGCATGTTCTATCCGCTGGTCATGCGAGGTCTCCAAAATACGGTAAAAGATGAGCAGGTTCGTCAGCGTTATGAAAGCATGCTCAATGATATGCCGATTAAGTCGGTGCATATGCAGGGGTATTCTATGAATGCCGCCAACGTTATGGTGCAGGTGCTCAATGGGCATTACGGAAAGGCGTCGCGTCTGTGGTGGAGCAAGCGCATCGAGAATTTCCAGGCACGCATGAAGAAGAGGCGCGAGGCCGGCACACCAACAGCGCAACACACCGAAAAACTGCGTAATGAAGAACGAGGCAGTGGAAACCCAGGAAATGAAAAGCAACGCAGCGAAGAAATGCTCAATGAACAGCAACCCAACGAGAATATGTACCGAGATCAAAAATGAATGTTGCGGTATTTGAATGTCTCCTCATAGGGTATATCTGCGGATGTTTTCTCACCGCCGATGTGGTGTGCCGTCTCCGCTTGCATAAAAGCGCCTTCGATGTGGGGTCGCATAA
>CAIFEG010000038.1 GCA_903789415.1 uncultured Eggerthellaceae bacterium | reverse complement strand
CCCTTTCTCGATCGATTAAGTTAGACTGAAAAACACACTTTTTGTCCTATAACCCTGAATCCTCTAGGGCAGCGTTTTGTTCTAGGGGATTTTTTTCTGTCCGTTTAACATAAAGACAACGATCTTGTCTTTATGAACAGGAGTTTGGACCTTGATATCCATATGCTTTTATAATGGTATCGAATGTTAAGAGTAAAAGGAGATCCGTTTGCGAGAACGCACATGCGTTTTGCATGGTTTGTGCGCTGTCGTAAGCGTCGATTTTCGAACCTTTAAAGAAAAAGGAAAGGATTGCGATGCAACAGGATGGCATCACGGTAGCAGTGGATGTTTTAGGGGGAGATGAGGGACCCAAGGTAGTGCTTCCTGGTATTGAAGCTGCGCTGGGCGCGCGTCAAGATTTACATGTTGATGTATGTGGACCAGCAACAATTGTGGATCCGTTTGTGGCAAAGCATGATCGTTGCACTGCCGTCCATGCAGAACAAGAGATTACCATGGACGAGCACCCGGCACTTGCGGTTCGTAAGAAACATGATTCTTCTATTGTGGTTGCCTGCCGGCGTGTTCGCGATCATAACGCACAAGGCTTCTTTTCTGCGGGATCTACAGGGGCGTGCGTTGTTGCTGCTGTTTTGGTTATGCATCATATTAAAGGTGTCAAGCGTCCTGCAATTTGCACGGTCATTCCCTCGCCTACACGAAAGTCGGTGTTTTGCGATCTTGGAGCAAATGCAGATTGCAAACCAGAATATTTAGTTCAATTTGCAAAAATGGCTTCAATTTATGCCGAAAAGGCTCTGGGACGTAATAATCCTACGGTAGCCCAGCTCAATATCGGTACCGAGGACACCAAAGGTTCGAAATTCGCTCAAGAGTGTTTTCAGCTTCTTTCTGAGGGTGTTCCAAATTTCAAGGGAAATTGCGAAGGGTATGATGTCGTCAATGGTACCTATGATGTTGTGGTCACCGACGGCTTTACCGGCAATGTATGCCTCAAAACAATTGAGGGTACCGCCAAAGTCATGGGTCACTCGCTTAAGAGCATGCTGCTTTCAAGCACGAAAACAAAATTCGCTGCATTGCTTCTCAAAAATAAGATTTCGGAATTACGCACCACACTCAATGCAGATGAATTCGGGGGTGCACCGCTTCTTGGTGTAAAAGGGGCGTGTCTTATTGGGCATGGAGCATCGGACGTGACGGCGATCAAAAACGGAATCTTAGCTACGGCAAAAATAATCGAGTGGGATATTCCTGGGCTCATTGAAGCAGAGTTTCAGGGAGAAGCCAGCCCTGCAAGCAAAGATGAAGCGTAAATGTGTCGGTGTGAAATATGCAATGGTGTGCTGATAGGTGAAGAGTGTTAATAGGTGAAAAAGCTTACACAAGAACAAAGAACAAAGCTGGATCGTGCCCAGCAAATAATAGATTATCAATTCAAGGATGAGTCCATTCTTCTTCATGCGATTACCCATCCTTCTGCTGTTGAGGGCCTTCCCGTAAAGTATTCCTATGAACGTCTGGAATTCCTCGGGGACAGCGTCCTCGGTGCTATCGTAGCCAACGAAGCCTTCCATCGATTTAGCGATATCGATGAGGGTGGACTTACTCGAATTAAAGTGGCATTAGTGTCAGGGCAATGTTTGTCCAAGGTCGCAAAACAACTTGGCTATTCAGATATCATCATTTTTGGTGAATCTGAGCGTGGCACGAACGGACGTGGTTTGCATTCTGCGCTCGAAAACGTGTATGAGTCTGTGCTTGCTGCCATGTTTTTAGATGGAGGGCTTGAGGTTGCGCACGAATTTGTTGCGCGCACCCTGTTCCCACTTATGGTAGTTGATCTGGCAAAAGAGCCCGAAAGCCCGAAGAGTATGCTTCAGGAAAAGCTGCAAGGTGAAGGTCTCTCTCCAACATATAAGCTTGTCAAAACACAGGGTCCTCCCCATGATCGTACGTTTGTTACCCAAGTTTTTGCCGGGGTGAAAGCGCTGGCACGCGGGGTAGGTCGTTCGAAGAAAGAATCTGAAACCCGTGCGGCACGCGAGGCTCTTCATGCAATTGATGAAGGCAAAATTGCTGATGAAGAAAAAATAGCGAAGCAAGATAAGGCTCAGCATAAAGCCGAGCGAGCCCATAGGCGTGCAGAACGTCGTGCTGAACGAAAAGAAGAGCGTTCAAAACAGAAATTAGAGAAAAAAGAACGTCATGCTGCCGAAAAAAGTGAGCATGGGCCCACAGGTCATGAGATGTGAGAGAGATTCGTGTATTTAAAATCGCTTGTCTTAAAAGGGTTTAAATCCTTTGCCAACCGAAGCGTTCTTAACTTTCGTCCAGGAATTTCGGCAATTGTTGGTCCGAACGGTTCGGGAAAATCGAATATTTCTGATGCGGTATTGTGGGTCTTGGGTGAACTGAATCCAAAGCATTTGCGGGGCAATACCATGCAAGATGTTATTTTTGCTGGTTCTTCAGCGAAGAAACCCGTAAACATGGCAGAGGTGACCCTCGTACTCGATAACTCTGATGGCACGCTTCCCGTTGATTTCGATGAAGTATCAATTTCGCGTCGCATGTATCGCAGCGGTGATAGCGAATATCTCATCAATGGTACGGTTGCTCGTCGCATGGACGTTCTCGATATCTTGCATGATTCTGGTTTGGGAACGGGAACTTCCTCAATCATTTCTCAGGGACATCTCAATTCCGTATTGGCCTCAAAGCCTGAAGACCGCCGCGCTCTTATTGAAGAGGCGGCGGGGATTTTAAAGCATAAGCAGCGCAAACAGAAAAGTATGCGCAAGCTTGAACGCATGGATCAAAGTTTGCTTCGCGTCAATGATGTTGTATCTGAGGTCCAGCGTCAGGTTCGTCCTCTCGCGCGTAAAGCTCATAAAGCACAACGCTATACCGAAATTTCTGAAGAGCTATCCCAGGTTCGTCTTGCTCTTGCTGTCGACGATTTACGCACGATGCAAAGAGATTGGGACGCAATCAAGACCAGGAAAAATGAGGCTCAGCAGCTTGTTGAAAAGCGTGAAGTGGAGCTCAAAACCGCAGAAGAAGCCTTCGATGCGCTCCAAAAACAGCTTCAAGTTGATGCTCATGCGGTACATCAAGCTTCTGAGGCGTACCGTCGCGGGCAAACCATCGTCGATAAGCTTGAGTCAAATGTGATGCTTCTCCATCAACGCGAGCAATCTGCTCATGACTATCTCGATGAAATGGGTACGTCAGCAAATGCTCAACAAAGTCAGCTCGAAGCACTTCGCACAGGACTTTCCTCTTCCCAGCACGCTCTTCAGCAGATGCTGCAAGAGCAATCGGCTGCGCATAATAAGGTTGATGCGGCGCAGAAAAAAGAAGCCGCCTGTCGAAAAACACGGAATGATATCCAACAGGCACTTGATGAAGTATATGCAAATCGCAAAAAGCACAACACCACACTTCGTGATGCACAAAATAGCTTTAATGCCCTCAGACAACAATTAAATGATGCGCGCGGCCAGGAAAAATCGTTATCGGAGCGCCATGAGCGATTAACGCAAGCTATTACGCATGCAACCGATGATGTGACCCGGGCTCAGATGCAACATGCTCAAGCGCAAAAGGCGCTTCAGCAAACACAGCAGAAGCAAGCACAGACTCAACAGGAACTTCAGAGTGCGCGTGCCCATCGTGACGAGCTTCACAAAGCAGCAGACGCTGCTCAGGACGAATGGTCACGCCTTCAAGCGCAGCTTGCTGGTTTACAGGAAATAGAGCGTGCACATACGGAGCAAAATCCGCTTTTGGTGTGGGCAAAGAATGAAAAAGTAAAAGACTCCGATGCCGTGTCTCTGCTGCTCGATGCGCTCGAAGTTTCTGAAGACGTAAGCGATATTGTCACGCAGATTTTGGGGCAAAACATCGATAGCATCGTCGTGGAGAAACCTCAGGATGCGGCGGCCATCATCTCGGATGCACTTCACAGTGAAAAGCCTGGTCGTCTTTCTATTCAAGCTGAGCACGGAAGCGAAAACCAACAGGATATGCAGGCCCATTCGCATTCTGTGCCTGCCGACGGTGCCCAAGGTACCTCTTCTCAAGATTTAGCTTCGACAGGTTCAATCGAGGCCGAAACGGTACCTGCAGGATGTACGGCTTTATTGGCGCATGTGCACTATCCAGCGCAACTCTCCGATATCTGCCAGGCGCTCTTCGGAAACGTATATGTATGTGATAGTGAAGACGCTGCCTTTGCGCTTTCGCAAAAAATGCCGTCCGCATGCTGCATGACCCATAACGGTGTGGCGTTTGGACCATTTGGCAGTGCAACCCTAGAACGTAATGCGCACCAGGAAGATAATCCCGTTGCACGTCATCACCAAATGATTCAGGCGAAAAAAGATCTCGTAGCAGCAGATAAGAAACGTTTGCGCACAAAAGATCAACTGGCGCGGTGCGATGCTTCCATTGACACGCTGTCACAAGCAAATGCTGAGGCATCACGTGTTAAAGCTCAACGAGAAGGCGAGCTTACGGCGGCGAACTCTGCACTCTTGCGCACACAGAACCGTCTTGATTCCCTTAATTCACAGCTCAAGCACGTTGTTGACAGGCTTGAGCAGGCAAAACGTCGTGTTGCGGATATTCAGCCAAAACTTAATGCTTCAGAAAAAGCTCGAGAGGCGGCTGAACGTGCCTTAAATTCTATCGGGACAGACTCCGATGAACTCGAGCGAAAGATTGTACCTGCACGAAGCGACCTTGAGGCTGCTACCAATGAACTGGTAAATGCACGCTCAGATGCTGCAGCCGTCGATGAGCGGGTACGCTCAACGCAGCAGATGATCCAACAGCGTAGGGCAGATATCGAATCTCAAGAAAAGCAACTCTCACATGCGCAACAGAATGTGCAACGCAAGTACGTGGCACTGCACAGAGTCGGCCCTCTCATCGATATATGCGAGACCTTGGTATCAGAGGCGAAGGTGCGTACGTCTGCGCTGTCTGAGGCGGCGCATAAGACCCAAGAAACCTCAGATGAGCTTCGCAAGCAGATCGATACGGCCAATGCCCATATTCAACAGCTGCGTTCGACATACGACCAGGCGCAGCATGCGTCAAGTGATATTCGTGTTGATGAGAGCCGCATGCAAATGCGGGTCGATAATGCGATTCGCGTTATCACTGATGATTGTCATACGCCCGTCGAAGAAGCGCTCAAGCAGCCTCAACTTGAGGATCGCAAACTCACTGAGCAAAAGGCGTTCGAGCTTCAAAAAAAGATGAAGCAAATGGGCAATATTGACCCTGATGCGCAAAGCGAATATCAAGCTCTGAAAACGCGCCTTGATTATCTTCAGGCACAGGTCGATGACATACGACAGGCGCGCGCCTCGCTCACGAAAATCGTGGGATATATTGACAAACGCATGCAGCACGATTTTGAAGATACCTTTGTAAAGGTGAATCAAAACTATGAGGAGATTTTCCACATTCTTTTCCCTGGTGGATCAGGAAAACTAATTCTTACCGATGCCGATGACCCCGAACATGCAGGTGTCGAAGTGATTGCGCAACCACGCGGAAAGCGGTTCCTAAAGATGTCTTTACTCAGCGGTGGAGAACAGTCGCTGGTTGCCATGGCGCTTCTGTTTGCGCTTTATAAGACCCGCTCAACGCCGTTTTATATTTTGGATGAGGTTGAGGCGGCGCTCGATGATACGAATTTGCGCAGGCTGCTTGCCTACATTAATTCGATGCGCGGTTCCATGCAGTTTATTGCCATCACGCATCAAAGACGGACGATGGAGCTCGCCGATGTTCTCTATGGCATTTCCATGCAGGCAGATGGAATTTCGCATGTCATTAGCCAGCGGCTCAATCAAGCATCGCGTCCCGTACCACGCAATTCCGAAGCGGACGTTGTGTCGGCACAAGCGGTGAATTCTGTCGATTCTTCCAAGGGAGCAACCGATCGCGAATAGAACTCATGACATGAGTAATATTGAAAAGAACAGTAAAATTTACCTACATAAATGAAATGAATCTCACCGCTCTGTGAGGAGAGTGAAATGTTTCGCAGTCTTAAAAAAGGAATGAAACGGACACGCCAACGCTTTTCAGAACGTATGAACGTGCTCTTTGATCGCGGTCCTGATGTCGATGAAGAGTTTTGGGACGGTCTTGAAGAAGCGCTTATCGAAAGTGATGTCGGAGCCGTAACTGCCGATACCATCGTAGAAAACATGCGTGATCAAGCGACGCGTCAGGCGATGTCTGATGGGTATGAGGTTATGGACGCGCTTGTTGACCAGATTGCCGATCAGTTCACTCAAACAGAGACCAACATTTTTGATGAAAATCCCGTAACGGTTATTTTCGTTGGCGTCAATGGGGCGGGCAAGACAACCACCTGCGGAAAAATTGCAGCAGCCGAAAAAGCTGCGGGTCGCAAGGTCATCATGGGTAATGGCGATACCTTCCGTGCGGCTGCGCGTGAACAACTTGATATCTGGGCGCAACGTTCGGGCGTCGAAGTTGTTGAGCGCGATCGCGGCGCCGATCCTGCAAGTGTGTGCTATGACACTCTCGAGCGGGCCGAAAAGGTCGGTGCCGATATGGTGCTGATTGATACGGCAGGACGTCTGCATACCTCTTCCGACCTTATGCGTGAGCTTCAAAAGGTCGTCAATGTCGTCCGTAAGCGTTCGACGTTTCCCGTGAAAGTCGTTCTCGTCCTTGATGCAACCACGGGGCAAAACGGCATTACTCAGGCAACCGAATTTAACAAAGCGCTTCAGCTAGACGGTCTGATCGTAACGAAGCTTGACGGCACTGCACGCGGGGGAATTGCGCTTAATGTCTCTCACGAGCTCAATCTTCCTATTGCAAAAGTTGGGGTGGGCGAGCAGCTCGATGATTTGCAGGATTTTGACCCACAAGAATATGCTGCGGCGCTTATTGGTGCTGAACCTGAAGATGAGCAGGACACCTCTCAGGAGCCCGAACCAGCAAAACAAGCAGAAGAAATGGCTCAGCGTGGCGCCAAGTCGTTTGAATCCCAACCTGTAGCAGATAACGCTTCCCATCCAGAAGGAGAGCAGACGACAGAGTCAGGAGCACAGGAACCTGAAGCTACAGAATCGGTGGCGGTACAAGAACATGTATCAGAGCCGATCGCTGCGCAAGAGCCCGTCTCCATTCCTCCTGCTGCGGAAGTGGCTCAACAGGAAGAGGAATCTGCAGAGCAAGAAACCCAGTCAAATGAATTTGTGGAAGAAACAGCGTCAGTTGAAGAACCAGTAAAAGAAAATGCTGAGGCTGCTTCTGGTGCGGAAACTGCTGCGGTATCCAACGAGGAAGAAGAAACAGAAGAAACATCCAGCGAAGGTGCGGAAACTGAAGGTGAAAGCGATAAATCTGGAAAGAAGAAAGGTCGCTTTAAGAGATTATTCAAATGGCATGGAAGGAAGGATCGCTAATGTTTGAGAGCCTTTCGAGTCGCTTACAAAATATTTTTGGTGGACTTCGCAGTAAAGGTGCACTCACCGAAGATGATATTAATTCTGCGATGCGCGAAATCCGCATGGCATTACTCGAAGCCGATGTGAACTTTAAGGTGGTAAAAAAGTTCATCGCAGACACAAAAGAAAAATGTCTTTCTGCTGACGTATTGAAGTCTCTTACGCCTGCTCAAAACGTTACGAGAGTTGTTCTTGACGAACTTACGAAACTTCTTGGCGAAACCGATTCGAAGCTCATCATGTCCCACCGAATGCCTAACGTCATCATGATGGTGGGCCTGCAGGGCTCTGGTAAAACGACTGCGGCAGCAAAACTCGCCTATCGCCTGAAGCAGGAAAATCATATGCCTCTCTTGGTTGCATGCGACGTGCATCGTCCTGCGGCAGCCGATCAGCTCCAAACCCTCGGCGAGGAAATCGGGGTCCGCGTATTTCGTGACGATGGAAAAGATGCTGTCACCGTTGCACGTGAGGGTGTACAAGATGCCATCGACAATATGCGTGATGTGGCGATCATCGATACCGCAGGCCGTCTGCAAATAGACGAAGAAATGATGCAGGAGGCTCAGGATATCCGCGATGCCGTCAAGCCTGATCAGATATTGATGGTCGTTGATGCGATGACGGGCCAGGAAGCCGTCAATGTCGCAAAAGCGTTTGCAGAAAAGGTGGATTTTGATGGCGTCATCATGTCCAAGATGGATGGCGATGCACGTGGTGGTGGTGCGCTTTCCATTCGTGAGGTAACGGGAAAGCCCATCAAATTCATCAGTTCAGGTGAAAAGCCTGATTCTCTTGAAGAGTTCCATCCTGACCGCATGGCTAAGCGCATTTTAGGCATGGGTGATGTGGTCAGCCTCATCGAATCTGCTGAGAAAATGCAGGATGAGCAGATGGAAAAAGAGCAGGCTGCTCGTGTGATGCGTGCCGATCTGAACATGAATGACTTTTTGGATATGAATAAAAAGGTCAGAAAAATCGGTGGCGTTTCAAAACTTGTCAGCGCACTGCCTGGCGGAGATAATGCGCTTTCGAAGGGCCAAGTTGATCTTGGTGCACTTGATAGGATGGAAATCATCATTCACTCGATGACTGCCGAAGAGCGTGAGCATCCCGACATTTTAAACGGCAGCAGACGTGCACGTATTGCGAAAGGTGCCGGCGTGAGCGTGACTGATGTAAATCAGGTTATGAAGAAATTTAATGACACGCGCAAGACACTCAAGCAATTTATGCCCCAGCAGTCGAATAACAAAAAACATCGGGGACGCCGTCGTCATCGTAAGATGCCCAGCGGTGTCAGCATGTCAGACATTAAAAAGATTCAAGAAATGTTGGATCAACAATAAGTCTCACCTGTCTTCTCGCGCCACGCTTCCTTCAAAAAGGTTTGTGTATTTGGGGTTTTTAAATGGCATGAAATGGTTCTAAAAAGCATAAGCGTAACAAGAGTGTAGAGATTGGGCAGGTTGTTGCGTGTAACTCTTGCGAGTTATGTGAACAAGCCGTATCATTTTTAGTTGCTGTTTTTGAACCTTCGAGGTTGCCGCTTCAAGGTTCTCATTACGTACATAAAGGAGTTTGTCTCAATGGCAGTCAAGATTCGTCTCGCCCGTCATGGCGCTAAAAAGGCACCATATTATCGTGTCGTCGTTATTGATTCGCGCAAGCAGCGCGATGCAAAGCCAATCGAAGAGGTTGGTCGTTATAACCCTTGCGTTGAGCCTAAGATGGTTCAGCTTGATCTTGAGAAGATCGATGCATGGACGAAAAAGGGTGCGCAGGTTTCGAAAACCGTTCAGCGTCTCGTTGATAACGCTCGCAAGGATGCTTAACTAATGCCTGATCAGAACATAGATTTGGGTGGTCTTGTCCGTACGATCGTTGAACCGATTGTCGACTATAAAGACGATTTGGTCGTCGATGAAAAGACGAATGGCAACGGCGATGTCCGCATAGAGATTCATGTCAATGAAGAAGATGCGGGAAAAGTCATCGGACGCCAAGGTCGAGTCATTAAGTCTATTCGTACACTTACGCGTGCGGCAGGAATGCGCGCAGGCGTGCATGTCGATGTGGAGCTTATTGACTAGCTCATGACTCCCTGGATTCGTATAGCAAAAATCATGAGAACAAAGGGTTCAAAGGGAAGTGTTGTTTGCAAAAGTGCAAATGGCCTTCCTTTTTTGATGAGGGACGGTCTTGAAATCTCCATTGTGCCACCCCTGCTTCGAGGAGTTCGAAACACAACGGTTCAAACCGTTAGCGAAATGTCTGATGGGTTGCATGAAGTACACCTTCAGGATGTAGATGATCTCTCTTCGGCAAAACCTCTGGCAGGGCACTGGTGCTTGGCACTTCGTAAGGATATTCCGGGGCTTCCAAAGCGTTATGCCCCCGAGACGTGGCGTGGCTATAGCGTCGAAGATCTAATCTATGGCGATCTCGGGACCATTAGTGATGTTCAAATCGCTCCGGTGCAATCGCGCATTGAAGTATCCGGAGATAAAGGGCTGACCATTATTCCCATTGTTGATGCGTTTATCGTACAAATTGACAATTCGGCACACCATATTCTCACACATATTCCTGAAGGTCTCATTGGCATCGGCAATGAAGAAGGCTCTTCTTCTCAAAAGGAAATGTGATCTGAATGCTCATAGAAACGCTTTCCACATTTCCTCACATGTATGATTCGGTGATGAACACCTCCATGATGCGTATCGCCCAAGATAAAGGAGCCCTCACATTTCACGCCTATGATCTGCGCAATTGGACGCACGATCGTCATCGTACCACCGATGATGAACCGTATGGTGGCGGCAATGGGCTCGTGATGAAGTGCGCGCCAATTTTTGAAGCCGTAGATGATATTGCTGCCGATGCGGACGATAAGCCCTACATTATTTTTTTAACTCCGCAAGGAAGACAGTTTGATGAGCGATGCGCGATGGAACTTTCCACGCGATCGCGTCTACTGTTTGTGTGCGGCCATTATGAGGGCATGGATGAGCGCGTCTATTCGCTTGCAGATGCATGCATTTCTTTAGGGGATTACGTTTTAACCAGCGGTGAGCTTGCGTCAATGGTTGTCATTGATGCGGTGGTTCGCCGTCTTCCTGGGGTGCTTGGTCATGATGATGGCACAATTGATGAAAGTTTCCATCATCATCTGCTCGAATATCCTCAATATACCCGTCCAAGCGAGTATCGAGGAATGAAGGTTCCCGAAGTGCTTCGGTCGGGAAATCATCAAGCAATCGATACCTGGCGCCACCAGCAGAGTTTGATCCGTACCAAACAATTTCGTCCGGATTTACTTTCAAAAGCCCATTTGTCTGCCGAAGATCGAAAATTTCTCGATCAGAATTCAGATGGTCTAAACAATAAGAATTGATGTGCAAGAAGCGGTATGATCTGGTAGACATACATCAGATTTGCTGGTGTGTCACCAATGATGAGGATGTTGATGTATGAGTTCAAATAAAAATCAAACAGATACTCAAACGAAAAGGAAAGGTTCATCTTTCCTTAGTCTGCTTATTGCTGTCATAGTTGTTATCGCATGTGTATGGCTTATCCGTACCTATGTTGCTGAGCCGTACGAAATTCCTTCGGGGTCTATGGAAGATACGATCGAGATTCAAGATCGCGTGTTTTCAGAGAAGATATCTTTGCATACGCAGGGTATTTCTCCTGGAGAAATAGTTACGTTTGAAGATCCAGAAAC
>CAIFEG010000037.1 GCA_903789415.1 uncultured Eggerthellaceae bacterium | reverse complement strand
ACAGCTGAGTGTGAGAGGGATTCTTTGCTGTATTGTTGAAGTTAGGAATCAAATCCATTATATCCAGGCAGCGAAAACTTTGGATAATTGTCAAAATTCGAGGGAATAGTTGACCCTGGGCTTTATGACAATTAGAATGCTTCTTGCATCATTTTTTGGTGCTTCAGTGTGGGCCGTTAGCTCAGTTGGAAGAGCAGTGGACTTTTAATCCAAAGGTCGAGGGTTCGAGCCCCTCACGACCCACCATCTCCGAATTGTTTGCGAAGCTTTCTGTCACGATTGCTTCGCTTTTTCTTTTCCCGCTCTTTTCACTTTTATTCCGACAAGGTCTGTAGGCTTTCTGCAAGCTATCGGCATGCTATCTGAAAGCTTTATTGCCTACCTTTATTCAACGCAGACAAAGGATAAAGGAGGGCATATGGACTGCTACTCTGCTCACGAAGCAATACGGTTCAATCCACAAAAGAGTCGAAATCACACATCTATACGCATATTTTTTGTGGCAATTCTGCTTGTCGGTCTATCGATGTTTGGATTTGCCACCATACCGAAACAGGCACATGCAGATGGTGCGCCAACAATCACCCAGCATCTGGGGATTAATGCCGCCACCTATCACCAGTTTCTTCAAGCACATTCAGCAGATTCAACGTATCTAGGAACGTCATATAACGGGCTCTATCACGATGGTGCAAACGGTTTTGATGGTTGGCTCCATCCCGCTGGCGAAGGTATGAATTGCGAAGGATTTGTTGATAACGTCCTCAAAAATTGTGGTGCATCGGCTCCGGTTGCCGTAAGTCCTGGCGGCGAAGGTTGGACCATGATCGTCAGAAACCATGGACTTTTGCATCATGATTTTAGTTCCAAAGAAGACATGCTTAACTCAGGCGTACTTTCCTATGGCGACATCATTTATATGTATGACGGATATAGTGATCGAGGACTCAGCGATGATCACCATATTGGCATTTTCATCGGCAGCCATTCGCACGATGACAAGATGTGGCATTCAAGCAGCGATGTCGGCAATTCTTACGGAAATATTCCTGCGCAAAATCAAATTTCGCCAATTATTCCTAAATCAGAAAATTGCCATTTTTGGCGCGTGATAAAAGTAGACCAAACAGGTTCTATTGATCTTCAAAAGTATTCATCGAATAAGTCCATTTCAAAAGACAATAAGTGCTATTCACTGCAAGGAACTACCTATACGATTTATTGCGATTCGGGATTACATAATGTTGCGGGTGTTCTTGCAACTGATAGCAATGGATATGCACGCGTTGATTCCTTAAGCCCTGGTACGTATTTCGTAAAAGAAACGACTGCAGGGCGCGGATATACAATCGACGACACAACATATCAGGTGCACGTGAGTGCTGGCAATACGGCTCGCGTTAATAGCGACAGCGTTTCAGATGCTCCACAGAACAACCCTGTTAATGCAGTTCTTGCAAAAGTCGATGCGCAATCAAATAAAGGTGCACCGCAAGGGAGCGGGAAGCTCGCAAATGCCCAGTACACCATCAAATATTATGACAACTACTATGATGAAAATAACCTGCCAGCAGATGCAACACGCACCTGGGTACTGAAAACAGGAACCGATGGTAAGGTGCTTCTTGATGATTCCCATTTCGTTTCGGGAAATAATTTTTACTACTCCCAAGACGGCCATACGCCAACGCTTCCCCTTGGAACGGTGACGATTCAAGAAACGTTAGCACCTGAGGGATATACAATTGATAGCACGCTTCACGTTCGTCAAATAACATCGGATGGTTCAGCGGAATCGGTGCATACATTCAAAGCACCAACATCACCTGAAAAAATCAAACGCGGCGACATTGAATTTGTAAAAGCTGCCGATGATTCGACGCACCGCATGGCACATGTTCCATTCAAAATTACCTCTGTAACTACAGGAGAAAGTCACGTTGTTGTGACCGACGAGAATGGGATGTTCTCATCTAAAAATGATTACAACGCTCATACCTCAAATACAAACGTAAATGACTGGGCACTAACGGCCAAAGGAGATATTGATGCCTCAAAATTACAATCATCAGCAGGAACATGGTTTGGTGGGTACAAAAGCTCTGACGATGGCGTAAAACCCGAAGATACTACTGGTGCATTTCCTTATGACACCTATCGTATCGAAGAACTACCTGCTACTTCGAATAGCGGCTATGTATTACCTGAGCCCTCTACATTTAAAGTGACACGCGATAATTTCACGATTGGCTTGGGAACAATTGATAACCTTACGCCAGATCTCAATACGGTAGCATCAGATGCTTCTGATGGCGATCATAACCTTAATGCTTCTGCCGAAGCAACGATCAACGATGCTGTTGAGTATCGCAATGTAGTTCCAGGGAAAGCCTACCGACTGACTTCCGAAATTCATGACGCTAAAACCGGCGATATTCTTTCTTTTGATGGTCACGATATGCGTAAAGAATCCAAGTTCACTCCATCGGATAAAGATGGGGTAGAAAATATTGGCTTTACTATTGATACGTCAAACTTTGCTGGCAAGACTCTCGTCATCTATGAAGTTTTATCAGATGATCGCGGAAACATTCTGTGTGCCCATAAAGACAAGGACGATACCAATCAGCAAATTACGATAGTTCCTCCAAACATGAAAACAACTGCATCAGATGCCGCAGATGGAAATCATACTGTCGCCGCTGCTTACGAGATGACCATAAAGGATGAAGTGGCCTACCATAATTTGGCTGTTGGTACCCCCTATACGTTGACTTCAGAAATCCACGACGCAGAAACTGGCGATATTGCAACCGTAAATGGAGAAAAGCTTGTCAAAAAGACGAGTTTTACTCCTGAAAATGCAAATGCCGTAGAGCATGTTTCATTTACGTTTGATACATCACTCTTTGTGGGTAAAACGCTCGTTTTCTATGAAACAATTACCGATGAAAAAGGCAATGTAATTCTCGCTCATGCCGATAAAGATGATATTGATCAGCAATTCAGCATTGACAAGCCGAGCTTGCAAACGAAAGCTTCCGACACCGCAGATGGCGACAACATCATAGCTGCTGACCCACAATCAAGCATTACTGACACGGTGGAATATCACGGTCTTATGCCAGAGAAAGAGTATAAAATTTGCGGTACGCTTCATCAAAAAGTAACCAATAAAGATGGCGAAATCATTGACGAGATTGTTAATGACAAAGAAGGCAACCCCGTCACTGCTGAAACAACGTTTACGCCAAAGGAAGCCCACGGAACAACATCGGTAACGTTTACCTTCGACGCCTCATCCCTTGCGCAAGATGCACACGTTGTCGTATTTGAAGATTTATACTCCCGCGATATTCATATAGCCGCACACTCAGATATTGACGACACCAGCCAAACAGTCACTGTTCAGAAACCCCAGGTATACACGAATGCACGTGATGCTCAAGACGACGACCAGATAGCTACCGCTGACTCGAAAACTACGATTACTGATACCGTCAATTATCAAGGTGTCGTACCTCACAAGGAATACACCTTAGTTGGCATCTTAATGGACAGAGATACGGGCCTACCTATTATTCAGAATGAACAGCCACAAGAACAAGGTGGAGAACCTGCCACAAATACCTTAGATGAAAGCAGCTGGGAACAATTATGCAGTGATTTCAATGATCTTTTTGCTGACACACAATCAGATAGTTCCAAGGCAGAAAACACAAATAAACAACTCATGAAGAATAATGCAGACGAAGAAGGCTCTGATCAGGTGACTTCAAATGACCATGAGGAACATCCGGACAGCAGCGATGCAGCATCTGACCATTCAGAAGACGGTGAAAATCAGCCCGCGGACAATCAAATAGATTATGCGTTTAAAAAGCTCAATCCTGAACGATTAAAGGATTTTAAAGCAACGCATGGCGAGACTATACGCTCTCTGATCACCTCACAAGGTCTCATCACTCCTGAGAAATCGGAGGGATCTGCTTCTCAAACATTTAATTTCGATTCAAGCAATATGGCAGGCACGGACGGTAATTTGAGGAATGTGGTTGCGATTGAGTTCTTGGCTCAAGGCGATTTGACCGATGAGAATGCCGATAGTGATTTGACGAAAGATTCAGCGCCATTTGTAGCAGCAGCTGAAACAAACCTGCAAAATGACGATCAGACAGTAAAAATTTCGCCTTCCTCTATAAAAACCACGGCAACAAATAAGGTCGATGGAACGCATGAACTTAATCCTGAAAGTAATGTGACTATCTCAGACCATGTGGAATATCACAATCTTATTCCAGGGAAAGAATATCTCCTTCATGCAACGCTTATGGACAAACGTACTCAGACACCGCTTGTAATAGATGACCAAACAGTCGAAGCTGATCTTAGATTTACCCCCAACGAACCAGATGGATCAATTGACATCGATCTCGGAAACATCGATGCAAGTAGCCTGGCGAATTCCGATTTAGTGGTATTTGAACATTTATCCAAAGATGATGCACCGGTAGCAGTACACCAGGACATTAACGACGAAAAACAGACAGTTCATGTAAAGGAGCTACCCCAAACGCCTGAAAGTACAGAGAGCTCCGATAGCCCATTAGGAACATACGGCAAGACGGGAGTAAACATTTTCGGTTTAGCCATCCTGGCAGTTCTTCTGGGTGCAGCAGGTATTGGTTTCATCGCCTATAGCCGCCACCGTTCTTAACGTTTTTAGGGGTCGCATAGAGCTGTGATCGACTTTAACTTTAATCGACTCTTATCGGCTCTATTGGATCATATCTGGTTGGAAACCTCGTCATGACGTGTAAAAAGGAAGGCTCTCCTAAGCAGAGCCTTCCCTATCTACCTTCCCTATCTGAAGAGAAAAGACTTTCATGAGCACACGTAAAGGCAATACGGCAATCGTAAGAATCGGCCTTGTACTTATTACGATTTCGATATTACTTTGTGGCGTTTTCTTCCTGGCATCACGAACAACAGGTCCGCAAAACCCGCAAGGATCATCAATTTCCATCTCTGAATTATTCGATCGACATGCAGTGGAGGCCAATTCAGAAAATCCGTTCCCTGATGTTGATTGGAAGTATTGGAAAGAAATAAACCCCGATGTTGTAGGCTGGATTACCATCCCGGGAACATCAATCAACAATCCCATTGTTCAGGCACATAGTGATGATCCTGATTATTATCTTTTTCACGATGTATATCGCAATTACAACCTGTTCGGATCTATTTATATTGACGCAGATAACGAAGAAGAAGGATTTAATTCTCTCAATACAGTGATTTTGGGGCACAGCATTCAAGGAATGCCAAACATATCATTTGGCATCTTACCTCAATACACCGATGCAAATTTTGCCAGAGACCAAAACCGCATCTACCTTCAGACGCCTGAGAATACATGGTCTGTAGAACCACGATTTGCAAATATAGTTCCTGGTTGGGTAACGTCGAAGAAGACCGAATTCCGTGATGCGATTGATTTTATAGATTGGTACAGCGCAAACAAATCAGATGCCAATATCACAATGGATGAAGGCCCCTCGGTGCCTGACCACGTGGTGTCATTTGTGACGTGCTCTTATTTTCATTGGGCAGAAAATGAGCGTATTGTTTTAACAACAAGCGAAGCAACCAGTTCAGACTAGCTCGTAACTGATTATTTGTTTCCTTGTTGAATCTTATCTGCTAACGCAAGCTCATCCTTGAGCTCTTTTTCCAGGCATTCATTGATAATTTGATTCATTGATTTTTCGGTCGCTATGGAACGCAACTTGAGTGCGGTATGAAGAGACTGCGGCATCTTTATTTGCAACAATTTCGATTTTTCAGATTGTTTGCCGGTGCTTTTTTGCATTTCTAATCAACTTCCGTATCAATAAATGACTGTATAAAATATTCTTGAATACAAAAAGTATCTTATTTTAACATTGTTAAATAAACAATACGTCAAATTATTTATAATGCAAAAACCTTTTTCTGGGCTTTTTTGACACCTACACGGACACTCCGAGTGCCTGGAATGCAAGTCCAAAAGCGATGCCAATAATATATAGCGTGATGATAATTGCAAGGTTTTCTTTCACATGGCGATTTGTCCGCATTAAAACGAGGAGACCAATTCCTGCAGCAACCAACAGACCTGCCATCATAGCGCCAAATCCCAAGACTCCTTCAAGATAAAGCTGCGTGATAATAACACTTGCTGCGCAATTTGGAATAAGTCCCACCAAGGCACTTGCAAAAACAGAAAGCACAGGCTGGCTTGAAACAAACGAGGCAAATGCGTCCATACCCACATACGTGATTATGCCGTCTAATATCAGGGTAACAAGGAAGATAAACCCGGTCACTTGAAGCGTGTGGATGGTGGCACTTCCTAAAACGGATCCACCTTCTTCACACCCACAATGATCCCGTTCGCAAAGCTCATGGATATGAGGTGTCGGAACGCCGATATGGCGCGCAACATGCAGAATACCATCGGCAGAAAATCCCACTACGATGCCAATAAGAATCTTGTATCCAATAATTTCAAGCATCGAAGAGACTGGTGCTTGCTCAGCAATGAAAATGGGGAGCATCTCATCACTGGTAGACAGGAAAACTGCTAAAAGTGTTCCAACCGAGATGACGCGGCCCGCATAGAGCGTCGATGCCGCTGCAGAAAACCCGCACTGTGGGACTGCCCCAAGCAAACCACCGACAAGTGGACCAAGATAGTCGGCACGCTGTATCGCTTCTTCAGCCTTTGAGCCCGCATGGCGCTCTAATGCTTCCATTGCCCAATACGTGACAAAAAGAAACGGAATGAGTCGCAGTGTATCGAAAAACGCATCTGATATGACGTCTACAAAAAAATCCAAATCGAAACCTATCTTATGCTTACGTTACTATCTCGTTGTTTACTATCTTGATGGTTTGCCCTGCATATTCTTCTTTATGCATGCTTGTTTTGGCTTCCACAGATTTGCCAAAATGCAATTGCACTTGATGCAGCAACATTCAGTGAATCAACATCATGAGCCATCGGAATTCGTACGGAATAATCACAATGCGCAATCGTAGATGAGGCCAGACCATCACCTTCCGTTCCAAACACCATGGCAAGTTTATCGAAGTTAGTAAGCCGGGCATCTAAAAGCGAAATTGAATCATCAGAAAGCGCAAAGGCAACACATACAAACCCCAATTTATGGAGCTGTGCTATCCCCTTTTCTGGCCAGTCAGAAGCAGTCTTTCCGATGCGCGTCCAGGGGATCTGAAACACCGTGCCCATAGAAACACGAGCTGCGCGTCGATAAAGGGGATCGCAGCATGTGGGAGTGATTAAAATCGCATCGACACCTAACGCTGCTGCAGAACGGAACATGGCTCCGACATTCACTGAATTCGTAATGTCTTCTAAAACTGCTACTCGATGCACACCTGCAAGGATATCCGCCAAGGCAGGCAACGGCTTTCTTCTCATTGCACACAGAATTCCTCGGGTAAGTTTATACCCAGTGAGATGAGATAACAGCTCATCATCCCCGGTGAACACAGGTACATCGAGATGATAATCATCGATCAAATTTTGCAGCGAAGCTAGATGTCTGCGCTCAAGCAAAAACGAAAGAGGTGTATATCCTGCATCCAGTGCTCGAAAGATAACTTTTGGAGATTCCGCAATAAAAATTCCTTTCTCAGGTTCGAGTTTATTGCGCAGTTGTGCTTCGGTAAGACGAGCATACACATCAAGCCTTGGGTCTGAAAAATCTGTAATTTCGACAACATTCACTGTTTTGCGGTCCAACTTTTTCTTTTTGCAGTTTCTCGTTAGCTACTCATTTGGGTTGCTACTCTAGGTTAGTTAGTTAGCTATTCGTTTGAGTTGCTACGTTTTTCACAGCCTCGTTAGTTTCTCGCTCGGGTTGCTACTGCCTTATAGGTACGCGAGCTACTCGTTTGAGTTGCTACGTGCTTTGTAGGGTATCGTTGCACGTTACGGTTATCTAGCGATAACACAAAATAAAAAGAAGGGATCCGAAGACCCCTTCCAAAAAGCGTTCATTGAGAACATGTATGTTGGTTGAAGAACATCTATTGAGTTTTCAATAACTTTTATTTCACCGTGCTTACATACCTATGATATGACACGTCAGTTTGACTTACATGCGAAGTCGCATCGGCCTACATCATTCCTTGAGCACCGGCAGCGTTACCAGCTACTGCTGCAGCAGCTTTTGCTTCGGCATCTTTCGGAATCTCGTTTACCGTGCAGTCGGTGATCAGAAGCAACGTAGCAACTGAGGCTGCAGATTCTAGTGCGGTACGGGTAACCTTGGTAGGATCGTTCACGCCCATCTTAATCATGTCGCCGTATTCACCAGTTGCAGAGTTCAGACCTTCACCTTTCTTCAGGCCCTTGACCTTCTCGACAACAACGTTGCCCTCATAGCCAGCATTTGAAGCAATCTCACGAAGCGGTGCCACGAGTGCCTTGCGAAGAATATCAACGCCCACTTGCTCATCCTGTGAATCGCATTTAACATTGTCGAGAGCAGGGATTGCATCCAAAAGTGCAACGCCGCCACCAGGAACAATGCCCTCTTCAACAGCTGCACGAGTAGACTGCAATGCATCCTCGATGCGGCTCTTCTTCTCTTTGAGCTCGCTTTCAGTAGCAGCGCCAACCTTCAGTACTGCAACACCGCCGGTGAGCTTAGACATACGCTCCTGAAGTTTCTCTTTATCAAAATCGGAGTTAGAGCGGTCGATTTCGCCCTTGATCTGCTCAACACGATCCTGGATTGCCTCTTTATCGCCAGCACCGCCAACAATAAGCGTAGAGTCCTTATCGACCTTGACAGATTTAGCAGTGCCCAACATGTCGAGCGTGATGTCAGAAAGATTTACACCCAAGTCCTTTTCAGCAACACGTCCGCCAGTAACGACAGCAATGTCCTCGAGGATACGCTTACGACGATCACCAAAGCCAGGAGCCTTAATTGCAACAACATTCAGCGTGCCACGGATCTTGTTCAAAAGCAGTGTTGCCAACGCTTCGCCGTCAACATCTTCTGCGACGATCAACAAAGGACGACCTGCCTTCATAACGCCTTCGAGCAAGCTCAGGATATCTTGAATGTTAGAAATCTTTTGATCGGTAAGAAGAATCAGCGGATCTTTCAGATCTGCTTCCATCTTATCGGTATCAGTAGCCATATATGGGCTGATGTAGCCGCGATCGTACTGCATGCCCTCTACATGGTCGAGGTCAATGCCGAAGGTCTGGCTGTCTTCAACAGAGATTGCGCCATCTTGGCCAACCGTTTCCATTGCTTCTGCAATCTTTTCACCAATTTCAGGATCGCCAGCAGAAATGGTGCCAACGTTCGCAATTTGATCCTTGGATTCAACCTGTACGGAATCCTTTTTCAGCTGATCAACAACTGCAGTAACGCCCTTTTGAACACCACGGCGAATGCCCAGGGCATCAGAACCAGCGGTTACATTACGAAGTCCTTCAGAGACAATGGAATCAGCAAGCAAAGTTGCGGTTGTGGTACCATCACCAGCGACATCGTTGGTCTTTACTGCTACCTCACGAACCATTTGAGCACCCATATTCTCTACAGGATCTTTGAGCTCAATTTCCTTTGCAACGGTAACACCATCGTTGGTAACATTTGGTGCGCCATAGCTCTTCTCCAAAGCGACATACCGTCCCTTAGGACCAAGCGTCACCTTAACCGCATTTGACAACTTATGAATGCCGGCAGCTAAACCTGCACGTGCATCAGCATCAAATCTCACTTCTTTTGCCATAATGAAGAAATCCTTTCGATAAGAACTTTTTGACTAAGAATTAAAAAAACGCGCTAAGATTTAGCCCTTGATAGCGTAGATATCTTCAGCACGAAGGATAATGACCTTCTCGCCGTCGACTTCAACTTCAGTTCCACCATATTTGCCGTAAATCACATGGTCGCCAACTTTTACGGGCATAGGAAGACGTTGCCCATTGTCACTGAATTTGCCATCCCCTACAGCCAGCACAACGCCTGACGTTGGTTTTTCTTTCGAAGAGCTCGCGATGTAAAGACCACCAGCACTCTTTTCAGAAACTTCATCCTGCTTTACAATCACGCGATCGCCAATCGGCTTCAAATCCATAGCGCAACCATCCTTTCATCGGACATGTTTAATAATCAAACATATAGAGTGCTAGCACTCAGTACTTTGGAGTGCTAAACAACACTGCACATATTACCATCAAGTCCAAATCAAACAAGGCAAATAGAAGAAATCTAAATTTTGGAGCATAGATTATACAGATGCGTCATCTTGCTGTTACCTTTAGCGCGGATGGTTGGCGCAGAAAGACCAACACGCGAAAGGCGAACGGGAATTGGGAAGCTGCAACTCTCTAACTCAATATCAAGCTGAGTACGAGCAGAAATTACATTCCCGGAACGACGAGGCCACATTCATATGCGTCAACCACAAGCTGAGCTCGATCATGTGCATCAAGCTTCGCCATAATGTGCGCAATATGCGTTTTGACCGTCGCCGGAGAAATCACCAGCCCTTCGGCAATTTCTTCGTTATCGAGCCCACGCGCAACGAGCATCAAAATTTGACGTTCGCGATCGGTAAGAGAAGCAACAAGTTTGGCCTTATGTTTATTCAAGGCTTGCTGCGGCATAGGTGAAACTGGAATATCAAATTCGGGGGAATTTGTACCTGCAGGGTAACCATTGGAAAAGCCATTCGCATTTGCCTGGCTATTGATATTTGCGTGGCTATTAATATTCGCTTGGCTATTAATATTCGCTTGGCTATTAATATTCGCTTGGCCGCCTGCATATACCTGATTGTTCCCGACCACCTGGTTGTTCCCATTTGACTGATCACTTAGATTTGTTTGGGCATTTCGCTGCTGCCTGACAAAATGTTCGATCAAACGGCGCGTAATGGAAGGCTGAATGAGCGCATCACCTTTTGACACAACACGAATCGCTCGAACAATATCATCGGGTTCTGCATCTTTAAGCATGAAGCCACTCGCGCCCGCTTCAAGCGCATCGTAGACATATTCGTCAATGTCAAAGGTGGTAAGTACCAATACATGAGTATGCGCGCACGCAGGATCACTCACGATTTTTTGTGTTGCAGTAATTCCATTTACATTGGGCATACGGATATCCATGAGCACCACATCAGGCTTATAAAGCCGTGCAAGCTCATATGCCTGCGCCCCATCGCCTGCCTCGCCCACCACAGAAATGCCATCATAGCTGGCAAGAATGAGCCGAAAACCATTGCGAATTAAATCCTGATCATCGGCAATAAGCACAGAGATCTTTGGCGCGTTTGACTGTGGTGCATTCATTGGCGAATTTGAAGCATTCGCAGCAGAAGCTATCCCCGAATGAATATCTACACCCTTACGCTTCATTTTTGCCTTTCTCTACCGGGATTTCAGCATGTACCACGAATCCACCTTCGGGGCGATTTCCTGCATATAACGTGCCGTTGAGTATGCGCGCACGTTCAGCCATCCCCACCAGGCCATTGCCGTGTGA
>CAIFEG010000036.1 GCA_903789415.1 uncultured Eggerthellaceae bacterium | reverse complement strand
GGTGCAAGAATGCGAAAATCCTCTTAGCTGTCTATTTGGCTTTGGGAATCAACCTGAATATGGAAACTATTTCTCATTTTGCGGGTGGTTTGTGTCATTGAGATCGGGAATTTCATCGAAATCGGGAACGTCTTCAGAATAAAATGCGGAAGATGTATCCGATTGTGATTCTAAAAACGCATCAGAATCATTCTCTGAAGTATCTTTGACGTTGTCTTTGCCGGGAGTCGCTGGCGTTTTCTTGCCAATTACTTTGCCATTTTCATCAAATTCAAGTTGAGACAGCACCGCAAAAGGACTTTCCGCTTTTCTTTCGGCCTCTGCTTTCTTTGCCGCGTTCTCCGCACAATCACAGGTATGGTAATTCAGATTGGTGCCGCAAATAGGGCACAGACCTTTGCAGTCCTCACGACAGAGCGGGACACGAGGCAGCGCCATACGAATCGCTTGCATCATGGCAGGTGCGAGATCAAGATGCTCGGTATCTTCGAGGATCTCGTATTCGTCGCCCTCCATGTCTTTAGGTGCTGGTTTATCGGGAAGCACGAAAAAACCTTCGACTTCACCGGTGATTGATTGATCATATGGTTCGAGGCAACGGGAGCAATTGACACGTCCACTTCCCTGCACCGTTCCGGTCGCTAAAAGACCATCACCGGTGTTTGAAATAACGACATTCCAGGTAAGTGGGGTTTTGAAGTCATACACATCTGGACCAGCATTCACAACACCTGCATTAAAAAGACCTGAAAAGGTTTCATTTTCAGCAGGTGTAAGTAGTTTTTGAGGTATGTTAACTACGACACTGTTCATGAACGAGATGACCCCGATGATCCATTCGAATTCGAAGACGATCCACCAAGTGCGCCAGAATTGACGCGGTCGCGATTACGACGGACGTTATCAAGCAGAGACCCTAAGCTCTGCTCAACATGTCCTAAAACTTCATCAGCATAATCTTCAGCACCCGCACGTGTCTGGCGCTCCATATCGCGCGCATCAGCAGAAATCTGTTCCGCTTGTTGCTTTGCAATTCGAACGATTTCCTGTTTGCTTGCGATTGTTTCAGCCTGGTCCTGAGCATCTTTAATGATCTGATCAGCTTCGGCTTCAGCATCATCAAGCAAGCTTTGACGCTCACGCACAATTTGGCGAGATTGTGCAAGTTGCGGTCCTACCGCATCTTTGATGTCATCGAGAATGTCAAGCGCCGAATCCTTATCGACTTGCGCCAAATTGCTCTTACCAAAAACTGGCTTCGCATCTTCCAGGAGAATTTGAAGTTCTTCGATAAGTTCCATTACTCCTGATTGGTCCATATTTTTCCTTCCAGCAAAGGCATGCGTGTTATGCCTCGTTCTGTGCACACAATTCAAATATTTTACCATGCACCTATTTATACATACCGCATGTTTTGAGCTTCGCACAATACATGTATATGTTTACCTTAGTTTTAATAGATTTGCAAAATACCGCTGAACTCCATTCACACTATTTCTTTGGCGCTGCTTCACTTAGTATCATCATCTGACGCCGATATGCTCTTGGGATGATCTTCTTTTTTATCCTGATGGAAAGAATCTGTCGAAGAATTTTTTGAATTCTTCCCTGATAAAATAGGGTATTTCTCGCATAGTGCCTGAAAAACGCAGGGCGTCACAAACCGTGTAAGATTTGAACCTCCAAATTGTGCAAGCTCACGAACAATCGAGGAGGAAAGATACCGATACTCAGGCGGCGACATAATAAAAAGGGTCTCCATGTCAGGAGCAAGCTGATAGTTCATCGCCGTTTGTTGGAATTCATAATCAAAATCCGTTACCTCACGTAATCCCTTGACGACCGCATGAGCTCCAACATCGTGGACAAAATCAACCAGAAGCCCTCCGAATGATTGAACTTCTACATGAGGAATGTCTGCAGTTGACTCTTTTACCAGACGAACACGTTCCTCGAGTGAAAAAAGCGGGCCGCGCGGTCCTTTGTTGCGTGATTCCGCCACGCCAACAACGACCTGATCAAATAAACGCGCGGAACGGCGAATAATGTCCACATGTCCCAGCGTGATGGGATCAAACGTTCCCGCTACCACTGCTCGTTTCACGATATGCCCCCTCTTTCATCGGTCTCTGTATAGACATCAGTCCCTGTATAGACGATACGAAAAAATGAAATTGATGTCGTATGAAAATCTTTTCGTTTTATCATTTCAACATTTGGCATGGAAAAAGCCGCATCAACTTCAGCACTATTCTTTGCGGAATGCTCGTATGCAACAACGCATCGAGGTGCGAGTGCGTGCGCGTTAGCCATACCGCTTAAAATGTTTGCAACTTCTGTTGCAGACATTACATAGGGCGGATCAAAAAAGACGAGATCAATAGTGTGTCCCATAACGTTCGGAAGAGTCTTCTTTACATCAATCTGTTGAATTGATATCTCAGATGCGGGAATATACTTGCTATTATTCTTGATCGCCGCTATTGCCTGGCGACTATTGTCACACAAACATGCCCAACGTGCTCCCCTTGAAAGGCATTCAATACCAAATGCCCCGGATCCCGCAAAGGCATCGCAAACGCACAGCCCCTCGAACGTTCCGTGAAGCATCGAAAATAAGGTGCTCATCAGTGATTCACGTACACGATCGGTGGTGGGTCTGGTTTGCCGTCCCTGGGGTGGAATGATTTTTCGCCCACGATATTTCCCTGCAATAACACGCATTGGTTATCCTTTAGTTTTTTCATGTCCGACAGGAAAACGAAGACGGACTTCTCGACGAAGTGCCAGGTGATCAGGAGCTTCAAGATAGGGATCCTGACTCAACAAGATCTGTGCATCGTTGTGTGCCGCTTCGATAATGTTCTTGTCGCGCACGACGTTGACAAGTTTGAGCGTTGACGCGCCGTGCTGTCTGTTTCCTAAAATGTCTCCTTCCCTTCTCAAGGAAAGGTCGTACTCTGCTAATTTAAATCCGTCTTCTGTTTTTTCCATAGCTTGAAGACGCGAAAGAGCCACCGGCGATTTTGACCCCGAAATTAGGCATACATATCCCTTTGCGCTCCCGCGACCTACGCGACCCCTTAGCTGATGGAGCTGCGCGAGACCAAAACGATCAGCTTCTTCGACGACCATCACCGTTGCATTCGGGACATCAACACCAACTTCGATGACCGTGGTAGACACCAAGATATCAATTCGATGCGCCCGAAAGTCATCCATTACCTTTGCTTTTTCTTCCGAACTCATACGTCCATGCAAAAGTCCCACTTTTGCCTGCGGGAATGCTTGGCGAAGTCGCTTTGTTTCATACGTTGCCGAAGCGATTTGTTCGTCTTCGTCAAGCGCTGATAAATCAGCAGTATCTTCAATGCTGATGTCTGCGAATTCGTAGCTATCTTCGGCATCCTTATTTTGATTCTTTGAAGACCCTTTATCTGAAGTAGCGGGATTCACCAAAGGGCATACAACGTACGCTTGATGACCTGCCTCAAGCTCGCTCCGCACAATATCGAATGCATCCCCACGCCGCGTACGGTTGAATACCTTTGTTTCAGTGCCTGCATGTCCAGAAGGACGCGCATGCAGATATGAAAGCGTCATGTCTCCGTAGAGTGCAAGAGCTAACGAACGCGGAATAGGCGTTGCCGTCATCGAAAGCCGATCGGCAGAAGGGCCTTTTGCATACAGGGCAGCGCGCTGGTCAACACCAAACCGCTGCTGTTCATCGATGACCACGAGACTGCACGAATGGGGAACCACATCTTTTTCAAGAAGCGCATGGGTTCCAAAAAGTACATCAATCGTTCCCTGCGAAAGTGCTGAGATTATGCGTGCACGATCTTCAGGTTCGGTAGAACCGGTGAGCAAGGCCCAGCGCACGTCTGCTTTATCCAAGATTGGCCCCATTTTTTGTGCATATTGCCGGGCCAGAACTTCGGTTGGCGCCATCATCAAGGCTTGCGTGAGGGTATCAGCGACCGCAGCAAGACCAAAGAGTGCAACAGCCGTTTTTCCCGTACCAACATCTCCCAAAAGCATATGATTTGCGCGATGATCTTGAGCCATCGCATCCAACAGCTCGGTTTTCGCCTTTTGCTGATCAGAGGTAAGGGTAAACGGAAGTGCCTTTTCGACCGCTTTTACATGCTGTCCATCTATGACATGAGACACAAACTTCGCATGCGCATCACCAAAGACATTTCGCTCCATCAGATGAAGCTCGAGCAGGAGCAATTCTTCATAGGTGAGTCGCCTGCGTGCTTGGGTGCTTTCTTCAATTCGTTGCGGAAAATGAATATTTTCAAGAGCAACTTGACGGCTGCAGAGTCGATATTTCTTACGCAAATACAGAGGAATGGGATCTTCGAGGCCTCGTATAATGTCTAACGCATTTCTGATCAAACGGCGCATCCACGCCGTTGAAACCTGAGACGTTGCTGGATGAACAGGCACGATCTTGCCGTGAGAAATATCTCCTGCCCCATCAAGCTTTTCCATAAAAGGGTTCGTCATGCGTTTAAAGCCGTAGTTAAACGACATCTTCCCCGAAACCGCGAGCCTATCTCCACGCTTCAGTTGATTTGCGAGCCAGGGTTGATGAAAACAGCTCACAATCATCGTATCGGTGGAATCAGTAAACGTGATTTCAGTGATATTCATGCGTGGACGTGGGCGTTTGAGCTTTACCTCATACACCTGCGCGACAACGGTGCATGCTCCATCGGCAGGAGCTTGCGCAATAGTGCACACATTACTCATGTCTATGTATCGACGAGGGAAATGGGTTACGAGATCTCGTACGGTGTTAATCCCCATACGAGACAACGCCCGTGCCCTGGCTCCCGAAACCGCTTTAACGCTGGTTACCGGGCCATCAAGCGCGAGCGTTGCAGATAGACGCACATTATTTGTTTGATGGATATATTCCGTATGCGTCATTAAACCTACGTGTTCTTTCAAGCAATGGACGCACATGGAGTATATGCGCCACAAGCAATCTTATTCAACAGAAAAAACTAATGGATACAGCGGCTGTTCTCCACGGTGAGCATCAACATCAACATCATCAAAGCGTGTTTCAACATCTGAGGTGATGTGCTTAAAGCTATCCTCGCCCAAATCTTTACCGGCTAAAAGCGTGATGTTGTCAGCATCTTCAATATGCATCGAATCGAGAAGATCCATCAAGACTTGTTCAACTGAGGTACCAACAGCTTTTATTTTTCCATCAGCGATGCCGATAATGTCACCTGTTTTAATTGCGTTACCATCAGCATCATGGGCATCTTTAATGGCAGTGGTGATTTCGCCCGTTTGGACATCTCCAAGCGCATCAGTCATAGCTTCGACATTCTCGTCTAAAGATGCATCACCATCAAAAGCAAACATGGCGGTAAACGCCGCAGGAACGCTCTTTGAAGGAACCACTCCTACGGGCTTTTCGGAAACTTCTGCGCACGACTGAGCAGCCATAATGATATTGCTATTGTTTGGCAGAATAATAACCGAATCTGCATTTACTTTATTAACCGCATCGAGGAGATCCTTTGTGGATGGATTCATGGTTTGTCCGCCAGAAACAACATAGTCAACGCCGAGGCTCTTCAAGATTTCGGCATTGCCCTCACCGGCCGCGACCGCGACAACTCCAATTGCCTTATGCTCGCTTGCCGTAGCTTCTTCTTCCTTTTCCTGATCTGCTTCAATGCTCTCGGTACGTTCGAGAGACTGCTTCTTCATATTATGAATAAAGACTTTTGCAATCTCCCCGCGCTCCAAAAAATAATGAAGCACTTGATCAGGATGATTTGAATGAACGTGAACCTTAAACAACGGGGCCGTGCCTACGCAAAGTTCACAGTCGCCAATTGTCTGAAGGAAGTCGAGTGTTTCCTCTGGTTCAAGCGAGTCGGAGAATACTAAAAATTCATTGCAATATTTGTACTTGGAATCAGCATCCCAGTCGTTGACTTGCTCAATCTTTGCAACGGGCTGGTGCTTGCCACCAATGATTGTTTCATCGCCAAGCTGCTCTTCGGTATTGAGAAGTGCAGAGGTAAATCCATCAATCATAATTGCGAGACCAAATGCGCCCGAGTCAACAACATTGTTCTCCTTAAGAACAGGAAGAAGATCAGGTGTGCGCTGCACCGAGGCATATGCCTCTTTTACGATGGCAGGAAGCGCATCAGATATTTCTACTTTCTTACGTGCTTGCTTATGAGCCTCATTTGCCACATCGCGCAATACCGTAAGAATTGTTCCTTCAACAGGCTTACGAACTGCTTTAAATGCAACCGTTACCGCAGATGCAAAGCAGGTATCAATCGTATGCGAATTGAATTCATCGCACTGGAGTGCTCCTTGGCAGATACCGCGCAATATCTGAGATGAAATAACACCGGAATTTCCGCGTGCGCCCATAAGTGCACCATTGGTAATAGCTTTGCACACGTCTTCTTTTGACGCCGTAGAAGGTAGCTTTTGCAAATTAGAAACTACCTGCTGCATTGTCAGTGACATATTCGTTCCTGTGTCTCCATCAGGTACAGGAAACACATTGAGTCGATTTACTTCGTCCTTGCGCTCATCCAACATCTTGCTGGCTTTAACAAAAGCACGCAGTACATCGTTCATCGTATATGTGTCAGACATCTTTGTGTAAACTCCTCATCCCCAAGCGGTGTGCCCGTGCACACCTGGAGTTGCCTAAAAGGTTCACTTACGTACCTTCACGCCATTGACGTGAACTTCTACACCTTCAATCGGTACCTGTGCATACGTTTTTAAAGTGAACTCGATTGCTTCAGCAAGGTTTTGTGAAACGGTTGAAATATTTGTGCCGTATTCAATGATGACATATACATCAACATGGATACCTTTTTCGCCATCAGTTACCACGATTCCTCTACTCATTTTATTGAGGGGAAGAAGCTTGGTGATACCTTCCTCGGTATCAGGGGTGCTAATACCCACAACCCCGTATACCTGACGTGCGGCATATCCCGCCATTTCGGCCAAAACATCATTGGCGACGTGAAGCTCGCCAGAAATCTTGTCGGCCATCGTCGTCCTTTCTATTCATGAATTCGACTGCATATACCCTACATAAAAAAGATGCACATGCGAGCATGAAAAACATACTAAAACAAATACCAAATCAAAATTCGGCATTTATTATAACGCAGGGATCTTTTGCACGTATAAAAGCCATACTGAAGTTATTTATTTACCCCGTTGCTTCGCTTGAACGGGAATTCAGATATTTGTAGTTATTTTTATATTTAATGCATTTATTCTATTGTTTGTTGAAATTATTCTCACATAAACATAAACTGTGCCAAGCATAATCCATTGTATGGAAAGAGTACGCGTGACATCGTCGAACAATACGAAACAAGCAGATCAATCTCTCGTAAAAGACTCTGGGGATTCCCTACCAGATCAGAAGGCTTCATCTAACGGTAGTGGGTCTTCTTATGATTCCTCGTATAAACGTCATAATTGGAAAAATTTTATCAATTGCATCATTTGCATTGTCATCGTATGTGCACTGTTCGTTTTGGGACTCGGAATTGGGCGCGTAAGTATTTCAGCTCAAGATGTCGTGGGAATTCTTGCGACGCACTTTTTTGGAGCTCCCGGGAATTGGACTGCCGCCGCTACAACAATTGTGTGCGATATTCGCCTTCCGCGCGTTATTGCTGCCGTGCTCGTAGGATCAGCACTCGCCATTTCAGGTGCATCGTATCAGGGGCTCTTTAAGAATCCTATGGTTTCGCCCGATATTTTAGGCGCAAGCGCGGGAGCTTCATTTGGCGCAGCACTCGCTATTCTGTGGAGTTTTAACAATCACGGTGTTGAGCTGATGGCATTTGGTATGGGATTTGTTGCCGTCATGCTTACCTATACAAGTGCGCGCAGTATTGGGCGCAACGCAAATCAAGTTCTTCTTTTGGTGTTATGTGGCTTGATCGTAGGAACGCTTTTCCAAGCATTCGTTTCAGCGATTAAGTACACTGCAGACCCTGATTCCAAGTTGCCAGAAATTACCTATTGGCTTATGGGAAGCATTGCAAATGTGACCTGGGATAGTTTAAGAGTCTTTATTATCCCCTACATCATTGGTGTCGTTCCTCTCCTGTTGCTACGATGGCGACTGAATTCCCTATCGTTTGGTGATATGGAGGCCAAATCTTTAGGCATTAATGTGGATCTCTTACGCGGTATTTATATTTTGGCTGCTACCCTGCTTACTTCTGCCGTTGTGTCCATCGCAGGTGTTGTGGGATGGGTCGGCCTGATTATTCCGCACCTCGTGCGATTTATTTTTGGACCGGACAATCGCATCGTTCTTCCGATGTCACTTTTCGTGGGTGCAGGATTCATGATCATCGTGGATACCGCGTGTCGTACGCTTATGGCTTCTGAAATTCCGCTCGGAATTTTAACGGCGATTATCGGTGCACCATTCTTCTTCTTCATTTTGATAAAAACTTCAAAAGGAATAGAGAAAGGTGACTAGCATGGCGGGCGCAACAGAAACCATAACAAACGGCGCGTTGAACACGACCTTGAAGAATTCTGCACATGACCCATCGCATCGCTCGGGTGATAAGCGCCGCGGTGGTCTTACCGATGAGCAAATTCGAAAGCTCAAGGGAACTCATACGCTTGAAGCTCACGATCTATCGTGCGGATACAGTGGTAAGGCAGTGCTCGAACATGTTTCTTTCAAAATTCAAAGCGGCGACATCATTTGCATTCTCGGACCGAATGGTGTTGGTAAAACTACCCTTTTTAAAACGCTTCTCGGGTTTCAAAAGCCTTTATCAGGTTATGTGACTTTGGATGGAGTCAATCGATCTGAATTATCGCGACGCGAACTGGCACAAAAAGTTGCATATGTGCCGCAGCTTCATACAACGCCATTTTCATTTTCAGCCCTGGACGTCGTGCTTACCGGATGCATTTCGCACCTGGGAATCTTTGAAACACCTTCAAAAGAAGACTATGCCCGTGCAGACATGATCTTTGACGAACTCGGTATCACTGATTTAGAGGATCGCATCTTTACTCAACTTTCCGGTGGCGAGCAACAGATGGTGTTGATTGCACGATCACTTATGCAAGACTCAAACATTTTAGTCATGGACGAACCAACGGCAGCACTCGATTTTGGAAACCAAATTCGTGTGCTCTCGTGCATCGAGGGGATGGCGCAGCGAGGACATGCCATCGTGATGACATCACACAATCCAGACCAAGCATTTTTATGCTGCTCACAAGCACTTTTAGTACTTGCTAATAAAAAGATAATCGCTGGTGCCGTAGATGATGTCGTAACCGAGAAAAATCTTACTCAGGCATATGGTGTGCCCGTGAGAATAGCAGAGACAAAAGACACACAAGGAAATAGCTTAAAAACATGTGTGCCACTTTTGCACTAATTTTGCCAAGAACACAAGGATGTTGTCTGTGCATATGCGTTTGAGCACAGAGTTGGACATTCGATGTGAACTTGAATATAAAAAGGTCATACAAGCAAAAAGGGAGGAAACATGACCGAAGGAAAAACAGAGCATTCTTCATTTGAGCATGCGCTCTCACGTCGCCAGTTCTTAGGCGTCGCCGCTGCTATGGGACTGACCATAGGAACAGGATCAATCTTATCTGCGTGCTCATCCAGCGTCCAAACGCAATCGACTGACGACAATAGCTCATCAAGTGATACGCACACCGTCACCGATATGTCAGGCACCGAAGTCACCGTTCCAACTAATATCACTGCATATGCTGATGGTTGGTTTGCTCATAACGAGATTTCTATCATGCTCAACGGCGCAAAAGGCATGGTTGCCACCCATTGCGCTCCAAACGCATATCCATGGATGTATCGTGTTTGCCCTGAAATGAATAATGCGGTTGCGACATTCGGCAACAACTTCAATTTTGAAGATCTTGCGTCGCTTAATCCTCAGGTGGTATTTGATTCAAATAACTCACTTCGTGATCAGTGTGACCAGGTAGGAATTCCTCTGGTCAATTGCACCTTCGCCGATTATTCGCATATGGAGGATTCAATTAGGTTAACCGCTTCGGTCTTTGGGGGAAATGCCCCTGATATTGCTGATTCGTATTGCAACGACCTCGAATCAGTTCTGTCAGATGTACAGAGCAGAACACAGGGACTCAGCGATTCGCAGCGCCCGCGCGTTATGCATGGTAACAGCGTTTACTCATTGATTTTGGATGGTACCGAAACCATCATTGATACCTGGATTCAGGCATGTGGCGGTATAAATGCGGTACAAGCATCAACAAAAGGCAATGCTCAACAGACATTCTCAATGGAGCAAATTACTGCATGGGATCCTGAAATCATCATTACCGGAACTCCTGGCGATGTCGATCAAATTCTGCAAGACCCCAACTGGCAATCAATTACCGCAGTACAAAACCAGCAAGTCTATGTAAACCCGAAAGGCGTCTTTGGTTGGGATCGTTACGGCGTTGAGTCTATTCTTCAGCTGGCCTGGGCAAGCCATTTGTTCCATCCAGATATGTTCCAAGATTACGACGTACGCCAAAGAGTCAAGGATTTCTATACCACATACCTCAATTACGACCTGAGTGATCATGAGGTAGATCTGATTATGCAGGCGCAAAACCCTGACTAGTCTTCGGATTTGTGAAGCAAATTTGTTCTTAGGGCTTTTGTGGAGAAACTGCACGGGATTTCTTAAGAAGTTACTTGGTATGAATGCATAAACGTGCTAATCTAGGAAAGCTGTTTTACGAAAACTATATGCCTGTAGTGTTGCAGGCCTCAAGATATGGAGTGATTCGAAATGTCAAAAGTATGCGAGATTTGTGGTAAGGCACCAAGAGCAGGTCGTAATGTGAGCCACTCGCATCATATTTCGAGCCGCGTCTATCGTCCTAACGTACAGAAAGTGAAGATCCGCGAAAATGGCAAAGTACGTTCTGCAAACGTTTGCACCAAGTGCCTTAAAGCCGGCAAAGTTGAGCGTGCATAAGAATCTCTGCGTTTTGTAATTGAGAAGAACTCAGATCATTTACTTGACACATATTGATTGCATAAAAATCCCGCCATCTCATGAATCGAGTGTGGCGGGATTTTTTGGTTGCGTGAAACGTTTCGTTACGCGCTTTAACCGAATATGGTGCGCACTACGCACTATATAAGTGGGAAATACCTACCAGTTTTTGATATCGAAAATATTCTTGAGATCCTGATACGCATCCTTAAGCTCTTTTGCCGTCTCTGCGCCCTCTTTAACGATATATTTAAGGTCATCCGCAGTTTCTTGCATCTTTTCGCGCTCAAACGGATTCTCTTCGCCTTCTTCATCTTCAGATTCATCAGAATCTTCTTCTGAACCTTCAGCTTCGTCTGAATCCTCTTCTTCTAGATCCTCTTCGTCTGAGTCATCTTCATAATCTTCGTCCTCGTCGGAATCTTCATCTTCGTCTTCCTCAGAGTCTTCTAGATCTTCTTCATCCTCGTCAGAGTCCTCGTTTTCATCTAATTCATCATTGGATTCATCGAGCACTTCTTCTTCATCGTCGTCTTCAGAATCTTCGTATTCTTCTTCCGCTTCATCAAAGTCCTCTGAGTCCTCTTCATCGGATTCGTCATCGTCGTCCGAGTCTTCCTCGTCTTCGTCGGAATACTCGTCATCATCCTCGTCTTCTTCTTCGGGGTCATCGAACTCATCATCAGGATCGACTACTTCATCGTCGTAGTAGTCATCATCCTCCGGTTCTTCTTCGTCGTAGTCGCCATCTTCGACGTACTCTTCTTCAGAATCTTCGTACTCGTCATCGTCGTCTTCAAAATCGGACTCATCATCTTCTAAATCTTCGTCTTCGTCGTCTTCAAAGAGAACTTCACGAGACTCAAAATCATCATCTTGCTTTTTATGCTTCCGACTAAAAAACATGGAAATCCTCCTATATGTGAACCGCGAAAACGACGGGGGTCGCATGCGGAATTCATTTGAAATGTGGTTGACTTTGTCGACTGCTCCGTCAGCCTCAAGCTCATATGACTTCGCAGGACAAATGTTGAGGTATCAAACTATCTTGAGGTCGATTTCATTATATCCTTGACGCAAAACAATGCGACGAAAATTTAATAAAGAGTTGTATGCTGACCACGTTCTTTGAGCGTCCGTTCTACATCGCGACGTGCATCGCGCCGCGCAATATCCGCACGTTTATCGTAGAGCTTTTTGCCACGACAAACCCCTAATTGTAATTTCACAATCCCCTGTTCATTAAAGTAAATTTCTAGAGGAATCAAGGTAAGGCCGCGCTCTTTTACATCCTGCGCAAGTTTGCGGATTTGCTTTTTATGGAGCAGAAGTTTGCGTCGACGTTCCGAATCTACATTATTAATATTGCCATGGCTATAGGGCGCAATATGAAGTCCATTAAGCCAGACCTCACCACGCCTGATGCCGGCAAAACTGTCGCGAAGCTGACAGCCTGTTTCGCGCAAGCTGCAGCCCTCGGGGCCTGCCCGCACGCTACCGCACTCGAGTTGAT
>CAIFEG010000035.1 GCA_903789415.1 uncultured Eggerthellaceae bacterium | reverse complement strand
GTGCAAGAATGCGAAAATCCTCTTAGCTGTCTATTTGGCTTTGGGAATCAACCATCGTGATTCATGCGTATATCCAAAAGATAATAATTACAGAACCACCTTCGCCTTCGGTAATCATTTTAATTCCGGCAAATGATTACGGGCAACATCGAAGCTGTCGCGTTTTACCTATTTGGATTGCATGGGAAGATGCCTTACAACTAAGTATGGCGATGAGCCATCAGCATGCACGGCGACCGCTTACGCAAGAGCTTTTTATACGTGCGCTCCATAGTTTAAATGCCGCTGTGGAAAGGGTCGTCATCACCAGAGCAAAAGGTAAGACTGTCTATTCAGAACTATACTTATTAGCTTCTCCTGATAACAGAACAATTAAACTTGACGCCCGCCCGTCAGATGCTATTTCTCTTGCAATACGTGATGATGCACCTATTTTCCTTTCTGACCGGGTTATGCGCGAGTCATCGTTTCCGTATATCTTTCACAAAGAAAACAATAGACAAGAAATGCTTGAGTTCCATGATTTAGTACGGGATATAAAACCAGATGATTTTAATGAAGTTTCAAGTGAAATCCCTATGAGTCCTGTCGATTTATTAACTGAACGGGAAAAACGAACGCTTTCATACGCATTAGAAAAGAACAGCGACAACAAATCTTCCGACCACGATTCAGAAGATAAAAACACTCCAAAAGGCCAGAGCGCAAGGGAGACAAAACCTAATACGCATTCATCACGTGACAAAGATTCTTCTCATACAGACACCCATGAAGATTCACGGAATAAGCCACCAACACGTCCAAGCGATCAAACACCTAATGATCAAACGCCTGATGCAGGCGACACGAAATAAGAATGAGCGAAACTATTGAAAGTAGAAATATAAGGGACTACAAAGCTGAACTTAAAAACTTAAAAGCCAAACGAATCATTCTAAACGGATATAAAAGAATCCAAAAATCCTTGGCTGTAGAGTGATCATTACTACAACCAAGGATTTTTTTAAAATATTATTTGGTTTGTTTTGCGGTTATGTCCCTTAGGAGTCTACTTCAACGGCACGTTTATCTGAAGATGAACCCACACGCTGTTTCTTTGAGACATCGTCTTTTACGATTCCCACAGCAGAAACGCGATCGCCGTCTTCGACATTCATTACACGAACGCCCTGCGTAGCGCGTCCGAGTCGAGAAACATCTTTCACGCCAATACGTACGACAGATCCCTCTTCGCTAATGATGATAAGCTGGTCATCCTCGGCAACCATCTTAGAGGCAACCAGACGACCTTTTTCAGCGGTCATGGCGATGGTATACACACCTTTTCCGCCGCGATGATGAATCGGATATTCAGTAATTGGTGTACGTTTTCCGTATCCGTTTTCGGTAATTACAAACAAATCATGACCTTTAGTAGCCGTAGACATGTCGAGCAATTCTTCATTTGCAGGAATATCCATGCCTTTTACACCCATGGTGCTGCGGCCCATCGGACGGATCTCGTCTTCTTTCCACACAATTGCTTTACCTGCACTTGAAACCATAACAACAGCTTCACCTGGCACCGCACGCTTTACGCTAACCAGTTCGTCGCCTGGTTTTAAGTTAATCGCAATCATGCCATCTTGGCGGGTACGGTCGTAAAGGCTCATGGAAGTCTTTTTCACAAGACCGCGCTTTGTTGCAAACATTAAATACTCATCTTCAGGGAAATCTTTTGTTGCGATAACAGCTGCAACACGTTCACCTTTTGAGAGTTTTAAGAAATTCACGATTGCAGAACCACGCGCATGGCGTCCCGCTTCGGGAAGCTCATATACCTTTTTACGATATACTTTGCCAAATGTTGTAAAGAACAGCATATATGAGTGTGTTGATGCAACAAACAGATCTTCGACAAAGTCATTTTCTTTAAGCGAAACACCGCGCATACCCTTGCCACCACGCTTCTGTTGACGATACGTGGTAAGAGGGAGACGCTTAATATACCCAGCATTTGTGCGGGTGACAACCATGTCTTCTTCAGCAATAAGATCTTCAATATCGATATCTTTTGCTTCACGGTCGACGAGTTTTGTGCGACGAGGGGTGTTGTACTTCTTTTTAATTTCTTGCATTTCGGTTTTGATAATGTCTTTAACCATATCTGGATTTGCAAGAACCTTTTTGTAGTATTCGATATGCTCGTTGAGGTCGTTTAACTCGGCAACCAGTTTGTCATGCTCTAAGCCCTCTAAACGGCGAAGACGCATTTCCAAAATTGCTGAACATTGCTTCTGATCAAGACCAAAACGATCAGTCAAACGCTGCGTCGCTTCTTTATCGTTTTGAGAACTGCGGATGATTTTAATAACTTCATCAATATTATCTTGAGCAATTAATAAGCCTTCGACAATATGTGCACGCGCCTCTGCCTTCTCAAGTTCATACCGGGTACGGCGAGTGATGACATCAATCTGATGCTGGATGTAGTACGTTAAAATTTCGCGAAGTGAAAGGGTGCGAGGTACACCATTTACCAGCGCAAGCATATTGCAACCAAATGTAGTTTGCAGTTGCGTTTGTTTAAACAGCTTATTGATAACTACCTGCGGAATCGCATCTTTTTTTAGCTCGATAATAATATCGATGCCATGACGATCTGCAGCATCGTGGACATTTGAAATTTCAGGAAGTTTCTTATCACGAATAAGCTCGCCTAATTTTTCAAGAAGACGTGTACGATTTACCATATACGGGATTTCTTTAATGATAATTTCATTACGTCCGCGTTTTGTTTGTTTTATCTCGTATTTTGCACGAACGGTAAGTTGTCCACGACCTGTTTCATACGCATCGACGATGCCTTTTTTGCCCCAAATAACACCACCTGTAGGGAAGTCTGGACCGGGCATAACAGTCATAAGCTGCTCGGTTGTGGCATCGGGGTTATCAATCATCATACATGTCGCATCAATCGCTTCGCCCAAGTTATGTGTTGGAATATTTGTCGCCATTCCAACAGCAATACCTTGACTACCATTTACCAAAATATTTGGGAAACGAGAAGGTAAAACGACAGGCTCACGGAGTGACTCATCGTAGTTTGGTTGCCAATCGACGGTTTCTTTGTCGAGGTCGCGAAGCATTTCCATTGCAGGACGTGCTAAACGAGCCTCGGTGTAACGCATAGCTGCCGCGCTATCGCCATCAATTGAGCCGAAGTTACCATGGCCATCAACCAGCGGCACGCGCATAGAGAATGGTTGTGCCAGACGAACCATGGTTTCATATACGGCTGAATCACCATGCGGGTGATATTTACCGATAACATCACCGACGGTACGCGCTGATTTCGAGTGAGGGCGATTCGGCGTGATACCACTTTCATACATTGCGTATAAAATACGACGATGAACTGGCTTTAAGCCATCGCGAACATCCGGAAGTGCGCGCGAAATAATAACACTCATCGAATATTCGATGAATGATTGTTTCATTTGATCGCCTAAATCGGCAGGGGTTACTTCTGCGGCATGTGCCTCTTTACGAAGGCCTTCTTCGGTCTCTTCGTCGACACCTTCTACCTCACGACCACCATTGATGAAGAGATCAGGTTTTTCTTCATCCTCTTCACCTTCGTCATCATCATCCTCATCTTCAAAATCATCATCATCTTCATCAGAAGTTGCATCTAAAGAAGAATCCGATGGGGTATTTTCATTATCTAAAGAATTATCTAAAGAACTGTTTTCTTCATTTTCGTTTTGATTATTTAAATCCTGATTATCCATATCATCAGGATTTTGATTCTTATTTTTATCGTCAGCCAACGAAAGCTCTCCTTGTAGCTCGCGTACGTATAAGATGAGCTATGTGCCAACCTTTACTATTGGCACATAGCTATTGATTATTAGATATCTAAGAAACGTGCATCACGTGCATGTTGCTCAATAAACTCTCTACGAGGAGCAACTTGACTTCCCATTAACTCTGAAACAGCACGTTCCGCATCAGCAGCATCATCGATATTCACCTGAAGCATGATGCGATTTTCTGGGTTCATTGTAGTAGCCCAAAGTTGTTCAGGGTCCATTTCTCCAAGTCCCTTATAACGTTGAACATCAGGCTTTTTATCCTCTGGATATTTCTTCATTGCCTTTGCCAACTGGGCGTCTGTATAAAGATACTCAATCTTTTTACGTCCATGCTTAATTCCATACAAAGGAGGTTGTGCGATGTAAATATATCCACGATTAATCAGCTCTGGCATGTAGCGATAGAAGAATGTGAGCAGAAGAATCTGAATATGAGCGCCATCAACATCTGCATCGGTCATGATAATGATGCGATGATAACGGGCCTTTTCAGCATCAAAATCATCGCCAATATTGGTACCAATCGCTGTAATTAAAGCACTGATTGTGTCCGATGAAAGTGCGCGATGCTGGCCAGCACGTTCAACGTTCAAAATTTTGCCACGCAAAGGAAGAATTGCTTGGTATTTACGGTTACGCGCCTGCTTTGCAGATCCACCTGCAGAATCACCCTCTACGATAAAAAGTTCTGACTCGGCAGCATCTTTACTTGAACAATCTGCTAATTTACCAGGTAAGCTAAACGATTCAAGAACGCCTTTACGATGGGTGATTTCACGCGCACGTTTTGCAGCTAAGCGTGCCCTCAGCGCAATGGTAGCTTTATCGATAATTTTGCGTGCAGGCTTAGGGTTCTCTTCGAGATATTCACCTAAACCCTGGTTGACCGCCGCGGATACCGCACTACGCATTTCCGAATTGCCGAGTTTGGTCTTTGTCTGACCTTCGAACTGCGGTTCATGTAATTTGACAGAAATGACAGCAAATAAACCCTCACGGCAATCATCGCCTGATAAATTTTTGTCTTTCTCTTTGAGGAGTCCTTTTTCGCGAGCATATGCATTAATGGTGTGAGTGACGGCTTGTTTAAAGCCTTCCATATGTGTGCCGCCTTCAACAGTTGAAATATTGTTTGCAAACGACAGCACACTATTTGATGAGTATGCAGTTGTCCATTGCATCGCAACTTCAACTTCACCAGCAGGACCTTCAGCCTCAAAATAAATCGGAGGATCATTTAAAAGCTCTTTGCCTTGCGTCATATATTTGACGAAGTCTACGATGCCGCCCTCATATTTAAAGGAATCTTGAACAGGCTTGCCGTCTTTATCTAAATGACGCTCATCAATTAAGGAAATGCGTAAGCCTTTATTTAAGAATGCAATTTCACGGAAGCGTGTTTGCAAGGTGTGGTAGTCAAATTCAGTTGTCTCAGTAAAAATTTCAGGATCGGGCCAGAACGTGACTGTGGTACCAGTGTGGTCTGAAGTTCCAATAACCTTTAATTTTTCGGTTGTTTTACCGCGTGAAAATGCGATTTCGTATTTCTTGTTATTACGGTTAACTTGAACAATCATCTTTGTGGAAAGCGCATTCACAACGGATACACCCACACCATGGAGACCGCCAGATACTTTATATGCCCCATTATCGAATTTTCCGCCTGCATGAAGGATCGTAAGAACAACCTCAACAGTAGGCATATGTTCTTCGGGATGCATATCAACGGGAATTCCGCGGCCATTATCGACAACCGTAACAGAATTATCTTTATGTATCGTCACGACGATATGATCACAAAAACCTGCAAGTGCTTCATCGACTGAGTTGTCAACAACCTCATAAACTAAATGATGAAGACCACGAGCGCTGGTAGAACCAATGTACATTCCAGGGCGCTTGCGTACAGGCTCAAGTCCTTTTAAAACTTTGATTTCACTATGATCATAACCGCCTGAAGTTTTTTCTGGCACTTCTTCTCCCTTCGGAATTAATAACTTTATCTGCATTAATGTAATAGCGAATATAAAAATTTATTCAGCAATTAACCGTGCGATTTGAGTGCGAAATAAACTTATTATCTTTTGAATCCTTAACGTATATACACAATAAGTTCCTAATTTATGCAGCAGATGTGCAAATCATTTATTTAGTCGTGCTGCATATGTACTGTTTCTTTACGTGTGTATCATTAAAACCTGATTAGCACTCAAACCAACCGAAAACTTTAGCACACTATTATGAAAATACCTTGTTTAAGGTATCTATTCTCAATTTTACAGCAATATTTACATTTTATTGGTGGTTTTTATCATCTGTAAGCTTTTTCATTCTTAGATCGGATGTCATCGCTTTTTTCAAAGCCTTCGCAAGTCTTTGATCATGAATCCTTGCAACTGATTCATTAACGAAATTTTGGTCTTTTTGATCGAGTGGAGGTGCCAAGTTAATGTTTATTGGTTTTCTCGCAAGTTTTTCCGCATATGGATGATTATTTCGCCATGTTCCACGTGAAACATGTGCATATATGTCGTCAATTTGTTCATTAAATTTCACTCGAAATTGTAGTTTCAAAATACTTTGTCGCATATTAATTTCAGCCGCATAAATACTTTCATCGACATATACATATAGTTCACGACGATGATTCTTCATAAAAATAAAAACATTATTGGTATGCGCAAGGATTTCATTATCCGCAATTTCACCCCATATAGTTCGCACCTGAGCAGCACGACGAGCTTTACGAAACTCATCTATATTGACACCAGGGATATTCTCAATAATTTTTGGTAGGAATGAATTAATTTTCCCCATGTATACAGCCTTTACTTGCCAATCTACTTATATAGTCCTGACAGTTTTTCTCATAAAGTTTTTTCGTATTAAGCTATACATCAAAAGTACGGAGCGTTCCGGTCCATTGATTATTTTCGAGAGGTAGACGAATAATTTGGGAAGAATTAACTACTGACTCGGGAATAACATCAGCGCTAGTCGAAGTGATAAAGGTTTGAATATCTTGAGCAGCAAAGGTGATTAACTTTTCTCGCCGGGTACTGTCTAACTCACTCATCACATCATCAAGTAAAAGAATTGGCGTTTGGTCAAGTGTTTCTTGTATTGCATTCACCTCTGCGAATTTATACGCTAAAACAATCGAGCGTTGTTGACCTTGACTTGCAAAATGAGAAGCGTCACGACCATTCAAAGCAAATTTTAAATGATCCGCTTGCGGGCCAATTAAACAATGTTTTCGTCTTCGTTCATCTGGCAAAGCTTGTGTCAGCGCCAAAGAAAATGCCTGGATATCTCTTATTCTGTCAAATTCATATTCATCGTAATAAAAAAGGGGAGAGGTATCACTCTTATCAGTATTACATTCCGAAAAATTTTGCTCTCTGCTTACGTTTAAAGTAAGCCAACTTGGAGTGTACAGAATATCAAGATGCGTATTTTCACTTGAGATCTGGTTGTAATACATATTTAACGAATGTCTGATTTTTTGAATCATCACAGTACGTAATCGTATAAATTGCAAACCAACCTTGACAAGCACATCGTTGAGGCTCTCTATATATGCGTCACTTACTTCATCTTTAAGAGCCTTATTCTTTTGACGGAGAAGTGAATAGTAATCATGACGTACGCGGCGATAATTTTTTGAGAGCTGACAGGCAATAGTATCAATTGCTTCTCTACGAATCGAATCTGAAGATTTAACCAACTGAAGATCATCAGGGCAAAACGTAACCGCAGGAAGGATACCCTGTAAATCGTGAATCGGACGATTTTTCCCATTAAGCGAATATGAACGACGTGACTGACTTATAGAAAGTTTGAGATCAAGATCACGGCCGTTCCCACAAATATTTGTCTCAGCACTGGCATGGTCTTCACCCCATTTAATCATTTCCGCGGCTTTATGCGATCGAAACGATTGAAGCGACGTCATCATTTGAATTGCTTCGATGATGTTCGTTTTACCAATTGCATTCGGCCCGACGATCAGTACAGTTTTACCAAAACCTTCAAGATCGAGCTGCGTATAACTTCTGAAATTTTGTAAATGTAAACTACATAAACGTAAATTAGTGTCTTTTTCTTTCTTTGCGTCTTTATTCATACACGTTTACACAGGTTAATCAGACATACGAACAGGCATGATTAAATACGTAAAATTCTCAGGATTTTCCGAATGGAATACACTTGGCCGCATTGCTTCCTGGAGGTCCAGGAAGACTTCTTTTGTATCAATTGCAGATAAACCATCCAAGGTGTAATACGCATTAAATGCGGTCGTAATATCATTTCCTTCAACTTTTGCCGAAATTGTTTCACTTGCACTACCAACATCTGGGCTCATTGTTGATATAAGAACTGATTGCGTTTCCGCATTGATATCAAACTTTATCGGCGCAGTTTTATTCGTCATCAAAGAAACACGTTTTACGGTTTCGGTTAATTGAGCAACATCAAATGTTACCCGTGTGGAATGTTCTTTAGGCAATAAACGCCCAACATCGGGGTATTGACCTTCAATTCGACGATTCACGAAGGTGGTAGGACCAAGCTCAACCAGTATCTGATTATCCGCAAGAGAGATCTTTATTGTTTCGCTGTCCGAGCGACATAGCGATGCAAGATCCGTAAGAAATGTGCCTGATATAACTGCTGCGAAATCCTGACCTTGATTGTCAAAATCAGTTTCAATAATTGCTAAACGATATGAATCAGTAGCAGTCATTTTGAGCGTGCCATTCGCTGCTTGAATATAAATACCCGTAAGAATCGCACGTGATTCATCTCGTGAAACGTCACGATCTACATGTCGTACCATACGTGCAAATTGTGTCGAAGGAATTTCGATTGAATCTTGAGGCTGAACTTCAGGAAAACTCGGAAAATCAGTAGGATTAAAAGCCTTTAAATCAAATGATGCTTTGCCACAAGAAACTTTTCCTTCTGTTTCATTAGCTTCAAAAACAATGGCTTCATTAGGAAGACTCTTGATAACACTTATAAGAAGCTTACTCGGAATAACCGCTTCTCCTTCTTCGTCTATCAACGCGTTGATAGACGTACGGATTGACAGTGTGCCATCTGTCGTAGATAGAGTGAGCATATCCACAGAAGCTTGAAGAAGAACTCCAGAAAGAATTGGTGAGGCTACACGAGAAGATAATCCTTTTTCTACATCTTGTAGAGCCGAAAGAAACTCGGATTGGTTGATACTGAATTTCATTTAGTCCTTCTCCTTTTATATATATTTTAAATAGTAGTAATAATAAGCATTGTTTATTTGTTGATAAGTCAGGAGCAACCAGATCATAATCAATAAAAAAGCATTCATAACTTGTTGAGTTTTACCTTAAGTTATCAACATAAATTATTGCTTTAAATATCAATTAACCGAAATCTTAAGTTATCTACTAACTCTCAACCCGTTTTAAACCAACTTTTCAACAATTGACCCCACACGAGTATATATGCAGGTCATCTACATTATTCGCCTGTAATCATCTGCTGTAGTACTTCAATTTCTTCCTGTAGGTCGCGGTTATCTTTCAATCCAACTTTTATAAGCTCAATCGAATGATGAACCGTGCTGTGATCACGATTAAATGCTTTACCTATATCGCCCTCAGTCTTTTCGAGAAGCACCCGACAAAAATACATAGCGATTTGCCGAGCATGAGCAACATTACGCGCCCGCTTTTTACTTGCCAGAGCTTCCGGAGCTACTTGGTAAAATTTCGCTACTTTCTTTTGAATATCGCTTATAAGCAGGCGTTGTTCTGTTGTTGCAGAAAGACGATCCTTTAAAAGTGACTTCACTTCTACAAGCGAAAGTGTTTCTTTTTTATGATCGCGCATTGCAAACAGAATATCGTTAATACCACCTTTTAAATCACGGATATTAGGCCCGGATGTGCGCGCAATATATTCCATGACTTCATCTGAAAGATGATACGGAAATTGGTCAACTGCAGCACATTCGTCGATATAACTTTTGATAATGCCGTATTTCGTCTCAAATTCAGGAGGATAAATCTGAACAGTTCCACCTTGACTAAAACGGCTTTGATAACGTTCATCAATATCAATATTTTTTGGGTGTCTATCTGCAGCGAGCACTATCTGTCGGCCATATTTCAACATGGTATTTAAAATCTGAAACACCATGTTCAACGTTTCAGATTTACGCTGTAAGTTTTGAACATCATCCATCAATAGGACATCTGTTGTTTCATATTTATGTCGTATTTCGTAAAAAGAAGTCTTCTTATCCTTGTTACGACCTGCATCAACGTATTCATTTACAAAGTCCATTGTGTCAATGTAAATAACATTTAAGTCGGGATAGTTCTGATTGATGTAGTTTTTAATCGCAAGAAGCAGATGTGTTTTCCCTAACCCACTTTCACCGTAAATAAAAAGAGGGTTTGTTCGAGAATTTACGGGGTTTTCTGCTACAAACATTGCTCTTGATAACGCAAGGTTATTAGAGTCACCTTGAACGAAATTTTCAAACGTGCATTCTTCAATACTGCGCGCGGTTGAAATAGCGGTATTTGAAAAGCTATTTACTTGATCCGCCGCGGTTTTGTTATAAGCTGCGTCTTCGTTATGTTTACGGTCCTCTTGTTTAGATAAAATCTGCCCTGTTGATTTTTGAGAGGCTATCTCGTTTTGCTGCTGTGAAAGTTTGTGCGATTGTGGCTTTACAGGAGCAGATACAGACGAAGAAATGTTCGTTTTATCAGGCGTTGTATTACTTTTAAAGACTTCAATTGAAACAGTAAAATCAGCGTCAAAGAGCTCTTTTAAAGCTTTTTTAATCTTATCGAGAAAATTACGATTAAACCACCGCTGAATAAACTCATTGTCTGCAGTAAGCATGACGAAACCAGTATGTCCTTCTTGATTAAAAACCTGAAGGGTAATACGTTTAAAAAAAGCATTCACTTGCGTTGGATCGACGTCGTCATATGAAATTACTTTTTCGCGTATTTGGTCCAATATTTTTTCGTATGCTTGCTGATTCATTTACTACCTTTAGATAAAAAATCCAACTAAATCAGTGTAGCAAAGTAAAATTTTAATAGTTTAATAACACTCGATTTTTATATTGCTCTGAATGAAATCTGTAATATTTGAACGTTTATAGCGTGAAGAGCGAAACTTATAGCCTACAGAATCAATTATGTAAGTACGTTTTTGATGTCTATGAGTTTCTATATATTTCTTCTATGACCTGCGTACCTTGGGTAGTGAGAAGACGCTTCGATCCAGAACGTTTTACTAGTCCAATATCAGTGAGTTTCTCTAAAACGTTGTACGCAGTCGATTTGCTCATATCTATTTCATCTTGAATTGCAGATGGACCTATGGGTTTTGGTCGATATTTATATAAAACCGAAAGGACTTGTATCTCTTTAGGTTTTAGCTGCTGAAACAAAGGAAGATGAGTTTCGGTATGACGTATTGCAGGCTGTTGTGTAGAAATATAACCAGCGTGCAGAGAAGATATTTGTTGTGCCGGGGATATCTGCTGGATGGGCTGTTGATACATTCCTTGTGTATTTTGGACAGTCCCCTGAACCCCTTGTAAATATCCTTGCGGGTACCCTTGAGAATATATTTGTCCTGATGGCACACTTGGTTGTGCGGCAGGTTGGTAATACATATTTTGATTTAAATAAGGAATCTGCACAGGAGAATTCTGAAACTGCTGTTGTGTAGGAGGAATCATTCCTTGTTGATTTACTATTCCTGTTTGCGGAGAATTTGGAATCATTCTATTTGGATAATTATTCTGTTGTGTTGTCTGTGTTTGCTGCGCTGTTGTGTTCTGCAGATTCTCGGAATAATTCTGATTGTTATTTCCGTAATGGTCTTGTCGAGCGCGCTCATCATAACGATTCATAAGATTTTCTCTTGAACCCTGTGTATGAATTCCATCTCGTACATCACCAAAAATTCGTTGAGGTTCCTCATCGTTTTGCTGATATTCCAAAACAGGATCGTCTTTGGGTGAATCTGGGTCTACGCTGATAGTAAGCACGGTTCCACTATCGATATTGCTATTGATGTTGATGTGCCCATGTTTCGCTTGGACATAATCGCGCATCAGTGGAATTCCTGAGCCAACTCCTCGGATATATTTTTGCATTGGTTCTGTTGCAGAAGTAAACCCTGGTCGCACTGCATTTTTAATATCTTTAATTCCTGGTCCATGGTCGGCAATTCTAATCGTGTTACCGCCGTCCAAGATAGAAACCACACATCCATGAAATTGTGCATGAATAAGGTTTTCCACACCCTGGCGAATTGCGGAATAAGGTATTTTACCTCCGAGTTTTTTTGCTTCATCGTTTACAACATCAGTTAAATGCTCGATAAATTGATCAGTTTTATCCGGAGTTATTTCCAATACTTTAGGTGCAGCTCCGATGCCGTCATATATAGCAACACGCGCAATGGCATCCACAAAGGAATAATCCGAAGTGATGGAACCTGAAAGAGGTCTTTTTTGCTGCTTATTTTCGGGCATTCGCAATCGCTTTCAAAAAATGGTTTTGTACCCAGTCTATATGTTCAGAAACAGCTGGACGCTTTCAACAGGTTTTAAACTTTGTTTTGAAAACCTGAACAGAAAGTGAACGGTACTAATAAGTTTATGTGTAATATTTCAAACCACAACCCCTTGTATTTCAATAGAAATAAACAAAATCACAGTGAATTAACTGCAATAACGAGAGTTTTCAACAAATTGTTCACCAAAAGTGGAAAACATTGAACGAGATAGAGGAGAAAATAATTAATACTGTTGATAATTGTTGAAAATATCATTACCAAGCGGCTTGAACAACTTCGTAAATACGTCACATCGCTATGAATGAATACAGGTAAGTCTTATTTTCATAGTTTTATTCATAGTATTGAGAGAAAATTCGTAGTTAAAGCCGTTTAAGAATATGTTCAACCAGGTAATAGGCATAAAAATGAATATGTTTTGGCTGTATCTTTATATTTGTTCAGGATGGAAATGAAACTTTAAACATTATTGTTTAAAGGTTTTAAACAATAGTTCCGATGAAGATAAGCACATTGAAATGGGGTCCAAAAAAGTTTTCAACAAAATAAACTTTTTTAAAAGAAAAATTGTTGAGAAGTTTTACAAATAACCCGAAATGCCAGTTAAAAATATATTTTGGAACGATTAATTCGTTTAAAACTGAACAAAATACAGAAATCTTCCAACTGCTTAACAAAAGGCGATTACTACATATTGTGGTTCTTAAAAGTAATCCACATCGTATAGAAAATATTGAAAACTTGGTTGATTCCCAAAGCCAAATAGACAGCTAAGAGGATTTTCGTATTCTTGCACCT
>CAIFEG010000034.1 GCA_903789415.1 uncultured Eggerthellaceae bacterium | reverse complement strand
CAACAAGCACGGGGTTGAGCTCAGCGACCGGCGTGAGCGCCCCAGTACGTCCAACCTGCACGGTAATATCGCGCAACAGAGTCGTCTTTTCTTCGGGCGGGAACTTATACGCGATAGCCCACCGCGGTGCACGCGCGGTAAAGCCCATGGCATGCTGCGTTTCAAAATCGTTGACTTTGACGACGACGCCGTCGATATCGTAGGGTAAATCCTCGCGCCGCTTTAAGGCATCACGGCAAAATTGACGCACTTTATCAGGGGTGTTGCAAAGTTTTACATCGGGATTCACATGGAAGCCGCACGTACGCAACCACTGCAGAAACTCGAACTGCCCTTTGATCTTAAGCAAATCATTGCGCGCAACCGCATACACAAACGTCGAAAGATCGCGGCTTGCCGTAATATTGGGATCTTTCTGCCGCAAGCTTCCCGCCGCCGCATTGCGCGGATTCGCGAACGGATCACGCCCTTCGGCACGTGCTTCTGCATTGAGCTTTTCAAAACTCTTCTTTGGCATATAGCACTCACCGCGAAGCTCGATCACTTCATCGGGTTCGGTCAGCGCATCGGTGGATCCAGGGGCCAGGCGCAGCGGGACATCACGAACAGTACGGATGTTTGCCGTGATATCTTCACCGGTTGTGCCATCACCACGGGTAACGGCGCGAACAAGGCGACCATCCTCATACGTAAATGCAATGCCGCTGCCATCAATCTTGAGCTCACAGCACAGGGGAACGACTCCGCCAAGCGCTTTAAAGGTGCGATCCATCCATTCATCAAGCTCTTCAAGGCCCATGGCATCATCGATGGAGTACATACGTTCCATGTGTCTGACAGGAGAAAACTGTTGGCCAACATATCCCCCGACGCGCTGTGTAGGAGAATTCGGATCACGGTATTGCGGATATTTCTTCTCGAGCGCAATAAGCTCTTGCATCAACGAGTCAAATGCCGCATCGCTAATTTCGGGAGCATCCTGTGCGTAATACATGTAAGAGTAATGCTCAATTGCTCTGCGAAGTTGCTCGATGCGCTCCTGAGGATTGCTGACCGTCTCTGCTGCGGTCGCCGCATCAAAGAGCGTGGGCGTGTTATCGAGCGTATCTTGCTCGATACTGCGTGTCTGTTCTGCGGTTACTGGATTTTCAGCGCTTACCGAATGTTCTGTATTTACAGATTGCTCTGTGCTTGCTGAGTGTCCAGTACCTGCTGAGCGCGCAGTGTTCTTTTGATCAATGTCGCTTTGGCCGTTTTGCGTATCAGGCACTTTAGCGCCCCAGCTTTCCTATGATGAAGCCAGCTTCCATGACGGTGATTGCCTCGACGATCAGAGCAAAGCCGAGGAGATATGCAAAGCCTGCAGGATCAATAATAAACAGGCAGCCTAAGATAATAGTCAGGATGCCACTTACAAGTGTCCAGCCCCACTGCGAGACGCCGAAGCCCTTCTCGCGGAAAGAAACCACGATTTCGAAAATACCCAATGGAATAAGAAGAAAAGCAAACACCCATACCATGGCCGCGCCGGCAATATATGGCTGAGCCAAGAACAGAAGGCCTAAAACCAGGTCCAAAATTGAATGCACAATTTGCCAGCTCGATAGCGGGAACAGATCTTTCGTTTTTGCATAGGTGGCAATTCCCATGATACCTGCGACGATAAATGCGACGCCTGCAAAAATAGTTACGAGCTCTAAGGTTGCCGCTGGATACAAAATGCATAAAATGCCGAGAATCAGCATCAAAATGCCTGCTACCACCAGCTGCCAATTGACCTTCTTCTTCATGGTTGTTTCTACCTTTCTTGTTCGAGTTTCAAGAAAACGTTGGGAAGATACTCTATCACGTCTTCAGGGCATACTGAAATATCGCTGCGTTGGTGCGCCGCACAAACTCCCGCGCGTGCATGGACCGTCGTGCCAAGAACGCCTGCATCAAATGCGGAAACACCTTGTGCAAGAAATGCTCCCACGATGCCGGCAAGGACATCGCCAGTTCCTGCCTTCGCAAGGGCGGCCGTGCCTTCCGTCATAACGGCGGTGCGCGTGCCATCTGATATATAGGTGTCAGGTCCCTTGAGGACCGTGACACACCCATAGCACTTCGAAATTTGAACGGCGCGCTCAGCTGGATCATCGGTTGCAATTCCTGCCGCGCGAGCAAGGCCTGCAGCCTCACCACCATGAGGAGTACACACCATAACTTGTCCAGACGCCGCACGCTCCGCGCATGCCTTGAGACCTTCCTCGGTGCTTATCGCCCCGATTGCTCCCCCATCGAGCAAAAGAGGCGCCTTTAAATAACGTACCGCATCAAGCGTGAGCTTTTGGCATGCGGAATCTTCACCGTTAAAGCCGCTTCCAAATGCATACGCACAAGGATGATGCGCAGAAAATGCACCTGCCTTTTGGACATCCCACACACTCCACGGACGCACAACCAGAGACGGTCCGCACATGATGCGAACGGCATTCTGCACGGAATCTTCTACGTAGGTTTGCACATATCCTGCGCCACTTCGTTGCGCCGCCCGGGACGCCATCGCTGCTGCACCGGGATATTGCGCACAACCCGCAACAAGCACAAGCTTGCCACGAGTATATTTGTTTGCCTGCGCCGAAGGTACGGGCAGTATCTGCAAAAGAGAAGCTTCATCTATGTGTTGCACATGTACTGACATCTGAATTTGCAACTCCTCTATCGCTCTGAATTATCTTCTTGCGTTTCGCTCGGCGCTTCGCCAGCTTCGCCGGGTGCTTGGTAATCTGCCAACGTTTTATCTGGCGCAAGTGTCACATCTGCAGAACCATTTTCCACCGGCTCATCGAGGACACTCCGAAGGCTCTTGAACTGCTTTATGAGTTCTTCGTTCGGGTCCTTGCGCTTCCGCTCGCTTTCTACGGACGCACGCGTAATCGCCATCGCACAGGCGATTGCCTGTTTATGCGAATGCGAAAGAGAGATGGGCAGACTTACGACACCCATCTCTTTGGCACGCTGCTGCGCTTTTCCATGGAGCACCACCCGCGGTGGTTGTTTGGGTTTGCTGACCACTTCAACATCACGCGGGCGAATTCCGTGGGAAAAGCCTGTTCCCAATGCCTTGAGCACCGCTTCCTTTGCCGCGAACCGTGCCGCATACCTCATTTCAGGCATGCGTGCCGCCTCGCAGTACGCGCGCTCATCTTCGGTATAGACCCGTTGAACAAAGGCAGGTGATCGGGAAATGATACGCTCTATACGCGGAACTTCAACGATATCGATTCCCAAACCGACGTCGTCGTTTTTCATTCTACGGTCACCGACTTCGCCAAGTTGCGCGGCTTGTCGACATCGCAATGACGCGCAATCGCAATTGAGCGGGCAAACAGCTGCATGGGCACGGTGGCTGTAATGGGCATAAATGCATCACGGACGCGCGGAATATAAATAACGTGGTCGGCGTACTTTTTAATTTCTTCATCGCCTTCGGTCGCAATCGCAATCACCATGGCTCCACGTGCACGACTTTCTTCGATATTGCTTAACATCTTGTCGTAGGTCGGCGATTTCGTTGCTACCGCAATCACCGGAAATCCCTCATGAATAAGGGCAATCGGACCGTGTTTCATTTCACCAGCAGGATATGCTTCGGCATGCAGATAGCTGATCTCTTTGAGCTTGAGCGCACCTTCACGGCAAACCTGCGCCCCCATCCCACGTCCAATAAAGAACGCATCGTGGGCATCTTTGGTCGCCTGCGCCGCCTCATCGATGGCCGTGGTGTCGGAAAGGATCTTCTCTACTTGGTTTGCCGTATCAGCAAGCTCATGGAAGAGAACGCGAATTTGCGCCGTCGTGAGCTTTCCCTTGCTTTGCGCAAGTTCCATGGCCAGGAGCGTCAAACTTACAATCTGGCCCAAGAAAGACTTGGTGGAAGCAACAGCAATTTCTTTATTTGCCTTGGTGTAAATGACGCCATCACTCTCGCGTGCAACGGGGCTTCCCACCACGTTTGTGATGCCGAGCACCTTGGCACCTTTGATGCGTGCAAGTCGAATGGCCGCAAGCGTATCAGCAGTTTCCCCAGATTGCGAGATCGCGACAACCAATGTTGACGGAGTAATGACAGGATTACGGTAGCGGAATTCACTTGCTGCTTCCGCAACGGTAGGAATGCGCGCCCAGCTTTCAATTAACTCGCGCGCGATGAGTCCTGCATGATAGCTAGTTCCACATGCGATGATGTAGACACGATCTATTGTCTGGAGCTCATCGAGCGTCATCCCAAGCTCTTCGATAGAAAGGTGCCCGTTAACCATACGACCTGCCAAAGTATCGCGGATCACGCGCGGCTGCTCATGGATTTCCTTCAGCATGAAATCCGGATAGCCACCTTTTTCGGCAACATCTACATCCCAATCAACATGCATGATATGAGGCGTGACATCTTTGCCATTTGCATCTTTATACGTAATGCCCGAAGGCTCCAGAATGGCATAGTTTTCATCGTCTAAGATTGCCACATCACGCGACGCTTTAATGACGGCAATAATATCGCTTGCCACGTAGCTTCCGTCTTCGCCATGGGCAAGCACAATCGGGCTGCCTTTACGCGTCGCAACGATACGCCCGGGCTCCTGTGCACACACCACCGCAAGACCATATGAACCTACAAGCCGTAGGCATGCCTGACGTACTGCTTCATACAAATTGCCCTCATATGCCTCTTCAATAAGATGAGCAATAACTTCGGTGTCGGTGTCGGTTTTAAATGTATGACCGTTTGCCTGGAGCTCTTGGCGAAGCTCTTGATAGTTTTCAATGATTCCGTTATGAACGACGGCAATCTTACCTGAGCAATCGCAAATAGGATGCGCATTGCGCTCACTTGGCGCGCCGTGTGTTGCCCAACGGGTATGTCCAATACCGCAGGTGCTTGCATCCTCAAGATGCTCTGCCGCAGCCGCAAGCCCGTCGACTTTCCCGACTCGTCGCAAAACGGTGAGGCCATCGGCATCCTGCAGGGCAATTCCCGCAGAATCGTATCCGCGATATTCCAAACTTTTCAAATTCTGAATGAGCAAATCTTTTGCGGGTTTCTCTCCGGTGTACCCCACAATTCCACACATGTAATCTCTCCAATCAGATATCAAAAATGCATCAAAGAATGCATACGTTATTTTACCTTGATGTGTGCATGCCTGCGCACCCAGCGGCCCGCTTTTGTCCGCTGTGCAGTCTCGCGAACGGTGGACAAATACCCTGAACCATTTAACGCGGCTTCGGTGCTCTCTTCATTTCCGGGAGCAATTTGATGAATCGCATCGGCAATATCATCTTTGTCGATAGACAACTTTTCATGACGATATACCGCATCAAGCGTAAACCCTTCACGAAGCATCTCACGAGCTTGCTCACGGATACGATCCATTAATTGATCGTGATTAAGATGCTGTTGCATCGCAAAACCATTTTCGGTTAAGCCTTGCTCTTTCAAACGTTCATCCAGCTCAGAACGCATTGAGTGCGCCATCACATCAACGATACGCTCTGGTACATCCCCGACTAAGCGTTTCGAAAGTTCGGCAACTGCCATTCCCGTTTCGTATTCATGCATCTTGCGCTGCTTGTATTTCAAACCTGACTCACGAATTTTGTTACGCAGATCAGCCACCGTATTGCAATTTGGATCTTGAATCGATTCGGCGACCCACGCATCCGTAAGCTTTGGGAGTTCTCCTTTTCTTAAGCCCGACGTGCCAGAAGTCGTATGTGTCGCATATACGCGCAGCAAAACCTTAATCTGCCCATCGATTTCTTCTTCGGTAACTTGAGGTTTATGAACAGTGACAAAGACGGGTCCATAGCTTGAAAGATCCATTTCGGGTTTTGGGTAGGCAAACACATCAAACTCAATGCCTTGCCCGGGCTCAGGTGGATTTGGACGGTCCACTGTCGGCGTCGCAACCGGCATAATGTGTGCCTTGTCCACCGCGCGCGGCATTAAATAGTCAACAGCAAATTCGAGCTCAGCGGCTGGCTTATCTTCATCTTTTCCAATCGCTTGCGAAAGGAGATCCTCAGGAGTTGTATTTGGAGGGATTTTCACACCCTCCATCTGAAGATGTGTACGAATTCCGTCAGTGATTGCTTGACGGTATTCTTCAGGAGAAACGCTTACATGAATTTGAACGCGTCCATCTTCAAGAGATGATGTTGTAACTTCCATAAGACCTCTTTGCCGAATTGTTGTCGATACGTATCAATTATTTCTTTGTACGAAAGTATACCAGCGATGTATCTATCTTTAGACGTTTCCTTGCATGCTTGCATGATTGCCATCTCGATGCCATAGCACTGTTACATTGCTTTCGTGATGGCTTCATATTTGACAAGAAGAACTATACTTTATAAGTGCAACTTCAAAATAGTTTACAGATCACAAATCAAGCATTTCTGCTATTTCGCCATAGGTATCAATCGTGTGCTGCGGTATCAATCGTGCCATGCGCTTTGGTGTGCTTCGTTTCGGTGTGCTGCGCTTTGTGACCAACATTGCAATGCACCACATGGATACCAGTACCGAATATGGTAGGATTGCGAAAGAATTTCAAAGAGGAGAAAGAAGGCACTCATGGCTGAGCCTGACAATTGTTCACGCAACTGTGGCACCTGCCCTGTTGGCGACTGCGACGATCGTACTCAAGCGAACAGATTTTTAAAGCCAAACGCGCATTCCCATATTAAACACGTGATTGGTGTTGTTTCTGGTAAAGGTGGCGTAGGGAAAAGCCTGGTGACATCGATGTTAGCTGCACAGGCTGCGCGGAATGGCAAAAAGGTTGCTATTTTGGATGCAGATGTTACCGGACCAACAATCCCTCGTACCTTTGGATTAATTGGTCAACGTTTAACGGGAGACGAATTCGGCATTACCCCAGCGCTTACCAAAACCGGTATCAAGGTGATAAGCACGAATCTCATGCTCCCCAAAGAGGACTCCCCTGTTGCCTGGCGTGGACCGGTAATCACCGGCATTATTCATCAGTTCTGGCAGGAAGTGAACTGGGGTGATATCGACTACATGTTTGTCGATATGCCACCAGGAACCTCAGATGTCTTTCTTACGGTGTTCCAGAGCCTGCCGGTTGACGGCATCGTCACGGTAAGCGCCCCTCAAGAGCTCGTTGAAGCGATTGTTGGTAAAGCCGTCAATCTAGCTCATGACATGAACATTAATGTTTTGGGATTAGTCGAGAACATGGCATATTACGTCTGCAAGAATTGCGGCGAAAAGCAATACATCTTTGGTAAGCCAAAAGGTGCTGAAGTTGCAAAGCGCTACAACATCCCTGCATACGCTACCCTGCCGCTGGACCCAGAAGTTACGAAACTTTGCGACGATGGACGCATCGAGGACGTAGATCTGCAAGGCTTGCTTGATCCTATCTTTGCCCAGATCGATGCGCTGCCTGACCATGCGGTTGAGGCCGATGGTCCTGCTGCACCAAGTGCGGCCCCTGCAGCAGCTTCAGATAATTCTGCCAAATAAGAAATGCGTGTTGAGCCCCATGCCAGTCGATGTACCACATAACACCGAAGATTCTGCTCGGAAGAAAGATTCTGCGGGGGAACCCAAAGTTTCGTCCAAAGTTCCGTCAAGCGACGATGCGTTGTCCGGCTCTTTCGAGGAAGGCGCTGGAAAAAAGCGACCGCCGAAAAGCCAAGCAGCAAAGGGCAAAGCACAGCGAAAGAGGTCTTCACGCAAAAAGCCGCCGGTACGCCGCGAGAATGAAGACGATGACGGATACGATCCGTTTTCTGATTACATGGATCAGCACGTTCCTGAACCGCTTTTTGAGCGTGATCCTTGGAAATAGCAAAGAAGGCATCCAGTGGATGCCTTCTTTTTTATAGGAAGCCGGATGAGCTGCTAAAGTCCAAACGAGCGACACAAGCTTCGTATGGAAAAATCACTGGGTGCTGCATGCACCACCATGCAGCACCATACACATTGTGCACAATGTGCAAAGCCCTCCTAGAAGTCGATCTTCATCAAGTTCGAAATCGCGCGAATATAAATCTTCAAATCGCGCTTGAGTGCCTCTTCAGAAATTCCTTCATTGGGACCATGCATGGTGCCAAGCCAATCGGGAGTTGGCTCCCCTGCCTCTTCAGGGCCAAATCCAATCGCATTCTTAAAATGACGCGCATACGTTCCGCCGCCAAGCGTGAATGCCTTGCCACCTTTCCCGGTATATTCGTTATATGCGTCAAGAGCTGCCTGTACTTCAGGCTTATCCGCATCAATATAAAACGGGGGCATGGTATTTTTCACGTATACCTCAGCCTTGATGTCGTGGACTGCCTCTTGAACTTTGTCTACAACTTGGTCAATAGTCATACCGGTGACAAAACGGATATCTATGGTGGAAACTAGACGCCCGTCTGTCAAATTCAGTGTGTTGCTCTCACACGTCACCGGACCAAATACATCATCGGTCTTTGCGAGACCAAGCTGCGACCCGTCGGTGGCCGAATTCATCTGGTTCTCGAATCGCAAAAATTCAGTTTCTTCTTTGTTCCCGAGACCATTTTTCAGCAAATACGAGACCAGTAAGCCAAGCGCATTGACGGTGCCCTCCGGCATCGAAGCATGGCCGCCGACGCCATGAGCAGTCAGCTTCGTCAGACCTTCACCGGCTTTCTCAACATCTATGCGAGCATCCGAGGGAAGCTTTTCTGCATCAGCACGCACCGTGGCACTCGCAAGACCGGGAATTGCATTACTCGCAGTGCCGACATGCATTTCTACGATACATGAACCATCACCAATAGGTTTGGAGGTAATCACGAGTGAAGCCTGACCCTTTTCACCATTGGTTGCAGGAAAATCTGAATCGGGCGTCATAAGAAAGGCAGGCTGTTCGTAATGCTGAAGGTAATACTGCACATCCTGCATGGTCGTTTCCTCATTTGCCCCAATCAGCGCACGAAGCGGATGGCGAAGCATGCCGTCGCGATGAGCAAAAAATGATGCAGTCCAAAGCTCTAGTAAAACGCCTTCCTTGTCGTCAAGAGAACCCCGTCCCAACAAATAGCCTTCCCGGCGCGTAAGAACATACGGGTCCGTATCCCAGCCAGAACCTTCGGGAACTACATCACAGTGGGCAATTGTTGCGATCATTTTATCATCGGAGCCGGGCACATCAGCGATACCGATATAGCCATCGCAATTTTTTGTTTGAAGCCCCAGCCGTTTTGCAATTTCACACGCCTTTTCAAGCGCGTGCGCGGCACCGGGACCCCACGGCGCACCAGGTCCTTTTTCGTCAAGATTTTCAACACTGCGAATCGCAACAAGATCAGATAGGTCTTGGATGAATTCGTCCCAATGGTTTGATACGAATTCATCAATTTCTTCGGAAGTCGGCGCGGTCTGCAAGCTCTTAGATTGGATATCAGGCATATGATCAAATCCTCTTTTGATTTACGTTTCTTCAAGAATTAGTTTAAAGAAGATGATCGCCAAACACAAAACGTCACTCAAAAATGACGTCCGCTGTAACACCCTATTGAAATTGATTGAATGCGTAAATTCTGCAAAACTCCAAAAAGATGTGCAGATTTTTACAGTTTGTTTGCAGCACCTATCTGAAATACAGAACGCGGTTCACAAGCATAAAATAGAAAAATCTTAACGAGGGAAAAGTAAAAGAAAGTGGTGGAGTATAGGGGGTTCGAACCCCTGACCTCATGGCTGCCAGCCATGCGCTCTCCCAACTGAGCTAATACCCCGCTTGACTTTGTTCATATTACCAGAATTTACTTTTCGGTCAATATTTTTGCCAGATACGGTGGAAGAAGATGGATTTATCCAATGAAAGATCCACATAGAGTTCGTAAGAAACGATAACGGAATCAAGGAGAAAGAAATGTGCCAATTTGGTAAATAAAAGAGTTTTTCGCACCATGTTTTCTTTTTTATTAATTTATTTGTAATATTATTTCTCCTGTTAAAAGGGTAAATTTGTCTAAGTATTTTTATATCAATAACTTCTCTTATTTCTAGTTTGCCCATTACGATTCTTGGACAATGAAAGGAGAAAAAATGGATATCTTAACCGTATTTGGCGACAACGTTCGACATTACCGTCTTCAAAGACACATGTCTCAAGAAAAGTTTGCTGAACGCTGTGGACTCCATAGAACATATATCAGCGCCGTTGAGAGACATAAGCGCAGCATTTCCCTCAATAATATTCAGAAAATAGCTGATGCATTGGGAATCGATACGTATTTACTCTTCGTGGAGCCAGACCGCAGGCCCGTTCGCCTACGACGTCACACGATTCGTGAGTAATGTAGTCGATTCTTCATCGATTTATTGAGCAATATTATTTTTAGATTTGATATCTATTCATCCGATATTGATCGTTAACCCAAGAGCCCAACTTTGGTTGGGCTCTTTTCAAACTGCATGCTTTTCTTACTGCCTGTAGCGGTTCTGCCGCAAAACGCAAAAAGGCCACATGACATCTGCCATGTGGCCTTGAAATCTAAGATAAATAGAGAGTTATTATTCGCTCTTCTTTTCATCCTTTGTATCAGCCGTATCTGCCTTCGTATCTGCAGCAGGTTTCTCAGCTTTCTTATCGGTGTCAGCCGTATCTTTTGTAGCAGCAGGCTTTTCGGCTGCATCATTCTTCTTAGCCGTAGTGGCCTTCTTCGCTGCTGGTTTGTCAGCCTTTTCTGCAGACTTCGTAGCCTTAGCTTTTGCAGGCTCAGTCTTTGCAGCTTTCTTGGTAGCCTTCTTCACGGGCTCGGTTACAAGCTCCATGATGACAATCTCAGAATTGTCACCCTTGCGCTTACCGAGTTTCAAAATACGGGTATAGCCACCGTTACGATCGGCAAACTGTCCTTGTTTCACACGCTCAAAAACTTCACGAACGATCTCTGCATCACCGAGTTGAGCAATAGCAAGACGGCGTGAATGGAGATCGCCTTTCTTTGCCCATGTGATAATGCGATCAACATCAGGACGAATTTCCTTAGCGCGAGCTTCAACCGTCTTAATACGGTCATTCAGGAACAAAGCGCCAACCAGGCTCTTCTTAATGGCCTTGGTATGCGCTGAGTCAGTTCCCAGCTTGCGGCCCTTCTTGTAGTGTCTCATTATTTATTCTCCTATTGCTTCAAGGACAGACCCATGGATTCAAGTTTGTCCTTGACCTCTTCGATGGACTTTGCGCCGAAGTTCCTGATATTCAGCAAGTCATTTTCTGAATACTCAACAAGCTGACGTACAGAATGAATTCCTGCACGTTTTAAGCAGTTATAGGAACGTACAGAAAGGTCAAGATCCTCAACCTGTTTATCAAGTTCAGCATTTGACTCTTCTTCAGGCTCTGCAAAGATCGAAGGAGCTTCTTCCTCTTCGCCTTCGCTATCCTCTTCCTGTCCCAGGTGCATAAATGCACTCATGTATTGGTCAATGATGTTTGCACCTTCAGCTACTGCTTCAGTAGGAGTAAGTGCACCATTGGTCTCAACTTCAAGAATCAGGCGCTCATAATCGGTACGCTGACCAACACGCGTGTTCTCAACTGTCTTCGTACAACGTACAACAGGAGAGAATTTAGAGTCCACGGGGATAATTCCAATGGGATCATCCGCGCGCTTATTGTCATTTTCAGGAACAAATCCACGACCGACACCGATACGAATGGTCATGTCGAATTGGGCACCGTCGGCAACCGTTGCAATGATTTGCTCAGGGTTGACTACAGAAAATTCCGTAGGAACTTCCAGATCGGCGCCCGTAACTACACATGGGCCGGATTTCGACACATGTGCAGTTGCTTCTTCAACGTCATCGGTTGCGGCCTTGAAGATGAGGTCCTTCACGTTCATCACAATTTCAGTGCCATCTTCTTTGACGCCTTCAATTGGAGTGAACTCCTGCTGTACACCGTCTATCTGAATCGCTGTCGCGCGAGCTCCATCTAAAGAAGAAAGAAGCACACGGCGCATGCTGTTTCCCAGCGTGTCGCCATAACCACGCTCAAGCGGCTCGACGATGAAACGGGTAACAGTATCGTTGACGTCCTCAACCGTTACCTTGGGCCTCATGAACTCTGTCATATAAGGCAAGCCTCCTTAAAAGCCGCGAAAACTTACTTGGAGTAGAGCTCGACGATGAGCTGCTCATTCACATCAAGATCAATTTGGTCACGTTTCGGAAGGTCCAAAACACTGCCCTGTAATTTCTCGATGTCTACTTCCAGCCATGCTGGAACTTGCACATGTTCATTGGAAACAAGTGCGCTTTTGATCGACAAAAGGTCTTTTGCTTTTGGAGCAACAGACACAACATCGCCCTGGCTCACGCGATACGATGGGATATCCACACGTTTGCCGTTAACCTGGATATGTCCATGAGATACGGTCTGACGTGCCTCTTTGCGCGTGCGAGCGAAACCTAAACGGAAAACAACGTTATCTAAGCGGGTCTCCAAAAGCTGCATCAGGTTATCACCAGTGACGCCAGACATTGATTTTGCCCGTTTGAAGTAACCGCGGAACTGTTTTTCTAAAACGCCATAAATAAATTTGGCCTTTTGCTTCTCGCGCAGCTGCATGCCGTATTCGCTTTCACGATGGCGGCGATTAGGCTGGCGATTAGATTGTTTTTTGCTGCTATATCCCAGAACCACAGGATCGATTCCGAGCTGACGGCAGCGCTTAAGAACCGGAGTTCTATCGATTGCCATTAGAGTTGATCCTTTCAATTAAACGCGACGACGTTTGCGCTGACGGCATCCGTTGTGCGGAACTGGTGTGCAATCCTGAATACTGGAAACTTCCAGACCGGCCGCCTGAAGCGAACGGATGGCGGTTTCACGTCCTGAGCCAGGTCCCTTTACATATACAGAAACCTTACGCAGGCCATGCTCCATAGCTGTCTTTGCAGCAGCTTCCGCAGCCATCTGAGCTGCAAATGGAGTAGATTTGCGGGAACCTTTAAATCCAACGGTTCCTGCTGATTGCCACGTGATCACATTTCCTGCAGGATCAGTGATGCTCACGATTGTGTTGTTAAATGTTGATTTAATATGTGCGGCGCCAACAGCAATGTTGCGTTTATCCGCATGCTTTAAGCGCGTACGAACTTTTTTGTTTGGCATTGGCTACCTCACTACTTTCCACCGATTTGTTTACGTGGTCCCTTGCGAGTGCGTGCATTCGTATGAGTACGCTGTCCGCGAACAGGCAGACCCTTACGATGACGAAGACCACGATAGCATCCAATTTCCATCAGACGCTTGATGTTCTGGCTGGTCTCACGATGGAGATCACCTTCGACAGTCAAATTGTTATTGATGTAATCACGAAGCTTTGAAAGCTCATCTTCCGTAAGATCCTTTACGCGGATATCCGGATTTACACCCGTACTGTCGATAATCTTTTTAGCAGTGGCTGTTCCAATGCCGTAAATGTAAGTCAAGCCGACTTCGATGCGCTTGTCATTCGGGAGGTCGACACCAACTAAACGTGCCATTCTAGCAATCCCTTCCTAACCCTGGCGCTGCTTGTGGCGCGGGTTTTCGCAGATAACGTATACCTTGCCATGACGTCGAATGATCTTGCATTTGTCGCACATCTTCTTGACTGAAGGACGTACCTTCATGCTTTTCTTCCTTTCAGTATGTGTACGAATTGTATAAATACACCCAGCCGCAGGTGATTAATTTCTCACACACAAAGGCGCCCGAAGTAGAAATTACGACGAGTGCCTTTGACACGCGAGTCAAACACAGAATGCTTAACTTTAGCGTTATTTAAATCGGTATGTAATACGACCACGATTTAAATCGTAAACAGATACTTCTACTGTTACTTTGTCTCCAGGCAAAATCTTTATGTAATGCATACGCATTTTACCTGAAATAGTAGCGAGAACTTCGTGGCCGTTCTCAAGCTCGACTTTAAACATTGCGTTCGGTAAGGCTTCAGTAACCGTACCTTCGAGCTCAATCGCATCTTCTTTGCTCAAACGTTATGCCCCCATGTCTGGTCATTATTAGACAATCGTAAATAGTATCAAACTTTGAGGAATATTGGGGGATTTTCACATAAGTTTTCTTATTTGCAACACATTTGCATTCTTTAATGCTTCCCCTACCTGCTGAGCAACTTCAAACGGTACTTTATTTGTGGTGGAAATCTGAATATGTGCCGCTTGAGTATAGAGAGGAATTCTTTGCTTTAGCAATTGTTCCGGAGAAGGGTCGGCTTGGCAAGTACCTCGGGAATCTGTTGAAGAAACGTCGGAATCAGGAACAAGAGAATTCTGCTTGCCTCTGCTTGCCTCTTGAGTATTTTCAGATTTGTTGTCCTCCGATGCCTTTTTTTCAGATGCATTTGAACTCTTAAAAAGGGGGCGTGTTGAGGCATTCGGAATCCTACGCCGCGCATCGTTTGCATTTTCGGTAAGCCATACCACAACTCCAGCCTCGCGCATCAGCTGAATATTTTTTTTGCGCACGACTATTCCGCCGCCGCAACTTACAATGGCCGGAGGATCAAGTTTAGACAGGAATGACAAGCAAGCAGATTCTTTTTGTCTAAAGAACTCTTCACCCTTTGTCGCAAAGATATTGGCAATAGAGGTATGGGCTTGTTCTTCAATATAGGTATCGGAGTCGACATGAGGAATTCCGTACATCATGCCCAGAAAACGCCCGGTGGTGGTCTTGCCTGCTCCCATAAAGCCAATCAAAAAAACCGGGCATGAAAGCATGTATGTGTATGTGACATTCTTTGAGGTGCCTGACATGTTTTCTTCCATAGACCCACGAAATATATTTCGCCATATATATTTCAACCATTATATCCAGGGTTGATTCCCAAAGCCAAATAGACAGCTAAGAGGATTTTCGCATTCTTGCACC
>CAIFEG010000033.1 GCA_903789415.1 uncultured Eggerthellaceae bacterium | reverse complement strand
TTTCTTTTATTATAATAATAAATGAATTGATTGACACAATCAAACAATGAATCGATCCACAAGGATCACTCTCGATCGCATCGGCAGACGCGACGCTATAAACACGTCATGCCGGAAACCGGTCGTCCAAAACTTACGAAAGAGGATGCACCGCACAAGAAGAAAAAAGGTAATAACAAAAGAAATTCTGGGAGTAAAACACGTGATTTAACGGCGCGCGAACGCGATCCTTTTACTCATGCGCCTTCCGGGGTAAATATTAAACCTCCGAAGAAGGATCCAAAGGCCAAACTACATGTTATTCCCCTTGGAGGCATGGACGCTATTGGCAAAAATATGACCGTTTTTGAATGCGGCAATGACATGATTGTCGATGATGCGGGGCTTATGTTTCCGGATGATGATCATCCGGGAATCGATATGATTTTGCCAGATTATACGTATATTCTTGAGAATGCCGACAAGCTTCGTGGCATTGTTATCACTCATGGTCATGAGGATCATACCGGTTCGCTTCCGTATTTACTTCAAGACCTTGATCGAACGGTTCCCGTGTATGGGACAAAAATGACTCTTGGCCTTGTGCAGGGAAAGCTTAAAGAGCATCACATTAAAAATGCAAAGCTTATTGAGATACAACCTGGTCAAAAAATTAAACTTGGATGCTTCACCTGTGAATTTTTCTCAGTGAACCATTCAATTCCTGCTTCTGTAGGGATTTTTTTCCAATCTCCTGCAGGCAATGTGTTGCACACGGGTGACTTTAAACTTGATCAGACCCCAATAGACGGAATAACCACCGATTTTGGTGCCCTTGCGCGCTTTTCGAAGATCGGTGTCGATCTGATGATGAGCGACTCGACAAACGCAGAAATTCCTACGTTCACCCCCTCAGAGGCTACCGTGGGAACCGTTTTAGACCAAATCATCGGCAATGCAAAGGGAAGAGTTATTGTCGCGAGCTTTGCGAGCCATATTCACCGTATGCAACAAATATGTGATGCCGCGGTAAAGAATGGACGCAAGGTTGTTGTTACCGGTCGCTCAATGGTCCAAAACACTGATATTGCGCGTCGTCTTGGCTATCTTCATGTGCGTGATAAAGATCTTATCGATGCGTATGATCTCAAAGGACTTCCACCTGAAAAAATTGTAGTTATGTGTACTGGATCACAGGGTGAGCCGTTAAGTGCATTGGCGCGTATTGCTTCGGGGGAACATAAAACCATCCACATCGATAGAGGCGATACGGTCATTATCAGTGCGTCTCCTGTTCCTGGCAACGAAAAAGCAGTAACCCGTGTTATTAACATGCTTTCCAAAATTGGTGCCGATGTGTATGACAAAAGACGTGCGCCGGTTCACGTTTCAGGGCACGCCGGCGCCGAAGAGCTCAAGCTGGTCCTTTCAATCGTGAAGCCGAAAGCTTTTATGCCCGTACATGGCGAGGCTGCGCATCTACGTGCACATGCAGAACTTGCGGAAGCAGTTGGTGTTCCGGTCAAAAACATTTTTGTCCTTGATAACGGAGATTCTCTTGTTGTTACTCCAAAAGGTGTCCACCAGGGGAAATCAGTTGAATCTGGTGTGGTATTTGTTGATGGACTTTCTGTTGGCGATACAAGCCAAGATGTTTTAAATGAGCGCAATGAACTCGAAGATACGGGTGTAGCTTCCATCGCCTTGGCATATGACAAGAAGGACAGAAAACAGCTCGGGAGCGCTCAAGTTCAGATGCGCGGCATTACGGGTGGCGATGATGAGTTCGTCATTAAGGATGTCAAAGAGGCTGTTGAAACTGAGCTTCAGGATGCCTTGTCGAAAGATAAATCATATAAAGAAATTCAAAAGGCGTGCAGAAATGCGGCTTATTCAGTCCTTTGGGACCGTATCAAACAGCGTCCGATGATCGTTGTGAATCTTATTCAAGCCTAGGAAACCATTGTCTCTTTGTGAAAAAGACCACCTGTATCCGTATACAGGTGGTCTGATGTTTGTTTCACGATAGAATAGAGCACATCCAAATACGCAGTTCTTTCCCTATCTTCATTAAAATGAAGATATTTTTGGAACCATCAATTCTTACGAAAGGTGTGACAATTTTAAGGTGTCTCGCGGCTCTCGTTCCGATAAAACTTCCGTATACTCAGGGAAAAAAGCACCATCACCATCGCAAAAGCATGCTCAGCGACAGCGGGCAAGTGAACCCGCACAATCTCGTTCTTCCTACGATGGTGACCAGACGGTTCATATTCTCGATGAACGTACGCGCCGCGATATCTGGGGTGTTGTCTGCTTTGTGTGCGCGATCATCTTGGCATTGATTGCGTTCTCGTCGACGAATGGCCTCATTACTCGTTGGCTTTCCGATTCAATTCATTTCGGTTTGGGAATTGGTGCATATATCTTGCCCATCGTTTTGGTATTGATTGGCATCTCACTTTTTATCAAACGTGAAGGGCAGCAGATGCCAGCGCGTGTGGCTATTGGGCTTGTTCTTCTTTTCGTAAGCTTGCTCACCCTTGTCTCTCTATTTACCCCCGGGGCGTCTTCTCAAACTCCGCAGATGCTTTTTAATCGTCAATACGTAAGCTCGCAAGGAGGGTACATTGGCGCAGGTATTGCCTGGGTGTTGCTTGTTCTTTTTGGGCGTGAAGTAAGTGTGGTTATCTGTATCGGAACATGCATTATTGGGCTTTTAGTCATTGGTGTTTCCGTACGCAAATTTGTTGCGAAGATACAAGAACATCGTGCACAAGTCGAACAAGAAGATGCAAACCAAGATTTCCGAAAAGATTATCGCGCACCCTCGGCCTACATAAAGCGTACCTCCGATAGGTCAAGTTTATGGAAAAAGGCACGGCGCAATGGTTTTGGTGCTTCGGGCAACACCGAAGTGCTCAATGAGGACAATGTTGATTCTGTAGATCAAGCCTCATCAGGGAAAACTCAGGTGCTCGATTCTCCTTCAAAGTCTTCTTCAAAAGCGGATCTTCAGCATGAAATGGCTTCAAAGGCCCTCACTCGCCGTTTAGGTCACAAACCAAAGATTAGCCAGGCTGACGCGTCGCAAACCCAGGTTCTATCTCCTGCGGCAAAACGTGATGCTAACCAAGGTGGACCAGATGCGGGGAGTAAGACTGCTGCTCAAAATAAAAAGGTCGAAACGGGAAAGGCAACTTCTCGCGGGGCGGGAATTACTAATGCGCCTGCCGATGATGACCAGGCATTTCATCTTCCCGATATCGGAATCTTAAAGACCTCTCCTCGAATGGTAGAAAATTCCGAGACAAAAGAAGAACTCAGAGACACGGCTGCGCTTTTGCAAGAGACACTTGCTGATTTTGGTATCAACGCAAATGTGGTGGGATGGGTTGCTGGGCCTACCGTCACGCTGTTCAAGATAGACTTGCCTGCAGGTGTTCGTGTGAGCCGCGTCATGAATCTGCAAGACGACATTGCACTTGCTCTTGCAGCCCAAGGAGTGCGTATCTTTGCGCCGATTCCCGGTACAAACTATGTGGGAATCGAAGTGCCCAATGTAAAACGTCACGACGTTTTACTGGGAGATGTCTTGCCTGCTGCCAAGAAGGGTCCCCTTCAAATGGCGATTGGTAAAGACGTCGAAGGTCATTGCATCGTTGCTGATCTGGCAAAAATGCCCCATCTGCTTATTGGTGGTACCACCGGTTCAGGTAAGTCAGTCGCAATGAACTGCATGGTGATGTCGATTCTTATGCGTTCAACACCCGAACAGGTTCGTTTTATCATGATCGATCCAAAGCGTGTTGAATTCGCGCCGTATAACAATATCCCGAATCTTTATGTTCCGGTGGTTACTGAAACAAAAGAAGCTGCAAGCGCGCTTTCTTGGGCTGTTGCCGAAATGGAGCGTCGCCTCAAGGTTTTTTCGCAAGTTTCCGCACGGAATATTGAGCAATATAACAAAAAGGTTGATGCAGGTACCGCAGGGGGAGACGGCCCCGAAGGTGCACAAGGAAAACTTCCGTACATCGTGATTGTTATCGATGAGCTTGCTGACCTGATGATGAACGTAGGCAAAGAGGTTGAATTTTCCATTAGCCGCTTGGCTCAATTAGGTCGTGCGGCGGGAATTCACATGATTGTGGCCACCCAGCGACCTTCCGCAAATGTGGTCACCGGCTTGATTAAGGCCAACATTACCAACCGCATTGCGTTTAATGTTGCAAGTGGCACCGATAGCCGCGTTATTCTTGATCAAACCGGAGCCGAACATCTTATCGGAAATGGTGACATGCTTTTCTCGCGGCCTCAATATCCGAAGCCCGTTCGTATTCAAGGTTGTTTTGTTTCTGAGTCTGAAATTGAAGCAACTATGGAGCAACTGAAAGCGCAAGGCGAACCTGACTATCACAATGAGATTCTGCAAACGCGCACGATCGGGCTAGGCGATACAGATCCGGCTCATCCGGGTGGCGATTCATCTGACGAGGATCCGTTGTTATGGGAAGCGGCTGATTTGGTTGTGAGTTCTAAAATTGGGTCTACTTCAAATTTGCAACGGAGACTAAAAGTTGGCTATTCCCGCGCGGGGCGTATAATGGATATGCTTGAGGATAAAGGAATTGTTGGTCCTCAAAATGGAAGCAAACCAAGAGAGGTCCTTGTAGACGAGATGGAACTTGAGTCCATCAAGGCATTTGAACGTAATGATCAGGCTGAAAATAGTTAATGAGTAAGGCAGGCTTCGGCGACATACTTCGTCAGACCCGTGAACGAAAAGGAATTGACCTTTCCGCTGTCGCTAGTCGTCTGCGTGTACGCGAAGATATTTTACGTGCCATTGAAAATTCTGATTTTGCTTCTATGCCTCCTCGTGGGTATGCACGAAATATGATTGCTGGGTATGCCCGCTACCTTGGCCTCGATGCGATTCAAATAACGAGCCAGTATCTCGACGAATTACGCGAATACCAGCACCGGCTCACCCCAGATCGAGATCGTTCCGGCTATAGTTCATATGGGCAATACGCCCAGTATGAGCCAAGACCACAGCGCACTTCGTCGCGAGGACAATCATATCCACCTCGGTATTCGAGTTCTCATTCAGCACAACGGGAATCTGCAGCTAATGAATCCGTGCGAAGACCGCGGAGAAGCTCTCGCGCTTCGCAGCGAATAAGCTCTGATGAAGATGCGCGGTATTCTCGGGGTAGACGCTCTCAGTCGCAGCGTGATGCGGGCAACAGACAACGGGCTCGTGCTCGTCGTTCAAACGAGCAGAAGCGACGTGTCCAGGGAAGTTATGGACCTCAAATGCCTGCAGTTTACGCGGGGCAGACTCCGCGCAATGGGCGTGGATCGGGTCGCAATTCTCAAGATGGATTTGCTGCTCACCCCAATGATTTGCCTATGAACAATGGGCACCTCCCGAGCATCTACACTGACTCTAGGGGGTCGTCGTTATCTGGTTCACGCGCAAAATATATCCTTGCGGGCATTCTTCTTATTGTTCTGGTTATTGTTTTGTGCTTTGTTCTGTTCGGGAGAAATTCTCGGGCATCGCAAGATTCAGTGCCCAATATGCCTGTGACAAGCTTAGACGAAGATACTTCTCAAGATCAGTCAGATGCGCAATCTCAGGATTATCCGAGGAGTTTTACCTTTACGTATAATGTTCCGTCTGGCACATCCACTTGGATCCAAGTAACTATCGATGGACAATCACAAGAGGCTGAAGTGGTGGATGGGCCTGCCTCACGCAGCTTTGATTGCTCCGGTACTCTCAATTTTATCTGCGCAAATCCAACTGGGGTAACGGCAACACAAAACGATAATGAACTCACAATGAATGCTACTTCCACGGGGATTGATTTGACCTTGTCTTACACTGATTTTATTCAGCAATGGGCAAATGATCATCCTGACGTGAGTGTTCCCTCTGATGTTTTACAAGGTAATACCCAGAGTTCGGATAATTCTTCAAACGGAACGACTCAGAGCTCGGGTGATTCTGGCAATCAATCAACGAACACAACGAGCACGACGGATACAACGAATACAACCAGCACATCGAGTACCACGAGCACAAATACGTCTGCGTAAACGTCTACGATTGGATCGTCTTGACGTTATCCGTTTCATAAAGATATACGTATCATTTTGACTTTTCAGCAATTTGGACGATCCGAATATATCCAAACCGCACACATTCAAAACGTAACCTTTGTGTCTTCTTGGGAAGCGATTCTTTTATATCGACTTATTTGATTGTCTGAACATTTTTTGTACTCCGCATTTTGCACAATTTTCAGGCTAAAATCTTCAATACATTCACTTTTGATTATTAAGGACACCATGGAACACTCTGCTATTCATCCGCTCCACTTTTATATTTCGACTATGGGTTGTGCAAAAAACGAGGTTGATTCACGAGAGATGACCGCTTTGCTTGAGAATGCGGGATGCACTCTCGCAGATGAAGCGGAGAAGGCTGATGTCATCATTGTCAACACATGCTGTTTTATTCAAAGTGCTACCGAAGAGAGCATCCAGGCAGTATTTGACGCTGCCGGGCTTGACAACGTTACCAGCGGGGATGCCAAGGTCGTCGTTTCGGGGTGCATGCCTTCCCGCTATGGCGATGAACTCTCGGATTCTTTTTCGTCGGCAGAAACAGCTGCGTTTGTTCCATGTAGTGATGAATCAAAAATTGTTTCGGTTGTCGCGAAGCTTTTCCCCGGTCGTGGCGATACCTTGGGTTGATCTGAGGCAGGTGACCAGCAAAAATTTCGTCGGAGTGCCTATATCAAGATTTCCGATCGGGCCGATCGTTTTTGCAGCTATTGCGCCATACCATATATTCGTGGCCGCTATCACAGTTTTTCTTTTGAAGCTATTCGCAAAGATGTCGAACGCGCCGTGCGTGGTGGCTCCAAAGAGATCGTACTCATTGCTCAAGACACGGGTCGTTGGGGAAAGGATTTCCGCCAGCCAAGTTCTCTCGCCACGCTTCTTGAGCGACTTGCAAGCGAATTTCCTCAAACCTGGTTTAGAGTCATGTATCTGCAACCCGAGGGCATAAGCGATGCCTTGCTTTCGGTTATGAAGTCGCATGACAATATTTGCAGCTATCTGGATATTCCATTTCAGCATGCAAGTGCGCATATCATTAAGGATATGAACCGACATGGATCCGGCGAAGAATACCTGAAAATGCTTGATCATATTCGTTCAATGGTGCCAGGAATCACCCTTCGCACCACGCTTATCGTTGGTTTCCCTGGAGAAACAGATGAAGATTATGAGCAGCTCTGTTCGTTTGTTGCAGCTGCCGAATTTGATTACGTGGGAATTTTTGCGTATTCACGTGAAGAGGGGACAAAAGCAGCTACGCTTCCGCATCAAATTCCCGAAGATATAAAACAAGAACGATATCAGCAACTTCGTGACCTTGCTGACGATGTATCGGTGCCGATCATTTCGCAGCGGACTGGCAAAGATATGGACGTTTTAGTATTAGGCTTAGATGAGGATGGGAAACTCTATGGGCGTGCTCAGTGCCAGGCGCCCGATGTTGATGGAGTTACGTTTGTTCACCATGGAAATCCTGGTGAGATTGTTTCTACTACCATTGATGACACCTTGTTCTATGACATGGAAGGCGAGTAAGAACCTAAAATGACCACCCCTGATAGTTCCAGACAAGAACAATCATTTGAAGAACGTCCCACCATGGAACAGCTGTGGACGCCTGCGAACAAAGTCACGCTCCTGCGCCTTTGCCTTATTCCGGTTTTTTTCATTGTCATCATAAGCCCATGGCCGTCTTGGATTCCGCAGTGGAGTAATGCCGATACCTACAAGCCTTTTGTCGCTGCCATTGTTTTTGCGATCGTTGCTGCTACAGATTCACTCGATGGATACCTTGCTCGTTCACGAAACGAAGTTACTACCCTGGGCAAGTTCATGGATCCTCTCGCCGATAAAATTCTCGTCACGGCGGCTCTATTAGCCCTTATTGAACTGGGAAAACTTCCGTCTTGGGTCGCGCTTATCATCATTGCTCGAGAATTTATCGTTTCGGGTATTCGCATGGTTGCGGCAAGCGATGGAATTGTCATCGCGGCAAGTTGGTACGGAAAGGCAAAAACCGTCGCGCAGATCGTGGCAATTTTGCTTTTCATCGTCAAAGACTCACATATGGTTTCTGATTTGGGAGCCGTCTTTTCTGATAGATTTTATCTTTTCAGCTGGGCAGTTATGATCGTAGCATTAGCGTTAACGATTATTTCTATGCTTGATTATTTTTCAAAAGCGAGCGAACTTCTGGGTTTCTCCTCAAGCGAAAAATCGCATAAAAAATCAAAGAAACGTGAAAATGCCTTTATTTCAAAGACCCATGCACTCGATGCAAACGATGCTCTTAGCATTTCTCCTGAGAATTTGTTTAAGGAGGCAAAAGAGCTTATCCAATCAGCCCAGAAGTATCACCTCAGTGTAGGAACTGCCGAAAGCTGTACGGGTGGCCTCATTGCCGGTGAGCTTACCGCAGTTCCAGGATCATCGGAAGTGGTGCACGGGGGCGTCGTAAGTTACGTCTATGAAGTAAAAGAGCGCCAGCTGGGTGTTCAAAGGTCTCTTTTAGAAGAGCATGGAGCAGTAAATGAACAAACTGCGTGCCAGATGGCCCAAGGTGCACGTGAACGCTTGAACGTCGATGTAGCTGTTTCTGCAACCGGTATTGCGGGGCCTGGTGGGGAAGAACCAGGGAAACCTGTGGGTACCGTTTGGCTGGGTCTAAGCGATGCACATATCACCTATGCGCGCATTCATCACTATGAAGGCAATCGCGAACAAGTTCGCATGCAAGCAGTGCGTGATGCTATTGCGATGCTTCAGAATTCGGTCAATACCCTCAGTGAAGCGTCAGCGAATACCAATAAGTAGTGCTTTATTGATGCACTATTGAGAAATTGATAGATCTTTAAGCTTTCTGCACCCTCGTAAGCTTTATGCAAGATATCTGCAGGGTATTTGTAAAAATTCTCAGGTACATTAATCGGTATACCAGGTATTTGGAATGCATCAAATTTCACGTGTAATTTCCTCTTTCATTCGTTGACATACAAACATTTGTTCGTATAATTTTTTATGGGAAACAAGTTACGAGGAGTAAGAAATGGCCGAGGCAAAGACCAGTACAAATAAAGAAAAAAGCAAAGAAAACGATCGCCGCAATAAAGAACTCAAATTGATGGTTGATCAAATTGACCAGAAATTTGGCAAGGGCGCCATCATGCGCCTTGGCGATAATCCTGATGCCTTTGACATGGGCGTAATACCAACTGGTGCGCTCTCTCTTGATCTTGCGTTGGGAATTGGTGGTCTTCCTCGTGGTCGTATTGTCGAGATTTTCGGTCCAGAATCAAGTGGTAAAACAACCCTTGCACTGCAAGTTCTTGCTGAAGCTCAGGCCCTCGGCGGACTTGTTGCTTTTATTGATGCAGAAAATGCACTGGATCCGGTTTATGCCGAACGTCTTGGTGTTGATACCGATCAAATGCTTATCAGCCAGCCAGAAACAGGTGAACAGGCCTTAGAGATTTGTGACATGCTTGTCAGAAGTGGTGCAATTGACTGTGTTGTAATCGATTCTGTGGCGGCGTTGGTACCACGCGCAGAACTTGAAGGTGAAATTGGAGATACCACTGTCGGTCTTCAAGCTCGTCTTATGAGCCAAGCATTGCGCAAATTGGCTGGATCTTTGAATAAGTCTCATACCACGTGCATTTTTATCAATCAGTTGCGCGAAAAAATTGGTGTTATGTTTGGTAATCCAGAAACAACATCTGGTGGTCGTGCACTGAAATTCTTTAGTTCTGTTCGAATCGATGTTCGTCGCTGCGACTATGTCAAAGTAAATGGCGAAACAGTTGGCAATCGCGTTCGTGCCAAGGTTGTTAAAAATAAAGTTGCACCTCCATTCAAAAAAGCTGAGTTCGACCTCATGTATGGAACCGGTATCTCTAAAGAAGGCTGCATCCTCGATATGGCAGTTGATGCAGGAATTGCAAAGAAAAGTGGCGCCTGGTACACCTATGGTGAAGAGCGCCTTGGGCAGGGAAGAGAAGCAGCGAAGAAAACACTTCTTCAAAATCCCGAGATGCGAGATGAAATGGAAGCCAAGGTTCGTGAACACTACGATTTACCCATCCCCACGCGTTCACAAAAAAGCATTGAAGAAACGTCTCCTGTTCCAAAGCCAAAAGGAAGACGTTGATATAACAAGCAAAAACACCATAAGGACCTCGACTTTTGAGGTCCTTATTTGTATGTGAAGCATCAACGATATGAGGTCAATGTGGTTCAATCGTCGTTTGAAATATACCAACAGAAAATTAAAGAAATCGAAAATAGCCAAGGTATTCATGCGAAGGAAAAGAAGAAAGCTGCAAAACCAAAGAAAGCTAAAACAGCTTTTGATCGTATCGTGAGCCTATCGAAAACAAGAGATCGCTGCACGAAGGAGCTTGAAGATCGTCTTCGTCGGGAAGATTTTTCAGAAAAAGAGATTTCCGAGGCAATTCAACGTAGTGTTTCGTGTGGGCTTGTTGATGATAAGCGATTTGCTGATATCTATGCTCGCTCAAAGTCTAGGGCTTTATGGGGGCCATACACAATCGAACGTGAACTAAAAAAGCGTAACTTAAGCGTTGAGCTGTTAGATGGCTGGCCTGATGAATATGGATTAGGGGACGATTCATTACGCGAACATGCATTAGAACTTTTGAATCGTCGCCCACCAACATCAAAAAATGCACAAGCAAGTGCCTATCGGAGACTTTTGACAAAGGGCTATCCACAATCAATTGCGTTTGATGTTTCAAAAAAATGGGCAAATATGAATCGATAACTAGTTCCATGAATCGTTAGATGACCATTTAGATACGATTTTTTGCATATGACACGTAACCTGTGCTCCCGAATTCTCTGATTTACTATTATGATATTTATGTATGGGGGTTACGGCCTCTTTGATCACTGAAGAAAACTTGCTGCGGTGCGTTCATCGTCCAGCAATTGTATAGATTAAAGAGTTTTGTTTTTAACAATATATAATCCGCAGTGGCGGATTGTGTACGTATTCTCTCATGCCAGGTCGTATGACCTGGCATTTTACATATGGGGAAATTAATAAAAGTTTAAAAATTGAAAGGAGAAACCGATGACCATCGTCATTCTCATCGTTGTGGCTATTGTTGCTTTGGCGATCGGATACGGTGTGGCACAGGCAGTTCAGAAATCTGCACAACAAAAAACGCAGACGACAGCTCAATCGGTTCTTGACTCGGCAAATCAACGTGCTGAGCAAATCAAACAACAGGCCCAAGTTGAAGCGAAGGATCAAATCCTTAAAGCTCGTCAGGATATGGACGCTGAAAAGAAAGAGGCACTTCGTTCAAACAGGGAAACAGAGAATCGATTAAACCAGCGAGAAAAATCACTTGACCACCGTTCTGATTCTTTAGATTCCAGAGAACATCAGATTTCAAGTATGCAGGGTCAAGTTGAACGTCGCGAACATGATGTTCGCAAAAGTGAAGAACAGCTTGCGCATCGTCAGAAAGAACTCGAAGCAAAGAATTCCGAGATCGATCAGAGGCTCGAAGAAGTTTCGGGTATGACACGTGATGAAGCAAAAAATCAATTGCTTACAAATCTAAAATCGCAAGTAACAAACGAATCAGCCGCCATTATTCGTGAGTCTGAGCAACGTACCAAAGCTGAGGCGGACAAAAAAGCGCGCGAAATTCTTTCTATTGCAATTCAAAGAGTAGCTGCAGATCAATCTTCTGATATGACCGTTTCTACCATTCATATTCCATCGGATGACATGAAGGGACGCATCATCGGCCGTGAGGGTCGCAACATTCGTTCTTTCGAAAAGCTTACCGGTACGAATTTGATCATTGATGATACGCCTGAAGCGGTTACGATTTCTTGTTTTGACCCTGTTCGTCGTGCTATTGGTGTGACCACCATGCAGAATTTGATCGCTGATGGTCGTATTCACCCTGCGCGTATCGAAGAAATGTACAAAAAGGCAAAGACAAGCGTTGATAAACGTATACAACAAGCAGGTGAAAAGGCTGCATTCGATGCAGGCGTGCATGATTTAAATCCCGAGCTTGTGAAAATGCTTGGTCGTCTTTTATACCGTACAAGTTATGGGCAAAATGTTTTAGACCATAGTCTGGAAGTAGCATATCTTGCTAGTGTCATGGCATCTGAGCTTGGCCTTGATCCTGCACCGGTGAAACGTGCAGGTCTTCTTCATGATATTGGAAAAGCAATTGACCATGAGGTTGAAGGCAGCCATGCAATTATCGGTGCCGACTTAGCACGTAGATATGGCGAGCGCCCCGAGATTGTTCATGCAATTGAGGCACATCATAACGAAGTCGAACCGAACAGCGTTATGGATGTGCTTATTCAAGCTGCAGATGCGGTGTCAGCTGCTCGTCCTGGTGCCCGCAAAGAAACACTTGACGCCTATGTAAAACGCCTCGAAAAGCTCGAAGAAATTGCAAACTCTCACGAAGGCGTAGCAAACACGTATGCAATTCAAGCCGGTCGTGAAGTTCGCGTCATGGTGGAGCCCGATAAGGTTGATGAGGCGCAGGCGACCGTGCTTGCACATGACATCGCACAGGAAATCGAAGAAAAGATGCAATATCCTGGCGAGGTCAAGGTTGTGGTAATTCGCGAAAGCCGTGCTGTCGACGTTGCAAAATAATGGTTCGTATCATTAACTTTTTTCATTGACGAATTTATAGACGTCGGCAGGTGTGCTGGCGTCTATTTATTTGTACGAAATGCTATTTGTAGAAATGTTGCATAGACGCGTATAGACGCATGAGCTTCAGAATAGGTTAAAAGACATCGATGCCGAAACAAACAAACATACCGTCGTCTGATTCTGCTCTTCATAAAAACGATGCTGAAGCGCAATCTCCTCACCGCAGTGCTCAGGGCAGTGTTGGTGGAGAACTGCACAGTCATGATGGCGCGGCAGATATGGCCTCGTTTCTTCAAGAGACCACCGGCAAAACCTACGAGCGCGTTGAGAAATCCTTTGGCAATGGATATGTGCGTCTGAAAAGTGAAGAAGCAGAACGGCGCCAGGCAAAACACGATATACGCAGCGCTGAAGATGTCCTTTTAGAAATGATGCGAAATTCTCGAGATGCTAATGCGCGAAATATTTTTATTGCAACTTCAAAGTCGGGGGATCATCGTCACCTTTGCATGATCGATGACGGGTGTGGCATCCCAAAGGATATGTGGGAGCATATTTTCGAATCTCGTGTCACCACGAAGCTTAACACGGTTCATATGGATCCGTGGGGCATTCATGGCAGGGGAATGGCGCTTTACGCAATTCGCGAAAATGTAGAAAAGGCATTTGTGCAGGATTCTCGTATTGATGGGGGAAGTGCGTTCTCGGTTATCATAGACACACGCAAGCTTCCCGAAAAGCGCGACCAAAGCACATTCCCTCGTTTTTTTAAATCAGAAACCGGCGTTATTGAAGCTCGTGGTCCGCGAAATATTCTGAGATGTGTTGCTGAATTTGCATACCGTGAGGAAAACGTTTGCAATGTATACCTTGGGTCTGATGCGCAAATAGCAGCCACCTTATATGCATATGGTCGCTCAATTACGTCTCCTACCCAGAGGGCGTTTGACCATGGACAAGAAATTGATCTATGCAAACGAATTGCCTATGCCACCGATCCTGAAAGTTTTGTCGCACAAGCGCAAAGCATTGGTCTTTCGCTTTCAGCTCGCACAGCCCGCCGAATCATGAATGGCGAAGTTTGCGGTGTAGAAGACAGCGCCACGCTGGTCACAAATCAATTACGTAAGATCTCTGCTTCAGGCAACAATCCAAATGATCCGGCGCAAGACCGTAATTTATATCTTTCTCAAAAAGGGAGTCAGAAAAAAGGGAAAGGTTCTTCTGAAAAGACAAATGGGAAGAATGCAAACTATGATTTGAAAAAAATACTTTTAAAAGAACTTACGACTTCGTCCAAAGCATTAACATCAAATCTTAGACTTTCACCTGATGATAAAGAACATTTTCAAAAGGCGCTTCAGAGTGCGTATGCATCATTCGCAGATAAATATTATCTTTCGACCGATGTAACTCCTGAGATAACGATTAAGAACTCCGAAATGGTAATTCGTATTCCATTACGACGTGACGACATGCTTTAAGCTTGCTAATATATTGAACAACAAAGCCATGTGTTTGAGGCAACGGAGCTTTAAACACACCACAATGAAGGACTGAGACACGTGGCATCAAACAAGGGTAATCGACCAACAAATGGATTTCTTAAAGTTTCCTCCCGTTCATTTCCTGCTTCGGTTGCAGGCGCAATAGCGGGTTTGGCGAAGGACGGATCCCCGATTGAGCTTCAAGCTGTTGGCGCTGGAGCAGTCAATCAAGCAATTAAGGCCATTGCAATTGCACGAGGATTTCTTTCTCCTGAGGGGTATGAAATCGTGTGCATACCTAATTTTGCCGACATCGTTATTGACGGACAATATCGCACGGCGATTCGCCTCAATGTTATCGCGTTTAAAACTTCTGGTCGTATTGCGGAATCTCTTCCTGAGGATGTTAAAAAGCAGATTGAAGGTCAGTCAAAGAACTTTTCAATCGGGCCCAGTGACGACCCAAAAGAAAACGCCTCGTAGACCTTAGAGAGTAAACTCAAAGAACAGAACGAATGAAATCGTCGGGAAATCGCTAGGATAGAATCAATCTCTCGCATAAATGAAATTTTTGTAGCAAATTAAACTCACTAAAATCAACTACAATTTCGATTTTTAGGCTTGCTATTATAAGCAAAAGCCTTGGCATTTTATAATCAAAAAATCAGTCCTTTTTATTACACTTATATTGTATGGAGCTAACTTGAACCAACCAGAATCACTTTCTGTACAAACGGAATCACCTACCTGGGATTCCGCGTTATCTGATCAGCCTAACTTTACCGGTCTCACGTTTTGCACGGTCACTTACGGTTGCCAAATGAATAAGCACGATTCAGAGCAGATTGCAGGAATGCTTCAGCAACATCATGCACAGCGTGTCTGGAATTTACAAGATGCGGACATTGCCGTTTTCATGACATGCTGTGTGCGTGAAAAAGCTGATGAGCGCCTCTTGGGACAGGTGGCGACGATCAAGAATTTGCCTGTTCGAAAGAACTCTCCGATACAAAAACGTTGTATTGCAATTGGTGGATGTATGGCACAACGTGATGGAGATAAACTTCTTGAAGAGCTCGATGATGTAGAAGTTGTCTTTGGGACTCACAACATGGAAGAACTCCCCAAGATGCTTTCTCGCGCGATGCATACGGGCAAGCCCATTTCCAAGATCATTCATGAAGGAAAAGATTTTCCCGAAGATTTGCCTGAAGTTCGCGAAGTTCCATGGGCGGCGTGGCTTCCGATATCGGTGGGTTGCAACAACTTTTGTACCTACTGCATTGTTCCGTATGTGCGTGGACACGAAATTTCTCGTCCACTCGGAGACATCGTAGACCGGGCGAAATTTTATGTGTCTGATGGTGTAAAAGAGATCACGCTTTTAGGTCAAAACGTCAATTCGTATGGTACTGATATCTATGGTCATCCTCGTTTCGACGATGTGCTCGATCAGGTAAGCGCTACAGGGGTCAAACGGTTACGCTTTGTTACGAGCAATCCGAAAGATTTAACTGACAGTGTAATCTCGAAATTTGGCACGCTTCCCAATCTTATGCCGGCGCTTCACCTGCCGGTACAATCGGGGTCGAATCGTATCTTAGCGGCAATGCGCAGAAAATATACGCATGAGTCATATATGGAGCTCGTTCATAAGCTTCGTAAAGTTTGCCCCAATATTGGCCTTTCTACCGATATCATTGTGGGCTTTCCAGGGGAGACTGAAGAGGATTTCGAACAGACAATGAAACTGGTAAAAGAAGTTGGATACCAGCAAGTTTTCACGTTTATCTATTCACGCCGTGAAGGAACTCCTGCAGCGAAAATGGTTGATAATACGCCGCAAAGCGTTATTCATGAGCGGTTTCAGCGTCTCACCGATCTCGTACAAGAGCAGGCATATCAGGCCAATCAAGCCGATGTGGATTCGACCGTCGATGTCTTAATTGAAGGTGCAAGCAAGCGAAATCCCCACATGCTTTCTGGTAAGAGTCCCAAAAATCAAACCGTTCATGCCCTCATTCCTGAAGGTCTGACGATTGATGAGCTGCAAGGACACATTCTTCCGGTGCACATTGATGAAGCTAAAACATGGTATTTACTTGGACATGTTTTGTTGGATCCGGTACAGATAGCCGCGCTTTCGCGCAGTTCCGCCTCGAACAACCCGCATCTATAGCGTCACCTTGCCATGAGAGATGACACTTCTCATATGAATACCAATCAAACTTCTGTGACTCAACAGGAACCATGGGTGTTTCCGCTTGAACATCCGTTAGTCGCCGTCGTAGGACCGACCGCTTCAGGAAAAAGTGAAGTTGCGCAAATTGTTGCGTCTGAACTTAATGGCTGCGTGCTGAGCTGCGATAGTATGCAGATTTACCGCGGAATGGACATCGGTACGGGTAAGGTTATGCCAAAAGACCGCACGGTAGATTATTTTGGAATCGACCTTGTGGATCCGGGAACATCCTATTCTGCTGCACTCTATCAGCGGTATGCGCGCGATGTAATTTGCCAACTTGACAATCAAAATACGCGTTGTGTTCTCTGTGGTGGAACAGGTTTTTGGATGCGGTCGGTTATCGATGATTACGATTTTCCTGCGGGACCTCAAACGGAAAATCCCGTTCGACAGAAATATCAAAGATATGCCCAGGAGCATGGGGATCAATCATTATGGGATTTACTTGCCGAAAGGGACCCTGATTCAGCAAAACTTTTGCATCCTAAAGACCGAAAACGGGTAATTCGTGCGTTTGAACTTTTGGCGGATGGCACCTCGTATGCTGAAAATCACGAAAAGCTTCAGCATATTCCGCAGATAATGCCTTGTATTCTGTTTGGGCTTTCGGTTGAGCCATCACTTTTGAGAAAACGTATCGACGTTCGTGTGGATACTATGTTTGCAAATGGTTTTGTTGATGAAGTCCAAACCCTTTGCGCTCAGGGTTTTACGAAAGGTCTTACCGCACCGTATGCGATTGGATATCGGGATGTTGTTTCTGCTCTTGATGGAAAGATTACGTTTGAAGAAGCAAAAATGCAGATGAAAACAGAAACTCATCGATATGCGAAACGACAAAGAACATGGTTTCGTAAAGATAAGCGAATTATGTGGCTGGACGCTAACAATTACGATGCAAATAGGCTTGCTCGCCAATGCCTTGCGTCTATAGGTAAAATAGAGAAAAGCCTATGAAGGGGGATACATTCCAAAAAATGAACGTCGATTTTGTAAAAATGCATGGCGCAGGGAATGATTTCATATTTATCGATGATTTAAGCGACGACATTGAACTGTCTCAATCGCAGGTTGCAAACTTGTGCAACCGTCACTTTGGCATTGGAGCGGATGGCCTTATGCTCGTCCGTCCGTCTAAACATCCGGAGTGCACGGCATATATGGATTATTTTAATTCTGATGGAACCCGTGCAGAAATGTGCGGGAACGGTATACGTTGCTTTGCAAAATATCTGGTTGATCGTGGATTTGTATCTTCCGATGACAAGCAATTCATTGCTGATACACCTGCAGGTACACGTCCCATTACCTTTGAAGTTGATGAGAAAGAGAAGCTCACTCAGGCAACCGTGGAT
>CAIFEG010000032.1 GCA_903789415.1 uncultured Eggerthellaceae bacterium | reverse complement strand
TGTATGATGAGAGTATTGGTACGGGCAATGTTTCCCTTATCAACCACTTGCAAAATAAGCAATGTGGCAGAAACCCCCAGGAAAGGTCGTGATGACATGGAAAAATTACAACCAACAAGAGAATGGGTAGCAAAATATGAACAGGTAAAAGGGATGCTTGAATCTTCGATCAATTATGCGGAGTGTTTTGAAAAGGACGAGATACAGGGCAAAAAGGTTCATGTTTTAGATATGGGAGAAGTAATTTTTCCAACCGGAGAAATTTTAGCGGCCGATCCTTTGACGTGGCTGAGCAAAAATCAAAAGCCTTATTTTCAGTCAGTTCCCATCGGAAAATACAGAATCGAAACGTTGGTTGTAGAGATAGAAGAAAATTATTATCGTTACGCATTGACCAGGGTGAAGTTCACCGATGAAAAACCGATGAGATATCGTCAAGCCCTCAAAGGCAATGAGGATTTAAGCGACGTAGACAAGGACACTGTTTTTGGCTTTCCGGTAGATGCGGGACTTGCAACGATCGTTGATGTTCAAACAAGAGACGCGTATTGCGACTTTGAAGATCATTGGGATAAAGAAAATCCCGATGAGAACATCTATGACGGCTTCTTTGACGATAAATTTAAGGAAAGTGCGGCAAAAAATCCTCTGTATCAAAGAGAAGATGGGGACTGGATTAATTTCCAAATACCAAATACGGGATTACGTATTCCTATGATTGAGGCCGGCTTCGGAGATGGGTTCTACCCGGTGTATTTTGGCTATGATGGAAGTAATCATCTCTGCGACGTGGTGATTGAATACATCTTTTTAGGTGAACCATTAGAGGACCTGTAAAGCCTGGGCTACATAAGAAAATAAGATTTCTGAAGAGGGGCATATGAGCAGCCAAAATGTAACAACCATTCATATCGAAACGGGCACACCTTACGATGTGGTGTTGGGCAGCGGTATCTTCGACGATTTTGGTCCCGCATTTACCCGCGTATGTCCACACGCACACACGGTTGCCATCGTAACCGATGATATGGTGGCACGTTTCTATTTCACGCGCATGCAAAAGATCTTAAAGGCACAAAACCTGCGCTGCATCCATGTCATTTTCCCTCATGGTGAAGCGCAGAAAAACATCGCAACCTGGGAGCATATTCTGCGCGTTTTTGCCGACAACAACCTCACGCGATCCGATGCCGTCGTGGCGCTGGGCGGTGGCGTGGTTGGCGATATGGCGGGATTTGCCGCGGCCAGCTATATGCGCGGTATCGACGTGGTTCAGGTTCCTACATCTCTTTTAGCAGACGTCGATTCTTCGGTAGGTGGAAAAACTGCCGTTGATCTGCCCGAAGGCAAAAATCTTGTCGGTGCTTTTTGGCAACCAAAACTGGTGTGGGCAGACGTTGACTGTCTTGACACGCTTGCCCACGATTTTCAAATTGACGGAATGGGAGAAGTTTTAAAGTGTGGTGTGCTCCAGGGCGGAAGGCTCTTCGAGCTTGCTCAAAAAAATCGCACTGAAGATCGCTTAGAGCTGATTTCAGCATGTATTCGCCTTAAAGACCACTATGTGTCTGAAGACGAAAAAGAAAGCGGCGCACGACGTTTTTTGAACCTCGGCCATACATTTGGTCATGCAATTGAGACGCTGAGCGAATTCACAATCACGCATGGGAAATGTGTTGCTATTGGCCTGATACTTATGGCACGGGCGTGTGAGGCAAAAGGAATTGCTGTTCCGGGAACTACTCGGCGCATTCATGATGCCGTGGAAAACATCGGTCTTCCTACCAAAACCACATTTGGGCCCGATGAAATTGTCGAGGCCGCACGACACGATAAGAAAAGTAGCGACACCCATATCACGGTGGTTCTGATTGAAGATATTGGGAAATGCTCTTTAAAGACAATTACTTTTGACGAACTTTCAGAGCTCGCCCACGCTGCACTTTCGTAAGTTTTATCGCACGCGTCATCAAGACACGCGCATATGATCGCGCTCCATTGAGGCACGCGTAAATTCACACACCAGAGAAGCGCGTCATGGCTCGTCATGCCTAGCGCATAAAAAAGCTCGCCACCGAAGTGACGAGCTCGTTTTTTGCAGATTGTGCAAACAGAAAAATTTGAAGCAAAATTACTTCAAAGTGACAGTTGCGCCAGCCTTTTCCAGTTTGTCCTTGATGTCGTCTGCAGTTGCCTTGTCGACACCCTTCTTAACCATAGCAGGAGCGCCGTCAACGAGGTCCTTAGCATCCTTAAGGCCGAGGTCGGTAACCTCACGAACAACCTTAATTACAGCGATCTTGTTTGCGCCGAAAGAAGTAAGTTCAACGTCGAACTCGCTCTTCTCTTCAGCAGCTGGTGCAGCAGCAGCTGCAGGAGCAGCAGCAACAGCAGCCTGTGCAGATACACCAAAGGTATCCTCGATGTCCTTTACGAGCTCAGAAGCCTCGATCAAAGACATGTTCTTTAAAGCCTCAATAATATCGTCTTTCGTGATATCAGCCATTTTAAAAATCCTTTCAACAGCCGGTAACTCAACTCATGGTTGCCCGACTCATCTTTTTACAACGTGATGCCTTCATGGCATCTTTGGCGCGCAGCCACCTATGCTGCGCAGGTGCAGAGACAGCTTATGCGGCTGGTTTCTGCTTTGCAACCTGGTCGATATCGATTGCCAGGTTTTGCGGAATCGCATTGATTGTTGCCGCAAGGCTGCGAGCTGTCTCGTTGATAAGACGAGCAATCGTTGCGTAGAGCTCTTCGCGAGAAGGCAGAGAAGCAATAACTTCTACCTGATCAGCGGTCAATGCATCGCCGTCCATAATGCCGCCCTTAATTTGTAGGGCCTCATTATCATCGGCAAAGGTCTTCACTGCTTTTGCAGCAGCTGCAGGATCCTCATTTGCAAAGACAAATGCGCTTGGACCAGCCAAAATATCTTCGAGCTCAGGAAGTTTCTTGTTCTTGAGGGCCAAGTGCATCAGCGTGTTCTTGTAGACCACCATAGATGCGCCGGCTTCACGAACCTTGCTGCGCAGTTCTTGAACCTGTTTTACCGTAAGTCCACGGTAATCAACAACCCAAAGAGCTTTCGCGCCGTCGAGAGCCTCTTCGATATCCTTCACGGTTTGTTTGTTTTGAGCGTTAGGCATATATGCACCTCCTTTTCCATTTCACGGGTTCCGCCCCAACATCACGATTCTCTGCAATCGCCGTCGCGCATTGTGTACTGGATCGCGCATTTGCGCCATACCGTAGTTCTTTGCGCCGTATCAGCAGAAGAGCCATTGCAAGCGGGCCGTGGGAAAAAGAACGACCCCTTGTGTCCAGAGACTCAAGGGGTCGCAACATTATTCTGTGGCAACCACCTCGGCAGGCCGCTTTCGCGATTAAGCCCTGTGGGCACCGGCTGTCTTTGGCAGCGGAACTTCTTTACTTCATGTGCTGTATTTCTACAGCCTGTTCATTATGCATAATCTTTGGCACAGTAACAAGTCTTTACGCAAAGATTCACATTTAAGAAAGATTGTTGACGATTTCTGTCGCACGTTTCTTCAGGGCACCCTTGCCGCTTTCTGCATCGAATGACATGCGATCGCGCAGCTGATCTTTTACATCTTTGTTGAGTTTCCCCGTCGAGAAGCGAATGACCGCATTCAGCATTTCCTGGAATTCAGGATCACCGTGATAACACTGGATGCCCTCATCAATGAGGGGCCACACACGCTGAGAACGCTTGTCGGTGGTACGGCCAAGCTCGCACAAAAAGCGCATTGCCGCCAGACGAACCAGACCACTTTCTTCGTCGAAAAGACCTGCTTCTGCCCCATCGACTGCCTTATCACATACGCGTGAATCCACATCTACCAGACGGGTAAGAATCTCCAAGCATGCCCAACGTGTTTGAGCCTCAGGTCTATTCAGCGCATCAACAATTTGATCTGAATACGGAACTAATATCTTTACATCTTCACGAGCAACCTGCTCTAGAACTGACGCCGCCATCTGACGAGCTCGACGTGAAGAGCCCTCAAGTTCATTGGCGAGACGATTGCGCACCGATTCATCTTTCAGTGCCACCTGAGCGAGCTGTGCAATGTTTTCTTTTTGATCAGTCAAAAAATCCTCCGTTTATATGTGCTAAAAATGCAGACTTATCCAAGAGTATTTTAGCAAAGCTTTAAAACGAAGACGATTCATGCACATAAATCGTTGCGATTTTTCCATTTAGGGGTCAACGACATTTAGCCTTATGTTTACTGCCCTTGCGTTTCCTACACTTGAGTTTCCCAGAAGCCTACGGCGCGATCGATCCAACCCTGCGCAACCGTTCCGGTGCCAAGACCGAAGCCATGCCGAAGGCCATCAAACACTTCAATCTGAGCAGGAATGCCACGCGACTGCAATTGCTGAATTCTATTCGACATGACGCGATAGTTCGCAATCGTGTCGTTAGTTCCCACACACGCATACGTCGGCGGCTCTTGACCGGTAACTTCACTGAGTCCGGTGTATTGCATGACAATGGCAGCTGGACGAGGATGCGTCGCACCGATATAGTTCTGCGTCCCATAAGTTCCAACCCAGTCAGCCATACGTGCACCTGCAGAGCCTCCCCAAATAGAATATCCATCCAAGGTGATGTTGAGCTCTTGCGCATGGTTTTGCACATAGGCTATGGCATGCGAGAGGTCGACACACGACAGCTGAGCGTCCGGTCTGTAGATAATCGCAAATGCGTTATAGCCTCTGCGAGAAAGTTCGAGTGCATGCGGCATAGAATCATGGATTCCTGCCACATAGGAAAATCCACCACCAGCACAGCAAAACGCGACTCTTCCACCAGGTTGCCCTGGGAAGAAGAAAAGTCCCGTATCGGCAAGCGTAGGATCTTGTCTGATTTCATCGTCAGAATAGAAACGAATAAAGGGTGTTTCTCCTCCAGCCACACGGGTGCGCAGATAGTTGCAAATGGTCACCGTCTCATTTGGATCGATATTTGAATACCAGGTGAGGTTGAGATCACCTAAGGTGTTTCCCGACATGTAGCCCTCATTAACTGGAAAGATGAGTCTGCCCCAATCACCAAAGGCACTGTCACTTCGGACCGTGTCTATGGGCGTGTCGGTGGTGTACCAATTTGTCTGTGCCGGCGCCTGCTCGCCATCTGATGAGTTGCCATTTGTATTTTCATCACCGTTGCTATTTGCTTGATCTTGGTTATTTTGATCTTGGCTATCATCTGTGCCCCGGTCTTGCGTATCGTTTGAACCTTGATCTTGCCTCTGGTTGCTCGGAGCGCAGCCAGCAAGTCCTAAGCCCAAAAGCATGGCGCTTCCTGCAGCAACTTTTAAAAAATCACGACGTCCTATCAAATTTGCGCTCATAGACATACCACCCGCTTCTTTCGCTTCTTCTATCTATAGAATGGGACATCAACAGGCAAAAATACAATGCCAAATAAGATCCTTACCATGCATGTCATGCATAATTGCAGCCCATTGCGAAGCCATATTGCAACGCATTACGGAAGATGCTCAAATCAACGAAAGATGTTAATAGGATGCTCAAAAATTGATACTTTGTATATAAACTTTGTAGGAATCAACGAAATCGTTTCAATCGAGCAGATGAGGGTATCATCTTTTTCAAGAATAAAGAATGAACAGGAGAACAAAATGAGAATGCCCGTTGTTTTTAGTGGTCATGGCAGCCCGATGGTTGCGCTGGACCACAACGATATTACAAAGACGATGACCGCCGTTGGCGAAAAGATCAATGCAGATTACCAGAAGCCAAAGGCAATTCTTTCCATATCTGCTCATTGGTACACGAAAGGGACGTTTGTGCAGAGTGCAGCACAACCGCGTCAGATCTACGATATGTATGGATTTCCTAAAGAGCTCTACCAGGTGAAATATCCTGCGCGCGGCGACGCTGAACTTACCGAACGCGTCCAAGATCTTTTGGGTAACAAGGTAGAAATCAATGATTCTTGGGGAATCGATCATGGGAGCTGGACCGTTTTGGTGCATATGTATCCAAATGCAGATGTGCCGGTGGTACAGCTTTCGGTGAATGGTCAACTTTCAGCGAAACAGTCCTACGACCTCGGCAAAAAGCTTATTCCGCTTCGTGACGAGGGATATCTCGTTTTTGCTAGCGGAAATATTGTGCATAATCTTTCACGCGTGGAATGGGACAATCCCGACGGCACACCGCAGACCCATGCGTTTAACGATTACATTATCGACGCGGTAAAGGCGAAGGATGCCGACAAGATTATCAACTACGAAGCTGGCCCGAATGCATCTTATGCAGTACCCACGCCGGATCACTATCTGCCCATTGCTTACGCCCTTGGCGCCGCGGACGGCGATTCCGCTTCTGTGTTCAACAACGTATGCAACTTAGGCTCGATGGCTATGACAGGATTCATCTGGGGCTAAACTTTCGGAGGAATTTGCTCAAGCTTAAAATCTTCACCCGATGCCCTGAAGCAAGACCCTGCGAAGCTTAATTCAAGAATGCATCGCTCTCGGAGAGATTATGGTCAATCGCACCCACAATAGGATGCGGAACATAAAACTCTTCAAGGCGGTGCATTTCTTCATTACCGAGCGCAATATCAACCGCCCCTGCCGCATCATCGAGGTACGCCGCCTTTGTCGCACCAATGACGGGTGCAGCAACTCCTTTTTCCAAAAGCCACGCCAGCGCCACCTGCGACATCTTGCAATCGTGCGCCTCGGCAATCTGGCGAACTTGATCCACAATTTTCATGTCGTCTTGTTCCATGGCATCGTATTTCCCCTTGCTCACCTTATCTTTTTGGCCGCGCAACGTATTTGAATTCCACGTGGGTCGCGCAAGATGGCCACCAGCAAGCGGGCTATACGGAATCAGGGACACATTCATTTGCTTGCAGATGGGAATAAGCTCATGCTCATCTTCGCGATAGAGCAGGTTGTAGTGATTTTCCATTGCCGAAAACAACGCCCACCCATGATCTCGAGCGACAAGTTGCATGTTATAGAACTGATAGCCATACATGGCCGAGGCACCAAGAGCTCGGACCTTTCCCACTTTTACCAGATCGTTTAGCGCCTCCATCGTCTCTTCGATCGGCGTGTCATAATCGAAACGATGGATGATATACAAGTCCAGATAATCAGTCCCCAGGCGCTTTAGGCTGCCATCAATTTCACGCATGATAGCTTTGCGCGAAAGCCTACCTTCGTTAAAGTAAACCTTGGAGGCAATGACAACTTTGTCTCGCGTGGTGCATTTCTTAAGCGCACGCCCCAGATACTCTTCGCTTGTGCCTCGGGAATAGACATTTGCCGTATCGAAGAAGTTAATACCCAGTTCAAGTGCATGCATCATGATTTCTCGACTTTGCGTTTCATCCAAAGCCCAATCATGAAGCGTTCCTGGCTCACCAAAGCTCATGCATCCAACGCAGATTCGTGAGACTTCAATATCGGTATTACCAAGCTTCGTATACTGCATTCTTTGTCACTTCCTTGCATCGGGGGGGGCGGCACAGACTGATATTCTTTTTTATTTGGTGGTAGAGGTGACGAAAAGGCGTCATCTGAAAGTATCTCAATTTTATCATGCAGAAAATTGGAGCATGTGATTCAGGCTCTGTTTAAGCGGTATCACCGCGCCACTAATGCACATTCAGGCCTTTTCGGTGTCGCACATCGTAGCTATTCCACCTGGTAGAAGTCCGCTTTACGCGGATACATAACAAATTGTTTAAAGATCTCCTACCGTTATGCAAACTTGCTCAAAAAAACGTCTAAACATTCCCGGCTTAAGATGCTTCTTAACGCTTATCTTTTACTTCGAGGATTTCCCCGATAAACATCCAGTGCGGCTCCCATCCTACGTAGATATCCTGAATCTCATCGGACATTCCCGCCCTGTGAAAACCACCTTGATACAACTTTTTGCAAAGGAAGGTCAGATTTGCTTCTTTATACGTCTGACTTTTGCCCATCGGTGTCGGCGTAAGCCCCGCAGCGGCAACCTTATCCCCGTCTCTGCCGGAATGAGAACCCAGGTAAGCAAGTGCATTTCGGTATTCCTTTGGGAAGAAGCTGACGGTAAAATAATCACTTTTCTTCAGAAATTGCCAGGTGTATCGCGAAGGATTCACGTAAACCGTCACGATGGGTTTGCCTCTGTTCGGAGCACCCCATATCGTTCCAAGACTTCCCCATGCAATCGTACAGGTATTAAAATGGCCATCCTTACCCGCTGTCACCAGTCCCCACTCTCTGTTGAACAGATTGAAGACTTGGTAATCTTTCGATTCAAATTCTTTCATTCCGTAAAGCTTTCCTTTTTATCGAGGACGGATTCGTCCGTAAGTGTATTCACAATTTTCCCGAGGATACGAAGCCCGTAGGGCTCATCCTCAATTGTTCTTACTCATTGCTTTTCCTCCTTGAATCAGATTGAATCGATCGCTTCGTCAATCGGCGTCTGGCCAGATGTCATCTGAATCAGTTTCCCGTAGGTGTTCTTCTTCTCAAGAACATCGACAAGAACCTCTGCTACATCAGGGATTGGATTGGTACCGGCATGATCCGGATTCAGCGCTATCTTTCCGGTTCCTGGGGTTTCCTCAAGAACGCTCGGCCCGACAATCGTATAATCCAGTTGCGTATTATGAATCAGCCACTCATCGGTAAAGAATTTCGCAATGTCATAGTCAATGATGCTCTGAAGTGAAGGCTCATCCTTCCACTTATCTGGTTCGGTGGCAAAGATCGAACTCAGCTGGATATACCGTTTCACTCCTGCGTTTTCACTGGCCTGCATCAGCTTAACCGCGCCAAATGCATCCGTTTGCAGAAGATCTTTTCCTCTGGACCCCGCAAGAAAATAGACGGCGTCCATCCCTTTTATCTGCTGGGTCATAGCTGCCACGTCGCTATGCAGATCGAATTCCACAGGAACAACTCCATCTGCCTTAATGATGGACTCCGTGTGCCTGGATGCGGCATATACCTCGTGTCCCCGTTTGACCAGCTCTTGAATAACTGCTGCAGCAACTCTGCCGCTTCCGCCGACAATGAATACTTTCATCTTCACTCCTCTTTTAAGGATTGCGTTCTTCATGCCTCATAGCTTGATGCCTCATAGCTTTATGCCTCATCGCTTGATGCTTCATCGTTCTATGCCTTATCGCTTTATCGCACTGTAGTGATTTTGTGAGTTCAGACATATGAGCACAACCGAAACAACGTAGAAACTTTCATATGAAATCATAGACGAATACTAGGGATTCTAGTACCACCGTATTGATTTATAGGCCGATCTGAGAAGGTGAACTTTATCTTGACGAACAACGGTGCCGGTTGAAAACGATGAAAACGGGGAGATCTTATGGCAAACTCGAAAGACGAAGAAAAAAAGCAAGTGATACCAGAGGAAGAGTTAGACAACGACTATTCTCTTTCCCGCGTACCACCAAAAAGTAAGCAACCATTTGCACAAATTTTAATGATCCGAATCGGAGCAATCTGTTGTGTCTCTCAGTTGGTGTTGGGTGCTGAACTTGGCTACGGCATGAATTTCTGGGACGCATTTTGGGCGACGATGCTCGGATCTGTTTTGTTGCAGGTAATTTCATGGGGCATGGGAACTGCCGCAGCTCATGAAGGTCTTTCGACGAGCCTTTTATCTCGCTGGGCCGGCATGGGCAAAAACGGATCAGCAATCATGGGTGGCGTTATCGCTATTTCGATGGTCGGTTGGTTCGGCGTGCAGAACTCCGTATTTGGCGAAGGCATGTTCTCCATTACCGGCATTTTCAATTTCCCAATTTGGGCTTTGATCACGGGACTGGGTGTTACTTGGCTCGTGGTAGCCGGCATCAAGATGATTGGACGTTTCGCCGATGTTCTAGTTCCGCTGTTCATTATTGCCGTCATTTGGGCAACAGTCGTCGTGCTGAGCAGCCCTGAATATGCAGGCATCGATCTGATCAACACCGTGCCAGGGCCTGCACTTGATTTCGGAACTGCAACGACAATGGTTACGGGCGGCTTTATCGCCGGTGCGGTCGCAACACCTGATTATGCGCGTTATCTGCGCAACGGCAAACAAGTCTTCTGGATGACACTCATTGGCACCTTCGTAGGTGAGCTGGGCATGAATCTTTTAGCGGTAATTTTAGCCCATGCGACGGGCACCAGTGATGTTACCAGCATCATGATGTCAACTTCGGGCGTCATTGGCGTCCTGATTGTGGTGGCATCTACCGTCAAACTCAACGACATCAACCTTTATTCGTCGGGCTTAAGCATGGCTACGATGATCAATGCCTTGTTCAACGTTAAAGTTAACCGCAAAGCTCTCGTCTGGATTTTAGGCGGCGTGGGCACCGTTTTATCCATGATAGGCATCATGAATTACTTCACAGACTTCCTCACGTTGCTTGGCGTCATGGTTCCACCGGTCGCAGGCATTATGGTGGTCGATTACTATCTGCTGCGCCGCAACCGCAAAGCACTCGATGACACGCGCGACAGTTTAACCCTGCCGGAAAAAGTTGAGAAATGGAATCCGGTGGCACTCATCGTTTGGGTATGTGCATTTGCCGTCGGCGAGATCACGACAATCTATTCCATCGGCATTCCGGGCCTGAATTCTCTCCTGTTCGCTGGTGTCGTATACTGGATTGCAATGAAGGCATATGGAGCTGCCAAACACACCAAGATTGTGCATTTCAAAGAAACTGATCAAGTACTGTAAAAATCAATATTGCTTCTCCCGTAAATCGAACTTTTTATTGAAAAATAAAAGATTCTGCTAAAAATCATCTACGACGAAAGGGTGATTCATTTGCGTAAGATCGGAATCAAAGAAATCGAGGATATCGCCTTGGGAGCTTCTTTGCTCGGTGCAGGCGGTGGCGGCGATCCGTACATCGGAAAACTGATGGCGATGGGTGCCGTCAAAGAATGTGGCCCTATTGATCTCATCGAACCCGAAGAAGTACCTGATGATGCGCTTGTCGTACCCATTGCTATGATGGGTGCTCCTACGGTACTTAATGAAAAAGGTGCCGGCGGCAGCGAATATCGAGCACTCTACGACATGACATCCGACTTTTTCGATAAGCCTATTTATGCCTTTATGCCGATGGAAGCCGGCGGCGTAAACTCTATGCTGCCGATTGCTGCGGCGGCACGCATGGGCCTGCCTATGGTGGACTGCGACGGCATGGGCCGTGCGTTCCCCGAAATCCAGATGGTAACGTTTACCATTGGCGGTGTGCAGGCTACCCCCATGGCCTTGGCTGATGAAAAAGGCAACAGCGTGATTTTCCGTACCATCACGAATAAATGGGCGGAAGATCTGTCACGTGCCGTCACCATGCGGTGCGGCGGAAATGTTGCGATTGCTCCCTACCCCATGGATGGCGCCGTAATGAAAAAGTACGGGGTAAAAGGCATCGTGACACGAAGCGAGACCCTGGGCCGTGCCATTCGCACCGCGAAAGACAGCAAAGATACCGACCCCGAAACCGCTTTTCTTAAAGCAAGCAAGGGCATGAAAATATTTAAAGGCAAGATTTCTGACGTCTTGCGCGAGACCAGGGGCGCCTTTAATTATGGTCATGTTCTTTTGGACGGCATCTCTGACTACAGAGGACAAAAAGCCGAGGTCACCTTCCAAAATGAGAACCTTATTGTGAAGGTAAACGACAAGATTTTAGCCACTGCCCCCGACCTGATTTGCCTGGTGGACACCGAAACATTTATCCCCGTGCCCACCGATTCGGTGAAATATGGCAAACGCGTGATGGTGGTCGGCCTGCCATGTTTTGACATGTGGCGAACCGAAGAAGGCCTCAAGCTGGTGGGACCGCGGTACTTCGGCATTGACACCGACTATATTCCTGTAGAAGAGCGAGTGAAAGGGAGCGTGCAGTAATGTATAAGCTTGGTATCGATGTAGGTGGCACCAATACTGACGCCGTTCTCATCAACGAAAACAAGGAAGTAGTCGCCGACATTAAACATCCGACCACACCCGACGTCTACGACGGCATCAACGAGGCAATTCGTACCGTCTGCGATACGGCCAAAATTGATCGCGCCGATATTACCCAGGCAATGCTCGGCACCACTCAGGGAACCAATGCTATTGTCGAGCGGCGCAACTTGGCTAAGGTTGGTCTGGTTCGCATCGGCGCACCTGCCACGTTGGCTATTCCCCCTGCAGTTGACTGGCCTGAAGATATTCAGGGAGTCGTAGAAGACTATGTCATTATCCGCGGTGGTTATGAATATGACGGTAAAGAAATTGCTGAGCTGGATACCGACGCAGCTAAAGATTTCTTCACCCGCGTAAAGGGTAAGGTGAACTCCATCGCCATCTCATGCGTGTTTTCGACGGTGCGAGACGATGAAGAGTTGGCAATAGCAAAACTTTGCCGCGAGGTTATGGGCGACGACATCCCAATTTCTATCTCAAGCGAAATCGGATCCATGGGTTTGATCGAACGTGAAAATGCCACCATCTTAAATGCTGCGCTGTGTCATGTGGCGAAGCGCTTTACCGAAGGCTTTGTGCGTTCTTTAGCAAATGAAGGCATCACCAACGCGCGCGTGTATATCTCTCAAAACGATGGCACGCTGATGACCATGGAATATGCGCAGAAATACCCCATTCGAACCGTGGCCTGCGGTCCGACAAACTCTATTCGCGGGGCATCGTATTTGACGAAACTCCAAAACGCCATCGTGGTAGACGTCGGCGGCACAACCACCGACCTCGGCGTGATCGAAAAGGGATTTCCCAGAGAATCTGGCGTGGCAGTGACGATCGGTGGCGTTCGCACCAACTTCCGCATGCCTGATATTATTTCTATCGGCCTGGGCGGTGGATCCATTGTGCGTGAGCATGACGATGGCAGTGTGACCGTTGGCCCGGACAGCGTTGGGTATCAAATCACTTCGAAGGCCCTGGTTTTTGGCGGCGATACCATGACCGCAACCGATATTGCGGTGCGCTTGGGAATGGCGGATATTGGCGATGCTTCCAAGGTCGCGTTTATTGACGAAGATCTCGCAAACAAAGCTTTGGCTACGATCAAAACGATGGTGGAAGAAAGCATCGATGCCATGAAGGTCTCCAGCGACGATGTGGAGGTCATCTTAGTTGGTGGCGGAAACATTATCCTGCCAAAGAAACTTATCGGTGCTTCAACGGTGTATGTGCCCGAGCACGCAGGCTGCGCCAATGCTATCGGAGCAGCGATTGCGAAGGTTTCCGGCTACTATGAAAAATTCATTGACTACAACGAGACCCCTCGCGATCAGGCACTCGCACACGCAAAGGAAGAGGCCACGCAGCAGGCTATTGAAGCAGGTGCTATTGCGGACACCGTAGAGATTATCGATGTCGAAGATGTTCCCTTGGCATACTACCCTGGCAATACGTGTCGCGTACGCGTAAAGGCCGCAGGAAACCTGGCATAATACGCAGCCTGGCGAGAAATCTATATATGAACCTATCTTTTATATGAACCTATCTTTGCCGAAACCTATGTAAGCCTTATGCTTGTGGATCGTCTGCAGGAAGTTTCCCCATTGTCTGCAGACGATCCATTGTGCCATACCGCGCGACAAAATGATCGTATTGGTTCTGATCATAAAGCGTGCAGGTTCCATCCCCTATCGATTTTGCGGCCTCAATCATAAACGTGCCGGCCTCGTCGAGATCTTCGAGGTGCGTGGCTCCTGTACCGCTGCCTGGGACAACTGTTTCGGTCGTAATAGCGACACCCACAACCGGCGCCGAAGTTGCGGTGCATGGCTGAAGAATCGAATTGAGATGGTACAGCCCATTTCCATACGGAGTGATATCGGCCATCGACAAAGGGAATGTTCGTACCGGACGTCCACTCGTACGTTCGGCAATGTCGACGAGATCTTCGCTTACCCGCATGATGACGCCTGATTTTACGGTTGGGGAGATCATAAAGCCCCGCTCGTTCATGATGCGATTGCCCTTCGTGGTGTCCACCACCAAGACGGCATCAAGGTCGTCTGCCACATCTTCGGCATTGATTTGAGGAGTGGAAATGGGAGACCCCATGAACGGCACTGGCTCGTGTGGAAATGTTGGCGAGTGCGGGCACACATGCGTGGACACGAAAACATCGCCTGCCAGTACGTCGCCGCGCGCATGCATGGACATAAGTTTTGCTGCACACGCAAGAGCGGTGAGCGCTCCATCGCCGTCAGATACAAATCCGATCATTTCGGGCCGTGCACCTAAACCTCCAAGTCGCCCAAGAATTCCCGTGGTCGGAGCTACGGCCGGAGCTTCCGCATTTGTTGCATCCGTAAGCGCTGCCTTCTTCGCGGTGGCACCTCGCGAGCCGGGGATGCGTACGCGAACCATGTCGGTACTTCCCTTTTCCCCAGATAGAACGTAGGTTTCAACCGAGCATGTAGGATCAATACGTTTGAGGTACTCCGTTACCTTCGGACCACTCGCATCGGGGCTGTCTAAAAGGTCGTACAATTCAATAAGCTGTTTCAGGAGCATCTCGATCACCCTTACCATTTGGCCGAGTAGAATTTATTTCCGAGCTGAATTTATTCCGTACTTCAAAGTTAGATTCGTACTTTGATCATACGCATTCGATGCTACGTGTTTGTAACAAGTGTGGCTATTTCTCCGGATACAATACTGATAAGGAAACAAAATTTATAGGACAGCAAAGAAACGGGATATTCATTAGCGAAATGAGTCCACTGCAAAGAAAGCCCGTGCACAAAATAAAGCGCGCACAATAAGAGAATCGAGCTTGCCATGGCCCCAGAAAAACGACCTGTTCGCCTTGCACTTATTCAATTCGAAAGCACCTTGTGTGACACTCACGCAAATGTCAAAAAGGCATGCCGTTTCATCGCAGAGGCAGGCCAGCAGAAGGCTGACCTGGTAGTACTTCCTGAGCTGTTCAGCACAGGCTACGAACTTTCTATTGTCGGGCCAAAATTACCTGACCTGGTCGAAAGCATCGAAGGCCCCACCACTACGGCACTTTGTAAAGCAGCTCGTGATGCACACACCAATGTTATAGCAGGAATTGCCTTGACCCACGAGATTCCCAACGTGCCCTACAACAGTTCGGTAATCATCAATCGCGACGGGCAGCTTTTGGGCACCTATGACAAGCAGCATTTATGGGCCGGCGAACGGGCGTATTTCCGTAGTGGGTCCGAAACTCCCGTGTGGCATTTAGATTTCGGAAATGTAGGGGTCATGATCTGCTATGACATGGGATTTCCCGAGGTGGCTCGCATGCTTGCACTCCAAGGCGCCGAACTTATTGTGTGTCCCTCGGCATGGTGCGAGGAAGACGAGGATGTATGGGATGCCAATGTCCGGTGCCGCGCGCTGGAGGAAACCGTGTTTCTTGCAGCGGTTAATCGATACGGGCACGAAGGAGACAGCCTGTATATGGGCGGACACACCTTGGCGTGCAATCCGCGCGGTCATGTAGTTGCCGAGATCAAAGAGGAAACCGAAGGCGTTCTCTATGTAGATATTGATCTTTCTGACCTAGCTAAAGCACGGGTGACAAGCCCGTATCTGCGCGATCGTCGTCCTGACATTTACAAGAAGGTTCTCTTGCCATAAAAATTTCCTGCGTTGTGCCGATCTGCGTTGCACCGATAAAAGATTCTCTTGCCGTAGTAACCCAAGTGACTGCGCTTTAAACGGCTGTACATGCCATGGCTTCACTCGTTGCTTTAATTTCTGGTGAGTTGCTTTGACTTTTTACCCTGGTTTTGTCCTTTAAACCGGAACGTAATTCGCTTAAAGATATGATCAAGCTCAATGGCAGCCAGGGGCAGCATGCACACGAAGAACGGCAACAGATAAATGCTTTTCGCTTCCCATAGCACGTAAACAACAAAACCAATTGATATGGAAAGCGGAAGCAAACCTTCAACAGGGCTCGACGCGCTTTGGCTGCCTTTTGGCACCTTGAGATAATCTTTTCTCCCGCGCCACTTACGTAAGCAATAAAGCATCGCGGGGATGACGATAATCAGCTGATAAGCATCCATAAACAACAGCGCGGGATTATGCGCACGCCCATACAAAACAGTCGTGGCAAAATGACCGTAATTGCTTGTTATTCCGTCCGCACTTCGGCATAGGGATGCGTAATACAGAGACTGAAACGTTGGATCTGCCCATTCTGAAGCCAACTTGACTCCGAAAAACCTCGCTCCTTGCCCTGGATGCGTCGCATACGTGGTAAGTGATTGGCGAATATCCTCTAAAGCGATTTGCCTTTCTAATTCGCTGTCTCCGTTGGCTTGCGCCGTTATTTCGATCGCATGCGTGCCCCACCATCCTGGCACGCCTAACGGATTGTCTGAACGCAGGCCCATCGCAATCCATGCAGCTCGCGACATCCCCGGTCCAAAGTCTGCGGAAGTCTGAGTCTGAAGAGCCTGTAGGGGCAAACCAGAAAACTGCGGGGAAGCAATAGCGCACACAATAGTAACGATGCACAGCGCCAAACTACGCGTATGTGCGCTTTCAACGAGCAACGTGAAAACCATGGCAATAAGGAACAGAATGCACGTTCCCTTTACGGCAACCGCGATTGTGACCAGGATAAAAGACAAAAGAATGAGCAGCAAACGGGGCGTATTTTTCGTTTTGTTGAGTCCTGCCATCATGACAACAAAAGCCGCAGCCGAAAGCGATAAGCCCACGCAGTTGGCATACACGAATACACACGAAAAAAGAAGCGGAAAGCAGGTGCCGCAAAGCACAAGACAAACATTCTGGGCGCGTGACGAAGCATGCAGTTCGGCCGCGAGTTTATACAGACAGTAAATAGTGATGCAGTTGGCGCAGGCATTTACCATCTGAAATCCCATGAAGAAATTCTGCCCAAAAATTTGCTCGAGTAAGGCAAAGAAATACAAGGACCCCGCTTGATAGGGGTACCACGTAAAATACAGAGACGGATCCGGAACGTTAGGATTCGTCACCCCAGCAACGTAGGATACGTCCCGCGTAAAGGCATCGAAATCGCCTGAAAGTAATGCTTGCGCCGAATTCATCAACTCATTGCTATCAGGGTACATATAACCACCCGTATGCAGGGAAGTAATCCACAAAGCTTGAAAAATAAAAGCCCAAATTACCACGACAAGGAGTAAATGATTTGGCTTGACCTGTGCGATTTTGCTCTTCCAAAGAAGAAAAAGAACTGCAGCAATCAGAAAACCGCAGAGAAGAACAACAACGGCTTGAAGAAGACCAGGTAAAGTATGGACGGTCGTAATGTTCGCCGATTCGCTATACGGTTGTCCTTCGGTGAAAAGAAAGTTGGACGTCGTTAAAAGGACAAGTCCGGAAACAACAATAAGAACGCATAGCCCAAGAAAGAAAACGAAAGAAGTTAAACCCCTGCTCAGTCGATATAAACGTGAATTGTAAGAAAATGAACAACGCTGATTTTTCAATGAGTTGCTGCCAACCATACAATCCTATTCATTCCCATTCATTCTGTTGCACAAACAATTCTGTTACACAAGCCATTCTGCATACGGCTAATTCTTAATACTGCTCAATACGATATGAGGAGAACATGGTGAACCCCTACTTCATATCGTCTTTTCATTAACCGTGGGTCAGAGGCCGATGATCGTTGTGTATTAATCAACCGACAACAGCTCTCAGTTGCCACAAACATGAGCGGGGGGCTCACTATGAGATATGTTACTTCAATTGGCCTCGATGAAGTTCTGAACTCTGAGATTTAGCTTTTATCCATGCCTCGGGTATCAAGGCGTAACTCTTCATAGGTGATGCCTTTTTCAGCTTCAAGAAGATCCAAGAATTCGCTTGCCGTTTTGGCCTTATGAGGTAATCGCTTGAGCATCTCTTTATCCCGCGTTATAAGATACGTCGCATCAACATGTTTGATACAAGACGCAATCATGAAATCCTCGATATCAGGCCAGTCAGATTTCAGAGCAGGATCCAGATCAGAAGCGTACGTATTACAAGGTTTTATGAGTAAAAGCAGATTTGAAAGCGCACTCTTCACGTGCGCTTGAGGCGCATTCCTGCTGAGTATGTAATACGCATCAGCAAACGACTGCGTGCATGCCCATAGCTGAAAATCTCCCAATGCCTGCCCAACGAAGAGTTTACGAACGGCAGCGCAATACGGTTTCCTGGATTCAATATGGTCAATCAACACATTGGTATCGAGCAGAAGCCTCATTTGATGTCCTTTTCCGCTCGAATTTCGTGAAGAACTTTCTTGTCATCCTCGATATCTGTTTGGAATGGAAGATGAAGTGTAGATGCGCTCAAAACGCTGACAAGAGATTGCCGTTGCGAAGCATTGAGCTTGTGGCTCTTAGGAGATTCTTTCTTTTGTCCAGCAGTAGGCAGTTTCTTGTGTTCTACGACATATTCGAAGGCAGCATTTACCAGTTCGCTGGTGTTTGAGCCCAAATCAGAAAGTAGAGAAGACCCTTGTTCGTAGAGCGCATCGGGAACTCGGGCCGTAATCATTTTGCTCATAATTCCTCGATTCATAAATGTATTACGTAATACATTTTTACATGAAATAAACTCTAAATCAAGGAAGCCAAAGGAATCGGCGCTACAGCATAAAGCTCATTTGCAATTTTACGCATCAGTCTGCAGAGCTATTGGCGCAGACCCACGCCCTGTATACACAAAAACGCCCTCTATGAGCACGACGCCCTATTCTTCCACGTCACTACAACGTAG
>CAIFEG010000031.1 GCA_903789415.1 uncultured Eggerthellaceae bacterium | reverse complement strand
TCCTGGAGAAATAGTTACCTTTGAAGATCCAGAAACTCCGGGTCGAACCCTTATCAAACGTTGCATTGCGGTGGGCGGCCAAACGGTCGATCTTCGCGACGGGCATGTCTATGTTGACGGTGTAGAGCTCGATGAGCCGTATACCGAGGGCAAACCATCCTATCCACTTCAGACGGCGCCCGGTGTCCAAGTTCAATATCCGTATACCGTGCCGGATGGCTATATGTGGATGATGGGTGATAACCGCACCAATTCGGCAGATTCCCGCTACTTTGGCGCAGTACCGGTTTCAAGCGCAACGGGACATGCATTTTTGCGCTACTGGCCGCTCAATCGTATCGGCACCCTGTGAGTTTCCCATCTTTCTTTAGCATTTCGCATTGATCTCGTAGATAATACGTTGAGATATTGTGCATAGGTAATGGCATTGATTGTTAATGAGGAGAGGCAATGACTTCGAGTAACGTCGAACAGAAGCATACGGCGAATCCGCAGGCTCCTACGTTCCAGCAGATCATTATGAATCTTCAGAATTACTGGTCAAAACAAGGCTGCGTAATTCTTCAACCCTATGATGGGGCAGTTGGCGCGGGGACAAACCATCCTGCAACCGCGCTTCGCTCGCTCGGTCCAAATACGTGGCGTACCGCATATGTGCAGGGATGCCGTCGTCCAACCGATGGACGCTATGGCGAAAACCCCAATCGTCTGCAGTACTACTATCAGTTCCAAGTTCTCATAAAGCCATCGCCCGATAAGATTCAGGATTTATATCTTGAGAGCCTCCGTGCTATCGGAATTGACCCGGATAAGCATGATGTACGTTTCGTAGAGGACGACTGGGAAAGCCCCACCCTTGGCGCATGGGGTCTTGGCTGGGAAGTTTGGCTCGATGGCATGGAAGTTACCCAGTTTACGTATTTCCAGCAAATGGGCGGTTTTGAATGCAAACCCGTTCCCGTTGAGCTCGCCTATGGTCTTGAGCGTTTAAGCATGTATGTCCAGGGCGTTGATTCGGTTTATGACATCGTATGGAGTCGCGGCGACGACGGTCTCGAATTTACCTATGGCGATGTCTATCTGGAAAACGAACGAGAGTTCTCCAAGTATAATTTCGAAACTTCAGACGCCGAATTCCTGTTTAAGGCTTTCGATAAATATGAGGCGGAAGCAACATCGAGTATCAAAGCGCATGAGCCGCTTCCTGCCTATGACTGGACGTTGAAATGCATTCATACGTTTAACCTGCTCGATGCGCGTGGCGTCGTAAGCTCCACCGAGCGCATGGCCTATATTTTGCGAGTTCGTTCGATGGTCAAGGAATGCTGCGCATCATACATGAAGGATGTGCTTCACGTGACCGTCGATGAAGATGAGAAGAAGGGTGAATAGCATGGCACAACACACGCTTGCTTTTGAAATCGGCAGCGAAGAAATTCCTGCATTCGACCTTCATTCCGCTATTGGGCAACTGAAATCTTATGTTCCCAAAGCACTTGATGATGCGCGTATCAAGCATGGGGAAATTCAAATCTTCGGTGGTCCGCGCCGCCTGATTGTGTTGGTGCACGACTTACCCGATGCAACCGATGCGCTCAAACAAGAATTCCGCGGTCCTGCGGTTCGCATCGCATTTGACAAAGACGGTAACCCTACTAAAGCTGCGCAGGGTTTTGCTCGCGGCAAGGGGCTTCAGGCTTCTGATTTGGTCCGCAAGGAAGTAAAGGGAACTGAATACGTATTTGCCACAATCAACGAACCTGCGCATCCCATCGCTGAGCTGCTCCCAGATATTTTAGAATCTCTCATCCGTGATATTAAATGGCCGCGTAGTTGCAGATGGGGCACCACGTCTGATTATTTCGTGCGCCCCGTTCGTTGGATCGTGGCACTCCTCGATGATCAGGTAATTCCCGTCACATTTGCCGATGTTATGTCTTCTAACAAAACATGGGGACATCGGGTACTCGCTCCTGGTGCACACATGGTTCCCACGGCGAATGACTTGTTGGATGTTGTTCGTGCGGCCTCTGTTATCCCTGGGGAAGAAGAACGTGAGCAGATCATTCGCGACGGTGTTGCCCAGATTGAAAAACAGACCGGAGAAAAGGCGTCGCTTCCTGCACATACGCTGCGCGAAGTGGTAAATCTTTCTGAGTATCCCACCGTTCTTATGGGCACCTTTGATGAAATCTTTTTGCATGTACCGCACGAGATTATCGTTGATGCAATGCTTAAACATCAGCGGTATTTCCCTATGTATGACAACAAGGGAAATCTGACGCAGCACTTCATCATTGTTTCTAATGGGGATCCGAAGGACAACGATACGATTACTGCGGGTAATGAACGTGTTGTGCGCGCGCGACTCGATGATGCAAAGTTCTTCTATGAAGAAGATCTCAAACGTCCATTAGAATCCTACGTCGCTGACTTGGACAAGGTTGTGTTTCAAGAGAAACTTGGAACGGTTCTTGATAAAACCAAGCGTCTTGAAAAACTTGCTCCCGCGCTGGCAAAACAAGCACACCTTTCCAATCAAAACGCAAAGGATTTAGCTCGTGCAAGCAAGCTTTGCAAGGCGGACCTCGTAACGAGTGCCGTGATCGAATTTACGAGTGTTCAGGGCATTATGGGCTCATACTATGCGAAAGCATCGGGAGAAACCAACCAGGTAGCCCAGGCTATTCGCCAGCAATACCAACCGCGTTTCGCCGGGGATGACATGCCAGATTCTTTGGTGGGGCGCCTGCTTGCCTTTGAAGATAAGCTCGATAGCATTTGTGCACTTTTTGCTGTTGACCAGGAACCAACCGGCTCTTCTGACCCCTTTGCGCTTCGTCGCAGCGCGATCGGAATCGTCAATATGCTCGTTGATGGTCTACCGGTGAAGCTCGGTGATGCAATTGACACCGAACTTGAAAGCTTAAACGAGCAGGGCATTGAATTTGATGATGAAAAGGTTCGTCAGCATGTTATCGATTTCTTTGTCACGCGTACCAAAGTCATGCTCAAAGATGAGGGGTATGGCATCGATACGATTGATGCAGTTCTCGCAGTCCACGAGAGTGAGCCAGCAGTCATCTGGGCTCGTGTTAAGGCCGTTGAGCAAACCCGTGAAGATATGCCTGAGGTAATTCAGGATCTCGCAACGGCGTATGAGCGTGCGCATAACCTTCGTGACGAAAAGCTTGGCGATGCCGTCGATTCTTCACTGTTTGGGGATGCGGAAACGAACTTAAATAACGCCATCACGCAGGCATCTTCCGATGTTTCTGCCGCACTTGCCAACAAAGACTATACCGAGGCCCTGAAGGATCTCGCAAAACTGCGCGAACCAATCGATACGTTTTTTGCTGATGTGATGGTGATGGATGAGGATATAGATCTTCGCGAAAATCGTCTCCGTCTTCTCAATCGGTTTGTGAACGTATTTACCGACGTCGCAGACTTCTCAAAGCTTGTTCGTAAATAGAAGACGTAAACGTTGGAACGGCCCCGCAATAGGGTCGTTCCTTTTTTAACGCGTGAGGTACGTCTGAATTTCTTGAGCGTCTTTGCGCCCCGTGACCAACGTAAAGCACTTGATAAAAGCCATGCGATTTCTAAGGACACAATTATGAGTGAAGAACTCAGCTTAAACGGCGCAAAAGATGCCCAAAACCTTCCTGCCATCTATGTTATTAGCGATTCTGTTGGTATTACGGGTCAATCTGTCGCCCGTGCGGCAGCGAGCCAATATGGACAAAACCAGCCTAAACTTTGCCTGTTAACCCAAGTAAAAGCGTTTAAAGATATTCAAGAGTTTCTTGATACGCATGCCCAACAAGATAAGGAAGAATTTGGTTCCGATGAAATGGTCGTCTTCTATTCACTGGTAGAAGACCGAATTCGTGAGCCACTCGAGCGCTATCTCACCACCCATCCCCATATTCATGGTGTTGATATCATTTCAGAGCCTATTGCTGCTTTGAGTGCGATCTATCACAAAAAGCCGCTCGACATTCCAGGTGAAATGCATATTACGGATGAACATTATTTTGATCGGATCGAAGCGATAGAGTTTACGATTGCCCATGACGATGGAAACCGCCCCGAAGATCTCACCAAGGCCGATATTGTGATTATGGGTGTGTCTCGTTGTGGTAAAACGCCAACGTCAATTTACCTTGCGCAACAGGGATACCGCGTGGCGAATGTGCCGCTCGACCCGCAGACAGAACCACCGAAAGAAATTTTCGATGTCGATTCAACCAGAATATTTGGTCTCATGACTACACCCGATGTGCTCATCGGAATTCGTCGACGCCGTCTCGGCAAGGCTCGCGGTTTGGCAAGCTCGTATGCCGACCCTGCAGAGGTGTGCCGTGATTTGGATGATGCGCGTGCTCTCATGCGTCGGGTAGGGTGCATTGTTATCCATACCGAAAAGCGCGCCGTTGAAGAAACAGCTCAAGAGATTTTGCGTTACTACGAGCTCGCTCACCCCCGTGATACAGGCTTTTCACGGAACTAATCACCTTTTTGCCTAACTATTTGCCCGAAAAAACTTTACATTTTTCTTATACATCGAAAAGCGATGTGATATGAAAACGAATCACCGTCAGCAAAAAGCTGACCGATGCGCGAAGGAGCATAAGGTGACCGAAGAAGTAAAGCGTGTGTATGCGTTCGGTAAAGACGCAGATGGTAACAATGTAACCGAGGGCAATACCAACATGAAGCCTCAATTGGGCGGCAAAGGCGCAAATTTGGCCGAGATGGCCAATATTGGATTGCCGGTACCTCCGGGATTTACGATTACATGCCAAACATGTATGGAGTTCTCCAATGCAGGCAATGTATGGCCAGAAGGCGCTCTCGATACGATCCATCAGTATCGTCTTGATTTGGAGAAGCGTGCAGGAAAACAGATTGGCGATCCAGATGATCCTCTGTTGGTTTCTGTTCGTTCAGGAGCACCAATTTCAATGCCTGGCATGATGGATACCGTTCTTAACTTGGGCTTGAACGATCAATCCATCAATGGCCTTATTAAACAGACGAACAATCCTCGTTTTGGTTGGGATTCGTATCGTCGTTTTATCCAGATTTTCTCCGATGTTGTTATGGGCATCGATGGCGATTTATTCGAAAACGCTATCAACGTCATGAAGAATGACCGAGGCGTCAAAGAAGATACCGAACTCACTGCCGAAGATCTTCAAGAACTTACCGACGAGTTCAAACGCATTTTCTCTGAAAATGTCGACCCTGAAAAATATCCTGAGCTCGCACAAGATGGTGTTGCGCACTTCCCTCAGGATCCAATGGTCCAGCTCAAACTTGCTATTGAAGCGGTATTCGGCAGCTGGAACAATCCACGCGCAATTCTGTATCGTAAGCAGAATAAAATTTCCGATGATATGGGGACTGCCGTTACCGTTATGGCAATGGTCTTCGGCAACAAAGGCGATACGTCTGCAACTGGTGTTGCATTTACCCGTAATCCTGCAACCGGCAAAAAGGAATTCTACGGTGACTATCTGGTGAATGCTCAGGGCGAAGATGTTGTCGCGGGCATTCGTAACACCCAGCCGATTTCTACCTTAAAGACCACCAAGGGTCTTGAAAAAGCAGGCGAAGATCTCGAAGAAGTTTTCTCTATCCTGGAAAGCCACTTCCACGATATGATGGATATCGAATTCACCATCGAGCAGGGCAAACTGTATATGTTGCAGACTCGTGTTGGTAAGCGTACGGCCCAGGCCGCACTTCGCATCGCCATCGACATGGAAAAGGAAGGTCTTATCACCAAGGATGAGGCAGTCATGCGTGTCGATCCTGATCAGCTTGATCAACTTTTGCATCCACAATTTGACAAGTCAAAGAAATACGATATTTTGGCAAAGGGCTTGAATGCGAGCCCTGGTGCTGCGGTTGGCGAAGCAGTATTTTCAAGCGCCGATGCAGTTGCCGCAAAAGAGGCTGGCAAGAAGTGCGTGTTGGTTCGTTGGGAGACAACTCCTGATGACCTCGCAGGCATGATCGCCGCGGAAGGCGTTCTTACGAGCCACGGTGGAAAGACAAGCCATGCTGCCGTAATTGCTCGTGGTATGGGTGCTCCTTGTGTGTGTGGCGTTGAGGCATTAAAGATTGATGCTGATAAGAAAGAAGCAAAAGTTACCGGAACCGATATCGTTATCCATGAAGGGGATACGATCTCCATCGATGGCTCGACCGGAAATGTTGTTCTTGGTGCGGTTGATTTAGTCATGCCCGGCCTTTCAGATGATCTGAATACGGTACTTGGTTGGGCTGATGAATTCCGTACGCTCGGTGTGCGTGCAAATGCAGACAATCCTGCTGATGCGCAGCGTTCACGCGATTTTGGCGCGGAGGGCATCGGTCTTTGCCGTACCGAGCATATGTTCTTGGGTGACCGCAAGCAGATCATTCAGTCGTATATTTTGGATGATTCCGAAGACAACCGTAAAAAGTGCTTGGCTGATCTTCTGAAAGTTCAAACAGAAGATTTCTTGGGTATGCTCAAGGCAATGGACGGTCGTAGAGTAATCATTCGCCTGCTCGATCCGCCACTGCATGAGTTCTTAGAGAGCCCACGTGCCCTTGATGTTGAAATTGCCCATATGGAAGACAATGGTGCTCCGGCCGACGAAATTGCGGCAAAGCGTAAGCTGATGGCTCAGATTGATGCCATGAGTGAAGCAAACCCCATGCTCGGTCTTCGTGGTTGCCGTTTAGGCATTGTCTATCCTGACCTCAACATCATGCAGGTCCGCGCAATCATGACCGCAACATGCCAGTTGAAGAAGCAGGGCCTTGATCCACAGCCTGGCATCATGGTTCCTCTGGTTGCGACCGAAGCAGAAATTGCTATGCTTCGTGATCAGATTTCTAAGGTTATTGCCGACGTCTTTGAAGAACAGGGTGTTGAGCCATTTGATATTCCAATTGGTACCATGATTGAACTTCCACGCGCTGCGTTGGCAGCAGGGGATATCGCAAAGCATGCGGACTTCTTTAGCTTTGGCACCAACGACTTGACTCAGACAACATTTGGGTTCAGCCGTGATGATGCAGAGGCTGCATTCATTCCTACCTACCTGGATAAGCATCTTTTGCCTGTGAACCCATTTGCAACGATTGATGATCGCGTGCTTGAGCTCATCCATATCGCATGCAAACGCGGAAGCGAAACAAATCCAAACATCCATCTGGGTGTTTGCGGCGAGCATGGTGGAGATCCTGATTCAATCAAGAAATTCAACAATGTTGGCGTACACTATGTCAGCTGCTCTCCGTATCGTGTTCCTATTGCACGTCTGGCTGCAGGTCAAGCTGCAATTCAGCATAACCGTGGCAAGGATTATTTCCGCGATAAATAAGTTACGTCAAAATTGCTCATATTCGCACAATGGTGTGATTATCCGAAAATGACGCAAGAGTAAAAGCTGCGTATCCTTTTAGGTGCGCAGCTTTTTACTGCATAAATACTGAGTAAACTTAATGTATGACCGAGTAAATATGATATATGCAATGTTTCGCGTATATTTGAGTGGCCTTACGAATCAAAGAGATTGAGCATTCGCCGTGCTTGCTCAATAATAGATACTATATTTTTCTTCGAAATTTAAAGGAATGTGTGAATGAGAGTTCTTATTGCGGTTGCGCCAATTATTTCCCATCGTATTGCTCCCGCCGAAAGGGCATATACGCTTGCCCAAACTCTGAAAAATCGTGGTCATGAAGTCCAGGTCTCGGGCGCATCAAGCGATAAATGGGATAAAACATTCGCCCCAAAGTTCGAGAAGCTTGGAGTGCATGTATATACGAGTAAAGCGCCTAAACCGCATCTGGTGTCTGAGACCCGTAGAATGTATGTGTTACCTTTTACACGAAAGGCACGCAATCCTCAGGTACTTAACGAAGAGCGCAATATCGAAGAAACATTTAACAATGCAGGAATCCTTGATAAGGAATGGTTTTCTGATCAGTTTGATTTTATCTGCAAGCAGATCCAAGAGTTTCATCCCGATCTGGTCTATAGCGAGTACAACATTGCTGCTATCCCGGCCGCAAAATTCTGCCACGTTCCTGTGTGCTGCACGGAAAACTATTATGCAATTCCCGGTTATTCTGCTGGTTCTATTCGCTCACGCGAAGTGGCAGATATATTGGAGGAGCATAAGCTTCCCCGAATTCAAGAGTGCTCCGACTTGTTTGAATGGTGTGAAAAGCGCTTTGTTCCGAGCGTTATTGAGCTTGATCCATTTAAGCCTGAGGATGTCACTTTTGTAGGAACATTCCATAAACCAACCGCCTACACACATAGTGTAGATCCACGCGAGCGTCCTGTGGTGCTGTTCAGTACCGTCAATAAAACAGTTACGGACAGACATGTTATCCGTGAAGCGAACAAGGCATTTAAAGATAAATATGAAGTCTATATCACGGGATTGAAACCTGAATCTATCGAGCAATATGGTTCCAAAATTGGGTCTCATATTCATCTGAGCTCTATTGATGACGTGGATAAAACTATTGAGGAGATTATGCCGAAGGCACAGGCATTTATCAATTGTGGGCAGCTTGACCAAGTGCTTATTGCGATGGCGTCAAAGGTTCCTCAGTGCATTTGTCCGGGGGATATTTTCGAGCGTAAATACCTTGCGTATAGCCTTCGGATGGCACATGCGGCGATGTATATAGGAATTGAAGCATTTGTCGCCTATGGACTTAATAGCATTTATCAACGGTTAACAGAAGATCCGGATTATGCGCAAAACGCGCGTCAAATAGTGCGAAAGATGATGAATGCTGGCGGCTCGGTAAAAATTGCCAAAGAAATGGAGCAAATGGTGCGTAGTGGAGTTACGTCGCAGCCGGCGCCTTCACTCGATCCCCCTAAAAAGCCAAAAGATAAGGGCGGAAATGCACCTGCCGAGGGGAGTGCGGTTGACCGATCTCCTCTTTTAAATGTTTTCCGTCCGAGAGCAAAAAATGCTTCTCAATCCTAAGCATTTCTTCTCAATATCTCTTTACAGAAGTCCCATAGCCGAAAGAGAAGCGACCCACAAAAACATCGTGAAGATTGAAAAAACCGACGTCAGCACGACGATTAATCCCGAAAGTTCGGAATTTGCTCCCATTTGATCTGCCATGGTGTAACCTACCGGTGCTTGCGGAGATGCCAGCATAACCATGATGGCAACTAGGTTTGGACCTCTTATTCCTAAAGCAATGGCAATGCTTACGCCGATCAGAGGCACAACCACCAAACGCCCGGTAACGGTAAGGGTAAGTTCTTTTGGATACTTCTTAATGTTAGAAAATGCAAAGGTACCACCTAAGCACATAAGGGCAATCGGGGTTGCCATCTCTGCACACGTGCGGATTACCCTCATGCCAATATCGGGGATTGGCACGCGCAATAAATTCATCACTACGCCGATAGCCAGCGCGATGATCAGGGGATTGGTAACAATCCCTTTGAGCGTACCCTTGATATTGCCATTTGCCTTTGCATTTTCAAACAGGATGACGGCAAGTATATTAAAAATCGGAATGATAATCGCAATCAAAATTGCGGCCATGCCGGTCTGTCCAACCCCATAAATTGAGGCAGTAATCTGCATTCCGAATAAAACAAAGCTGCTTCGATAGAGACCCTGAGCCACAACCGAACTCGTTTTAGGGTCCGGAAAGAGTTTGCGAGCGAGTGCCCAACTTAGAGCAAAAATAACCAAAACAAAGACGATGCTGAAGACTAAAACACCGCCATCAAAGCTGCTCGATAAATCCGAGGCAAAAACATTGTAGAAAAGCATTAAAGGAATCAGGATCTTAAACGTGATCCCATTCATTTGTCTAAAGGTAGTTTCACTTGCCCAATGAAGGCGTTGGAAGAGATAGCCAAGTCCAATATAGACGACAATAGGGAATATAACCTCAAGGCCGAGAATTATGCTAGACAACTGAGCATCCTTTAAAGTTGTATATAGAAATAGAATAAGAAAGAAAAAGCTTGTAGCGATAAGGCAAACTTATTCAATCCGTTTATTGTACCAGTACGGTTACACAAATGGGGAAGGATTCAGCAGTCTAGCTTTGAGTAGTTATTTCATTGCAGTTAATAACTTCATGGGTGCCAAAACGCGGATGCAAAACGCTTAATCCATAAAACACTTAATCGATAAAACGCTCAATGCATAAGCGAAAGCGCTCAATAACCTTTGAGCTACCGAGCGCTTCGTATTGAATTAATGAATTTGTTTGTGGTTGAAAACCGCAAAAAGAAAACGACTAGTCTTCCTTTAGAGGCGCACCAGCGAAACGTACTGCGGCCTTGGCGAGTTCAAGCGTTGCATCGGTGCACATGTCATACATTCCCAAAGCCTTAAAAGCAATCGGGAGCTCAGTGCATCCTAAAATAATGCTCTGGCATCCTTCATCTTGAAGCTTTTTCACAATTGCTTTGGTTTTATCGGTAGGGAGTTTTTCTGGATCAAAAATGCCTTTTTTTACAAAATCATAGATCAAACTCATGACTACTTTTTGATCTTCTTCATCTGGATATACCAGTTCAATGCCCTTTTTATCAAAGACATTTTTATAAACGCCGCTTTGCACCGTGCCATCAGTGGCCAACAAACCTGCCTTTTTTACTCCCTTGGCAAGTAATGCATCGGCAGTTGACTCAATAATGCTTACCAGCGGAATATCTACCTGCTCGGTAATTTTATCCTTGAAGTAATGTGCAGTATTGCAGGGCATAATCAAGAAATCAGCTCCATCATCTTGCAAAAGCTTCGCGCTTTTTACAAGTTCAGGAACTGGATCCGTCCCTCCATGCAAGATAGCTGCGGTACGGTCAGGAATATTCGTGTTTGAATCGATAATGATATGAATGTGGTCTTGGTCGCTTTTCGCATCAGTCAGATCAGTAATCTTTTGATACAAATCGCACGTTGCAGCTGGTCCCATTCCCCCGATGATACCAATGATCTTCATGAGATCCTCCTAGTTCTATGAGATGTTTATTCTTATCACACCTCTGCTGAAAACATCATACCCTCTTTTTGAACATATTGAGCGAAACGTTAATAAAGAGATGGTAAGAAGGAAGGTAAAAATGCTCGTGTATTACATGTCCCAAGAACATCATGGATTCCTATTGAATCATTAATTTTCAAAAGCGCAGGTTATGAGTTCTAAAGGAAACGTGTGTGTTGCTCAATGAGCACAAAAGAAGATGTCTAAGACAGTGAAGCGAATCGCAGTATCGAAATAAGATTTCTATTGAAAGGGAACCATAAAGAGTTTGGGCCGTATTCATTGATGCTATTGAAATAGAAATAAAAGCTATGAAATAGATAGTATTTCAATACTTTAATATTCTTGAAAATAATCTAAAAATGCGATCTTGGCCTGGCAATCTTTAAAATATTCCAATTATTTTTTTGAAAACAAAAATTTTTTTAAGTCAAGTTAATAAAACGTAAAAAATTTTTTTAATTGGGGAAAATGATGCTGTTTCAAAGAAAAAAATGGGATATAAAAGCGTTTTTCATAGTGAAAACTGCGTTCAAACGCAAAAAAATGACTTGAGAAAATCAAGTATTCAGAAAAACCCAAACTTATTATACCAATTTTAAAAAATAATTAACTCGTCAAATAAAACTAAATCAAACTTGCTTTTTTCCCCTAAATTTAGTTAAATGAGGAAGGTTCGTGGCAATTCCTTAACGCGATGGAATGGATTTGGTTTCATTCCAAGAACAACACTGGCAGGGAAGGAGTCAGGGGTGTTCATTTCGGGTCAGGATTTACATCAGGGTTTACCAGATGTGATTTGTCACGGAAATCGAAGACGAGATTGCATTTGCTGAGTGTAATCGTGCCTTCGATTTTGGTTTCGATCCATTCTAAGGAGGGTTTTGTGGAAGTCGTGCTATTCATTGTAGAATTAGCAATCGTACTTGCTGCCATCATCGTCGGCGCCCGCATGGGCGGCCTTGGTTTAGGTATTATGGGCGGCGTTGGTTTGCTGATTCTCGTTTTCATCTTCCACGCTGCACCAGCATCACCGCCTATTGACGTTATGCTGATTATTGCTGCAGTTGTTACTGCTGCAGGTTCTTTGCAAGCAACAGGTGGTATGGACCTGTTGGTTCATTGGGCAGAGAAAGCTCTGCGCAAGAATCCATCACGTATTACCTATGTTGCTCCAATCGTCACCTACTTCTTTACTTTCTTTGCTGGTACTGGTCATGTGGCATACGCAGTGCTCCCAGTTATTGCAGAGGTAGCAACCGATGCAGGTGTTCGTCCTGAGCGTCCTATGTCCATTTCGACTGTGTCTTCCCAGCTTGCTATTACTGCTGGTCCTATTTCTGCAGCAATGGTTTCAATGGTCTCTATCATGGGCGACTACAACATTTCGATGGCACAGATCATGCTCGTATGCGTGCCTTCAACATTCATTGCTTCAATGATTGGTGCTTGGACAGTAAGGAAACGTGGTGTAGAGCTGAAGGACGATCCAGAATATCAACGTCGTGTAAGAGAGGGAATCATTTCTATCTCTGCCGACACTCAGAAGGACTTTGTTCCAACTCCAGCTGCTAAAACTTCAGTCATTATATTTTTAATTGGTGTTTTAGCTGTTGTTATTTTTGGATCTGCTTCTTTCTTGCGTCCTGCATTCCCGAACTCAAGCGGTGTAGTAACACCAATGGGCATGCCGATGACGATCGAGATTGTGATGCTTACTGTGGCTGCTGTTGTGGTTATCGCAGGCATTGCACAGAATAAAGATAAAGATACTGTTGATAAGATTGTCAAAGGTTCTGTATGGCAAGCAGGTATGACTGCTGTTATCGCAATTTTCGGTATCGCTTGGATGTCCAATACAATGGTAGATGCGAACGAAGACCTTATCGTTAATGGTCTTTCCGGCGTCGCTCAAGCAGCACCTTGGTCTTTCGCAATTGTTCTGTTCTTTATGTCTGTGCTTATGTACAGCCAGGCAGCAACAACACAGACCATGATGCCAGTAGGCTTGATGATCGGCATTTCACCATCTATGTTGGTTGGTATGTTCCCAGCAGTAAACGGTCTGTTCTTCATTCCTAACTACCCAACCGTAGTTGCTGCTATGCAGTTCGACCGTACAGGCACAACCGGAATCCGTGGTAACAACATTTTGAACCACAGCTTCCAGCTACCAGGAACAGTTGCAGTTGTTGCTTCTGTAGTTATTGGTATTGTTCTTTCTCAGATCATCATTCACTAAGAATCGTCTGAGAAATGTGCATGGGGCGTGCATGCAAATAAGTCGCGCCTCATGCCTTCCTTCTCATTTTTTGTTTTGCATTAATTAATTTCGAAATTTTCGAAATTCAATCCTCGTTTCAGGATATGAATGAGCACCTAATTTAGGTTTTTCATATTGTTGCCAAGGAGAAATGACGTGGGGTCATGTCTCTAAAAATATACGTCTTAAGGAGATGTACCAAATGGCAGAAACTCGTACTGAGCAGGACTTTTTAGGTAAAAAGGAAGTACCTATCGATGCGTATTATGGTGTGCAGACCATGCGTGCAATCGAGAACTTCCCAATCACTGGTTATCATTTGGATGATGACCTGATCACGGCTTATGCCATCGTAAAAAAGGCAGCTGCTCGTGCAAACTGCGAAGTTGGTCTGTTGGATGAGACCAAAGCCAAATACATCATGCAGGCTGCTCAAGAAATCATCGATGGTAAGCTTCATGATCAGTTCCTAGTTGACCCTATTCAGGGTGGTGCAGGTACTTCAATCAACCTGAACACAACTGAGGTTATTGCTAACCGCGCACTTGAGCTTATGGGAAAAGAGAAGGGCGATTATAAGACTCTTAGCCCAAACTCTGACGTGAACAAATCCATGTCCACAAACGACTCTTTCCCAACCGCAATTCATGTTGCATGCTTGATGCACATTAAGCGTGTCATTCCTGTACTTCAGAAGGTTCATGACGATTTCTTGGCCAAGTCAAAGGAATTCGACCAAGTCATCAAGATGGGACGTACACACTTACAGGATGCTGTACCTGTACGCCTGGGTCAGGAATTTGCTGCTTATGCGCATGTTCTTGAGCGTGATATCAAGCGCATCGAAAACACCCAGAACGATCTTTATGAAGTGAACATGGGCGGTTCTGCAATTGGTACCGGCCTGAACGCTGAGCCTGAATACATCAAGAAGGTTGTTCAGTATATCGGCGAGTACAGCGGTTTCCCAATTAAGCATGCACCTGATATGATCGACGGAACTCAGAACCTCGATGCGTATCTGGTACTTTCTGGTGCTATGAAGACCTGCATGCTTGATATGACCAAGGTTATGAGCGACCTTCGTCTGATGACTTCTGGTCCTCGTTGCGGTCTGCATGAGATTAACCTTCCTGCTCGTCAGCCAGGTTCATCCATTATGCCAGGCAAGGTCAACCCAGTTATGTGCGAGGTTGTAAACCAGTCTTGCTACCAGATCTGTGGTAATGATTTGACCGTCAGCATGGGCTGCGAGAATGGCCAGTTCGAACTGAACGTTATGGAGCCTGTTATCGCATTCAACTTGCTGCAGTCACTTTCAATCATGGAGCATGTATTCACCGTATTTGATAAGTATTGCCTGCAGGGCATTACCGCAAATGCTGATCAATGCAAGTATTGGCTTGATCGCTCTGTCGGTGTTATCACTGCTCTTAACCCGCATGTTGGATATGAAACCGCGGCTCTTACCGCAAAAGAAGCATATGACACGGGTCGTCCAGTTCGTGACGTTATCGTTGATCGTGGCGTTCTTACCAAGGAAGAGGTCGACACCATCCTGCATCCTATGGAGATGACAACTCCTGGTATCGCAGGCAAAGAACTTCTTGAGAAGAAATCTCACAAGAAGATTCAGTAATTCGATCTAAATGTGGCACGACTGCATTGATATAGCCAATTAGCTATCTCGTTAGTCGAAAAAAGAAGGGGATAGGCTGTGTTTTGGGTCTATCCCCTTCATTCTGTATAAAATCTGTTCGATAACTTGTTCATTGAATATATAGGTTGAATGTTCAATGAACAGATTATTAGCTATCTATAATTGTGTTTGTTCGCTGCATTTATATACTTCAGCTTTAACTGTTTTGAAATTTTTCGTATTTTTTTGTTACGCAGTTGTTTTATTCGTTTCGTTTCCATTGGAGGAGACCGCATGGAAAAGGAAGGTAGAGAGTTCTTCCTAAGGAAGCTGCATTCTTTCTGTGGCCTAATTCCGCTGGCTATATTCCTCACGTTCCACATGTTGATGAATTCATCGGTATTACGTGGACCTGAAGCATATAACCTGGCATGTTATTTCATGACCACACTGCTTCCTTTCAAGGATCTTTTGGAATGGGCGGTTATTTACCTACCGCTTTTATTCCACGGTATTCTGGGTGTTTGGATTGCGCTTAAGGCCAAAAATAATGTTGGTAGATATCACTATGCTCGCAACTGGGCTTTTTATCTACAACGCCTTACAGGTATCATTTTGATATTCTTTATCATTTGGCACCTTTGGACCACTCGTATCCAGGTTAACTTTGGTGTAGAGCCAAACTTTGACACGATGGCAGCTATCGTAGCTAATCCTTTCGGTTTAGCGTTTATGATCATCGGTATTGTTTGCGGTATTTACCACTTGTCAAATGGTATTTGGACCTGGCTTATTACCTGGGGTATTTTGGTTAGCCCTAAATCCCAAAAGGTTGCACGTTACGTCGTAAACATTTTCTTCGTTTGCTTCGCGTGCTATGGTCTAATCACGATTCTGGCATTTACTGCCATCTAATTCAGGAGGTTCATTTATGGCCAATAGAAAGGCTATCGTCATCGGCGGCGGGCTTGCCGGTCTGATGGCAACATTGAGGCTCGTGGAGGCTGGCATTCCTGTTGAGTTGTTCTCAACCTTGGAGGTAAAGCGTTCTCACTCAGAATGCGCTCAGGGCGGCATTAATGCAGCTTTAAATACGCGCGATGAGGGTGACTCCACGTATAAGCATATGTATGACACGATCTATTCTGGTGACTTCCTGTCAAACCAGACTCAGGTCAAAATGATGTGTGATGCAGCTCCTGGTCTTATTTATATGTATGACCGCATGGGTGTTATGTTCACACGTACCAACGAAGGTCTTCTTGACCAACGTCGTTTTGGCGGTACTTTGGTGCATCGTACCGCGTATGCAGGTGCAACCACTGGTCAGCAGCTTGAATATGCTCTTGATGAGCAGGTACGCCGTGCAGAAGTACAGGGCATGGTTACTAAATATGAGGGCTGGGAATTTGTTTCAGCAATCATTGATGGTGGCGTTTGTCGTGGAATTACGGCACAAAATCTTGATGATATGTCCATCAAAGCTTTCCCTCCAGATGCAGTAGTTTGCTGCTCTGGTGGGTTATGCATCGTATATGGTCGTTCTACAAATTCCACGAACAATACTGGCTACGCTGCGTCTCGTCTGTATCAACAAGGTGCAACATTTGCGAACGGTGAATTTATTCAGTTCCATCCAACTGCGATTCCTGGAAATGATAAAAACCGTTTGTTGTCTGAGGCAGCACGTGGCGAAGGTGGACGCATTTGGACGTACAAAGACGGCAAGCCTTGGTACTTCCTCGAGGAAAAATATCCTATTTATAAGAATTTGGTTCCTCGTGATGTTGCAGCTCGTGAAGAATATCACGTCATTCACGACCTCGGACTTGGTGTAAATGGCAAGCCAGTTGTTTACCTCGACCTTTCTGAGATCGATAGCAAATACCTTGATGATAAGCTAGGCGGAATTCTCTCTATTTATGAGAAGTTCGTTGGTGACGATCCGCATAAGGTTCCAATGACTATTGCGCCTTCCGCTCACTATTCAATGGGCGGTCTTTGGGTTGATCTTAAACAGCAGACCAACATTCCAGGGCTCTTTGCTGCAGGTGAGTGCGATTACACGCAGCATGGTGCAAACCGTTTGGGTGCTAACTCACTTCTTTCTGCTACATATGGTGGATTTGCTGCAGGTCCTGCTGCTGCTGAGTACATCAAAGGTCTTGATCAAAGCTCCGATGAGCTTCCGCAAGAAGTCATTGAGGATCAGCTCAAAGAGGATCAAGAGAACTTTGACAACATCATGTCCGCAAATGGCGACATCAATCCTTATGAGCTTCACCATAAACTTGGCAATCTCATGACCAAGAATGTTGGTATTGTTCGTTACAACAAGGCGTTGGAAGAGACTCTCGAGCAGCTCGATGAGATCACCGAAGAATATAAACATGTTTATATCCCTGATCATTCACCATGGGTTAACCAGTCTGCTTCTTTCATTCGCCAGCTTGGTGGCATGATTCGTATTGCGAAGATCATCACCACAGGTGCTCTGAAGCGTAATGAGAGTCGTGGTTCTCATTACAAACCAGAGTTCTTGGAACGTGATGACGAGCATTTCTTGAAGACCACCATGGCAAATTACAACGCGCAAAAAGATGGTCCAGACATTACGTATCAAGATGTTGATACGTCACTAGTTAAACCTATCAAGCGCGATTACACGAAGACTCACTAAGGATTGGAGGGCAAATGAGCGATAATAAGACAATCGACCTGTTGATTACTCGACAGGATAGACCTGACTCACAGTCCTACGTCCAGGAATTTTCGATCCCGTATCAGCCAAACATGAACATTACTTCATGCTTGATGGTTATTAGGGAAAATCCTGTAACCAAGGATGGCCAGAGAGTTAATCCCGTGGTGTGGAAGGATGCGTGCCTCGAAGAGGTATGCGGAAGCTGCTCCATGTTGATTAATGGAACTCCTCGTCAGGCGTGTTCTACATTGGTAGACAAGATTCAGCAGCCTATTCATCTGGCTCCTTTATCTTCGTTCCCAACCGTTCGCGATTTATATGTTGACCGTTCGGTTATGTTTGATGCCTTGAAGAAGGTACATGCATGGACCGATATCGATGGACCATTTGACTTGGGCCGTGGTCCTCGTATGGCAGAAGGTACGCGTAAATGGGCATACAAGTTATCTGAGTGCATGACTTGTGGCTGTTGCTATGAAGCATGCCCGAACTGTGGACCGAAATCTCCATTCGTTGGACCTGCTGCTATTTCTCAGGTTCGCCTGCATAATGTAACGACGTTGGGCAAGCTTAATAAAGACGTTCGTTTAAGTGCTTTAATGCAATACGGCGGTATTACGAACTGTGGTAATGCACAAAACTGCGAGCAGGTATGCCCGAAGGAAATTCCTTTGACTACTTCAATCGCGGCAATGAACCGTGCAACAACAGCAGCATCATTCCGTCACGCATTCGGATCCGATTATCTATAAGTTTTAATAGAAAATTTGGGCGCAAAACGTAGCGTGTAATGGCGTGGTCTCATCTTGATGGGATCACGCCTTTTTAATGCCTCGGTGTAGGTATTGATTGCACGAATGATTCTCGATATTATAGGTTCACCTTTTTTAAGAAGGGGGCGACTGGTTTCGACATATTAGGGTTGAATTGAGGAGCAGGTCGTGGTCTCCTCGCCACGTTAAACAGGGGTACCGTCAAATTTAATTGACAAACATCAAACTTCTGGGCAATATGCCCTTGCAGCTTAATTTAATTTAGTTGCACGCCAAAGCGGTTTTGTCTCCCGCTTCCGCTGCGGTGTCATTTTAGGGAGATGCACTTCGTTACGTGTTCGGTATGATCGAAGCTAAGACGGAACCGAAATGGGATGGCATATACCTGTTGGTGGGTAACGTTATCCCGAGAACTTTCATCAACTAAACCTGTAGCGTCTTGGTAAGGCTTTAGTATGGACCGGAGTTCGATTCTCCGCGCCTCCACCATGAAACAGCAGTCGGATTTTCAACTTTTCTGAAAGTCCGATTTTTTTATTCAGAGTAGGGAGAAAAGCGCGCTTCATTTCATTTGCAGAGCAACATCAAATACAAATGAATTCCCGCCAGATTGATATTCTTCTTAAATTACTGTTTAGCCACTAAATATATGTATATTCAAAGAGCAGGGTACAAGTTATCCAAAATCTTTTGAAAACTTGTGGATAACTACATCGTATCCACCATATATTGTTGATATCTCTGTTGAAAACTATACATATACACATGTATGTTGACGACGTTACGACAACGCGGTTTCTGCCGTCCCTCATTTTTTTGTCAGCTCTCTTAACAATGAAAAATAAAAGTACTAAGACGCTCCAAAATTTCATATGTATCAATAATTTGTATCAATGATTATTCGTGCATTCAGCATTGAAAGCCCATTTTCGACTATGAAGTGGGTTTTCTTAATCTCCAAAAATCCCTTCGGTTGATTCCCAAAGCCAAATAGACAGCTAAGAGGATTTTCGCATTCTTGCA
>CAIFEG010000030.1 GCA_903789415.1 uncultured Eggerthellaceae bacterium | reverse complement strand
CGCGCAGGTGGTTCTGCACCGAGTGCATACCAGCACGCAAAAACCGATGCAATGGGCATCGCCATCGCGATCGTAATACCAATAAAAAATGGGCTCACATGGGCAATGAGCTTTATTAGAGACGCCACGATATTGCTCAAGAATAGCCACGTAACAGCTTCTCTTGTATCGATGGCGGCATAGAATAAGCCCCATTGCAAATATAACCAGCCCAGCCCACAGGAACATACGATAGAAGCGGGAATTTGCAGCGGCGCAAGTTCAGGTCTGGCGTACGACAAAGAAAGCACCAGACTGGCAGCTGCATTCACAAGAATGCATATCACGCCAATACGACGGTCAGTCAAAAAGCCCTTGTATTTGCTGGCAAAAAGACCGAACACGACCATGGCAACAGTCAGCGCGCCATATCCGATGATCCATGGATCTTGCCGATCGGGCACCGAGCCACCAGCAGCATTAATAAAAAATGCCCAAGCCAAAGGGAACGCAAATCCGCAGTACGCCACGATGCGTTTTAGGGTGAATGGGTGGATAGACCCGCTCCTTATGGTGCGCATAGGACGGCCAACAGCTGAGGAAGCGGTTGTTTGGTCATCGGTATCTCCTATTCCTTCCGACAACAAGGTGTGAGAATTCATCGCAGCCTCAGTCGATCCCTTTGCTCTGTGCACAATTTTCCCCATCTGTTCTTTACGTGAGACCGCTGAAAACGACGCATTAAACCAATGTGCTATCGACTCTCACATAATTATTTATTTCGTTTAAATATACGCCATCAGGCAATATGCCATACCCCCCGTTTCGGGTGATTGCAGATTACGCCAAAAAAATTTATAAATGCCGCGAAACGGGGGGCGAAAACCAAGAGGTCTCTTCCTAGTATTCCAATTACACAAGCGCAAAGAGCGCACCACGATCAGGGAGGGAATCATGGATCTCAAGAAATCGCTGAACCTCACGCAAAGCCGTCGAGAGTTTATTAAAGCTGCCGGTGCCACCGTCTTCACCGCAGCAGCTGCCACCATGTTAGGTGGATGTGCACCGCATGGGGCAACAGCGAATAGCAACGACAGCGCCGAATCTGTCAACGATATTAACTGGGATGAAGAAACCGATGTGTTAATTGTCGGCGGCGGACTGGCAGGTATGGCTGCAGCCGCAACCGTTGCCGTAGAAGGCAACGGAGAACATTGCATACTTTTGGAGAAGGGCGCGATGACCTTAGGCAATGGTGATAGCCCCTATTCTGCAGGTCGTGTGCTATGGACCGATGACGCGCATGCCGAAGGATTCCGCCAGTACATGTATGAACTGCGCGGCGAAATGGACAACACTCCTGATGCCGTGTTAGATGCATATGCTGCCGGTATTCATGAGAATCGCACCTGGATTGAAAATCTTCCTGGCTATAATCCAGACGATGTTGCCTATGAAGAGCATTTCACCGAAGGCAGCGGTCAAACCTGCTACCCGGAATATCCTGAGCTCCCTCATGCATATAACCTGGGTGTTTTGCACTTTAAGGGTCAAGAAAATGACCACGTGATTAAGTTCATTTATTCGGTCATTCAGCAATTCCCTGATGTTGTCTCCCATAGACTGAACTCCCCACTTCAGGCTCTCATTCAAGATCCTTCGACTAAGGAAGTTCTGGGAGGTATTTATAAGTCTGGAGATCAGAATGTCTACGTGCGCGCAAACAAAGGCGTCATCATGACCTGCGGTGGTTTTGAGAACAACCCGCAGATGCGCGCCGACTATCTGTCTGCGACCACCGCCCGTTGCATTGCGGGACGTATGAACACCGGCGATGGCCACTACATCTGTGCACGCATAGGTGCTGATATGTGGCACATGAACAGCTGTGCCGGTATGTGGACCAGTGTCTCTCCAATCGAGGGTCCCGACGTCACGATGCGTACTCCGAAACGCTATGGCATCACGGTTGCCACAAATGGCCAGCGTTTCTTCATGGACTGGGATTCCGACCATGAACATGATTGGCCTGATATTCCGAACCATCCATTAAATGAGAACGTTGGTAGCCGCCATGGTCACATGCAGTTTGGCGGCGAATGGCCACATCTTCCTATGCCCGAAACTACCTGGTTCATCTTAGACAACGACGGATTCAATCAAATGATGTCTTCGGAAAATGCGCCAAACTTTGATCCAAGCAGCGCAGGCTATGGATACACCGCAAACACGATTGCCGATCTGGCAACGCAAGCGGGTCTTCCTGCCACGCAGCTGCAGAGAACCGTTGATCTGTGGAACCAATACTGCGATGCCGGCGAGGATCTTTCCTTCCATCGCCCGCCATCAACGATGACAAAGATTACGCAGCCTCCGTTCCATGCATGCCATTGCTCTTACACGCTGTTGAACACCGATGGTGGTCCGCGTCGTAACGAGAATGCACAGGTCATCGACTTAAATGGTGATCCTATTCCGAACCTATACAGCTCAGGCGAGTTTGGCAGCATCTGGTGCAACATGTACAACGGCGGCGGAAACCTGGCAGAATGCCTGACATTCAGCCGCATCGCAGTTCGCAACATTCTGGGTCTGAATTAATGCCCGCACGTATTTGAAAGGAGGGCATTTTCATGAGCGATTCAGAAAAGAAAGAGAACGCTGGCAAGGCCGAAGCCAAGGCATCTGAGCAGCCCGCGAAGAAGAAGCATCGCCCTGCAATGATTGTTGGCATTGTGGTTGCCGTAGTTGTTGTGGTGGGTGTGGGATTTTCTGTATGGCATTCGCAGCCAAGCTTCTGCAACGCCATCTGCCACAACCCGATGGATCCATACGTAGAAACCTACGAGGCAACTCCAGGACAGCCAGCCACCGATAAATGGGGAAACGATGTTTCCAACGCATCGGCGATGCTTGCACCCGTACACGCCCAAGCAGGTAAGACATGTCTTGATTGTCACGAGCCCACGCTCAATGAGCAGATCACCGAGGGCGAACAATGGGTATCCGGCTCATATAACAGCCCGTTGAGTGAGCGTACAACTCAGCAGCTGCTGGTGCCGCGTGGTATCGAAAACTCCGATGAGTTCTGCACCAACGATACCTGCCACAACTTCTCGCATGATGATCTGATAAAGAAAACCGCATGGATGGGACCGATTAATCCCCACCTGAACCAGCATGGTCAGCAGAAATGCAGCACGTGCCACAAGGCACATCGTGCATCAGTTATGTACTGCACGCAGTGCCACACCGAAGCGGTCGTTCCCGATGGATGGGTAAGCTACTCTGAAAGCCAAGCTCTCGATCAGCCGTCATACTAGGCAATGATTGATTCGCAAGTTTCCCCTCCCCTCACTTGAGAAACTTGATTGGTAACCGATAGCTCAATCCCACCAAAAGAGCCATGGAAGATGATTCCGTGGCTCTTTTTTCATGGCTGTAGGACTGTAAAAGTTTTGTGCAAGGACCGGGGAACGGGGCAGAATTCCATAGGCGTCTTAAATCCAAAACCCACAGAGACAGTTAGGGAAGCATTTCTTGAACAGGAAATATTTCTTTGGCTACCTCACGCGCAAGTAAAAAAATTGAGCCTGCTGTTGTTGAAACAGTAGACTCAACATTTTTTCTATGGTGGAGATGATGGGGATCGAACCCACGACCTCAGCGTTGCGAACGCTGCGCTCTCCCAACTGAGCTACATCCCCAAAATGTTTTTGAGGTGCGAGGAAAATTGTCGCTTTTTCTCAAAGCAATGTCAAACGAGACCGATAGGAATACTTATTTTTCCTCAGCATTATCAGAATCAGAATTTGAGAAGAATGCACCTAAGAGATCTTCTTCGTTTTCCTCATCCTCGTCGGTATCAAGAATGCCTTCGAAAACGTTTTTGCCATCGATAGAAAGCTGTACCATGCCCGTGAGCACGTCGACATATTGATATGACTGGCGCGCCTTGCGACCACGCTTGCGCTCGACTTCAAGCATAAAAAGCTGTGGATGGACCTGCGTAAGCACACCTTCGGATTCCACAATTTTAGAACGACCCATATTTGCGCGAATACGAAGCTTTTTGCCTACAAGTTCGCTCAAACGATCGCGAATCTTATCAACAATTTGAGCTTGTTCTTCTAATTCCATTCAACACACTTCTTTCTGCAACCGCATTTGCCTGAAACTGCGAAGACAAACACGAATAATTTACGCTCTAAAGCTTTGATAGCCTACCACAAACAGCGCTTCATACCAAAAAATCAATAAAACGCGACTTATTTTGTCACATGTTCAGCAAGTTCTGGACACACGCGCATCGCTTCAATGCCCAGCTGGCGATACGTATCGACCGACAGCACTTCACCGCGTATCGAAGGATCGACTCCCGATCGTTCGAAAATAGTTGCGAGTTTTTCTTTTGCATTGGCTATACCACGGCTGGAAAAATATGCTCGACACGAATTTGAAATGGTCTTACGCCGTTGCGCAAAGGCAGCATTTGCCATCATCGACGCCGCATCGCAAAGCCGCGGATCGGGAACATCGATGGCATCTAAGCGGATGACCGTACTTTCGACATGGGGCGGCGGGAAAAAATTCCCGGGGTGCACCGCAAACGTGGCAACCGGTCGAGCGCGCAAGGCAAGTTTTACCGTATAGGCGCCATAATCTTTTGTACCCGGAGTTGCACACATTCGGTCGGCAACTTCTTTTTGCACCATCACGCAAGCAGATTCCAAATGAGAAAGCTGCGAAAAGAAGTCAAGCACCACCGTTGCCGCAATCGCATATGGCAAGTTTGAGATGAACTTATTAACGTCGCCCAGTTCCTTCGGATTGATGCACAGTGCATCGCTATGGATGATCTGAAGACGATTCTGCCACGCCTTGCAGGTATATGAAAGCACCGGGATGAGACGTTCATCCTGTTCAATGGCGGTTACCTGCGCTCCACTCTTAAGCAGGGCACACGTGAGCGTTCCAATACCGGGTCCCACTTCAACGACATGGTCGCGGGCAGAGACCTGGGAGATATCGCATATATGGCGGACAACATCATCGTTGATCAAAAAGTTTTGCCCGAGTGATTTTTTTGTAAAAAGTCCGAACTGCTGCATTACTTTTTTCGTTGCAGCCACATTCGCAAGAGGAGAACAAACTGAGCTTTCTTGACTCAATGTTGCTCCTTTCTCAGTTAAAAAATTGAAGTCCACCTGCATGGACAAATGATTGCACTGATTCTTCTACGGTTTCATGTATGCACGATTGTACATGCGAAAGGCGATACCCCAACATAGAAATGGCAGATGCAACACAGATGTCAAGTGCACGATGACCGTAGGGATCGCCGCCCGATCCCACCGCCAAAAGCCAGCAGGGTTTGTCCAAGTGCCCATTTTTGTGCGACCAGAAAAGTGGCTGGAACCGATCAAACATCGCCTTCAGCTGGGATGGCGGCCCTCCGAAATACACCGGAGAAACAATCACCAAACCGCTCGAGTGCTGTAAGACATCTATTACTGTATCGGCATCATCATGCATAAAGCATGTGCCGTCCGCGGCGCATCGATTGCATCCGATACATGGGGAAATATGCACGCTGCTTATATCAATACGCGTAACCTGAGTGCCGCTTTTTTCAAACGCCGCTTGAAGCTGATCGGATAGTTGCGCACATGTTCCGCCTGCAAATGGCGAGCCACACACCAGAGCAAGATAAGATGGCTGCAATTTGGAAGTTTCAGGCTGCTTGTTTTGATGCTGCCCCATCACGCTTCGGCTTCCCCAAGCAGCTGCTTCACATTCGATACAAGTTGGTGGAACAGGTTGTTTTGCTCATCGGGAGTTTCATAGCCTTCAACCGATGCAAGTTTTTCGGCGATAAACAGGGAATATTCTGGTGCATTTTCATTTCCGCGCAGCGGCGTCGGCGACATATACGGACAGTCGGTCTCTACAAGCAACTGTTGCAAAGGCACGGTTTTCGCTCCTTCGCGCACATCATCGGATTTACCGAAGGTGAGCACGCCGCCATAGGCAACGTTACATCCCTTTTCTACCCACGGTAAAAGCTGCTCCGCATTTAACGTGCAGCAATGCAACACCGCACGAGAGAACGGAAAATCCTCTTCACAAAGCACCTTAAAGGCCTGTGTATGCGCATCTCGTATATGCATCGACAGCGGCAAATCGAACTCTTTCGCCAGGCGAATCTGCCGACGAAAAACCTCAATCTGAACATCGGGATCTGGCTGTGGATAGCTAAAATCCAGTCCGATCTCGCCGAGCATCTTGGTACGAGGATCAGCGAGACGCGCACACAACCGCTGCTCTGCAGCTTCATCATAGCGATCCGCCAACTGCGGATGGCAGCCGCTCGCAAGCTTAAGCTGCGGGACGATGGGCTTGCCTTGTTCCTCAAAGCGTTTGGCGCGTTCAAGCACGACGCGACGAAGACGCTCAAACGCTTCATGCGTTCCGGGATCTGCCTGCATCAGTTTTACCTGCGCGGCAAGCACATCGGTCGGGTCGGCCTCTGCGGCGACTACCGGATCACCCTCGCGAAGTTGCGCAACAATCCGCTTCGAAATCTCGGCTGCTTCTTTCAGGTACGCCTCCAGATGCTCATATACATCGGGATCATCGCCTGCAACATCGGTGATATCGCAGATGGTCTCGACGCCCAAAAGCGCACATCGTGCAAGAGAGAGCGCAGGCCGGCGGATTGATTGCACATGCGTATGAGAATCGGCAATCGAGGTCTGCGCGGGCAAGACGGGCGGACACATTGCCTTCCAACGCCCCTTCGTGCGACGCGCATAAAAAGCAATGTCTTCGAAAAGAGGTTGCCGAATATCGAGCTCAGCAGGATTTATTTTTTCTGTCATTGGTGAAAGCTATTCCAGATGAAGATCGATTTTATCCAGATCAAGGCGCGGGAACAAGGCATCGCCGTTTTGCACAGGGTTGCCTGCGGGGAGCAAGCCCCACGCACTTTGTCCTTCGATGTCGGTGAGCTTGTTCAAGTCAGACAGACCCAAACGCTTCCACACATCGCTTGAGGTATTGGGGCAATACGGCCACAGATACATGGCGATAATGCGGCACGCTTCAAGCGCGTTGTAGATAACCGATGCAAGCTCATCGGCCTTTGCCGGATCTTTCGCTAGGGCCCAAGGGGCAGAATCTTCCACATAGTGGTTTGTTGCGCCCGCAAGTTCCATCACCGCATCCGCGGCACCCGTAAAATCAAGCTCTTGCATACAATCATCGTACGTTTTATACAGCTTTGCTGCGATGGAAGACAGCGGGTTTTCCGCTGCTGACGCAGGAGCTTGCGGAACTTTCCCGTCGAAATACTTCCCTGTCATATTGAATACACGGGATACAAGGTTTCCCCAGGTATTTGCCAGGTCAGAGTTATAGACCTGCACCATACGTTCCATCGAAATAGAGCCATCGTGGCCAAACTGGATATCGCGCATGAAATAATAGCGGTACCCATCAACACCGAAGACCTTCACCAGATCGGCGGGCATGACCGAATTGCCGCGAGATTTGCTCATTTTCTCGCCCTTGGTCAGCAAAAACCCGTGACCAAACACGGCATTGGGAATCGGATAGCCTGCCGCCATAAGCATGGCGGGCCAAATCACACAGTGGAAACGCACGATATCTTTGCCCACAATGTGGAACTGTGCCGGCCAACGACGCTCGAATTCGCCCTTACGGTCGGGATCAGCATATCCAAGCCCTGTAAAATACGCGAGCAGCGCGTCTGCCCACACATAGGCAACATGACCCTTGTCAAAAGGATACGGAATGCCCAAATCAAAGGTAGAACGGCTGATCGAAAGATCTTTTAGACCGCCCTTCACAAAACTGATGACTTCATTTCTGCGCGTGCGCGGACGAATAAAATCAGGGTGCTCATCGTAGTATTTCAGCAACTTATCCTGAAATTCCGAAAGCTTAAAGAACCAATTCTGCTCGCCTGCCATGCGCTCAACCGGACGATGGCATTCGGGGCATACATACGTGCCGTTTTCGTCTTTTTCAAGGTCGCTTTCGGCGTAATACGTTTCTTCGTGGACGCAATACCAACCTTCATAGCTGGACTTGTACAAATAGCCTTTTTCATACAAGTCATTCCAGAACTTGCGAACGGTACGCGCCTGACGAGGCTCGGTGGTACGAACGAAGTCGGTATAGTCAACATCAAGCAGATCCCAGGTGTCCTTGAAAGCGGGCACCATAGAATCACACCATTTCTGAGGACTCATGCCCTTTTCTTCGGCGGTGTCAGCCACCTTTTCGCCATGCTCATCAAGCCCGGTAACGAGGGCTACATCATAGCCGTTGAGCCGTTCGTACCGTGCAATGGTATCGGCGGCAATGGTTGAATACGCCGTTCCTAGATGGGGCGCCGCATTTACATAGTAAATCGGTGTCGTTATGGAAAATGTTCCTTTTGAACCTTGGGGCATGAATAATTCTCTTTTCAGATGTAAGTCAAAATTACTGTACGTATCAATCTTAAATCAACGTAGAGTAATCTTATATCTGATTCATAAGGCTGATGCAGCGGTTATACCAAAAATCAGCATTTGGCGGACAATATCGCTGAGCTGCTGAATAGGTAAGCGACCCACCATACATGCTTTGCAAATATGCAACATGGGCAGGAATTGCTTCATCCCATGATCCAAAGGAATAACTTCCCCATCCCCATGCATTATGGGGTTCAAAGCAATAGATGCCGCCAGAGCTTTCCACGATAGAAATGGCTGGTGACCAACGAGGATCGACGCCGTTATCCCACGCGGAAGAGGCAAAAAGTGAACCATATCCCGCCATAGGCGATCCATAGCTGGACAAGAAATTATCGATGCGTGGTGCCCACTGATTTACGAAATCAGTCTTTGACGCCGACCAATTGACATCGTTAGTTGAAACCGTTTCGGTTGGAACTTCCGCAGGACCAGTTTCAACTTGGGGGTTTCCTGCATCGACGCCTTGCTGATCCTGCGTATCAGGTGCCGGCGCTTGCTGAGCTTGCGCATCCGCTGCAGCTTGTGCTTGTGCTTGCTGTTGTGCTTCTTGCTGTTGACGCTGCTCCAGTTCGCGCTGTGCTGCCTCGACTGCACGTCGTTGCGCTTCTTCACGTGCACTTTGTGCATCGGTAAGCGCTTGCTGAGCTTGTTGTTGCTGCTGTTCTGCTTCTGCAGTTTGCGTCGCGAGATCGTTTTCTGCTTGGGAGAGCGAATCACGCATATCTTTCAGCTGCTGAATTTCTTGGTTGTTATGCGAGGAAATATGGTTGAGATACGTCATGCGATCGAGAAAATCATTGAGATTCTCGCTGCCAAGAATCATAGAAACAAGACCGGCAGAGTTGTTTTGAATAAGGTACATCGAGCGAACCGCATCGGCTCCTCGTTGCTGCTGCTCAGGCAATTGAGCATTGATATCGTCAATTTTCTGCTGATTATCTTCCATCTGTTGGTGCAAATCGTTCACGTTCTGAACAGCGGTATCATAATCTTGCGCCGTTTGATCGACGCGCTGTTGCAGTGCGTCGAGATCAGATGAATCATCATCGGCCATTGCTTGAGCTGGTGCACCACACATCGTGCATGCAAGCAACGCCGCAGCAGCAAATCCAGTAAATCGATGCTTCGATTTGCTGAATCCGAAATGTTGATTCATTCAGTCAAACCTCCCGAAAAGCTCACCATCACGTATGAAGCTTCGAATCATCATTAATTACACGAAAGAATATTATAGCGAAGAGCACCCAAGCCTCTAAATTACGCTTCATAAATCCCTTCACAAAAAGAAACTCATGTGCATAAATTTCAGTGTTTCAGCAGTTCATAGGCGTGCTTCCAATTGGGTAGATAATGTGAAACCATCTTCCAAAACTCCGGTCCGTGCCCAGGAATGCGCAAATGACAAAGCTCATGTACCACCACATACTCAAGGCATTCGGGCGGATAGAGTGCCAGGCGTGTATTGAAACACAGACGACCCGTCGACGGCTGGCAACTTCCCCACCGCGACTTCATGTTGCGATAGGCAATCTTGCCCGCATGCACCCCCATGATTGGTTCCCACTTCGCAATAAGCTCGGGAACAATAACAGAGATGAGCGCACGCCATTCTTTCGTCTGCTCTGGCGTTGCACGCTCGGCGATGGCTTGGGGAGAATGTGCGAGGCGCTTCTGTTGGAGATAGATCCAATCGGACTTGCGAATGATGAACGATTTGACGTCTGATATGGCCATACGTTCGGGAACCGAGGCTTCGACGATACCGTTTGCATTTACACGAATCGAAAGGTTGCGGATGCGTTTACGAGTGATTTGCACGTCAAAGCCACCAATTTGTTCCATGAAAGGTGGACGCACGATCGCGCCTGAACCTGGTCTTTTCTTGCCACGCGAATAGGACGCCGCATAGGTGCGCGTCCCCTGCGCGCAAAACGTCCTTTGTGTTCCTTTAATAATATGCCTCCATATACTGGCTATCTGGTTGCGAGCTGCCCAATCGAAGCGTATTCATGAGTTTCATGAGTTGACTATCGAGATCGTGGCCGCCTCATTATGTGCTGCCTTCTTGTTGATGGTCCAACTGCAACACCACGTGTGTGCTCGTCCTCAATGGATGGACTGTACCAAACGATATGCCCGGTTGCGGGAAAGATGAAAGCGTTCAGAAATCTCATCGGCGATATCTCGTTTTGAATGTTTTCCTTCCGCAATACACTCACGCGCATATTGTTCTGCCTGCTGTTGGGCGTCTTGAACTTCTTCCTGCTTTTCTAAGTCACTCGGCGCATCGACGACAATGACAATTTCGCCACGAATTTGACCTGCAGATTCTCTGCGAGTGAACTCGTCTGCAACCGCCTCTGCACTATCGATGTACACTTCCTCGTGGATTTTGGTAAGCTCGCGGCACACTGCCACACGTCGCGTAGGAAATGCCTGCGCAATCGCGTTGAGCGCCGCGGTAAGTCTGCGAGGACTTTCATAGAAAATCAGCGCTGCATCTATATGAGCAAGTTCTTGCAGCACACGAGTCTGCTCACCCGCTTTTCTCGGGAAAAATCCATAGAACAGGTAATGGGGGCAGGAAAACCCACTTGCGACATACGCCGTAGCACCTGCGGTCGGTCCAGGAAGCACGGTCACTGGTGCTCCGGTCTGGCGTGCAATCTGGACAAGTTTCATACCAGGATCCGAAACACCGGGCATACCCGCATCGCTACAGTACGCAACATTTTCCCCACGCAAAACACGTTCGACAATCTCTGGGGCCTTCTGCGCAATCGTATTTTCATCCATCCGCACAAGATGCGCATGGATATCAAATGCGTGCAAGAGTTTCCCCGTTACGCGCGTGTCTTCGGCACAAACAACATCGGCCTGTCGAAGTGCATCGAGCGCGCGGGGTGTCATATCACCTAGATTTCCCAACGGCGTGGGACAAATCCAAATCTGTCCCGCAGGTGATTTTTGATGTGAATATTGGCGTGAATCCTGCTGATATGAGCCTGGTTGGCTCGAATCCTGATGGCGCAAATCTTGTTGGTGTGAATCCTGCACAGCACGCTCTTCTCAAAAGGCAGCACAAGGGCCCAGCTAAAAGCCGAGCCCTCTCTTCAAATTTCAATACCATGTCTTCGCGACATACGATGTCACAGAGACGAGTATATATGATTATTCTTTTCTATCGCCAGATGCAACAAGTGGTGTGGTGGTAGTTGCCTCCACATTGCAGGGAGTAAGCGAAACCTTTGGCTGAGGCTGATAGCTTGCGCTGCGTTGCTCGCGAGCATTCGCTTCGGCAGTTTCCAAGTTCGCCTTTGCCACACTGACCATCAGCTTGATGCGGTTTAGCTGGTTGACCTCTGTTGCACCAGGATCGTAGTCGACCGCAACAATGTTACTTTCAGGATAGCGGCGACGAAGCTCCTTAATAACCGCCTTGCCGACCACATGGTTTGGCAAGCACGCAAACGGCTGTGCGCATACGATATTTGGGGCTCCATGTTTGATGAGCTCCACCATCTCTGCGGTCAAAAGCCAGCCTTCGCCCATGCTGTTGCACACGCTTAAGATCTGCTCGGCATAATCGGCCAACGTGTAAATATCGGTTGGTGCCTCGAAGCGATTCGATGCGTTAAGCGCATCGAGCATCGGTTTGCGAACGCGCTGAACATAGCTGATCGCTGCACGGCCCCCAATGTCGCCCTTCAATGAACGACCCAACGGTTTTCTCTGGAAGATTCGCCCAGAAATGCCGAACAGGAAGAACTCAGAAAGACCTGGTACGACTGCTTCGCATCCTTCTGCTTCGATCTGTTTGACCAACTGGTTGTTGGCCGTTGGATGGAATTTCACCAAGATCTCACCGACAATACCAACACGCGGCTTTGTGCCCTCTCCGACAAGCGGGAGCGTATCGAAGTCCTCGACAATTTCCTTAATGGTTTTTGCAAACGTCTTCTGATCTTCGTGATGAAGCAAATGATCCTTGCAAATATCCATCCAGTGACGGAAGAGTGCGTATGCCGCGCCTGGTTCCGCTTCGTATGGACGCGTACGATGTAGCCCATACATCAGCGTATCGCCGTAGCTCAGTGCATAAATTGCCTGATGGATCATCGGAGGCGTGATCTTAAACCCAGAATTTGTCTCGTCTAAGTTATTTTGCAGCGCAAGACCGATGACAGGGATATATCCCAGGCCCGCCTGGCGAAGCGCTTTACGAATGAGCGAAATATAGTTTGTCGCGCGGCACCCGCCACCCGTCTGGCTGATGATTACCGCAAGCTTGTGCGTATCATACTTTCCGCTGGTCACGGCCTCCATAATCTGACCTGTGACCAGAATGGATGGGAAGCAAATATCGTTGTTGACATACTTTAAGCCTGCATCCACTGCACCTTGGTCAACAGACGGAAGCAATTCCAGGTTGTAGCCGTATGCGTGAAAGATTTCTGCCAGAAGCTCGAAGTGAATCGGAGCCATCTGAGGAGCCAAGATCGTATACCCTTGCTCTTGCATTTCCTTGGTGTACTCCACACGCGGGAACTTAGTGTTTGCCCCCTTGCGCTCGACCCAACTAGGTGCATCGGATGGAACATCGGCATCCTTGATGTCGTGTTTCTCCACATCTTCAATCAGCTGATCGGTCACCGGGCAACCAATTTCTTTTGCGCGCTTATCGGCTTCGACCTCTGCACGCTCTTCTTCCTGATCGCGAAGGGCGGCAAGTAAGCTGCGAATACGAATACGCACCGCGCCCAGGTTGGAAACCTCGTCGATCTTCAACACGGTATAGATCTTACCCGCCGACTCCAAGATCTCGTGCACCTGGTCGGTGGTCAGTGCATCCAGGCCACAGCCAAAGCTGTTCAACTGAATTAAATCCAGATCGTTACGCTCGGTGCACACCTTTGCCGCATGATAGAGACGGGTATGGAACATCCACTGATCGACCAGGCGAATGGGGCGATCAAGCGTAGACAGATGCGCGATGGAGTCTTCGGTCAGTACCGCCAGGCCAAAGCTATTGATCAGCTCCGGAATGGCATGGTTGATTTCAGGATCACAATGGTACGGACGTCCCGCAAGCACGATGCCATGGGTGTGCGTCTTTTCCATCCAATCAAGAGTTTCCTTACCCTTTTGATGGATGTCATTGTGGAATTTAATATCTTCCTGCCAGGCGACCTCAACTGCTTCGTTGATTTCACGCTGCGTTGGAGCCTTTGCATATTTGCCCATGAGCTCAGGATGCTTCTCGCAAAGCTCCACGTACAGACGCTTCTTCAGTTTATCTTCCTTGTCGTACGGCAAGAATGGGTTTAAGAACTCCACATCGCTGTCGCGCAACTCATCGATGTTTAAGCGCAAACTTTCCGAATAGCTCATAACGATCGGGCAATTGTAGTGGTTGCCTGCCGTGTTATCTTCTTGGCGTTCCCATTTTGCACACGGCATCCAAATGAAATCCGGATGCTTTTCAAGCAAATTCATGATGTGCCCGTGGCTGATCTTTGCCGGATAGCATGCATTTTCTGAAGGAATGGACTCGATGCCTGCCTCGTATGTCTTCTTGGTCGATGGGTCCGACAAGATAACGCGGAATCCCAGCTGCGTGAAGAACGTGAACCAGAATGGATAATTCTCGTACATGTTCAGCGCGCGCGGCATGCCGACCGTACCACGAGTCGCTTTGTCTTTATCGAGCGGTTTATACACATCGAAGAGACGATGCAATTTGTACTTGAACAGGTTCGGCGGCAGCTTTTCTACCTTCTTCTTGCCCGCAAGCGCCGCACCTTTTTCGCACCGGTTGCCCGTAATAAAACGACGATGTTTACCCGTATCGGGATCCACGCCAAAATCATTAATAGTAAGCAGACAATGGTTCTGGCAGCCGTGGCAGCGAAGCGTACGATGCTTCGGCTGGAGGGCATCGAGCTGCTCTGTGGTCAGAAGAGACGTGTTGGCAATTTTGCCACTTCCGCCTTCCAGCTGTGCCTTTTCTTTTGCTTCTTGATAGCGATCACGTGCAAGAAGGGCCGCACCATAGCATCCCATGTTACCTGCGATATTCGGGCGAACCGCATGCACGCCTGCAAGCTGTTCAAACGCACGAAGAACGGCGTCGTTTAAGAATGTTCCGCCTTGAACGATGACATGGGTGCCTAATTCTTTTGGATCGCGAAGTTTAATGACCTTAAACAACGCGTTTTTAATAACGGAAATGGCGAGGCCAGCCGCGATATCGCCTACCGTCGCGCCTTCCTTCTGTGCCTCTTTCACGCGGGAATTCATGAATACCGTACAACGAGACCCCAGGTCAACAGGATGCTTTGCCTTTATGGCCGTGTTGGCGAACTCCTTGATAGGTAAATTCAGGTTTGTGGCAAATGCCTCAATGAAGGATCCGCAACCACTTGAGCATGCCTCGTTGAGCATGATGGAATCAACGACGCCGTCGCGAATACGCAGACATTTCATGTCCTGGCCACCGATGTCTAAAATCGTTTCGACATTAGGCATCAGTTCTTGGGCACCGCGAAGGTGTGCGATCGTTTCAACTTCGCCCGAATCAACGTTGAGCGCCTCGAGGAGCATAGCTTCGCCATAGCCGGTGACGGTGGCATGACCAATCGTCACGAGGCTCTTTCCGTTCGTGTCCTTAGGCAGTTGCGCATACAGTTTGCGTATGCCCTCTTTTGCCGTACCCAGCACATCGCCTTTATTGTTGACGTAATAGGTCCACAGTAGGCTTTTATCTTCGCCGATGAGCGCCATCTTAAACGTGGTAGATCCTGCGTCGATTCCCAAAAATGCGGTTCCGCGATAATCGGCAAGCGACTTCTGCGGCACATGCTCCTTTGCATGGCGTTCTTTAAACTCCTGATAGTCTGCTTCGTCTTTAAACAGTGGAGCCAAGCGATTGACTTCGCTTCCTTGGATGTCTCCGAGCGCGTTCAGGCGATCGAGTACATCATTGATGGTGTCGACTTTGCCTTCTTTTGCACCCGCGATTGCGCAGCCCGCAGCGACAAACAGATGCGCATTTTCGGGCACGATGCGATGCTCTTCATCAAGATGAAGCGTTTCATAGAAGCGTTTACGCAGTTCAGGCAGGTACTCGAGAGGACCACCCAAAAATGCCACATGGCCGCGAATCGGACGGCCGCATGCAAGCCCGCTGATTGTTTGCGTAACAACGGCCTGAAAGATAGACGCCGCGATATCGGCACGATCCGCGCCCTCATTGAGCAGTGGCTGCACATCGGTTTTTGCGAACACGCCGCAGCGACTTGCAATGGGGTAGATCGTTTTATGGTGCGATGCGAGCTCGTTTAATCCACTTGCATCGGTATTCAGCAGCGCTGCCATTTGGTCGATAAATGCGCCCGTACCACCAGCACATTCGCCATTCATACGCTGCTCAATGCCGCCGCGCAAATAAATGATCTTCGCATCTTCGCCGCCGAGTTCGATGGCAACATCAGTTTGCGGGATGAATGTTTCAATGGCTGTTTTGGATGCAATAACCTCTTGGACGAAAGGAACGCCGAGCCATTGGGCGAGCAAAAGACCGCCTGATCCGGTAATTGCAACCGTCGTAGGTTTGTCACCGAAATCTTTTACCGCACTCGACAACACCGCTTTGGCCGTCGAACGAACGTCGGAGTGATGGCGCTTGTAAATGGAATATAAAATCTTGTGATTCTCGTCCATCACGACCAGCTTTACGGTGGTCGATCCAACATCGATACCGAGGGCTAGTTTTGAAGTTTGTGAATCCATGATTCTCCTTACAACTCAATCGGTTCGCCGGGTTTAATGAACAGCAAGCGCTGTGCGATTCGCGCCATTTCTTTGCTGCTCTCCTTCATTCCCGTATTAATCCAGCGATTGATGATTCCCAAATATGCGCTCGCGAAAAACGCAACATAATAATTAACAAATTCGGAAGGGTTCTCTCGATACTTCTCATGAAGCATGGTGCGCACAATGGTGGTGCACACCGCATCGCGCAGGCGCGGAGCGAAGGTGATGTCACCGTGCTCGCCCATCACCGCACGCAAAAATGAGCCCTTACTGCGTAGATAGTCAAAAAGTTCAACCAAAATATCGAGCGGTTCATCGGATGCAACCGCCACAGCCAGATCGCCCAAATCGAGCTGACCCATGCGCTGCTGGATGCTTCTAAGATCTAAAAGAAGCTCGTCTTCCAGGCTTCTTACCAGCGCATCTTTATCTTTATAGTGGTTATAGAACGTTCCGCGCGTGACATCTGCACGCTTGCACACATCGCCCACCGTGATGACGTCAAGCCCGTATTCGCTCATCAAATCGATGCAGGCATGACGAATCGCATATTCGCTTCGCACACTTCTGCGATCGGGAGACGTGGTCACTTGCTCAGGTGTTTGTTCCTGGATAGCCTCCATGTATACCTTCCTCGCACATGACATAAAGCCTTGAATGAGTCTTACTTTCAACACTATTAGACATGCTGACTACTAATAGACACTGTGTTCAATTGATATGATAGCGCAATTGTCTCACATGGAAATGACAGATTAGAAACATACGTAAATTTTTAGACAAAGAATAGGTCGTGGATGAGTCGAATCATGAAGATAACGACCACGACCAAGATAATGGGACGGGCAATTTTGCTTCCATTTTGGGTGAAGTGCTTGCTTCCCACCAAATTACCAAGAAACGAGAATACTCCTGCCGCAAGGCCGAGCAAAACGATAACTTCCCCGTTGGCCAAAAACACCACCAGAGCACCCATGTTGGTAACGAAATTGGCGAGTTTTCCGACGCCTGCTGCTTCATTCAAACTCAAATGCGCAATTCCCGTAAAACCTAAGAGCAGGAAAGTTCCTGCACCCGGTCCGTAAAATCCCCCATAGCCGCCAACAAAAAATGCAATGATCGCCACAAGCAGCATGGTTTTACGCTGTGGAAGTGGATTGTTGTCGTTTTTAGTGAGTGTCTTGTTCTTGAGCACATATCCCGCAACCACCGGGAGAACGAACAGCATAACGACCATCAGAGTACGCTCAGATGAATGAACCGAAAGTTCAGAACCGATGATCGTGCCACATACGGCAAAAATTGCGGCGACAATGCAAATATTTCTATTTCTCTTCAGATATCCGTTGTGCGTATAGCGCCACAGCGATGCGCTCATACCAATCGACGATGACAGCATATTGGTGCCGATGGTTTCATGGATTGGCACGCCGGCAAACATGTAGGCAGGAAGCGCGATAAGACCACCACCACCTGCAATCGCATCGATGTATCCCGAAAGAAACACCAACGCAAAAAGAACTATGAACTGAGTAACCATATATCAGCTTCTCTTCGTGTTGCCGAGGCTTATCTTTTTATGCGATATGCGATCAACTTATATCGTCCTGATCAATCTCATGCTATAAGGACAATTATCGTTTGCAATGTATCGTATGGGTAAACGATGACAAATTACGAATAAACGAGATGAAAGCGCCACAAAATAAGTCAGGGGAAGCTGGTACGCGCTTCTTACACAAAGAACAAGTCGTGAATCAGCTTAACCATGAATAAGGCAACAACGACCAAAATGATCGGGCGCGCAATCTTACTTCCGTTTTGCGTAAAGCGCTTGCTCCCTAAAAAGTTTCCAAGAAACGAGAAGAATCCGGCCGCAATCCCTAAAAGAATAATGGCTTGTCCGTGCGTCAAGAACACAACAAGCGCACCGATGTTTGTAACATAATTCGCGAGTTTTCCGACACCTGCCGCTTCGGTCAAACTCAGATGAGCGATTCCGGTAAAACCGAGGAGCATAAACGTTCCTGCTCCCGGCCCATAAAATCCTCCATAGCCGCTCACGAAAAGCGAAATGATCGCCACATACACCATGGTTTTCCGCTGCGGAAGCGGGTTGTCATCATTTTTGGTAAGCGTCTTATTTTTAAGCACATACCCCGCAACAACCGGGAGGACAAACAACATGACCACCATCAAGGTGTGCTCAGATGAGCGAATTGAAAGCTCAGATCCAATGATCGTGCCACACGCGGCAAAAATCGAAGCGACAATTCCTACTTTCCGATTGAGATATCCACTATGACCATAGCGCCAAAGCGACGCAGTCATACCAATAGTCGACGACAATTTATTCGTTGCGATGCTTGCATGGATGGGCACACCCGCGAACATGTAGGCCGGGAGCGCGATAAGTCCGCCACCACCCGCGATAGAGTCAATAAACCCCGCGAGAAAGACAAGAAAGAAAAGAGTTATCGCCTGAAGGATCATGTATTGGCTTCTATTCGCGTGGCTGGACAAGTACGAGTGTGCATGGGCAACACTACCATTTGTTTATCCATGCCTGGTTCTTTGACCTGCATACAATTTCTGTATACGGTTACCGGTATACGCGCCCCATGAAGCTGTTGTAAATGCTGAAGATAGTATGGCTTCAAAAACCATATTATTGATACATCCATGCAGATGGCTTACGATACATACAGACTTTATCTATCCGGAAGGCTTGAAGATGGATCTGGGAACAAACATATTAATCGTTGTCATCTTGGCACTTGTGCTCGTGAATCCCGTTATTACGTGGAGCAATCGCACCTATGAAAAGCAAAATCCTGATGAGAAAATCATCAGTGAGCCAAAGCGCAAGAAAATGGAAGCTGAGCTCAAGAATGCTCAGCATGCAGCAAAATAACTTTTTGCGGTAGTGTTGTTTTTCATTTAAAAAGAGCATGCGAAAATTTTCACATGCTCTTTTTTTGCAAACTATCAGGGCTGACTGCGAATCAGAATTGATTACGCGCCTTCATACACCGCACGGACGAGGTATTCGACATTACCCGCCTTTTTCCCTTTTATCGACGACTCAACCACACCCGAAACACGGAATCCTGCTCCTCCGAGCGCAGCTTCAACCTTCTCAACCGTTTTCTGACGAACTTCAGGGTCACGTACCAGCCCCTTGTCCGTTTCATCGTGGTCGCTTTCAAACTGGGGTTTTACCAAACCGATGAAGATACTTCCCGGCCTGCATAATCGCGCAAACGTGGGTACAAGTCCCGAAAGACCAATGAAGCTCAGGTCGGCAACGAGCAGATCAAACGGAGCACCGAGCACTTCCGGATCTGCCGTACGAATATTCGTACGCTCAAAAACCGTGGTACGCGGATCTTGGCGGATCTTCCACGCGAGTTGACCGTAGTTCACATCGACACACGCGACACTTTTGGCACCTGCCTGCAAAAGACAATCCGAAAAACCACCCGTTGACGAGCCAATATCGATGCAGCGCATACCAGAGACATCTTGATGGAAAAAATCGAGCGCGCCTTGGAGTTTCATTCCCCCGCGGCTTACGAACCTTCCCCCACCGTGCACTTCAATATCTGCATCGGGTGCCACCTTCGTTGCGGGGCTGGTGGCATATACATCATTGACTTTCACTTCATGCGCAAGAATGCTTCGAAGTGCCTGCTCTCGATTCAAAAACCAGCCACGCGCAATCAAGATGTCATCTAAACGCTGCTTCTTTTTTGTCGACATGACCTATGACCTGCTTCTCTTTACTGATATCGGGAGTACTGGCATCGGGAGCACTGCACGAACAACCGCACAATATGACTGTTGCAATGGAGCGTCAGCGTCACGCGAACTTTAGAGCGTTAGCCTTCAACCCACTGACGAACGGTTTCAGGAATTTCTTCTGTGTCACACATGGTTAAAAATTGTTGTTCATCGTTGATAGGACCACCGAGCGACTCGGCTTTATCA
>CAIFEG010000029.1 GCA_903789415.1 uncultured Eggerthellaceae bacterium | reverse complement strand
GCCTTATACCGTGCAAAACTTTACGACAGATCGGACCATATACAGAAAGCTCGCCCAATCTTTCAACAAGTTGGACGAGCCTTTTCTTTTGCTTTTAGCTTCTGCCTTTTGTCTTTATAGACCTATTGGTGCGTCTTCTTTGCGTTATGAGCGAACCTCAGCACCCGTTGATCCGCACACTTTACGGATTAAACGCTGATGGGTCTTTTCGACCTCTTCACCCGTAAGCGTTCTATCGAGACTTTGATACGTGAGTGAGTACGCCATTGACTTCTTTCCCTTACCAACGCGCTCATCGTCACGATACACATCGAACAGCTGCACATCCTGCAGAAGTTTCCCGCCTGCAGACGTGATACGCTGCATCATTTTTTCATTGGTGACATCTTCGTCGACAATGAATGCCACATCCACCGATACCGGAGGGAATTCCGACACTTCGTGAATATCGCGCTCAAAACGCGCAATTTTTACGAGTACATCCAGGTCAAACTCGAATGCAACCACCGGTCCGCGCGCATCGAATGCCTGAAGGGCACGGGGATGGATTTCGCCAACCCAACCAACTTCGGCACCCGCAGCCATCAATTTTGCCGCACGTCCTGGTTGCAAGAACGGCGCTTCATCAGCGTCAAGCGCGACAAAACGCGCCTTAGGAAGGGCAAGCTCACGAATGAGATTTTCAGCTACACCCTTACCATCAAAGAAATCGAATGCCGGGAACTTTTGATTCCACTCATCCTTTTTCATTGATCCCACAAGGACACCCGCGAGCTTTTGGCGCTCATGAGGGAGCGCTTTATCTTTGCGTGCAAAAAATACGTTGCCCGTTTCGTAGAGCTGGATATTCTCTACCCCATGGTTTTGGTTATACGCCACCGAGCGAAGGAGTCCTGGAATGATGCTTTGGCGCATGCGCGACTGATCTGAATTGACCGGATTGGTAAGTTCAACGGCCGGATCGGTGATCACTGTGTCCATACGCAGATCATGCATTTCGTTAGGGCTTGCGAATGAATACGTCATCGTTTCATTGAGACCACTTGCCTGAAGCGTTCGATGGATGCAATCAAGAACATCCTGCTGCTTGGTGCGAACCGCGGCACGACCAGTTCCAATCGGAAGCGTCATGGGCACATGATCCATACCATGAAGACGGATAACCTCTTCATAGAGATCGATTTCACGTTCGAGGTCGGGGCGGAACGTTGGCGCTACCACATTGAGCACGCCTTCTTCGGCATCGGTACAGGTGCATCCTTCACGTGTAAGGATGTCGCGCGCCTCTTCCATAGAGACTTCCTCGCCCATCATCTGGCAGAATCTGTGCAGGCGGAACTGCATATGCGGAATTGGCGGCTTTACCGGCCACACATCCAAAAGACCCGACGACACCGAGCCACCGGCAAGTTGCGCAATGAGCGCTGCCGCAAAGTTTGCATTTCGCTCGATCGAGTACGCATCCACCACACGCTCATAGCGAATGCTGCTCTCACTCATCAGCCCCAAATTGCGGCTGGTACGTGACGTATGGGCGGGATCAAACGTTGCAATTTCCAAGAGAACGTTTGTGGTGGTATCGCTAACTTCCGAGTCGAGACCGCCCATAACACCGGCGAGTGCCAGCGAACGCTTCGGGGATGCAATCACGGTCATATCCGGGGTGAGTGTGCGCTCTTTGCCATCAAGGGTGGTAAGCTTCTCTCCCTCTTTGGCCGGGCGAACAATGATATGAGCCTTGCCACCCTCAAGATCCATCTTGTCAAAATCGAAGGCATGCATTGGCTGGCCCAACAGAAACATTACATAGTTGGTGGCATCAACCACATTGTTGATGGAACGGCCTCCACAGCTGGCAATACGCTTTACAAGCCAATCAGGGCTGGGACCAATTTTAATTCCCGAGACCACACGCACGGTGTAGCGCGCACAACGCGATGTATCGGTAATTTCGACATCGGCTAAATCCGTTGTGGGAGCACCCGTTTCTTTGAGCTCTACCCCATCGGTTACTGACTTTACCGGCACGCGCCAGACCGCACCAGTCTCCCGAGCCATTCCTTCAATCGAAAGCTGATCAGGACGGTTCGGTGTGGGCTCAAAATTAACGATGGTGTCACTGAGGTCGAGATATTCCTTCAAATCACATCCCACCGGCGCATCGGCAGGCAGAATATATATGCCGTCTTCGCCTTTACCGAGGCCCAGTTCCTCCTGAGAACAATTCATTCCGTTGCTCTCTACGCCACGCAACTTACTCTTTTTTATGTGCACGCCTCCAGGAAGATGCGCGCCCACCATCGCAACGGGAACTTTATCGCCTTCCTTGAAGTTTTGCGCGCCGCATACGATCTGAAGCGGCTCCGGCTTACCATCTTTACCCAGATGAGCCTCTCCCAGATCATCGGTGCAAATATACATGTGATCCGAATTTGGATGCGGAACTTTCTTTATAATCTGTCCGACGACGACATGGTCGAACTGGGCTCCCGTGTGATCAACATCTTCAATTTCTGTGCCACTTAAGGGCATCTGTTTTATAAATTCATCTTCGCTTGGCAGATCTACGTAATTGCCAAGCCAATCCATCGATACTTTCATCTCATATCCTTTTCATAGGTATAGGTCACGGAAAAGTCTTGGCGCATTAGAACTGGCGCAAGAAGCGCATATCGCCCGCAAGAAGATCGCGCAGGTCAGATACGTTATATTTCAGACACGCAATGCGCTCGACGCCCATGCCAAATGCGAAGCCAGAATACTTTTCTGGATCGATGTCGGCATAACCAAAAACGTTTGGATCCACCATGCCGCAGCCTAAGACTTCAACCCAACCCGTACCTTTGCAGAAACGGCATCCTTTGCCGCCGCAAATGCCACACGACACATCAACTTCGGCCGATGGTTCGGTAAAGGGGAAATAATGCGGACGAAAACGCGTCTTGCGTTCAGGGCCAAACATCTGCTTGATGAAGAAATCAAGCGTGCCTTTCAGATCCCCAAACGTGATTCCTTCATCGACAGCCAAGCCTTCTACCTGGTTGAACTGAGGAAGATGGCTGGGATCTGCCACGTCGCGACGATAGACCTTACCCGGCGCCACAATATAGATCGGCGGCTTTTGTTCTTCCATCACGTGCGCCTGGACCCCGGAGGTCTGCGTGCGTAACAGCACGTCAGATTCGCCGCGAACCGAGGATTGATGCCCCGTGCGATCGACAACATAGAACGTATCTTGCATACTGCGTGCGGGGTGATCAGGCGGCGTGTTGAGCGCTTCGAAGTTGTAATAGTCGGTTTCGACTTCGCGACCTGAGGCAACCGAAAAACCAATCCCCATGAAAATGTCGGTAATTTCATCGGTAATACGGCTGATCAGATGACGCGTACCTACCTGCTGTGCACGACCGGGAAGGGTGATATCAACCGCATCGGCGGCAATGCGTGCGTCAAGCTCAGCATTGGCGAGCACTTCATGACGTGCCGAAAGGGCATCCTGCACTTGATTGCGCACTGTGTTGACCGTCTTGCCAACTTCCGCACGCTCTTCTTTTGGAACTTTCCCCATGCCGCGCAAATATGCGGTAAGACTTCCCTGTTTGCCCAGCACATCTACGCGCACTTTTTCGAGCGCGTCGGTATCGGACGCTGCATCAATTGCTGCTAAGGTTTTTGCGCCCAGATCTTTTACTTCATCCGCAATTGCCATGTTAATCCTTCCCCATATACAAAAAGCCTCTTCACATCCTGTATTCCAAGGACGAGAAGAGGCTCGCGGTACCACCTTGGTTGATCACATAGAATGCATTTACACCCATGTCATCCACTCAAATGCTTTAACGGAAGCAACCGGCATCATCTACTTCCTCATCTATCTTGCATATACTCGTGCAAGATTCTGCTTTCAACGATGCAGCTCCGAAGGGAATCATCATGCATTTGTTTATTGCTCTTTCAGCCTGTGGAGCAACTCTCTTGAAAACAAACTCCGCATAATGCTGTCTTCATCAATGCTTTTTGATATTCAATTGTTAAGCTTGAGTATATATCACCACAAAAACGCAATGCCACCCAATATGTATGCCCTACACACTTTTCATTTCATGCGCACAACGCGCTGTATGAATTGACGTAGCGTTGAGCGGTATGAATTTGGGTGGCACGAATTTATGCAGCATGAACGGCTGGCCTCAAGCGGCATACGTTACGAACAATTACTTGAGCGAATCTTCCCAATCGGGCAGGTTGTGATCCTGATCAAACGTCATCTCGTACGGACCGGCAATTTTGCTGATACCATCCACATCTTTGATTGATTCATACAGCGGCTCGGAGACCTGAATTTCGCTCATGCTCATCGTATTCTTGATGCGCACAATGCGTGCCTTGCTGTAATCGCGTAGATCAAAGATGGTACGCAGCGCAAGCTTAATTGCGGTCTCATCGTCTTCGACATACATAGGGATACGCCCGCCATCGAGGTATCCGGTCGTCGCGATGTTGGTCCAAGTAGCATCCCAATCAATGTCGTTTAAGCAGCGGCGAACGGTAATGTCCGCCGAGCTAATGCCGATACCCATGTGACGCGTCTGCTCGGTGAGTCCACGGATGAACAATTTCTTTAAGTTAAGCTCTTTGCCGAATGTCTGCGTAAGGTTGCGTCCCGTAACATTGGGATCGTGACCCCACCCAGAGAGATTTTTGCCAATCTGGTCGATGATTAACAGATCGATATCGTTGAATTTAAACTTTGCGAGATTATTTTTTGCCTCGGTTTGCATTGCAGCATCGGCTTCAAGAAGCTTATCAGGCATCATGGCTTGGATATCGCAAATATGATCGTAGGCATTCTGTACTAGACCAACGCCAAAGGCGATCGGGCATTTCTTCATGAATTCTTCGGTGCCATTCAAGATGAGCTTTGGGAAGCGATGAAGACCGAACGAATGGAACGTGGTTGCACCCTTGTGCTTTGCGATGCCGATGGTGATCATCTTGCACAGACCACTTTCATGCGCCGCGCGGAAATCGGTATGGGGCTTTACCTTGTTGAAGATGACGATGCCATCCGCATGCATGGCGTTTTTGTCGCAGTACAGCGGCACACCATCGATCTCTCCGTATTGCTCGACCTCCATGGAAGATTTGAGCGGGCATCCCATTGTTTCAGGCGTGATGCCATAGCCCGCGAGCATCTTTGCTTGGCCTTCGGCGGTCGCCCCACCATGACTTGCCATAGCAGGAATAATAAACGGTTTTGCGCCCCACTCCTTAAACGTGTCGACCATGGTCTTCACTAGATCGGCATAGCCCGGAATTCCACGACTTCCGCAGGTAATACAGAGGGTCTTTCCCTTCCACTGATCGTGATTTGGAAGTGCTTCGAGCTGGTCTTTCATGGTCTGGCACGGATCGGGAAGCGTATTGGAGTCATCAAATGTTTGTTTGACGGTGACCATAGGTGGGACAAAAACCCCATCCATCTCCTGAATTGTCATATCATTTTTGGGAAATTGAATATACATATGATCACCCTTTGGTCTAGGCACGTAATTCCTTGCAGAAAGCGCATGGATACAACTTTACGAGCATTTCTACAGCTGACGCGTTCTATCGTTATGGCTTTTTCTGTCGCTAGGATTTATTATCGCACCTGATGGGGTTATTGGGGATCTTTTTCGCTGTCCTTTTCACCGCTCTTTTGCGGTCCGCGGTCGATGAGCGCCGCTTGATATCCCGCGCCGAATCCATTATCGATGTTGACCACCGATACTCCACTCGCACAGGAATTGAGCATTGAAAGAAGTGCGGCGACACCGCCGAACGACGCGCCGTAGCCCACACTGGTAGGAACCGCGATAACCGGGCATGACGCGAGACCTCCGATGACACTTGCGAGGGCGCCTTCCATACCGGCCACGCAAACGATGCAGCTCGCCGAATTGATCTCATCGACGCGCGACAAAAGCCGATGAATACCGGCAACCCCTACATCGTAGAGACGATCGACATTGCTCCCCAGCACTTCAGCGGTAAGCGCCGCTTCTTCGGCTACCGGATAATCGCTTGTTCCCGCACAGGCAACCGTGATATGAGAATCGCGTTCAGGTTTTGGCTTGCCTCCCACAAGACCCACGCGTGGAGCGTCCCAATATTCAAAGTCGTCTGCATCTTTTTTGGAAAGCAGCTTGCAGACATCATCTTTCTTGTCGCTGTCTAGGCGTGTAATCAACACACGATTTTGTCCGTGGCTCCGCATGGCCGAGATAATACCGGCAATCTGTTCTGCCGTTTTTCCTTCGCCGTAGATGACTTCAGAAACTCCCTGGCGCACCCCGCGCTGCATATCGGGTTTTGCGTATCCCAGATCGACAATGGGAGCATCCGTGATTTTCGTGAGTGCCTCTTCAACGGAGGTTTTCCCTGAGGAAACACTCTTTAATAGCTTCTCGAGATCTTCTCGCTCCACGTTTCTATCCCCTTATTTGCGCCCTTGCTCACGAGCTACCGCATCCAGCCGCTCTTGGGTAATTTTTGTATCCGTAGGAATGAACGTCGCAAAGCAAGAGAATTTCGCCTTCGTAGACGTCGGAAGTCCCATCTGCCCTGATACACGACGAATGTCAGCCTTCGTAAAACCTTCCTCACGCAACGGAGAGCGGACTGAAAGCTCTTTGAGCGCCTTAAATCCTGGACGATCATCAGGATCATCGGTGGCGTTGGTGCCGTCCATCAAAACGGTGCGACCTTCTGCTGCCATGTGCTCTTGGATGATGCCGAATACCTGCAGTTTACACTGATAGCAACGATCCCAATGGTTCGCACACACTTCCTCGCTTGCAAGCACATCAACCGGGATCTCTTCGGCCTTTGTTCCGAGCGCTTTTGCAAATTCACGCGCTTCTTCAATTTCTTCTTGGGGCACAAACGCGCTCACCACGGTATACGGTTTTGCATCAATGCCATGACGGATGCACGCCGCAAGCAAAAGCGAGGAATCCACGCCGCCCGAAAATGCGATTCCATATCCTACATTCGGATCCAAATCCTTCACGATATCCTGTGACGTCAAAAGCAGATGCCGGCGGTCATCGCCATCGAATTTATCGACGAAATGCCAGATAAGCGCTGCAGATGTTGGCGTGCAAAGCTCACCGTCGAGACGTTTTTCAACCATGGGAATACCGCGATCGATGATGGCCTTGGTCGCAGGCGCAGGAATATCCATGATTCCATGCGCACACTTGACTTTCCCTCGTCCCAGCTGAACGGGTGTCGCCGTTATCTGCGTGGGATTGAGCCGTTCAATCGCGAGACAGATGGTGAGAATCTCTTTAAAGGTTGACGATTCCCCCACCTCATGGAAATGAGTCTTGTCCACAGGAACGCCGTGTACATGCGACTCTGCATGCGCAAGGGTGTTGTATACCCCGCGCATGTCTTCTTTTACCTTGTCGCTTACGCCACGTAGCTGGTCAATCACACCATCGATCACACCAACATCATGGAAGTGCTCTTCGGGGATTCCCGCCTGATCCACCGTTTGTTGAATGCCGGTCTTGTCGCTTACAAGGGATAAGACTTCATCTTCTATATGTGCACGCGTGGCATCTTGCGTAAGGTCTAAATGGAGTGTCTCCATGTGTTTCCTCCTGAAATTTGTAAAGCTTAACGACAATTGTTGTCTATTCGCAACAAAGGTACAACTGACAAAATGTCACCTTAAAGCAACCATTTGATGAAGAGTGCACCAATAAATGTCCGAAAAAATATGACCTGATACGTATCGTACCAGGTCATTGAAGTAATAAAGCATGTTCCGCAGCGCTATTGCAGCTTTTGGCGCAAAAGCTCATTGAGCGCTCGAGGGTTTCCTTGGCCCTTCAGCGCTTTCATACACTGCCCCATAAAAAAGCCCAAAAGTCCGGTCTTTCCACCCTTGTACGCGGCAACTTTATCGGGATTATCCGCAATCACTTTATCAACCACGGCACCGAGCGCCGAGGTATCAGAGACCTGTTTCATGCCGTGTTCTTTTACGATAGTCGCAGGATCTTTATCCTCGTCAACGATGAATTTTAAGACCTCATACATCTGCTTCGTGCTGATGTCTTGTGCGTCAACCATGCCGACCAGCGAAACGGCACGTTCCGGCGTAAGCGGGCCCTCACCTAAAGTGAAATCTTCAACTTCATTTCCCAGTTGAGCCACATCATTGATGAGCAAATTCGCCAAAGGCTTCACTAGTTTTTGCGCGTCCTTCTGTTTCATACACGCTTCAAAGAAGGCGGTAATCGTTGGATCTTTGACCAAATTACGCGCATCGTAGGAAGACAGGCCCCAATCCTTCTGATAGCGTTCGGCCTTTTGATCAGGAAGTTCGGGGAGCATTGCACGAACCTCATCGATAAACTCATCGGAGAGATCAAACGGAGCCAAGTCAGGATCAGGGAACATACGGTAGTCTGCCGCGGTTTCCTTGGTACGCATCGGAATGGTGTGCTTCGTGGATGGATCATAGTGTCGCGTTTCCTGAAGAACGGTGGCACCTTCATTTAAGATTTCAGCCTGACGACGAATCTCAAACGCCAAACCATCATGCAAATTCTTAAAGCTGTTGATGTTCTTGAGCTCGGTTTTGGTGCCCAGCTTCTCGGTACCGCGACGGCGCAGTGAAACGTTGCCATCGGCGCGCATGCTTCCATTTTCCATGCTGCAGTCAGAAATTCCCAGGGCAAGCACAATCTCGCGAAGCTTTTCCATGAAACGGCGTGCCTCTTCAGGCGTATGCATTTCCGGCTCGGTTACCAGCTCCATAAGCGGCGTACCCGCGCGGTTGTAGTCAATGATCGAATGAGTTGCGCCCTCGATACGCCCCTCACGACCACCAACATGAACCATCTTTGCCGCATCTTCTTCAAGATGGATGAGGTGGATGCCGATGTGCGTGGTATATGACCCATCTTTCCCCTGAGCCTCTGGGATATCGACGCGCTCGTTCGCCGCAGGAGCGTCGATCGTCAAATCAAGATGGCCACGCATGCAAAATGCCTTGGGGCCTTGCGTGATCTGGAAATTTTTCGCCATATCAGGGTACATGTAACCTTTGCGATAAAACATCGTGTGTTTTTCAATGTCGCAATTGGTGGCAAGACCGGTGAGCACGATGTCCTTGATGGCTTCCTTGTTCGGCGACGGAAGAGCGCCCGGCATACCCAGGCACACGGGGCAAACGTTCGTGTTCGGCGCATCACCATGTTCATTTTTACATGAGCAGAACATCTTCGAATCCAGGCTGGTGAGCTCGATGTGGCATTCCAGACCGATGACCGGCTCCCATTCCTTCATTGCGTCTTCAAGTGAAATCATCGTGTGCCCCCTTTCTGGTCATCCGCAGATACCGCGGCAGAAGCGGATCCGTCGGCAGAAGCGTTCGCCCCGGCAGAAGCGTTCGCCTGAGCCGCAGACGCGAAATCAGGAGCAACGGTGTTGCTGCCATAGCAACGCTCAAGCTCGGCCGCAACGCGGAACATGTTTTCATCACCAAATGCAGGGCAAATAAGCTGTGCACCCACAGGCATGCTCGAATCTTTGCCCAGGCCCAGCGGCACACTCATGCCGCCATTGCCAGAAATGTTGACGGGCACGGTGAACATATCGAAAAGATACATGGTCGCTGGATCGGTGATTTCGCCGAGCTTAAATGCCGTGCACGGAGACACCGGCCCTAAGATGACATCCACCTTTTCAAACGCACGCTGATAGTCCTGGGTAATCAGGGTGCGAATCTGCTGCGCAGGATAGTAATAGTTGTGGTACTCATTTGCGGAAAGCAGATAACTTCCCAACATGATGCGGCGCTTGGCTTCCGCGCCAAATCCTTTGGCACGACTCGCTTCATACTGCTCGGCTAAGGTCTTGTGGCCCTCATCGCAGTATCCGTAGCGCACCGAATCAAAACGCGCCAAGTTGGAAAATGCCTCGCACGGACCTAACACGTAATAGGCGCTGATGGCAGCCTTTGCATTCGGAAGTTCAATCTCGACAAGTTCGGCACCTGCATCTTCGAGGTGCTTGGCCGCCGCTTCGATTGCATTTTTTACCTCGGGAGCAAGACCCTCAGACTCCATAAACGCAGGCACGACGCCCACTTTCATCCCTTTGACACCTTCGTCAAGGTTTGCCGTGAAGTCCTTCGCGGACTGCTGACTCGTGCAATCTTTTGGATCGCGGCCCTGAATCGCATTGAGCATTTCAGCCGCGTCGTGGACGTTACGTGCGAACGGTCCTACCTGATCAAGCGAACTTCCGAAGGCGACGACGCCATACCGGGACACCACGCCGTACGTGGGTTTTACGCCTACGACACCGCAAAATCCCGCAGGTTGGCGAATTGATCCGCCCGTATCAGATCCCAGCGCCACCGGAACCATGCCGGCTGCAACCGCCGCCGCACTTCCGCCGGAGCTTCCGCCTGGCACACGCGTTTGGTCCCACGGATTTTTCGTCGGACCAAAAACACTCGATTCGGTGGTGCTCCCAAATGCAAACTCATCCATGTTAGTTTTGCCCACGGGGATGCATCCGGCGTCTAATGTGTCTTGCACACACGTTGCGGTAAAGGGAGACACATAATTTTCGAGCATCTTCGAGGCACAGGTGGTGTGCGTATCACGCAAGTTCATGTTGTCTTTGTAGGCACACGGCACACCGGCAAGTGGCCCCATGCTCTCAAAATCACCCGACGCGATTGCCTGGTCGATCTTTTGTGCAGCTTCGTGCGCCAGATCAGGGGTTACTTGTAAAAATGCATGTATACTTTTATCGGCTGCATCGATGCCCGAAAGAATTGCGTCCGTCATTTCGGCCGCGCTGAATTCTTTGCTGGCAAGCCCTTGATGGATTTGCGCTGCGCTCATGGTGCCAAAAATATCGCTCATTTTTCGCCTCCCAAAATGGAGGGAACGACGAATCCGCCATCTTCGGTTTTCGGAGCATTTTTCAGCGCTTCGTCGTGGGTAAGCCCGGGCTTGACCTCATCACCGCGCGATACGTTCGACAAATCTCCAATAGGATGGAAGGTGGGCGTGACACCGGTGAGATCATACTGGCGAATAACCTGAAGTTCATCAATAATGCCATTGAGATCTGCGGTCATTTTAGGAAGCTCTTCATCGGAGAGACCGATGCGGGCATATTCTGCCATATCGGCAACATCCGATTCGGAAACATATTTTTTCATAGTGTTCCTTTCAATGTGAACCTGATTAATCATATCAAACGTATATTCATCTCATGGGACTATAGACAAAAATGAAAGGAATTTGCATGGCAGAATACCGACACGTGACCCATCAATTCGGGCCGATCTATAACAAAAACAGTCGTGTCTTGATTTTGGGGTCATTTCCCTCGGTAAAAAGCCTGGCACAGAATTTCTATTACGGAAATCCGCAAAATCGTTTCTGGCGTATCATCGCCGCATGTGTTGACGAAGACGAAGATCTGGCCCATGCCTCGATTGCGCAAAAAACAAAGGTGCTGCTGAATGCCCATATTGCCCTGTGGGATGTCATCGAGAGTTGTGACATCATCGGCTCCTCTGATTCAAGTATTAAAAATGTGGAACCGGTAGAAATCGAGCACATCACACACGTCGCGTCAATTACAAGCATTGTGACCAACGGCGGCAAAGCGACGTCACTGTATAAAAAGTTCCTTCTGCCCCGCACGCATATGCAGGCCACCCCACTACCTTCGACGAGTCCCGCAAATGCTTCATGGTCATTTGATCGTCTTTTATCGGTATGGAAACCAGCACTGTGCAACGCCATACAATGATTTTGCAAACCCGTACAATAATGAAGACAAATTTAAGAAAATGAACGCACAAGCATAGCTATGGGTATATGAAGACAATACATACCCTGAAATGCTCTGAAAGGATTGCAATGGAAAATCAATCAGAAGAATCTCGCGAATATTGGTCTGACCGCGCCGATGATTATTCCGCCCATCAAATGGAGACGACCAATTCCAATAAGCAGCAACGTTTCGCTCTGATTATCAACAGGTATATGCCCCGCCTCTCGCGCACCGTCAATGCGCTCGATGTGGGATGCGGATCGGCGTTTTTGTCAATTCTTCTAGCTCAGCGCGGCGCCAACGTCACAGGCACCGATTTTTCCGCCGACATGGTAAAGCATGCACAAGAGAACATGGAAGCCTTTGGCCTTTCGGGCAAGTTCCTGCAGGCAGATGCGCATCATCTCCCCTTTGACGATGAGAGCTTCGACATGATTGTCACCCGCAATATGACCTGGGTTATCCAAGACGTAAAAGGCGCATACTCCCAGATGATGCGTGTGTTGCGTCCGGGCGGGTTGCTCATCAACATGGATGCAAATTACGGGCGCGCCTTCAACGCCGCCGGCAAGGCAGGCATCAAACCCACCCATGCCACACAGACCCCTGAGCAGCTGAGGAAACGCAACGAACTTGCACGCGATCTTGCCATCACCAAAGTAGATCGCCCTTCCTGGGATATTGCCACGCTGTGGGATTTGGGCGCACGCCATATTGAATGCTTCCGCACCGTAGATGAAGCAATCGGTGCAGGCAATATGATTCAGCCGTTCGACTACGCCGGGTCTCCTGCCGCCGCACAGCACGATGACGGCGATGCCCCCATGTTTGTGCTGGTGGCATGGAAGTAGCCCTGCCGCATCTGCACGTTGCTATCGGAGCGCTCAGATACCATTCGATACAGTATTTTCAGCGATGCATGATTCACGTTTTTTTGGGAAGTTCGTGAAGCATGCATCTCTTTTTGTCATTGGTCGCGTCGGGGTGTTACCGTCTTTTCTTGTCAAACACAATGAAAACCAATTGAACAAATTTGGAGATGAAGCTGGCCGTGACGGTCACCAAAAACACGTATGTAGACGGGAAAGCAGCCCGTCCGCATCATATGCCCATTAAATGGGAGAAGCTCAGCCAAGATAAAAGCCTGCCTGCAAAACAGGCTCCCTTAAAAGATAAAACCGCACTTGTCACCCGCATGGGCTTGATGATGTTAAAAGGCGGGACGGAAAGTTGGCATGTAACCAACGTCATGGATCGCATGGCGCGCGTTTTAAACGTAACATGCATCGTTGACCTGGGACTTCTTTCGATCGATTGCACCTGTATTGAAAACGACGGCACCACCTATACCTCCGTTGCAAGCCTTGCATCACCTGGCGTTGATACGTACCTTATTTGGCGTACCGAAAATTTGATGCAGGACATCGAAGCGTCGGAAGCCGCAAATGATTATCTGACGGTAGGCCAGATATATCGCGAAATGGACAAGATAGAAAAGTCCGGGAAACGCTACTCTGATGCACAAGTAGGATTTGCGGCGGCATTTGCATGCGCCGCCTTTATTTTCTTGCTTGGCGGAGGCCTCTACGAGATGGCAGGCGCGTTTGTGGGCGCAGGATTCGGCAATTACACGCGCCGCAAACTTGGCAATCACCACATCAATCAGTTCACCACGTTAGGCTTAAGCGTTGCCGTTGCGTGTCTTCTCTACTTCGTGGTGCTCTACATTGTTTCGTTTTTCGTTCCGGATGCATTCCAGCATCACGAAGGCGGCTACATTGGTGCCATGTTGTTTGTAATCCCCGGATTCCCGCTGATCACGAGCGGACTCGACATCGCAAAGATGGATATCCGAAGCAGCATCGAGCGCCTCACTTATACGATTTCGGTTATTTTCATCGCAACCCTTGTAGGATGGCTGGTCGCGAGCACCATTCAGATGCAGCCTGACGAATTCACCTCGGACGTCATGCCGTGGTATACGCTTTTAATTCTACGTATGGTCATGACCTTTGTTGGTGTGTTCTGCTTCTCGGTTATGTTTAACGGAACGCCGAAAATGTGTATCGCCGCGGGATGTGTTGGCGCGATTGCAAACACCTTGCGCCTGAGTCTCGGCGACTATGCGGCGGCATCCCCCGAAGTTGCCACCCTTACCGGAGCGCTTGTGGCAGGACTGCTGGCATCAATCATTTGCAAGCGCACCGGTTTTACCCGAATTTCGCTCACCGTTCCATCAACCGTCATCATGGTTCCCGGACTTTTCCTGTATCGAGCGATGTATTACTTGTGCATTTTCGATGTGGCGCAGTCTTCAACCTGGGGCATCCACGCGCTGTTAACCATCGTCTTTATCCCTATTGGCCTGGCACTTGCCCGCATCATCATCGATAAAGATTGGCGCTATTGCAGTTAAAAGTTGCAACCAACGCGCAATATTGCAATAAAATAGAGCATTGAACATAACGTAAAACCATTCAACAGTTATATTTCAGCAGATAAATAAGACATAGGTCATTTCTTATCTGTGGCTCGTTTTGAGCATCTCGTGGACAAGAAACATAAAACTGATTCGGAAGGACTTTATGGACGTCGTTCAGCAATTTGGGCGTTTTATATCAGACAACGTCGATAAACATCCCGTCGCTATGCAAAGAGTTTTGACCGCAGGCTATGCCGGTCGCCGTTGGGCACTTCAGGCCATCCCCGACAAGCACCTTACCTTTGCGCGCCAAGATGCAGCCCGCATCACAATGGATTGCGTTTTGGGAATGCTTACGTCCCCACAAACTTCAGCGGCGATAAGCCTGTTCGTTCCCTGCGAAATCATGCAGGCAGCAGGAATCAATTGCTTTTCGGTTGAACTCCTGTCGGCATTTTTGTCGGGCACCCAGTGTGAGCAGAAATTCCTTACGAAGGCAGGCGAAGTAGGTTTCCCCGAAACGCTTTGTAGCTATCACCGTACCTTTTTAGGCGCGCTAGAATCGGGAATTGTTCCTGCGCCTGAATTTGGTGTGTATACCAATGTGGCGTGTGACGGCAACCTCATCACGTTCCGCCAAATCGAAAAGGATTTTCAGATTCCCGTCTTCTTCATCGATGTGCCCACGCGCCGCACCGAAGAGGCAGTCAAAGATGTTGCCGATCAGCTGCGCCATCTTACGCGTTTTGTTTCGGCACAGACGGGCCATGTGGTATCCGAAGACGACATCGCCGAGCATGTGGCACGCAGCAAGCGAACCGCACAAAACTTCTTGCGCTATACCGACATGCAGCGCGATCATCTGCTGGTATCCGACATGACAAGCGAAATGTATTCGGCGCTTATCATGCATCCATTGCTTGGGACCGAAGCTGCCGAGCGCTATAGCGAAGAGCTGGTTCATGATATTAGTGAGGCTCCCGCGCCCGGCGATGCGCTGCGCCTTGTGTGGTGCCACTTAATCCCCAATATGTTGGCGCCCGTTACCGAACGCCTGGACTACAGCACGAAAGCGTATGTGGCCGCGTGCGATATTGCCGTTGATGCGCTCGAAATTGTCGCGGAAAGCGACGAAAATAAACCGTATGAAGCGATGGCCCGCCGCCTAGTGTATGCGTGCATGAACGGTAATTTCGACATCCGCATACGCCGCATCCAGTCTTTGGTAGAACGTACCGACGCCGATGGTGTGGTGCTGTTTTCCCACTGGGGATGCAAGGCAACGTCAGGATCTCTGACACTGATGCAGCACGTGCTTGATAGGCACAACATCCCGAGCGTTATCTTGGATGGCGATGGATGCGACCGAACGAATTCCCCTGAAGGTCAGGTGGCCACCCGACTCGATGCATTTTTGGAGATGCTTTCCGCGCGAAAACGCGAAAAGGATTCTGGGCAGGAAACGCCTGAGCATAATTCTTCTAAGGAGAATGCATCTAGTCAGAAAGCCTCCGGACAGAAGTCTTCCAGCCAGAAACCGCCAGCGCAAAAAGCTTCGTAGTTTGTTTTTCCTCGCTATTTCGATTATTAACACGTCTTATAAACACGTCTTATAAGGATATGTATGAGTAACCAAAATCTTTCCGCGACAAGCGTACAAACGGAAACGCAAGCCGCGCCCACCCAGACTCAAAAAACTACCTCCACGTATTGGTATACCTGCAAATATGCACCGGTCGAAATGCTTGCGGGATTTGGTCTGGACAGTGATGTAGTCAAGAAGACTCCGAACCTTTTCGACGACGCCGAGGCGCTTGTGGGACCGCGCATGTGCGGCTTTTCTAAGGCGCTCATCCAGACCGTTATGGATGGAAATATTTCGCATTTGCTCTTAAGCGATTGCTGCAATGCAATGCAGCGTTCCTACGATGCGATCAATGCGCTGGGCGATTGCGACACGCTCGACATGTTGGAAGTTCCTCACTGCGGGGACGAGTGCACGCGTGAGCGTTTTGCTAAAGACCTCAAAACCTATGCGCACACACTCGAAGAGCGCACAGGACGCACCCTTGATTTGGAGAAGTGCAAACAAGCCTGCACACAAATGAAACGCCCCACTACTCCCTACATCGGTCTTATTGGAGTGCGTACCCCGGTATGGCTTTTTGATCTCGCGCGCGAGGCACTTCCTCTTCCGCTGGTAGATCTTACCTGTGCAGGTCTGCGCGATATCAACACGGAAGTCATCGATTTTTCAGGCGAGGATGCATTTTTTACAACGTATGCGAATGCCCTTTTGGATCAGACCCCTTGTGCGCGCATGGCCAACGATCGCGACCGCGCACATCTCTTTGATGATCCCCACTTAAAAGCGGTGGTCTATCACACGGCGCGCTTCTGCGATTTCTACGATATTGAATGCGCGGAACGTCAAACCATTGGCGGCGTTCCTATTTTGCACATCGAAGAAGACTTCACGCATCAATCGGAAGGTCAGATGCGCACGCGTATTGAAGCGTTCGCCGAGCAGTTGCGGGGTCTGGGAATCGGTAGCGACGAGATGCGCGGCATACTCAAAGAAGATGAAACAGCCAATTCGTCTGCGCAGACTGCAGGTCAATCCCCTGCCGGCTCTTCCGCGAATTCTTCATCTTCTGCGGCTTCTTCAAACGGCAAGTTCACGAAAAACGAGGCTGCAGATAGAAATTCCGACCTGGTGGCAGGCATCGACAGCGGATCAACATCCACCGATGTGATCATCATGGATGCGGACGCAAACATCGTCGCATCGGCAATTCTTCCCACACAAGGAAGCGCAACGAAGAGCGCCGAGGCAAGCCTCAACGAAGCACTTCAGGCCGCCTACATACCACGCGATCGCGTGAAAAAAGTGATCGCCACCGGATATGGACGTGACGCGATTTCAAGTCAGGGCAACATCACCGAAATTACCTGTCACGCAAAAGGGGCTCACTACCTAGACCCCAATGTGCGCTTGGTGATCGACATCGGTGGCCAAGACAGCAAAGCCATCGCCCTTGATGGCAACGGCGCGGTCAAGGAATTCGCGATGAACGATAAGTGTGCTGCAGGCACGGGCCGCTTCTTGGAGATGATGGCGACAACGCTCGGCATTCCCCTAAGTGAAATGGCCGAGCTTGGTGATAAAGGCGCTCAAACCACCACGATTACCAGCACGTGCTCGGTCTTTGCCGAATCCGAGGTTGTCTCGTTGGTTGCCCAAGATGTTCCCGTGGCCGACATCGTTTCGGCGATTGACCGATCGGTGGCAAAACGTGTGTGTGGACTGACGCGGCGTGTGGGTATATCCGACACCGTCATGATGACCGGCGGCGTTACCAAGAACACCAGCGTGGTTCATGCGATCGAGCATACGCTTGGCCGTCATGTTGAGACCGACCCGAAAGCACAGCTTTGCGGCGCAATCGGTGCAGCGCTGTCGGCTTTGGATCGTTAGACTTTGCTTTCTGAACATTGTTAATTGTTGTATTTTCCAACCATTAATTCTTTTAAAAAACGTGCCATGACACTTGACAAACAAAGTGCCATGGCACCTTCTGTATGTGGAAATTTTCCCGTCATTTTCATCACGATTTAGCCACAAACTTTTTTAAAAAATTTTTTCAGATATATGGTGGTTTGACTATTTCAGGGCACTCGTGAATAAAAGTTGAAAACCGGTTTTCAACAAAACTGTTCGACCTGCCACAACGACTCCAAATCGACAGTTTTCAACAAGGTTATCAACAAGGTAGCAATACACAACATATTGTGGTTGTAACTTTTTCGTCTAAATACATGCTGTATGTAGGAACTTTTAAGCAACATCGTTGTGCTAAGGTAAACAGTGTTTAAGGACGAGACCTGATAAATGCTATCAAGAGGCGCATTCAAGGATTAAATCTCGTATTTTTGTCGGATAAAATTCTATTCCATAAAGACGGAGGCACGCATGAGGATCATTAAAAGAAATGGCTCAGAAGTTACCTTCGACGTTGAGAAAATCGTCAACGCCATCACCAAAGCAAACGCTGAGGTACCTTCTGATGAACGCCTTTCTACAAAGCAAATTCGCGACGCATCAGATAAGGTGGCGGAGCTTTGTCAAGATTGTGGTCACACCCCCGCCGTCGAAGAAATTCAGGACATGGTCGAAGATCAGATCATGGCGCTTGGTGCGTTTAACGTCGCGCGTAAATACATTATTTATCGCTACGTTCAAACCCAAAAGCGCGCCGGCAACACCACCGATGACCGCATCCTCTCTCTTATTGAGTGCAACAACGAAGAGGTCAAGCAGGAAAACTCAAACAAGAATCCTATGGTGTGCTCCGTCCAGCGCGACTACATGGCTGGCGAGGTTTCCAAGGATCTCTCTGAACGCATGCTGCTTCCTGCCGATGTCGTGCGTGCCCACAACGAAGGCATTATCCACTTCCATGATATGGACTACTACGTGCAGCACATGCATAACTGCGCGCTGATCAACCTCGACGACATGTTGCAGAATGGCACCGTCATCTCTGGTACCTTGATCGAAAAGCCGCACAGCTTCTCAACGGCATGCAACATTGCAACGCAGATCATCGCACAGGTTGCATCAAACCAATACGGTGGCCAGTCCATTTCCCTTGCGCACTTGGCGCCTTTTGTTGATGTATCACGCCATAAGATCCGTCGCACCGTCATCAGCGAAATGAACGGACTCGGCGTTGAGCCGGATCCAGAAAAGCTTGATAAAGTTGTCGAAGATCGTGTGCGTGCAGAGATTCGCCGCGGCGTTCAGACCATTCAGTATCAGGTTGTCACCCTGATGACCACCAATGGCCAAGCTCCGTTTGTCACCGTGTTCATGTACCTCAACGAGGCTAAGAATGAACAGGAAAAGCACGACTTGGCAATGGTTATCGAGGAAACACTTCGCCAGCGCTATCAAGGTGTAAAGAATGAGCAGGGCGTGTGGATTACTCCGGCATTCCCGAAGCTGATCTATGTGCTTGAGCCCGATAACATCGAGGAAGGTTCGAAGTACTACTACCTCACTCAGATGGCTGCAAAGTGCACGGCTCGTCGCATGGTTCCTGACTACATCTCTGAAAAGATCATGAAGCAGGACAAGCTTTCGAAAGGCGAAGAGCCAGGCGAAGGCGATTGCTACACCTGCATGGGCTGCCGCAGCTTCTTGACCCCTGATCGTTCGGGCAACGGTTTTAACAACGTCGCAAATGCAAAGAACTACGATCCGACGAAGCCAAAGTATTACGGTCGCTTCAACCAGGGCGTCTGCACCATCAACCTGGTAGATGTTGCATGCTCTTCACATCGCGACATGGATGAGTTCTGGAAGATTTTCGACGAGCGCTTAGAGCTGTGCCGCAAGGCGCTGATGTGCCGTCACAATCGCCTGAAGGGAACGCTTTCCGATGCTGCTCCTATTCTTTGGCAATATGGCGCACTTGCGCGCCTGAAGAAGGGCGAGACCATCGACAAGCTTCTCTACGACGGCTACTCAACCTTGAGCTTAGGTTATGCAGGCTTAGCAGAAACCGTGCGCTATATGACCGGCAAATCACACACCGATCCTGATGGTGGCACCGATTTCGCGCTGCAGGTTATGCAGCACATGAACGATAAGTGCGCTGAGTGGAAGAAGGAGACCAACATCGACTTCAGCCTGTATGGCACTCCCCTGGAATCAACCACCTACACGTTTGCAAAAGCGCTGCAGCGTCGTTGGGGCATCATTCCTGGAGTTACCGACAAGGGCTACATCACCAACAGCTATCACGTGCATGTAACCGAGAAGATCGACGCCTTCAAGAAACTGAAGTTTGAAAGCCAGTTCCAGCGCCTGTCTCCTGGTGGAGCTATCAGCTACATCGAGGTTCCGAACATGCAGGACAACTTGGAAGCGGTCATGACCGTTATCAAGTACATCTACAACAACATCATGTACGCTGAGCTCAATACGAAATCTGACTACTGCCAGGTTTGCGGATACGACGGCGAGATCAAGATTGTCGAAAACGACGGCAAACTGGTGTGGGAATGCCCGAACTGCGGCAACCGCGATCAATCAAAGATGAATGTTGCCCGTCGTACCTGCGGATACATCGGCACCCAGTTCTGGAATCAAGGGCGCACAGCCGAAATTCGCGACCGTGTCATGCACCTCTAGTAGCGAGCACAGAAGGCGACAAATGAACTACGGCAATATTAAATATTGCGACATTGCGGATGGTGAAGGAGTGCGTACGTCCCTGTTTGTTTCGGGATGTACGCACCACTGCACGGGTTGTTTCCAGCCCGAAACGTGGAGCTTTGATTACGGCGAGCCTTACACCAAAGAAGTGGAAGACAAAGTTATCGAAAGCTTGAAGCCCGACTACATTGCAGGGCTTACCGTGCTCGGCGGCGAGCCGATGGAGCCCGGCAATCAGCATGCGCTGCTCCCCTTGCTCAAACGCGTAAAAGAGGAGCTCCCAAAAAAGAATATCTGGGTCTACACCGGCGACACCATCGAAAACTTGCTGTATGGTGACCGTCATACCGACGATACCGATGAGCTGTTTTCTTGCATCGATGTGCTGGTCGACGGCCCCTTTAAGCAGGATCTCAAAGATATTTCACTTCGGTTTGCGGGTTCTTCAAACCAACGCGTGATTGATGTTCCGCAAACCTTGGCGGCCGGAAAAGTGGTGCTGTGGCATGACAACCCGATTTATGCCAGCCACGACATTGACTACAACGTCGAGCACTAAAGATTACCTTTTCGTTTCGGTTGCACGGAAATTTAGCCCGCGTGTGTATAGTTAAATAAAACCCATCCTTTTGAAGCCCCATGTGTTGTGCTTGCACATGGGGCTTCTCTTGTATGATG
>CAIFEG010000028.1 GCA_903789415.1 uncultured Eggerthellaceae bacterium | reverse complement strand
AGGTGCAAGAATACGAAAATCCTCTTAGCTGTCTATTTGGCTTTGGGAATCAACCGGCGAAGCATGATGAACTCACCGATATTTCAAAATACGAACTTCATATCCCGTGCAAGGATGGCAATTGCAGAACATGCCCGGCGCACAAGTACGAAAAAAGAGGAAAGCTTGATACCCGCCATGCGGTGTTAGGCGGCGCCCTGCTTTCCACGTTGATCTTCGGCTTCCCGGTATTTTGCCTGGTTTGCCCGATCGGCTTAAGTTTTGCAACCATCCTTTTGATCTGGAGACTTTTCGCGGCTGCAGATTTGACGTGGTCGGTGCTTCTGGTGCCTGCCATCCTGGTTGTTGAGCTGGTGTTCCTGCGCAAATGGTGCACCCGCTTCTGCCCGATTGCCGGTCTGATGAACCTTCTTTCGCGCTTCAGCCACACCTGGAGACCAACCATCGACGACTCCAAGTGCATGGAGACGAGCAAGGGCATCCCGTGCTCCCGTTGCGCAATCGCCTGCGATTCTGACATCAACATTCGCCACCCACAGTTTGGTGAACACACAATGGCAGACTGCACCCGTTGTCTGGCCTGCGTGGAAGCTTGCCCCGAGCACGCCATTTTCACGGCACACCGATTCGCAGAGCGGAAAAGAAGTGGTTGACCTACCGCGCTCCGAGATTCCTGAATCAAAACAAACGGCATCGAGCGGTGCTCAGGTGACGTCATGATGACCGAAACGTCTGAACATGCCCAACAACAAATGTGTGCGCAAACACATTCTCGCACCGATGTGGACCCTGCGACGCCGGCAACGGAATTTGCCTCCATGCCCATTGAGCATATAGGAGACCGCAAACCTGCACACACAGCTCCAAAGATCGACGAGGCAAAGCGCCCCTTACGTAAAAACATTTTGGGCGTGCTTCCTCAGGCGGAAAGCTTCGCGATCCATATTCATCAGGAGCGCTGTGCAAAGGTTCGCAACCGCAACGTGGAGTGCGCCAAATGCGCGAAAGCGTGTACGTCGGGATGCATTCACTTAGAAGGCGGAATGCTGCGCGTTGATGCGAGCAAATGCGTGGGCTGCGGCACCTGTGCAACGGTGTGCCCCACCTGCGCGATTGAGTCGCGCAACCCCTCCGATTCCGAGCTGCTGGAGCAATGCTCGCAAGCACGCAAGGGCAATACCGTCGTGATTACGTGCCATCAAGTGGCCTGTGCGCTGAGCGGTTTTCTTGACAGCGACCATGTTGCCGAAGTGGTGTGCATGGGACGCGTCGAGGAGTCATTGCTTGCCTTGTTGGCGACACGCGGCGTAGAAAACATCATTCTTGCCTGCGGGAACTGCGACATGTGCGAGCAACGCCAAGGACTTTCGACGGCACGCATGGTAGAAGAAAATGCCAACGTGCTGCTGGAAACCTGGCAGAGCACGACACGCGCCCATGTGACAAATCATCTTGTTGATGATCTGCTTGATGAGGCCGTTCAAAAAGATTCTGCATCGAAGGCTGCGGCACAAAAGGCCTGGGACGCATACTTCTCAAAGCCGTGCGGCAATACGCCGATCAGGCCCGACGCTCAACAAGCAGCACCCGACGCGGCAACGGCGGATACTACAGGTACCGCAGAAGGTACTTCTACAGACGCAAATTCCGATGATGCAGGTGCATCAGGCGAAACTGCGGCAAACGAAACGCCAAAGCAACCCGCGCAACCCGAGGTATTCTTTGCACCACTGAAGACTGCTCCGCGCCCAAACGCAGCATTGATGCGCGTGATGAAAGATGGGACACTTCCCCATTTCATACCGGACAGACGTGAGCGCCTTTTGGATGCGCTCGACCAACTCGGCACGCCGCATAGGGAGAAGATCCGTTGCAGGCTTTGGGGCACGATAGCTATCGATGCCACAAAGTGCACGTCATGCCGCATGTGCGCAACGTTCTGCCCCACGGGCGCAATTGAAAAATTCGACAATCCCGATGGCACCTTCGGCGTGAACCATTATCCATCGCGATGCGTGAAATGCGGAACGTGCAGAGACATTTGCCGACACAACGCCGTGATGATCCTCGACGATGTGCGCACCGATTTTCTGGTAAAGGGCCTGAAGCATCATTACGTGATGAAAGAGCGGCCCGTGAAATTGGGAGATTCCCAACAAATATTAAATGCTATGAGATATCGCATGCCTGGGACGAATTTATTTGAGCGTTAGTCCCCTCCTTTGCTCAAATAGAACCACGTCCTGTGGAACTTATACACCCGTCAATTCCCAGTTGGCGGGTGCTTTATTATGTGCGGATACGTATGCTGTCAGTATGCTGCTCACATGCTGTTGGTATGATGCTCGTACGCCAGTATGCCGCCCGTATGCTGCCAGTCAATCTATTGTTTTGTTGGCGAATCGTGCTTCAGCGTTTCCAACACGCAACGAAATGATGCTCGTCTTGCTGCCCTATTTGCTTGAGCGCGGGACATTCGCGCGCACAACGCACATCGCCCTCTGCGCAGCGTGAGTAGAAGGGACAGCCAGAATTTTGATTTTGCTCTGCAATCGTGGGGATTTTCCAATCTGCATCGGGCGTCGTTGGGAACACCGATGCTTCCATGAGCTGGGTATACGGATGGCTCGCATGACCGATGATCTGCAAAGATTTTCCGCACTCAACGATTCTTCCGCCAAGCATTACGGCAACATCGTCAGAAACAGCACGCGCTACCGCCAAGTCGTGACAAATAAAAAGAAGCGACATGCCCCTGCGTTTACGCAGGTCATTGATAAGATCGATGATCTGTGCCTGGACAAGCACATCAAGTGCCGATGTTGCCTCATCGCAAATGATAAGTTCGGGATCGAACATCATGGCACGCGCAATCGCGGCACGCTGACATTCACCACCAGAAACTTGCGAAGGATACCGCAATGCGTATTCTGCAGGCAGCCCCACTTCACTCAAGAGTTCAGGTACCCGGCTGCGCGCTTCCGCTTTCGAGACGCCCACATTTGCAGCCGCATCAATAATGCTTGCGCCAAGGGTGCGCCGCGGATTAAATGACTCCACAGGATTTTGAAACACCATCTGCACATGGCGGTATATTTCCCGTAACTGCGCGCGTTTTGCGCCTACCACCTGCTGATCAAGGATTTTGATGCTCCCCGAATCAGGAGCAAGAAGACCGGTGATCATGCGCGCAAGGGTCGATTTACCACTGCCCGATTCGCCCACAAGCGCAAGGCTTTGTCCCTGATTGATGGAAAGCGAAACATGATTGCATGCCACGATATGCGCATCGGGTGTGTCGAATGTCTTCGTGACATCGCGCACCTCAAGTACGGGGGTTTGCTCGGGCTCTTGTGCATATTCGAATGCGGAAGCTTGCTCAGAGGTGGAGGTTCGCTTGGACGCAGTGGCTCGCTCTGATTTCACTGCACTCATGAGACCCCCTTCTTTGAAGTGCCCGAAGACGACGCGGGCACGCTTGCAGATATCGAAGGCACCGCCGCGATAAGCTTTTTGGTATAGGCGTCCTGCGGATGTGCAAGAACCTGACGCGATTCCCCACGCTCGACAATTCTTCCATCATGCATCACGCACATGCGATCGCAGCAATATGCCACCATGCCGATGTTATGCGAGATCAGAAGCACACTTGTGCCGAAATCTTTTCGCAGTGTCATAAGCTCCGAAATCACTTGCGCCTGTACCGTCACATCAAGCGCACTGGTCGGCTCGTCGGCAATAAGCAACTCGGGACGCAAGGCAATCGCAAATGCGATGGCCACGCGTTGCGCCATTCCGCCTGATAGCTCAAAGGGATATGACTGCAAAATGCGTTTGCCGCCCGAAAGACCAAGTTTGGCAAAGGTATCTAATAGCAGGCGCTCATTTTCTTTGGTATCAGTTTTTCCATGAGCCGCCATCGCTTCGTTGTACTGCACGTCAAGCCTTCGAATCGGCGAAAACGATGTGCCAGGATTTTGAAACACAAACCCGATATGCGCGCCGCGCACCTCGCGCATTTTTGAAGCAGGCGCGCCTACAAGGTTGCGATCCTTAAACGCGATCGTACCGCTGTCAATGCGCCCACTCGGGCTGAGCAACCCCACGCACGCTTTGGCAAGCGTGGACTTCCCTGACCCTGAAGCTCCTACGAGACCTACGAATTCTCCCTGATCAATATCGAGATTGATATCAGAAAGCGCAGGAATACCCGAATAACTTACGCAAAGATGTTCGATACGAAATAACACGTTGGAACCTTATTCAGCCTCTCTTAATTAACCCGTAAATCCGCAGTGAGCTCATAGTAGTCACAGGGATGCGCCTCTAAACCTGAAACTCTATTGTTGGAAACGATCGCCATCTGCAAAAACGACGCATAGTAATACCCGTTATCAGCCAGCACCTCTTGCTGAATCTGTCGCGCCAAATCGGAGCGCTCCTGTGTATCAAACGTGGTAGAAAGCGTCTCGATATCGGCAGTCACCTGGGGATTTGAATAGTGACCCGCATCATAACTGGAAGAATCCAGATACTGCGTCGTGAAGTAGTATTGCGGATCCCCCTGCGGCGCCGAAACAATGGCGCTGGCATATACGTCGAAATCATCGCTCCGCACAAAGTTGCGATGGTCAGCGGTATTATTCACGTCTACCTTGATCCCCACATCCTTAAGCTTTGACTGCGCATATTCGGCAAGTTGCGGAAGCTCCTGGCGTGAAGGATACGTAAGCCAGGTAATCTCAAGCGTCTGCCCATCCTTATCTAAATAGCCATCGCCGTCAGAATCGGTGTAACCATCCTGCTCAAGAAGCTGTCGTGCCCCATCGGGGTCGTACGGAGCAGCATCACTGGGATCGGCCGCAAACGAAAAGGTGTCAGGGAATGGGCCCACTGCAGTCTCGCCATATCCATCCAAAAGAATATCGACGAATTCTTCGGAGCTGAGCGACATACAAATCGCTCGGCGCACGTTTTGATCCTGCATCACCGAATGATGGTAGTTGAATGCGCACTCGAACACGCGCGACGTGGCAGTTTGGCTGATGTGATATCCCGAATTGTTGTCGAAGAGCGCCCGATCAAGATAGGGAATGCCATAGGCTGCATCGATATCACCGTTTTGCAGAGCCATCGTGAGCGTGTCGCCATCGGAGATATTGCGCACCGTGATGTGATCGACGTGAACATCGCCATCCCAATAGTTTTCATTCTTCGCCAGCTCAACGGTATCACCGCTCGTCGACTGCACCACATAAGGGCCCGTACCCACACAGGTGTGTTCATCGCATTCGGAATCCATATCCACAATGGTCCCGTAGGGATCAGACAAGTAGTACATCAGCGCCGGATTCGGCTCAGCCAGGTGAATGGTGACCTGTTGCCCATCAGCATCAATAGACTGAATTTTCAGATCAGACGGCGCACGGTCGTGATTTGCAACCAAATCATCCAAGCATTCTTTTACCGCTTGACCGTCGACCTTTTTGCCGTTGCTAAAGCATACGTTGTCTTTGATGGTAATGACTGCCGTCGTGTCATCGGTAAACGTATAGTCTTGGGCAATCCATGGCTGAATCTGCATGTCGTCGTCGAACTTAAACAGCGTTTCGCCCACGCCAAGCCGAACGGTGGTCCACCCGCAATAGGTGTTGTGAGGATTAAAGCCATGGTCTTCGTTTTCGGTGCTCCAGGTGGAAGTCGTACCATAGGTGAACGAGTTGGCAGAACTGCGCGCATTCGACCCCGACGATGCACACCCGACAAGCACAAGCAGCAAAACTGCAATTGCAGCCACGAAGATGATACCAATCGTCTTGGTGCGCACACGCACAATATGTTCACCTCTTTTTGCTCCCATAATCCTTTCCTTACTCAACGAAGCATCGAACAAATTGTTGCCCTGGCTACGCCTTTAACCACGTCAAACGTGCAATATTTTGCGCTTCGCACCTCATTCCACTTTGAGTCTCATTACGCTTCGCGAATCTTCGGGTCAAACATATCGCGGCACGCATCGGCAAATATGTTGAAGACCGCAACCGCAATGAAGCACGCAGTACCAGGCGCTAAGATGATCCACGGATAAAGCTGAATGAGCGAGCGCCCGTTGCTCATCATGGCACCCCATTCTGGCGTGGGAACTTGCGCACCCAGCCCCAAAAACGATAGACCCGCGATTTCAATAATCATGTGGCCGATGTCGATCGCCGCCGTAACGATGATGGGGCCCGCAATGTTCGGCATGATATCGCACATTAAAATCGTGATTCCCTTTTTGCCCGACATGCGCGCCGCATCGACGTACGCCATATTTTTTGTCGATAGAACGAGCCCGCGCACCAAACGGGCATATTTTGGCCACGAAATACACGCTAGTGCAATCACGGCGCTCATCAGGCCACCTGTTAACACCCCCGCCACAGCAATAGCGAACACCATACCCGGGAATGCCAAAAATACATCTGAGATGCGCATGATCAGGGTGTCGAGCCATCCCCCGCGCCATCCGCAAATCGCGCCGAGAAGACCGCCGAAAAGCGTGATAAACGCTACCAAAATAAGTGAAGCAAACACCGTGAATTTACCGCCTTCAATCACACGAGAGAGCAGATCACGGCCGAATTGATCGGTACCAAGCAGATGCGCTGCACTCGGCGCCTGCCGTGCATTCATCAGATCTTGGGCATACGGGTTATATGGCACCAAGGCACCACCAAAAATAACCACAAGCAAAAAGATGATCACAAGCACGCTCGCCACAATGAAATGGCGCTTCGTCTTTGTCATGCCATACACAGGACCTACTTGTTTGTCCTGTTCACTGTCTCGTCCGCCAACATGAAGACTCGACAAATCATCAGTCGTAAGAAGCGATCCCGATTGTTTGTATTCCGCGTGCTGGTATTCCTGCTGCCTGAAATTAAGCTCTTGATACTCTTGGGCATAGGATGATTTTCGAGCCGCGGAACGGTTGGAAGTTCGGCTTGCGGCGCGATTTGAAGACCGGTTCGTGTGGCGGTTCGCTAGCCGGTTCGTGGTTCGCTTCGAAGATGCGGGTTTGCGAGACACTATTTCGCACCTTCTTCCAGGCGAATGCGCGGGTCAATCTTGTGATAGAGAATGTCCGCAACCAGATTCACACACACGAAAATGATCGCCATCCACATCACATATGCCTGAATAACGGGGTAATCGCGCATGGTAATGGCGTCCACGGCCATCTTCCCCACGCCTGGCCACATGAAGATGCTTTCGACAATGGCGGTTCCGCCCAAAAGCGATCCAATGGAAAGAGCCAGAAGCGTGCTCATGGTAAGAAGGGACGCTTTGAGCACCGATTTCGTAAGGATCGTGCGCTCGGGAATGCCACGCGATCGCAGCCCATTCACGTAGTCGCGCCCGAGCTCGTCAAGCATGGTTGCGCGGATCTGTCGAATGTACTTCGCCGACATCGCAATCGCAAGCGTAACGGTAGGCAGGATAATGCCTCGCCAGTCGCCATTGCTGGTAATTGCCGGCAGCCATTTAAGCTGAACTGCGAAAACATACAGCAGAAGCAGCGCAAGGAAGAATCCCGGAAGTGCATTTCCAATAAACGAAAGTATACGAATAACGTAATCGGCAGCTTTGTTCTTTTTGACTGCCGAAATGATGCCCAACGGAAATGAAATAACAACAGTTAAAACGATGGACGTGAACGCGAGCGCAATGGTATAGGGCAAATGGCTCGCAAATGAGTCCATGACATTGAGCCCCGACACGTACGAAGTGCCCATATCCCCGGTGAGTACGCCGCCGAGCCAGTTGAAGTATTGCTGCCATATCGGCAAGTTGAGTCCCAGCTGTTCACGCGTGGCTTCTTGAGCTTCTTCGGAGACGGTCATGCCAGAGTTTTCAATCATGGCGTCGACAACATCGCCGGATGCCAGCTGCATAAGCGCAAACGACAAAATGGTGATTCCTATGAGCACCGGAATAAGCTGCAACAGCCTTTTTCCGATATAGCGCCCCATTTGCGCTCTCCTTACTGACTCCGTTCAACATTGGATTCTACTATACAGTGTTACGAATAAGAAATTCGTAATATTTTCCGTTTGCACGAAAAAAGGTCAGGCGAAACTGGTGATGGACGAAATCGAAGCCTGAGAACGAGCTGGCACCAAAACTTTCTTGCGACGTGTCTTCTTGGTCATGTAGTTGTGGACATGTAGCTGCGAACCTGCACGATGCACCGTGCACTCTATAGGTCACTGGGAACGCAGAGCTGGTATAATTTCCCCTGTGCTGGGTTAGCACTGCCAGATTTTGAACCGCACTTTGTGTCTATCGCTTGTGGGGGCATATGCGTCGCGTAGGGTTGAGTATCCGTCGCATACGATGGAATATCCACCACATGAAGCGAAATTATCTGAGGCCCGAAATCCAAAATAGCCAGCACAAAGATGGCTTTTTATATGGCAGTTTATTTTGGAGAGGTGCGGATGAAAACAACAAAAAATCAAAGCGGCTGCGGTCTTATCATATTTGTCGCTATCCTGTTGGCGATCATAATTGCCATTGCAAGTACCTGCTCGGGATCTTCGCAAACCCAGTCCTCTACACCGACTGTGACTTCAAGCTCTTCTGCACCTGCCGTCGAGACCGCGAGTGTGCCCTATGCTGTCAACACCGACGGCGCTCCGACCAGCGATTTCCCGCTCTATGTAAGCCTGACGAAGATCGACACGAACGCAGGCACCACAGATTCAACCAGCGGTGCCGCGAGTACGAACACCAGCACAGACAGCTCAAGCAGTGACGATTCTGCGAGCACGAGCGCAACCACCGCCAGCACTCCCGCCCCAACGTACGAAAAGGTCAATCCATCCGGCGGCACGCTTACCTTTAACAAAGACTCGTACAACGTGAAAATGGGCTGCGACTATTGGATCGCGTCAGATGGCACGCTGCTTCAGTCAAAGAATGTCACTCCGAATAGTCTGCAAGACGATAATTCGGGCACGACAATGCAGATCAGTCTTGCAAAGGTAGATCCTGCGGCAAGCACCCATGACGATTATGTTGCAAAAATTGATTCCGCATGTTCGTTTATTGCAACCCATGACGGACAAGATAAGGCTGATCAGCTGCGCAATCTTGCGCTAACACGAGCTCCAGGAAATGCGGCAAACACCCCATCGGGTACGCTTACAGCTCATTTTCTTGATGTGGGACAGGGAGATTCCGAGATCGTTCAGTTGCCCGATGGCAAAACCATGCTCATCGATGCAGGCACCGAAGACCATGCGTCCACCGTGGTGAGCAACTTGAAGGCACTCGGAATTTCGACGATCGATTACGTGGTAGCAACGCATCCCCACGCCGACCACATTGGCGGCATGGCGACCGTCATCAACAGCTTCAATATTGGGGAGATCTGGGCGCCGCAAGCTACCACAAACACGCGTACTTTTGAAAACTTCCTGGATGCCGTGAGTAACAAGGGATTGCAGATCAATTCCGGAAGCAAAGGCAAAAACATCGTTGCGCCGGGGACGACGAATTATTCTATCGAGATCTTGGGGCCATCGGATACGCTGAGCTCCGATGACATGAATGACTATTCGCTTATCATTCGCGTAACCTTTGGCAACACGTCTTTCTTGTTTACCGGAGACGCACCAAAAGACGAGATCAGTGCCGATGTTTCAGACCACGTGAATGTGCTAAAGGTGGCGCACCACGGAAGTGACACGGGAACCGATGCCGCGCTTATTGGGAAACTGCAGCCAAATATCGCAGTGATTTCGTATGGACTGAACAACAAGTATGGGCATCCCACACAAGATACACTCAATGCGCTTGCCACCTGCAATGCACAGGTATTCGGCACGGGCGCAAACGGAACGATCACTGTGGTGTCTGACGGAACGAACGTAACGGCAACTCCCGAACGTGCAGGCGAAGTGGTGGCAGAAAGTCAATCTGCCGGAGCAAACCATGAAAGCCATAAGAGCGATTCGGCAGGGGCCAGCGCAAGCGCAGGTGCGGGTGCTGCGGCCGCAGGAGCAAGTCAAGCCGCGCCGCCGTCTTCAGACAGCAACGGGGACGACACCGTGTATGTAACTCCAACAGGGCATAAGTATCACAAACAAGATTGCCGTACGCTCAAAAGGAGCAAGCAGCTTATCCCGATGACACGCTCTGAAGCCGAAGCGAAAGGTTACGAAGCGTGCAGCGTGTGTAATCCATGATCGTGCCGCGCTGCAACCCATAGCAACCAACGTGCGTAATCCGTAGATCAATTCCGCGCGCCATTCTCCAACACATCAGATGCAAGCATAACGCGCCAATTCCGCACCTCAGATTTGCTCTAGATTGCAATATAGCTTCATTACGGAATTAGCCCCGAAAATCGTATATGATTGCTCAATAACAGAACCAATAAAAGTTCAATGAGTCAGCGCGAACGGAGATGAGGAGTAATGCTTAAGAAGAACGAAATGGTGGTTGACCGGGTTGAAGGCGATACTGCCGTGGTGGAAAAGACGCTTAACAACTTCGTAGACATCCCCGTGTCCTTAATCAAAGGCAACGTGCGCGATGGTGCGATTTTGCGCAAGGTGGGGCCTGATCAATTTGAGGTTGACGAAGCATCCACCAAATCAAGAAGCGAAGATATCAAAGAAAAGGCTCGCAAGCTGTTTAAGTAGATGAAATCATCGAATGTCACGGAGGCAGGGCAGCTTGAATCTCAATAAGGCGCAGTTCAAATTTGAGCTGCGCCTTAATTTGTTTAACTGAAAGTTTATGTGTCGATTCGTTCTGCGCGAGCTTCGCGCACCGATTGGCTCCGTAAGCTAATGAACTCAGGCGGCTGGCAACCTCGTAGGCCCGCTAGTTCTGATGCACGCTTTCCGGAGTTACTTCGGTCGCCTTACCAGCGACAAAATTCTTCACGGCATCGCTTACTTTTGTGGACTTCATATCCACGTACACCTTCATGCCTTGCTGTGTGAAGACCATCAGGGGGAACATGCCAATGTTTGACGCCAAGACTGCATCGACATGCAGGCGAACCACGTAACTGATAACGCCCTCACAGCCAACTTCATCATGGTTTACGTTCTTGATTGCTTCGATGTTGGTGATATTCATGTCGTCATCAAAGGTGACAACCGTAAAATACGGGGCATGCCCAAAATGGCCGGTGATAGTGCTATCGAGCTTCTGGTCTGATTCGCTAGGAATTGCAATTTGCATACAAGTTCTCATTTCTTCGAGCTGGTTTGTTTGTTTTTGATCCATTTGAGGAATCTTAAAACAGAATAAAGTTGCAATCCCGACGTGTCTGTTTGAAAAACAACGAAATGCAAAATTATTTTGAGAAATCTTCTGCCCCAAATCCATAAGGCCAGCTGTCCATCACACGAGCGTGAACCCTATATCCCAGACTATTCATTAGGTTTACTTGCCCTTCAAACTGATCATAGAACGGATCTTCAGTTCCATAGGCGTAAAACGTCGGCGGAAGATTGCCATTGCGCAAAATGTTTCCATCGGTCTGCGCCACAGATAAACGCCCATAGAAGCTATAGACCATCGCGCAGGCCGCAGCATCTGCAGAAATCGAATCGAGGGAATCGGGCGTATATGAAGAATCCAGGGCTGCGGGACTTACATTCCCCTTCCAATTCAGCAGCGTTTCACCTGCTTGAATGCCACCAGCGGAAAATCCACCCACCGCAATGGCATCGGGCGAGAGCAGCTCATAATCGTTTGCGCGTGCGCGCACAAAACGAATTGCACGGGCAAGATCAACGCCACCTTCTTGCTGGGTATAGGGCCGAATACGATAATCTACTACAAATGCCTGATACCCCAGTTCAGCAAAGCGCCGCTCCCGTTAATGCAGCACCCGTTAAAAAAGAACGTCGAGTTATCTTATCTTGCATAACGTCTACACTTCCCTGCCGGCTTTCATTACGTCAAAACCGTCCTTCTTGAACGAATGCCAAGGAAAGATGTGTGTATTAAACAGCAAACTAAGGAATAGGCATTGAGCTGCAAAGACTACGCGAGATCGCGCGCGGCCTTCTTCGCCTCACGTGCGTTCGAAATCAAACCCTTGTAGTTCATTCCGTACATATTCGCATACCTGCTCATGGTGTATTCCCCGGCTTCCAGCTGCTTAGAGGTTGGAGCTGCTCCCTGGAAGACGAAGTAGAGATCCTTACCCGCAAGCGCACCTTCAGGTATGCCGCCATAGCTGCGATCAAGCAGGTTACGGAACGCCGCACTCATCGAATGCCAATACATCGGCGCGCCCATGACCAGCACATCTGCCTTTGACATCTCGTCAATCACTTGGTCGAATTGATCTTGGCTATCGTTTTGACCATAAAACGCGATGTGATAGTCGTACAGATTGAGGGTGTTATAGTCCTTACCGCGCAACAATTCTGCCGCGAGTCGTGCCGTATTCCCTTGTTTGTTTGGGCTACCGTTGATAAAAAGATAATTCATAGTAAAACTCCATTCGTTGTTATTCTCGTTTACTTTCTATGACTATATTCAGGCAATATATGTGGAAAGTACAATGAGAAAAAGACAATCTGGTATGCATGGAGTGCATAGCTTCGCGCATGGAGCCCACACGAAGCGCCAACAGACAAAACGTGGGGAACTGAAAAGGCGCCGGGGAAGATGAACTTCCTCGACGCCTTTGCCTCCTCTGCCGCAACGGCAGTTTTTTAAAGCTAGGTTAGCTGTCTGCAACAGGCATCAGACCTGCAGCATCACAACACAACCACCAGTAATGGAATGGTTAATACCTAACGCTGTGAGTGCTTACCACCTCTACGTTGACGGTATGCGATCCACGCAACACCACCTGCAATCAGCGCAATAACGACCACACTGAAGCCGATCATGATGTCACTAGTTTTTGCCAATGCCTCAGGTGCAGCATTTTCTGCTTCATTTGCTGCAGCTGCACCATTATCGTTCGCTGGAGCTGTACTTGGCCCGTTTGCCTCAGTCGTGGCAGAATTTCCCCCGTTATTCTGTGGCTCTGGGCTTGGCGGCGTTGGAGTCGGCGCCTCTCCATTGGCGGCGATATTCCTAAACGTCACCCCAGTGTTTATGGTTGCCTGGGCGCCATCAGAACTTGTGGTTACGTTACTCGCTACAAGTGGGTCACCATCAACTGTTACGCTACTCGCTCGTACGCCGTAGTATCCATTCTGATACTCCGTGTCGAACGTCACCGTATGCGTGCTACCGTCATACGTGATGCCATTGAGCGTGTAAGAGCCATCGGCATTTTGTGTTGCACCATCAGGGATTTGCTGACTTAGGACAACAGCATGCGAACCTGCCGTAGCAAAATGCATCGTCGGGAACGTGATGGTGCCATCTGCAGCGCTTGTCGTCGTGAGTGGCGTGTTTGTTGTGCTCGTCGTAACGTTACCATTTTGGTCGAGATAGAGCTGGTTTCCCGCTTCGTCCTTTACGTTGAATGTGAACTGACCATCTGTCATGGTCTGCACTGCTCCTGTGGAATCGGTTAGAGTAACGTGCGCCGTGAGTAACGCCAGCCCCGCTTTCGCATTCGGCTCATTGCTCACGAGTCGGTTCGCACTTTGTGCACCCGGCACCCACAGATCGCTTCCGAGTACCTCTTGGTCGCGTTCAAGCTCGGCCTGGTATGCCGTTTGATCAGCATCATTCCCAGGGCGCAGGATGAAGAAGTGCCGCGTGTTGTCAGATTGGTAGCCGTCGGGAGCCGCAGTCTCCTGGTAGTAGTAGAGGGTCGAGGTCTGCACTGCGGGTGTCCCCTCGACAAGGTTCTCAGTCCCAAACGTGAGGTTGCCATTCGCATCGGTGGTACCTTCTGCCACCTTTGTGCACATATCATCGGTTACCGCAGAGGTACCCGCACCATTGTGAGCGCCGTTTGCCCAGGAGCTCGTATCTACGCGGTAAAGGGCGAACTGTGCGCCTGGAAGCATTTCTCGAGCATTCGCTGCATTGTTCTTAGTCAGCTGCAGCTGGACGGAATTGCCTTGTGATGAACCCGAATTCTGAGTAATCGTGAAAGAATCTTCATTGAACGTAAACCCATTCGGATCGAATTGCTCCATAGTGACGTAATTGTTCAAGTCACTAACCGTATCGCCTATGTTGCCTGCTATGCGTGCATTATATACCACTCGTACATACCTACCATCAGGAACACCCACAATCACCTGCGTCCTGTCGTTTCCATTACTGTCCTTCACGGTAGTAGTGCGAAGCGTGTAGTCCGACGAATTAAGAGTGATGCGATGGTATTGATCCGTCCAATCGTACACTTCGATTGAATCGGGCTCAAACGTTTCGCGAGGATCCAGGGTTATGACCACGTTAAGCAGATTCCCATTATTAATCTGAACGAGGTTTTTACCTTCGAGGTTCCAGTTGACATCGACCACGTATGATTTTTCATTTCCGTCGGTTTTGCTGGTACCGCCAAACGTGCCCGGAAACACACGATAATTATGCGCGTGCAATGTAACTTGTGCCCGCCCAAAATCGTAGGTTTGTGTATGCGCTGTAGCGGTATTCACATAGTCGATGTTATTCTGCAAGTTAGAGTACTGAGGAACAACTATCGCCCGATATTCAACATCAAAGGCAAAATCGGTGTAGTGGTAATTCGAGCCGAATTTGCTTTGAACGGCTTTCGTATCGATTGTCCAGGTAAGGGTCTGTGTGCCATCTTCATTGTTTGTTACATCGAGCTGATAATCACCCTGGTACCTATTAAGTCGTTGATAAGAGTTATGTGAAAACACCCTCATATAGTCGGTATTCTTAAAAATTGTCACGTCTTTTGGCAGGGTATCAGTAATGGTGAGGGTTTCCTCATTGAGATCGCGATCCGGTTTAAGACCGCTTGCATAATATCCGTCATCGCCATTGGTAAAACTCGATGGAGCTACGTTTACATATATATGATAGTAAGGGTTGTACTCGCCAAGGACATAGCTGTAATTACTATCACTGGAAAGGGTTTTTTGAATCGGCGCGGGATTTGTCGCATTCGGATGGTAGTTGAATCCGGCCTCGGCGGTATTGCTCATGCTGTAATACTTCTGCTCAACATGGCCGCCATAGTAGCCTGCATATTTCGTTGGGCTGCTGGTCGTATAGGTCGTAGTGATCGTGCCACTCATTGCGTGAAACGCAGCATCCGTATCGTTAAACTGGATGGTCATCTGAGTTGCATGTTCGGGATTTGAATCCCCTGCCCTGTTCGTCCAAGCAATCGTGTAGTCCGTTCCTTGCTGGAGCGTTCCCGATACACCATTGGCGGTGTACGACACCGAGACAGAATCTTTGTTGTAGTACAGGTCGTCTTCTGACGTGCCTTCGCTTCCGCCATTATTGTAGTCTTTACCGTAGTTATCGTAGGATGACAAGGTGTCGGTGAGGGACATGTGCTGCGCATTATTTGCGGAGTGAACTGCATATTCGGACATATTCGAAACGATTCGCCAGTTTGCAGTTCCGTTCCAGGACACATCGTTTTCGCCTGGTGCATTCACCGCACTCAAACTCACCACATCATCTTGCACATTACCTGTGGTGTGGTCATAGCTCCCGGTAACTTTCTCGCTACCACCATACGGCATGGTCACCGTTGCCGAATCCTCGTACCGCGCAGGTACGGAAGGATTGTTAATGGTGGTAGTGTACGTGAAATAGTAATCGGTAACAGGATCGTTTCCCACATGCGTGTCATGAGTAAACGTGAACGTCCAGGTATTATTGCTCTCGGAAAGAGTGCCGTAATCGTCTAAATTAAGCTCAGTCGGCTCGCTCCACTGGTCGTTTGACCAGGTTTTCGAATACAGTTTCAGGCTTCCGTTGCGATAGGTCAGTCCATTCGGAACGTTGCCGGTGAACGAGGCCCCATTCAAGCTGAGGATATGGGTGCTCGCCGTCACAATAGGTAGAAGCGTGGTCTCATCATTGGTCTGTTCCACGGAATTGTTGACATCAACGGTCCAATTAACCTCATCGCTATTCGACCCAGAGTCAGAGGTGAGAAGGACCGAATTTTGACCGACGTACCCTATGTCGTCATAGCTATACTCCAGATCCTGGCCGTTTGCATGCCACTGCCCGGAGTTAGTATGCCCATCGCTCGCACCGGGCAAGATGATTTCCCAGGTACGATAGGATGCTCTGGTGGGCTGTGCCGTTCTAAACATTGTTGCCAATGTTTCATCGGTAAACCGAGCCGTATGGGTGAGCGTAAGCTGGGTATTTGCAGGAAGTTCTCCTTGAACGGTTACGTGCACATGTGAATAGCTGGCACCCGAGGGGTTTTCGACGTTCACGCTTATGGGATATGTATTGTTATTTTCATCGGTAAGGCTAAACGATCCTTGCTCATACTCCAGCGCATTCACCATGTATTCGTCGTAGGAGACGTTATTCATGGTACCGTCGGAAGAAAGAAGGCTGGTGAAGGTGAAGGTGCCGTCGAAGTTGTCTGTGGGAGAGCTTTGATCGAAGCGGGAGCGGTAGGATTGCTGCAGCGTAAGGGCAGGACCGTCTGCGACATTTTGCGCATGAACGGTAATGGTGTTGCCCGGTGTCATGCCGTTGCCTTGGATATTCGACTCGAAGGTTATTTCACCTGAGATGCCACTGGTGTGCGTGTCCAACCAGTCAGAGTAATAGGTGACATAAATTTTGTTTTGGCTGAAATGGGCGGTTCCAATATTCACCCCGTTTTCCTGAATGTAAACAGTGTTGGTGTGTTCGATAGCATATACACCGTCGAGGGTGTCATCAAAAGTAAAAACATACGTCGTATTCTTCTGGGGAAGATGCGAATTGTCGAATGCAAAAGAAAGTCTTCCGTAGACGAATTCTCCGTCGGTAACCGTATCGCCGCTGTTCAGCTCGCTCTTTAGATTTCTGTCTGTATAGAGATGTAGGGAAGCGCTCCGAAACATATCGCTCGTCACGTTTACCTCGGCAGGATCTTCATTGCTTGCTGCCACGGAAATCTCATTGTCAGAATTTTCCGTCGCAGCATTCGAATTTGTTGCAGATTGTTTATTATCCGTCGAAGAGGCATCAGCACTTGAAGAATGATCTTGCTGCTGAGCCAATCCCCCCCCCTGTGCAGATTCATCAAATGCAGGGGCATCTGAAGTTTGATCTGTTGTTTGAGATTCGCCTGCCGTTTGGCCCAAAGCAGACCCCGCAGCCGAGACTGATGATTCAGTTTCATCATTTCCATTTGGGTTTTCAGAATTCGAGGCTTCAGTGCTTGTAACGCCAGAATTATCTGGTGCTTCTTGGGTTGCATCTCCAATTGCAGAGGTTGGTGTGCTTAGTCCAATAACAAGGACAAAGCACATGAAAATATAGAAGAAGCGGTTGAGCTTATTCCGGCGATGTGTGCGTTTACTTGACGTAGTCATGGGGAGATCTCTTTTCACCCGTTCGTTCATTCAAAGAGTAATGGTCTGCCAAAATGTCTGAATACAAATAGATTCAATTTTTTGCGACAAAACACCATTCATGATTATACTGGCCGTGAATTTAAAGATCAATTGTTCATCCGTTACAGGATCTTATTCAAGCTTTAAGGGAAATGCTATCAAGGGCCGCCCAGAGGGCTTGCATTACATCAGCCGCGGCGCATGAGCTTCCACACATCGGCCACGGTACATAGGCCTCCACGCATCAGCCACGGTACATTGGCTCCCTCATGCATGATAGGAAAACATCTATAGACAGAAAAGGCGCCGGGGAACTGAACTTCCTCGACGCCTTATATCCCTCTGCTTTACCAGCAGTTTTTGTTGGGTTGGTTACCGCTTTTATTAGGCGGATTGCCATTATTGTTGGGCGGGCTACCTCTTTTTGGATGGATCACCGCTTTTACTGAGTTGGCTACCGCTTTCGTTCGGCGGATTATCACCCACAGCAATTAATGCTGTGAACGCCTCCCGTTCTTGCGTTGACGATGCGCCGCCAGAGCAACCCCACCGGCAACAAGCGCGACAATCAAAATGCTTAAGCCGATCATCGTGTCACTTGTCTTGGCCAACTGGTTCTGCGCTGGAGCAGCTGCCGCGGCAGGCTCGGTATAGGTGTTGGTAAACGTCGGAGCCGTTGCGGACTCACCGTCATATGTAACAACTGCAGCGACAGTTCCATCACCATTATCGGTTACTACCACGTGTGCGGTATGCGCGTTTGCATCGTACGTAATGTTATTGAGCGTGTACGTGCCATCAGCATTGCGCGTCGCGCCATTAGGCACTTGCTCTTTCATCGTGTACGTATGCTCTCCCACATCAGAAAGCTCATACGTGATTGCATTAAACGCCACATCGCCGTTTTCGTTGTTGGTCGCGGTCTGGATCGGCTCACCTGTTGCGCTTTCGCCTTCATAGAGAGCGAAGGTGAATTGACCGTTGGTAAGATTAGCACCATTGAGCACTTTCTTAGCGGTAAGCGTGGTTGACCCAGTCGCGGCATACGTATTGGTGAAGGTAGGTGCTGCGGTTGCGCCTTCATCGTAGGTCACCGTTGTCGAAAGGGTGCCATCACCATTATCGGCGACCGCCACATGTACCGTATGGTCGTTTGCGTCAAATGTAACTCCATTGAGCGTATACGTACCATCATCATTTTGCGTTGCTCCCGCAGGAACTTGCTCATGGATGGTGTAGGTCTGGTTGCCGACGCTCGAGAGGTTGTAAGAAAGCGCATCAAACGTGATGTTTCCATCAGCATCGTTGGTTGCAGTTTCTATCGGCGTGCCTTCCGCAGAATCGCCGCGATACAGACCGAAGGTGAATTGGCCATCCGAAAGGTCAGCGCCGTCGAGTACCTTGTGAGCCGAAACTTCCGCGGTACCCGTTGCGGCATACGTATTTCCGAACGCAATGCCCGACGCGATGGTCGTAAGGTTATCCTCGGTTGTTACATTGCTGCTGGCCAGCGCGCTACCATCAACGGTTACGCTATCAGGATTTACCGAATAGCGCGTGCCCTCTTCCTGCACTTCAAACGAGATCGTATGGGTATCCGTGTCGTACGTGACACCCGGAGTATTCCCCTGGACTTCGCTTAGGACAAACGTTTGCGTGCCTGCAGTGTCAAAGAACATTGTGGGGAACGTAATACCGCCATTTGCCGTGTTGGTTGCAGTAAGCGGCGTATTGTCTTCGCTCACAGAATTGCTTTGACCCTGATCATTCATCGTGGTCACCGTAGAATGTGCATCGGTCGTAGGGCGATGTTTCGAATCCAAGTACACCTGATGACCCGAAGCGTCCTTCACGAGGAACGTGAACTGACCCGCGGTCATGGTCTTGGTTGCACCGGTCGTATCATCAAACGTCTTGCTGGCCTGAAGCGAAACTTGCGACATAGGACGATTACTCACAAGGCTGGTCCCATGATCTGCCTCAGGGACGTAAAGATCATCTAAATTGGCCTGAGCTTTAGCAAGTTCACGCTCATAAACAGATTGATCATTTCCTTCAGACGGCTGGAGTATGAAAAAGTGTTTCGTGTTATCTACACTGTAATTTCCAGGTGCAGATAGTTCTTGGTAATAATAGAGGGTCGAGGTACGCAACGCTTGAGATCCACTTTCAGAAGCAAGGCTTTCATTATCAAACGTAAGTAAGCCTTCTTCATTAGTCGTGCCCACCGATACAAGACTACTGGATACATCTTTAGGATCTATCTTTTCAGAGGCATTATGGCTCCAGGAACTTGTATCTACGCGATACAAACCAAATTGCGCATCGCTAATGAAATGGGCTGCCTGTGAAGCATCATTTTTTCTTATCTCAAACGTTCCAGAAGCACCATTTGCAGAAGCACTTAAAGGTCTGATAGTAAAAGATGGATCAGTGGTCGTGGCACCCGAATCATCAACCCCTTGGATAATCACATTATTGTGTACATTGTTCAAGGTTGAACCATTATTCCCAGTCAGACGTACTTTATACGTAATTTGTACATGCATTTCGTCCGGAATACTGATAGTCATTTTCGTAGCGTCATTACCATCGCTATCTTTGATAGTTTCAGTGGTAAAACCATAATCCTCCGAAGTAAGCAAGACAGGATTTTTCGGATCATTGATATTAGTTACTTCGAGAGTCTCAGGTTCGAGCGTCATGCGGGAATCCAAAGTATCCACGATATTCAGGGGAGTCCCCTTATTAAGCTTTAAATGTCCTTGATTAGCTTCAATGGTATAGCGCAGTTCGTTTCCAAGCGCATCTCCACCGCTTTGTTTGAACACACGATGGTTCGTTACAGTTATTTCAGCACTATCGCTTCCAAGATAGTGAGTGTGTTCTTCCTCTGCATTGACGGTGTACGCCTCAGCAGTATTCTTATATGAGTTTTCAGAGCTTGCATTATTAGCATCAGGCGAAACAGTCGTGCCATATTGAATGTAGAAGGCAAAATCATTATAGAGATCGCTTTGACCAAACAAAGCTTGAACCTGTTTCGGATGAATAGTCCAAGTCACTGTGGTTCCACCATCGGAATTTGGTTCCTGCGTCGTAACAGTATAACTATTGCTATTAACAGTTTCTTGGGCACCACTCCTGTTGTACGCCGTAATTCCTATCGTTCTGTTGAACGTCATACCTGGAGGTAATGTATCAACAACGATTACATCCTCACCATTAAGATCAAATGCAGGACGGTTCGTTGGATCCGATCCTGAATCAGACGGCTTATTGTTGACGTATAAGTTGAAATTGATTGATCCCTCACCATTGGTTGGGTTATACGTTGTCCCTGAATAGTTTTTCACCATTTCAACTGGTATATTGTCAGGATGATAGTTAAATCCTGCATTTGCAGTTCGACTGATATCAAAATATTGTTGCACTACATGATTTCCATAGTAGCCTGCATATTTTGAACTACTCGTCGTGGTATAGGTAGTGGTAATCATGCCACTCATGGCCTGTAATGTATGAGATGTTCCAATAAATTTAATAGTCATCTGAGTTGCATGGTCGGGGTTTGTGTCCCCCGCTCTATTTGTCCAGTCAATTGTATAGTCGGAGTCCTCTGTGAGAGTTTTCTGCTCTCCTTCTTCTTCGTAGGTTAACGTGACGGAATCCTTGTTGTAGTACAAATCATCATCGGATGTGTCTGCACCGCCATCTTTTCCATATCTGTCATAGGAAGAGAGTGTGTCGGTAAGGGTCATATTGTTTGCACCATCTGCAGTAGTGATATCGTATGCCGACATCCTTGAAG
>CAIFEG010000027.1 GCA_903789415.1 uncultured Eggerthellaceae bacterium | reverse complement strand
CATCAAACCCATTGGTTAAAAAGTTGTATTCGTCACAGAGATGTTCTTCAAACACACCGAAGAGTTTTGGCTCAACGGGGACCATCGGGATGTCATGAAAGTAATAGAGTCCTGCCATGGCGCTCCAACACAAATACATCGTAGAAAGCACGTGGGTATCGGCCCAGTCCATGATGGTGCAGAGCTCATCCCAATAATCCACCTGCTCAAATGGCATCGTCTCTACCGGTGCTCCAGTAACAATCATGCCGTCGTAGTTTTTGTCCTTATACACATCAAATGTGTCGTAGAACTTTATCAGATGATCTTTCGACGTATGGGTTGACTCGTGGGTAGATACGCGCATGAAGTCGCAGTCGACCTGCAGTGGTGACTTCGAAATCAGGCGCAGGATCTGCGTTTCGGTTTCGATTTTTTTCGGCATTAAATTTAAAATGACCACTTCAAGTGGGCGAATATCCTGGCGATTTGCGACCTCTTCTTCAAGTGCGAAAATGCGTTCGCGGTGGAGTATCGGTTTGGCCGGTAAACCATCGGCAATATTAATGGGCATTGTATATACCTCCAAATTGGTATGCGCAGTTGTCACGCGCATACGTATTTGTTCGCTTTGTGCCCTCGACACAAATGTGTCTTGGCGCAAACGTGTTCTTAACGCAAAACAGCGTACACCACGTCAAGGGGAACGTGATGTACGCAATCAGATTATTTTGTTGATGATTGGAACGTTAACGTCCTTGTTGAAACGTTATTACGCCTTTGCAAGCGCCTGATCCAAGTCGTCAATGATGTCGGTAATATTCTCAATGCCAATAGACAGACGAATGAGGTCTTCGGAAAGATTTGCCTCTTTGAGCTGTTCCGGTGAAAGCTGGCTGTGCGTTGTTGACGCAGGATGGATGATCAGTGACTTCGCATCGCCCACGTTTGCCAAGTGGGTGAACAGCTTTACGTTGTTGACTACATTCAGGCCTGCTTGACGTCCGCCTTTTACGCCGAAGACGACGACTCCGCCATAGCCGCCATTAAACAGACGTGCGGCGATATCGTGCGTTGGGTCATCCTCAAGTCCAGGATAACGAACCCATGCAACTTTTGGATTGCTCTTAAGCCACTGGGCAACGGCCAAGGCATTTTCAGAAATGCGCTCGACGCGCAGCGACAACGTTTCCACGCCGATACCAATTTGCTGTGCCGCAAGAGGAGAGAGCGTTGGTCCCACATCGCGGAGAAGCAAGGTCTGCACACGGGTTGCAAATGGAGCATCAGGAGCTGCTTCGGTGTATACCAGGCCGTGATAGCTTGGGTCAGGCTCGGTCAACTGTGGCCATTTGCCTGGTACCTGGTTCCAATCGAAATTACCCGTATCGATGACGGCACCGCCGAGTGTTGTTCCGTGTCCGCCGATCCATTTGGTAAGCGACTCAATTACGACAGCCGCACCATCTTCTGCGGGACGATACAGATACGGGGTTGCAAAGGTGTTGTCAACGACAACAGGAACCGGAACTTTATTTGCTGCTTCGACCAATGCCGGTACATCTGCGACGTCAACTCGCGGGTTGCCGATGGTCTCGACGTACCAGAACTTTGTTTTGTCGGTTGTTGCCTTTTCAAATGCATCGATGTCGTTATTCTCGACGAACGTGGTCTTTACGCCCAAGTTTGCCAGGGTGTGTAAGAAGATGTTCCATGTTCCGCCGTACAGCGAATTGCTTGCGACGATTTCGTCGCCCGCCTCAACGAGGTTTAAAAACGTCAAGAACTCAGCGGCATGTCCTGAAGCTACGGCAACGGCTCCCGTGCCACCTTCAAGTGCGGCGATGCGTGCAGCCAAGTCGTCGGTTGTGGTGTTGGTCAGACGACCGTAGACGTTTCCTGGTCTTCTGAGGCCAAACTTTTCTGCGCCATCTTCTGCATCCTTGAATTCAAATGCAGCGGATTGATAGATAGGAAGTGAGCAGGATCCGGTGACAGGATCGGGTGCGTAGCCTGCATGTACCTGCAAGGTGTCAAAATGCTTGGCTGGCTCTTTAGCAAAATCTGGGTTCAACTGGAATGGCATGATAAGTCCTTTCGCATATGCAAAATCGAATGCATACAAGTAGTGAAATGAATGATGCGGAAGTTTGCCCGAGCTTGGAAGCAAAACATGTTGCATAGGTTTGCAACAAGCGACCCTCGCCAATGATGCGGGGTGCCGAGTGCTTCTATCGAGTAAGCTCGGGCTTGATCATGCGTTGCATGAAGAAGCAGAATTGATATGTCGTGTTCGTTTTCATGCAGAACAATCTAGCGCAGATATTGAGCGTTGAAAATGATATTGATTCCACGAAATTTTGGTTGCTGGTATTCTGTAAAACAGAACGCAACATAGATTACCAGTTCACACCTGAAAAAGTCTAAGGTTATAGCTCATTAATTGGCGAAAATCAGGAGGAAATAAAGGCGAAAGCCCCGCCAAAACCCTGACTTTATGACGAAAATATGTGCCTGCATTCGCTTATTTCGATATCACACGAGGGTAATAATATCTGGCGCTCACTGAACTTTTTGGGCGGCGCCGGCGTGTGCAAGGTGCTGCAAGCGTAGCGGCCAAAGCGCTGCAAGCGTAGCGGCGCGAGTGCAAGCGTGAGCCCATTCGTGCTATTTCTCTACGTCGCCTTTCCAGTCAAGGATGCCACCCATGTTCGTTACGTTGGTATATCCCTGCTGCTGCATATATTTACATGCCATTCCGCTGCGGCGACCACTGCGGCAATACAAAAACAGCGGCGTTGCCTTGTCGGGAACCATGTCCGGCAATGTTGAAATTTGATCAAGCGGAACATTCTTTGCTCCGGGAAGGTGCCCCTGAGCAAACTCATTCGGCGTACGAACGTCAAAAAGTTGCGCATTTGGAGTTTGCTTTTCTATTTTGGCGTACTCATTGATGGTATTTTTCGTATTGTTTGAATCCGATGAATGTAAAAATCCCATATCAAACCTTATTTCTCGTTATTTGGAACCAATGTGGTCGTATGATTATTACTAATCATACATGGGGAGGACATATGCAGCTTCAACAACTTCGATATGTAATTGCTGCTGCCGAAGCAAAATCGTTTCGCGAAGCAGCGCAAAAGCTCTTCGTCTCTCAATCTTCGCTTTCGGTTGCGATCAAAGATCTCGAACAAGAAACGGGAACCAAGATATTTAACCGCACAAGCCATGGAACGTCGCTTACCAACGCGGGGGTCGAGCTTGTCGATTACGCGCGTCGTGTGGTTGAACAGGCTGATCTGATGGAGAACCATTACTTAAAAGGTGCCAAGCATGGTCGAAAGCCCACGCGCTTTGCGGTGTCGTCCCAGCATTATTCAATGGTTGTGCAGGCCTTCGGCGATTTCATCAAGGCATATCAGACGGAACCGAAGAGCCAGTTTTCTCTGCATGAAACATATACGAATCAGATCATTCGCGATGTTTCCGAAGGCCGCAGCGAACTGGGCTTTATGTATATCAGCAACTACAATGATCGAGTGATCTTGCACGCACTTGATCAGGCAGAGCTTAATTTCCGCTCTCTGTTTATCTCGCAGCCCATGGTGTATGTGGACGCCCAGCACCCACTTGCGCAGAAGTCATCGGTTACGCTTCCTGACCTCGAACCTTTCTATCGTATCGAACACGAACAAGGCTTGGAGGGCTCAACGTATTTTGCCGAAGAACCCCTTGCTTCTGCTGTCCATAACAAAAATGTTTGGGTAAGCGATAACGAAACGCTACTCTACCTTCTGCATAATCACCATGCGTATACGCTGGCCACAGGGGTGTATATGGGCGGCGACGATATCGTTTCGATCCCGCTTGAGGAAAGCGAAGTTATGAATGTGGGGGTGGTGTTTCGCACAGACCATTCGGAAAGTACGCTTGCACACGACTTTCTCACCCTGCTTGGACGGCGTGTGGTGGTGCAGGATCACCAGGTAGAAGTGGGATCCTATGCCTACGACTGCGCACGTCGCGAATTACTTGTGTCAGATTCTTCGAAGAGAGAGGCTCGAAATCATGACTGAGAACAATGCAAATCAAAAGAACCTTGAGCAAACGCAGGCAGCAGCCAATGACGGGCTTCCGACTGACATCGGCAAATTAGGATTTGGCTTGATGCGTCTTCCGCGTACGGGGCTCAAAACGCGCATCGACATAGAACAGACATCGAAGATGGTCGATATGTTTTTGGATGCGGGTTTCAACTATTTTGATACCGCGTATGTCTATCCCGGTTCTGAGCCTGCCGCCAAGAAAGCGCTGGTAGATAGATATCCGCGCGACTCATATTACTTGGCCACAAAGCTCAATGCGTTTATGCTGGTAAGAAACGAAAAAGGTGCAAAGCAAGAAATATATACCAGCTTGAAGCGCACCGGCGCGCAGTACTTCGATTTCTATTTGCTGCATGGCATCATGAATAACAATTACCAGAAGTACGAAAAATATGGGCTTTGGGATTACGTCGCCAAGCTTAAAGAAGAAGGCGTCATTCGCCATTACGGTTTTTCGTTCCATGCAGGCCCTGAGTTGCTTGACCAGATCTTAACGGAACACCCCGATGTGGAGTTTGTGCAGCTCCAGCTGAATTATCGTGACTGGAACGATCCGAGTGTTTCGTCTCGTGCAAACTATGAAGTCGCGCGCAAACATGGCAAAAAGATCATCGTCATGGAACCACTTAAGGGTGGGAAGCTCATCAACATTCCAGAAGCAGCGAAAAAGGAATTTCAATCGGTTGACTCCGATGCTCCCATTGCATCGTGGGGGCTGCGCTTTGCTGCCTCTCTTGATGGGGTGCTTACGGTTCTTTCCGGTATGTCAAGTGTAGAGCAGATGGCAGAAAACCTTTCATTTATGAAGGACTTTAAGCCTCTGAACAGCGAAGAGATTAAGGCAATTGCTCGCGTTCAAGAGATTTTGGGCCATTCCGCGGGAATTGCATGCACGGGGTGCAAATATTGCACGGGACAATGTCCGAAAGGGATTCCTATCCCGGATATTTTCAGTGCGGAAAATATCAAGCTTGAGCGCGGGAATACGGCCGCAGCAAAGCAAGCGTATGAGAAACTCCGCCAGGCAGGGCCGGTGGCAGATGAATGCATTCACTGCGCATCGTGCGAGCGTGCGTGCCCGCAGCATTTGCCCATCATCAAATTGCTGGAGCAAGCGAATGCGGATCTTTCCGCGTAATGGGTCTTTCTGCGTTATGAACTGTTCTGCGCAATGAATCTCCCTGTCTAATTATGGTGGCAGGCGCCCGCGCAACCTTGACAGAATACCTCCAAGGAACTGTGCAGTAACATTTCATCCACTCGTGTCTTTTATTAGGAAAGACTAACTTTGAGACAGGTATGCTAGATGAAGAATTGGATTCAACTGCGGTAAAGGAGTATATGCACATGAAGAAGGATCTTGGGGTTCATGCAGGTGTTATTCCGGAATCGGTTTTCGTAATTGCAACCTATGACAAGGATGGCACACCTGATGCGATGAATGCTGCATGGGGCATGCAATGCGCCGGCGATGAAATTGCAATCAATATCGGCAGCCATCAAACCACCGACAACATTAAGGAAACGCAGGCGTTCACGATTGCTCCTGCGGATGCGTCTCATCTGGCTGAAGCAGATTATTTCGGCATTGCAACAGGTCGTAAGGTGAATAAGGCTAAGGCTTCGGGACTCACGTTTGAGCATGCAAAAAATGTCAATGCGCCGATTATCAAAGAATTGCCCGTAACCATGGAATGCAAAGTGGTCCATTTTGACGACATGGACGGCGAGACGCGCATTGTCGGCAAAGTGGTGAACACGGTTGCCGATGAGAGTGTGCTGGACGAAAAAGGTAATGTGGATTTCGACAAGCTCCATCCGATTATTTTTGATCCTCAGAAGCGTGCCTATCGCAGTGTGGGACCTATCGCTGGTGAGGCGTGGCATTCTGGCAGGACCTTCATGCAGGATTAATGAGTAAACCTTGGAGTTTCTGAACACAACCTGGGTATATCGAATTTGACTATACGATTTTTTATCTTTTCGATACACTAAGCAGGTGGTTAAGTGTTTGATGATGCGCGTAACGTTGATTAAACGCTGCGCGCATTCTTTATGTCAGAAAAAGTTAGAGGAGAGCTCTATGACCGAAGAAGCGGGTAAAGTTTTTTCGCTGGGGACAGATCTCACGCCTATTGCACCGCGAACCACCGCAGACGAATTTTTCCAAGATGAACATGTGCATATCCGAAATTTCTCCCAAGGGCGCACGCAAGAGTCAGGCTTTCAGACATCCGATAAGGATCAATTGCTCATCGTTGTGAGCGGTATTTTGTGTCTGAAGGGCGCGGGCAAGCACGGGATGATTGAAATCATCAGCGAGCGTGGCATCAACCTTGGTGCAGGCAATGCATTCTATATTCCTGCTGGCCAAAGCATTGATTTTTCCACCTCGTGCGGGTGTGTGTATACGCTTATCGAAGTGGAGCCAGGTGCAGAGATTGCCGAAGAGCTGAAGTCTTTAAAGCCCGTTACGCTCGCAAGTATGGTGGGCAAATCTGGTGCAGAAAAAGATTTGCTCGTAAACGACCAGGTACGTTTTGGCGTTGAAAGTCTCGATCGTCATCAGCAAACTGATGAACGTGCAGCCGCGGGGAAAACGTTGCTCTACGCGCTATCGGGCAAGGGGGCCGTTACGTATGACGGAAGTGATTACGAGATCAAAGGTGGTCGTAACTTCATTATGAATGCAGGAGATCAGTTCCGCATCGCTTCTAAAGGTCGTTTCTCGTTTGCGATTCTCACTGTTGAAGAGGCGTCCGCATAGGCTCGCATAGATCGGTTCGCGTAGATCTCTATCCGCATTAAAGAGATGTGTGTATAAAAGCCCGCATATACAAGCGTATATAAAAATGCGCATATAAAAATTCCTCTGCTCGAGCGATTCGGACAGAGGAATTTTCGAACTTATTTCACGTGAATAAGTGAGAACACGTCGGCGTCGGTGTACTTGCGCACATGATCGCGCGGGTTTAAGAAATCAAGCTCCATCAAAAAGCCCATGCCCACGACTTCGCAATCGAAATTCTGCAGGAGCTTGAGCTGGGCAATCGCCGTGCCACCCGTTGCAATCAGGTCATCGACCAATAAAACGCGGTCGTTCTCATTGAGCGCATCTTTGTGAATCTCAAGGCTGTCCGAACCATATTCCAAGTCATATTCCTGGTGATACGTTTCGCGAGGGAGTTTCCCCGGCTTACGAGCAGGAACAAATCCTGCACCCAGGCGATACGCAACAGGAGCTGCCGTCATGAAACCGCGTGCTTCCGCACCGACAACTTTTGTAATTCCCATATCAAGGAAGTGATCTGCGATTTCATCGATACTACGGGCAAATCCTTCAGGATCCTGCAAAAGCGTGGTGATGTCCTTGAAAACGACGCCCTTTTTCGGGTAGTCGGGAATGCTCGTGATCATGTTTTCAAAGTACTGCTGATCAGGTAGTCTATCTTCGTGGTTTTGCGATTCCATAACGCTCCTAACGGAATTATTCGCAATGGCAACTCTCATTGCCATAACAGTTACCTTATCATTGTAGTAAAAAAGAGAGGCAAGCTGCAGAACTCGCACGCTTTCTTCTAAATTGAATGCCCAGGAGGGGAAATGAGAAATAATATCGGCGCAATTATTCTCACGGTAGTTCTTGCAATAGCCTTTTCAGCAATTGGTTTATTCCTCCTGAGTCATTAATGGGGCACAAATAGGTCGCCATATACACAAATAGACCGTATACATACAAATTGCCTATACATAGAAAAACTGCGTGGCCAAGGGAGGAGAACCACGCAGTTTAGGGAGAAATCCGTTAAATCTTTCAGATCGCTTTTAGATCAGAGCCTTCTGGTCAAAGCTTTCTCAGATCGATGTCTTAGGAAAGGGCCTCAGAAAGATCCTTTTCAGGTGTGCTTGTAGGTCCCAGCTGATATTGCTGTACGAGCACATCAAGCACATTTTTGCTCACAAACGCAGGCAGCGTAGGACCAAGCTTGATGTTCTTGATGCCCAGCGATAACAGCGTTAAGAGCACACTTACGGCCTTCTGCTCAAACCACGAAAGCACGATAGTCAGCGGCAGTTCGTTCACGTCGCAATCAAATGCATTGGCAAGCGCGAGCGCTACCTGAATTGCGCCGTAGGCATCGTTGCATTGTCCCATGTCAAGTACGCGTGGAAGACCAGCAACCGTTCCTAAGTCCAAATCGTTGAAGCGGTATTTCCCGCAGCCAAGTGTCAGGATGACCGAATCCTTTGGCGTATCCTTTGCAAGCTGGGTGTAATAATCGCGATCGCCGTGACGTCCATCGCAGCCACCGATCAGGAAGAAGTGGCTGATTTTCCCGGCTTTCACTGCATCCACGATTGCCGGTGCTGCAGAAAGAATGGTGTTGCGTGCATAGCCGGTGACCACATGTGTGCCGCCATTCTCGCCATATGTCTGATGAGGCTCGCTATAGCCGCCAAGCTTCTTTGCATGCGCGATGAGCTCGCTGAAATCTTTGTCCTCACCGATGTGATGGGTGCCATCAAAATGAACCATGTCGCTGGTGTAGACGCGATCCGCATAGCTTGGTTTTGGAGGCATCAAGCAGTTTGTCGTAAACAGAATTGGAGCAGGAACGCCGTCGAACTCCTTCTGCTGGTTCTGCCAAGCGCTGCCGAAGTTGCCCTTGAGCTGGGGATGCGCCTTCATGCGTGGGTATGCAAGGGTTGGGAGCATCTCTCCGTGTGTGTACACGTTGACACCGGTACCATCGGTTTGCTGCAGGAGCAGGTCAAGATCGTGCAGGTCATGACCGGTAACAATGATGAAGGGTCCGGGCTCAATATTCATCGATACCTCGGTTGGCTCAGGATCGCCATAGGTCTCGGTGTTTGCCTTATCCAAAAGTCCCATGCAGGTGAGGTTGTGTTTTCCAACTTCCAAAACAACAGGAAGCAAGCTGTCCACGGTGCCCGGCTCATCGAGCGTTTGCATCGAGGTGAAGAAGAATTTGTCAACGCCCTCATCGGTGTAGCCCAGAGCACGTGCATGATATGCATATGCTGCCATGCCGCGAACGCCAAACAAGATGAGCGACTTTAATGAACGCACATCGGCGTCGTTATCGGTCCAAAGTTTTGCGGTGTCAAAATCAGCGTCTGCACCTTTTGGATTTGCACCATGAACCTGCTGGATGAGTTCGCGAATCGAATCAGCAGAAAAGTCTACATTTGTAATGGTTGCAAAAAGCCCACGCTCCATAAGCGCGCAATTTGCATCGTTGTACTCTGCGTTGTGTGCCAGGCTTACGAGCGCTCCGGTGAGCTCGTCCTGCAAATTTGATACTTCAAACGTTTTTCCGCACACGCCTTGACGAGTGCATCCTGTTCCGCCTACGGTTTGTTCGCATTGGTAACAAAACATGTTGCTATCCATGAGGTCTCCTTTCCCTTCTGTGCCTATACCGTAGTGTTTTATTTCAAACAAATATGTTGTAAAAACAACGAAAATCGAAAATAATTGAAAAAGTGAAATTATTTTTTGAAAGGCGCGATTTTTAAACGCGTGATTTGGGGCGCGACCCCACTGAAACGTGTGATGTGGGGTGCAATCCTCTTTTGAAACGCGAGTTTCCCAAACGCGTGATGACGATTCGCCAGAAGGGCAGTGGATCCGAAAATGTTTAAAAGTGCTGCGAAACCAATTCATTTAGATGCCAAGGTAGTCCAGGCGCTTAAAAAGACGGCGCTTTTCCGTGGCGTTTCAGCCGAAGAAATTAGCGCGATGTCGGGCTGTCTGAATGTGCGTGTGCGCACGTTTGAGCGCGGGGAGACCATCTTGCGCAGCGGCGATACCGTGCGTGATCTGGGAGTGGTGGTTTCCGGGAGCGTCCATATTGTACGTGATGGGTATTGGGGCGACGAGAATCTCATGAGCGTTATGGGGCCGGGGAATGTGTTTGCAGAAAACTACGCCTGCATGCGTGATGTGCCGCTTGATGTCAACGTGTTTGCCGCCGACGATACCTGTGTTGCGTTTTTGAACGTGCAAAGAGTCTCGCAAACTTGTTCTTCGGTATGCCCGTTCCATCAGCGCCTTTCAGAAAATTTAATAAATGAGATCGCGCACAAAAACTTAAACCTTTCGCGCAAGATGTCCTATGTGGTACAGAGAAGTACCCGGAAAAAAGTCATGGCATATTTGTCTTCGGTAGCCATGGAACAGGGAAGTCCGAAATTCGAAATTCCCATGAACCGCCAGGAGCTTGCCGATTATCTCGCCGTAGATCGAAGTGCGCTTTCTACCACGTTGGGAAAACTGAAGAGTGAAGGCGTGATCTCATTTTCGCGGAATCATTTCGAGCTGAAACAAGCTTTGCCCGACGCGTAATCGCTTTATTCTTCACAAAGAATAGTAATGTGCCGCTCATACATTTTTTACTATTTACGTGGTCGGTTAGCTATTTGTTAGATACCATATATACCAATTGCTTTTTAGCTTCAAAATGCCGAAACAAGCTGCAATATAACTTGCACTTATAGCAACTTTTCGGTCGGCATTTTCATTTTGTCCGATAAGGAAGGAGCTCAATTTGAGCGAACTGACGATTGGACCTGCTTCCAGTGCTGATGATGCGATTGCGCAGGTATCGAAGCGCTTTAACAGACGGGTCACTGCGACTCCTCCAGAGTCGTGCCCACTTACCCAACAACTTGCCATGCTGCAGACGGCGGCGGCGCAAACGTGCTTCAAATGCGTTCCCTGCCGCGATGGCATTCCGCAGCTCATCCAATTGATGTCCAAGATTGTCGATTGTCATGCAACAGACGATGATCTCGATAGCTTGCGCGATCTGGCTGAATTTGTGCGCGAAGGATCAGATTGCGCGATTGGATACGAAGCGGGACAGGCGGTACTTGATGGCCTTGATCAATTCTCTAAGGAATATGAAAGCCATATCACCAATCACCGCTGTGCAAGCGATATTCAAGAAGGTGTCCCGTGCGAATCTATGTGCCCCGCGCATGTGAATGTTCCTGCGTATATCGGGCTTGTCGCAAAAGGAGATACCGCCGGTGCGGTTGCCATGGTGCGCAAGGACAACCCATTTCCTACCGCATGTGCGTATGTGTGTGAGCATCCCTGCGAAGCGCGCTGTCGCCGCACGTTAATCGATGCGCCGCTCAACATTCGTGGTATCAAAAAGTACGCTTGCGATCATTCGCCCGCAAATACCGTTCCCGTTCCTGCGGCATGTGCCGCGTCGGGACGCAAAGTTGCCGTGATTGGCGCGGGACCCTCGGGCCTTACCTGTGCATATTTTTCTGCGCTTATGGGACATACCGTTGATGTGTTTGAGACGCACCATAAGTTGGGCGGCATGATGCGCTATGGTATCCCGGCGTTTCGTTTTCCGCGCGAAAAGCTCGACGAAGATATCGAAGCAGTCACCTCAGCTGGTGATATGCATGTCCATACGGGCGTGACCGTTGACGGCGAGAAGCTCGTGCAGCTCTCAAAGGATTACGATGCGGTCTACATCGCCATCGGTGCGCAGCTTGCGCGGCCGCTCAATATTCCCGGAAACGATGCCGAGGGGGTATTTTCCGCGGTTGAACTGCTTCATCGCATGGGTGACAACGATGCGCCCGATTTTTCTGGCCAAGATGTCGTCGTGATCGGCGGTGGAAATGTCGCCATGGATTGTTGCCGTACGGCAGTTCGCTTGGGCGCAAAAAGTGTGAGTGTTGCGTATCGTCGTCGTGTCGAAGATATGTCTGCACTTCCCAGCGAGGTGTATGCGGCGATTACCGAGGGCGTCGAAATGGTTGAACTTCAAGCGCCCGACCACATTGAGGTCGATGACGAAGGTAAGGTTGCCGCCCTGTACACGCGTCCACAGAGAATCGGAACGGTAAGCCGTGGGCGTCCGTCTCCGGTCGATGCCAAAGCGCCGCTTAATCGTATTCCTGCTGATGTTGTGCTGATTGCGGTGGGCCAAGGTGCCGATTTCGGTTCATTTGTTCAGCGCGGCATGCAAAGCGCACGCGGTCGTCTGCAGACCGATGATCATTTGCGTGCGCTTGTGGATGCGTCTTCAAAACTCACCAACGTTTTTGTTGGGGGCGATTGCCAGTCGGGACCTTTGACGGTTATCAAGGCAGTTGGCGCAGGCAAAGTTGCGGCACGAAACATCGATGAATTTTTGGGCTACCATCACAAACTTCGCCTGGATGTTTCTACCCCTCCGGCTACTCCCAATTGGCGCACCCCCTGTGGTCGCGTGGAAGTTCCGCAGCGACTTTCGCATGTCAGAGCACGCGATTGGGACTGCATAGAGGGCGGCATGAGCGAAGAAGAGGTTATGCAGGAATGCAAGCGCTGTCTTCGTTGCGATTTTTACGGACCCGGTGCGGCAGTAGGAGGCAGGAGACAATATGTCTGATTCAGAAGCAAAAATGCGTATGCATGCTGCAGACAGCGGCTCGCATGCCTCTACGATGCAGCGTGGTCAGAATGAAAGTGGCCAACGCGCTAACGGTCATGACGCCAGCGGCGAGGGTGCACAGCGCGAAAATGATCAGCGGCCTCAGCGTGGTCGCGGCCGCCGCGGATCCAAATCGGTGACGCTTACGATCGATGACCAGGAAGTTCACGCATTTCCGCGTATGACTATTTTGGGTGCCGCAGGTAAGGCAGGCATCAGGATTCCGAGTCTGTGCTTTTTGCGCGGTGCGAATAGTATCGGAATGTGTCGTGTGTGCTCGGTTGAAGTTGAAGGCTATGACGAACTGCTTCCCGCGTGCCGCACGAAAGTAGCCTCGGGGATGGTCGTCCATACGCAAACCAAGCGTGTGCAGGATTTCCGCAAGAAAGCGCTGGGGCTTATCCTCATGCACCATGGGCTCAACAGCACAAATTATTGCTTTAGTTGTGCGAAAAATGGCTGGTGCGAGTTGCAGGATGTATGTCGCGAATGTGGCGTAACAAAGCCCTTTGCTCCCAACGAGCCCAAGCACAAACCGGTACTCGATGACAATCCTTTTTTGCGCTACAACCCCAATCTCTGCATCTATTGCCAGCGGTGTGTGGGTGCATGCAACGAAATGTCGCACAACCATATCTTAGATACCGAAGGGAAGGGTCGCCGTCGCACGGTCGAGGCACCGTTCGGTCCAAATTGGGATTCCACCACGTGCGAGAGCTGCGGATGCTGTGCCGAAGCTTGCCCCACGGGCGCGATCACCGAAAAGCGTCGCGACGAATATCGCAGCTGGGATATTGATCACATGACGCTGACTACGTGTCCTCACTGTGGCACGGGCTGCCAATTCTACTTCAAGGTAAACAAGGCGGGTCGTATCGTCGACGTGGAGCCGCTGAAAAATGCGGCGGTCAATGGGGGACGCCTGTGCGTCAAGGGACGCAGTGGCTCGTTCGACTTCGTGCAATCGCCCGAGCGCTTGACCAAACCGCTGATTAAGAATCACGAAACGGGCGAATTTGAGCCTGCAAGCTGGGATGATGCGCTCGACTTAGTGGCAAACAAATTCAGCGAGATCAAAAAGAACTATGGGCCCGATTCGCTTGCGGCATTTGCAAGCAGCCGCTCGACCAACGAAGACATCTATATGATGCAGAAGTTGGCGCGCTGCGCGTTCGGCACCAACAACGTGGATAACTGTGCGCGTGTGTGTCATTCGCCAAGTGTTTCGGGCTTGGCGCGTACGCTTGGATCAGGTGCAATGACGAACTCGATTCCCGATATCACAAGCAAAGATGTTGACTGCATCATGCTGGTGGGAAGCAATCCGGAAGAGGCGCACCCTGTTATTGGCATGCAAATCCGTGCGGCAGTGGAGCGCGGCACGCATCTGATCGTGGTCGATCCGCGCGATATCGGTCTCACCAAGGAAGCTGACATCCATCTGAAGATCAACCCCGGCACTAATGTGGCGTTTTCAAACGGTATGTGTCACATCATTATTCGTGATGGACTCGCAGATACCGATTTCATCGAGAAACGCACCGAAGGCTTTGAAGCGCTGAAAAAGATGGTTGCGTCGTATACGCCTGAACGTGTTGCAAAGATTTGTGGCATTCGCGCAGATGATCTTGTTGCCGCAGCTCATATGTATGCGACCGCTAAGCAGGCGCCGATCATCTATTGCTTAGGCGTAACCGAACATCACACGGGCACCTATGGCGTGATGTCGATGTCGAATATGGCGCTGCTCACCGGCAAATTGGGGCGCCCCGGATGTGGGGTCAACCCGCTGCGTGGACAAAACAATGTCCAGGGTGCGTGCGACATGGGCGCAAATCCCGACAAATTCCCTGGCTATCAGATGATCAACACGCCCGGTGTGGTCGAAAAATTTGAGAAGGCGTGGGGCACGAAGCTCCCGCACAATATCGGAATTCCCGCGACCAAAGTGTTCACCGCGGCGCAAGAAGGGAAGATTCACGGACTGTTTATCTTCGGGGAAGACCAGATGCACACCGACCCCGATCTTGCCGACGTGAAGCGTGGAATCGAGGCGCTGGATTTCCTCGTTGTCGACGAGCTCTTTATGACCGAAACGGCGCAGTGTGCAGATGTGGTGCTGCCAGGCATTAGTTATGCGGAGAAGGAAGGTACGTTCTCAAACACCGAGCGTCGCGTACAGCGTGTGCGTCGCGCGGTGAAATCTCCGGGCGACGCGCGTCCTGATACCTGGATCTTCACGCAGATCATGCGTCGGATGGGCTATGACCAGCCAGATCTTACTCCTGCGCAAATCATGGACGAAATCGCATCGGTGACGCCAAGCTTTGCGGGCATCAGCCATGCACGCTTGGATGAACCGAAGTTTTTGGGCAAGGGTATTCAGTGGCCATGTCCCTCAAAGGACAGCGACGGAACCCCGATCTTGCATGTGGGAAAATTCGTGCGTGGTCGCGGGAAATTCTCTGATGCAGAATATGAACCTTCAACGGAACTTCCCGATGATGAATATCCATTCGTGCTGACCACTGGTCGTATTCTGTACCAGTACAACAATGGAAGCACGACCGAATATACCGAAGGCCTCACTCAGATTGCGCATCAATCATTTATTGAGATTAACGACGAGGATGCAAAACGTTTGGGGATTGCCGATGGGCAACGGGTGCGGGTGTACAGCCGCCGTGGGTCGATTCATAGCATTGCGCATGTTTCTCCGAAGACAAAGCCAGGTCAGACGTGGATGCCCTTCCACTTTAAGGATGGCAACTGCAACTGGCTTACTATTTCTTCGCTTGATACGATTTCCGCTTGTCCGGAATATAAGGAGTGCGCGATCAATATCGAGCCGCTTGCGGAATAAATAGATACAATGAACCTGAACATGTAAATGCTGTCGCACATCGTTGTACATAACAGGGGCTTGGAAGGCAAGCTTCTCAAAGCCCCACAGCTGGAAGGAACATATCCGTGGCCAAAGTAAATGAGTACTTCAAAAAATTACCTGGTAGCTATCTTTTTGCTGACATTGCAAAAAAGACCGCAGCGTATGCGGCGGAACATCCTGACGCAAAGCTCATCAAGATGGGCATTGGCGATGTGACACGTCCCCTCGCACCTGCGGTTATCGAGGCAATGCACAAGGCCGTCGATGATATGTCGAAGGTCGAAACATTTCACGGATATGGTCCTGAACAGGGGTATGACTTCTTGCGCCAGGCTATCGTTGATCATGACTACAAGGCTCGCGGTGTCGACCTCGATATCGACGAGGTATTCGTCTCTGATGGCGCAAAGAGCGACACGGGAAACATCGGCGATATCTTGTCTGTCGATAACAAGGTGGCCGTGTGTGACCCGGTCTACCCGGTCTATGTTGACACGAACGTTATGGCTGGTCGTGCGGGCGAATATGATCCGAAGACGCAGCGCTGGTCAAACATTTACTACATGCCCACCACCGCGGAAAATAACTTCAATCCCGATCTTCCAACCGAGCCCGTTGATGTCATCTATCTTTGCTCGCCGAACAACCCAACGGGAACCACGCTCGATCGTGAACAGCTGACTAAGTGGGTCAACTATGCAAACGAGCATGACGCCATCATTATGTTCGATGCTGCATATGAATGCTTTATCCAAGATCCTGATCAGCCACATTCGATTTTCGAAATTCCTGGGGCAAAAACATGTGCCATCGAATTCCGCTCCTTCTCTAAGAAGGCAGGGTTTACCGGTGCGCGCTGCGGCTACACGGTCATTCCGAAGGATCTCGTGCGCGATGGTCAAAGCCTCAATGCCATGTGGCTGCGTCGCCAGACCACAAAGTTCAACGGTGCAAGCTACATCATTGAACGCGGTGCGGAAGCGGTGTATACGCCTGAGGGCAATAAACAGATCGAAGAGACGCTTGATTATTACCGCCACAACGCACGCGTAATCAAAGAAGGCCTTGAAAGCGTTGGGTTTGATGTGTACGGTGCGGTCAGCAGCCCATACATTTGGTGCAAGACACCAAACGGCATGGGATCGTGGGATTTCTTTGATCTTCTGTTGCGCCAAGCGAACATCATTACCACGCCGGGTGCCGGATTTGGCCCAAGTGGTGAAGGGTATATTCGCATTACCGCATTCGGTGATGCGGATGCAACCGAAGAGGCGGTAGAGCGCATTAAAAAGATGCAGTTCTAGCACCAAATAGCCGATTACTCCTTAATTCTTCCCTAAAACCTTGAGCACGGTAGCAGGGCTTGCGTATGCGTAGTAAATTACTTCCCAGATAGGACGTATATTAATTACTTTTGTAGTCAATATAACGGCAAAAATTCTGGGTTCATTAAGGATAGACGGTTCATTAAGGATAGCCATGAGTACATTCAATAGCGTCTCTTCAGAGATGGAAGAAGAGCTGGGCAATATTGTCGGCACCGATAATTGTTTAACCGGCGATAGCATTAACGATGATTACGCACATGATGAAATGCCAATCTATGGTGCACATATGCCTGATGTTGTCGTAATGCCGGCAACCACCGAAGAAGTCTCCCAAATTATGGTTGTATGTAACCAGAATAATGTGCCGGTAACGGTACGCGGTGCGGGAACAGGCCTCGTTGGTGGGGCAACTCCTTTGTATGGTGGTGTGGTACTGAGCACCGAGCGCATGACCGATATTCTCGAGTTTGACGAAGATAATTTGACGGTACGTGTGCAACCTGGTGTTCGCCTGTGCGATTTGGCTGATTATGCTGATGAACGTGATTTACTCTATCCACCAGATCCCGGAGAAAAAACTGGTTCAATCGGAGGCAACATAAGCACAAATGCAGGGGGCATGCGCGCGGTTATGTATGGAACGACGCGCGATTATGTTTTGGCTATGACGGTGGTACTTCCAACGGGCGAAATTGTAGAGCTTGGCCGTCCGGTAGCAAAGCAAAGCTCTGGCTACAATTTGATGCAGTTAATTATTGGTTCAGAAGGAACGCTCGCCATTGCCACAGAGATCACCTTGCGGTTAGTTCCTAAGCCGAAAGCAAGCCTGAGTTTCATCCTTCCCTTTGACAACATTGTGAGCGCTATAGAATCGGTTCCTAAGATTAGGATGGCAAATCTGCCGACACAGTCTATTGAATTTATGGAACGCGATATCGTTGCGTCAACGGCGCAATCAACCGGATCAAAGGTGTTTCCGGAAGAAGTAAATGGACAAAAACCTGGCGCATATATTCTGGTAACGATGATCGGAAACGACCAAGATGATATCTTTACCCAAGCTGAGACGCTTGCAGAAATTGGAGATGAATTTGGCGCATACGACACGTTAGTGCTTGATCAGCCCTCGCAGAATAAGGCTGCATGGGATGCGCGCGATTCGTTTTTGGATGTCATCAAGGACGAGTCTGAATTTGTTGACGAAATGGACGTCGTTGTCCCCACCAATAAAATTCCTGAATTTTTAAAGTTCGCTTGTGACGAAGGCGAAAGGGATGGCTTGCGTATTCGTTCGTTTGGTCATGCTGGCGATGGTAACCTCCATATTTATTGTTGCGCAAATGATATGGATTTGGACGAGTTTAAAGAGCGCGCTGCCAAGGTGATGAAAGCGTGCTATGAAAAGTGTTCCCAGCTCAACGGCCAAATTTCTGGCGAGCATGGAATAGGCCATGCGAAAAAGCAATACCTGCGTCAATCCGTGGGTGATCTTCAAATGACGCTCATGCAGGGAATTAAGAAGGTATTTGATCCGAAAGGTATTTTAAACCCCGGCAAGGTATGCGATTAAGTGGCATCAGCCAGATAGCCTGTTATAAACAATTGTCGATTTTTTGTAAGGGGAGCATGCTCATGTGCTCTCCTTTTTATTGCTCCTCTGCAATTGTTTGCACAATGCTAATGACATCTTGTTGGCTATGAACTCCAAGCTTGGTATAGATGTGTCGCACATGCATCTTTACCGTATTGTTCGAAAGGATCATTTCTTTCTGAATAAACACCACATTGCGACCGCGTGAAAGATAGCCCAGTACCTGCGTTTCTCGAGGAGTCAACTTATATTTCTTTGCAACTTCCGCGCATGCAGTGTCCCATTGTTCGCGATACATAGTTTCAAGTGAATGGCGTTTTTCGGTTTCTGCTTGTTGCACGGGAATATCTTTTTTCGCCCGGTTGTCGCCAGTGCCTTGTTCTTCTTCGGTGTTGAGCTCATGGGTGATCACAATTGGAGTAGGTATGAACTGGTTTGCTTCTGCCTCGGATGTGTTTCCCAATAGCATTGCCTGAAGCGGGGGAACACGATAAATAATGACTAAGAGTAAAAGGTATAAACCCAAAACCGTTATGGCACTTGCGCTTTGGTCCTGTATGCCTTGATTAATCAAGAAGAATTCGGCACTGCTGAAAAGGGTTCCGCCGAAATGTCCTAAGACCACAAGAAAACGTGCAAAGGTAGCAGCAATAATCTTTGCATTTGACCTAAATACCGCCCAGGAACTCAGAATGTACACGACGCTTTCAAACATCGCGGAAGCAAGAGTAGCGACGATATCGCCGGCGGTATTTGCCCATTGTGCATACATCGTGCCAAACAGAGCAGCCACGGCGACACACACAAGCCCTGTCAAGAAGAAGAATGGGGTATTGACATCCTTAAAGATGAGGCGAAGGACGATTGCTGCAAGTACCAAACCGATTGCAACAGGTATTCCATTGGCCGTTGCAATAGAAGAAAAACTTCCTTGGGAATATCCCAACATCAGGCTAACGATGACAAGTGCTACGGCAAAAAGAGGCGTAACTGCTTGAGAAACAGGCAGTTCATTTTTTGAGTATTGTTTCAGATCATTTTGGCTGTTGTCTCCCGATGCATTGATTAAGGTGCTATAGCCTAATCGCACATATCCTACCGATATCGCGATAAGCACCAACGCCACTAAAATGACGGCGGATGACCCCAAACTTAAAAGATTCGTTGCAGAAATAAAGAGTGCAGAAATAATAAATCCGCCGAGCGATCCCATCATGATCCAGTGTGAAGTTCGCGTTCGAGGAAGACGCCCAAACAGCAAGACGGTGGCAATGGTCAGCGGCGCACCAATGAATTTTGACAAGACCAGTGCGGCTACTGCGTATGGAGTGAATGCATTAAGCGCGAAAGCTCCTAGATAAAGGACCAAGCCGACTGTCATTAAAACTGACATGATTCGTTTTTCTTTGCCAAGTGCAACGGCATTGGCTGACGAAGACTGATCGGACGAGCGCCTGTTCCTGTGAATCAGAATGGCAATGGCTAAAAACACGCCATAGAGTAGTAACGATGCCAAACGCATTACAAATACGGGGTGGACGTTCTGATCGACGTTTGAAATAAACTGAACGTTCCCAATCCAGATTCCACCAAGCCCCAATGCAAGTGCAGCGGCAGCAAGAGTAAGTGCCGTCTGGAAGGATCCATTGGATTGCTCTTGGCTCATGTATTCCCCTCGGACTTTGTCTGGATCTTCTGTGGTGCAAACAAGAAAACTCCTAATTTGATTCTTCAATTTTAAAAGATAATTGTCGAGAAACTATGACACCCTCAAAGGGTGTATTTTTCAATAAATTACCTGTTCACGTTCCCATTCATAAAATACATCCCCGGGATGTGTCGAAATGGTCTCAAACCTTCAATACATTATTCCCATCGTTTGGTTTAGTGAAATTTGAAGGAGGGAAAATGAGCAACTTACAAAAAGAGGAGACACAAAATAAAAAGAATGTCCCCTCAACCAAGACTTCGAAGAAGAAAAAGCTTGGTCAAACCTCGTGGGATTTAAACTGGTTTACTGCAATCATTACATTTGCGGTAGGCATCATCATTTGGTTTATTCCTGCTCCTGCTGGGTTAGACATACAAGCTTGGCATTTGTTTGCAATCTTCGCTGCAACGATTGTTGGTCTTATTGCGAAGCCGTTGCCGATGGGCGCTGTCGCTATCACAGCCATTACAATGACTGTCATAACGGGAACGCTTCCATTGCGAGATGCTCTTTCAGGATTTTCCAATTCAACCATTTGGATGATCGTGATGGCGTTCTTTATCTCGAGAGGCTTTATCAAGACGGGTCTTGGTAGACGTGTTGCATTTTTCTTTGTAAAACACTTCGGAAAGAAGACGTTGGGTCTGGGCTACTCTATGGCCGCAACCGACCTGGTTCTCTCCCCAGCAATGCCTTCTACCACCGCTCGTGCGGGTGGCGTTGTGTGGCCAATCATTTTGTCCCTGTCACGTGCATATGGAAGCCGTCCTGATGATGGCACCGCAAACAAAATGGGCGCATGGCTGCATGTAACTGAAGCACAATGTAACGCCATTACCTGTGCAATGTTTGTTACGGCAATGGCGGCGAACCCTTTATGTGTTCAGCTCGCCCAAAGTACCGTCGGTATCGACATTACTTGGGGCGGATGGGCAATCGCTGCTCTTATCCCGGGCATTGTGTCCCTTATCGTAATTCCGCTGGTTACCTATAAACTTTGCCCACCGGAAATTAAGGAAACTCCCTCTGCGCACGAGTTTGCTCAGAAAAACCTTGATGAATTAGGCTCGGTATCCAACCAGGAAAAGATCATGATTGCGGTATTCTTCCTGATCCTGATTTTGTGGATCGGCGGCACATCCTGGGGAATCAGTGCGACAACCACGGCGTTTATTGGCCTTGTGGTTCTTCTGTTCACCGGTGTTCTTTCGTGGGACGACGTAAAGAAAGAAACCGGCGCTTGGAATACGCTGATCTGGTTTGCGGCTCTGGTTATGATGGCCACCCAGCTGAACACGCTTGGTTTTATTCCATGGCTAAGCAACGGAGTAGCAGGTTCAATCTCAGGACTTCCGCGGCAACCTGCACTTATCATCTTGGCTTTAGTGTACTTCTTTAGTCACTATCTGTTTGCGAGTGCAACGGCTCACGTATCGGCTATGTACGGCGCATTTTTAGCAGTTGCCGTTGCTGCCGGCGCTCCTGCAATGCTTGCTGCACTTCTTCTTGGATATATCAGCAGCTTATATGACTCGCTTACTCACTATGCTGGAGGTCCTTCGCCTGTACTGTTCGGCGCTGGATATGTATCGCAAGGTAAATGGTGGACCGTGGGTCTTGTCTGCGGACTCATCAACCTGGTTATTTGGGGTGTAATCGGTGGCGCTTGGTGGAAGGTACTTGGTCTGTGGTAATCGCCAAGGGAAAGCAATTGCCAAAGAAAAGGTAATCGCCAAAGCGTTCCGTTCAATCTGATTTGGCAAATGTGCACACGCACATGCCGAAAGGAGAAAGAAAATGGCTTCATTCGTTATCGATTCTAAGATGTTCCGTGATATGTACGGCACCGAAGAAATGAGGAAGGTCTTTTCTGACGAAAATGAGATTCAATGCTGGCTTGATTTCTGGGTGGCATTAGCAAAGGCAGAAGCAGATGCGGGCGTCATTCCTGCAGATGCTGTTCCGGGAATCGAGAAAACCGCAACCTACAAGAACATCGACATGGACAAGGTTCGTGAGGGCTTCAAAACCACCTCTCATCCTTTGATGCCACAGC
>CAIFEG010000026.1:21195-24541 GCA_903789415.1 uncultured Eggerthellaceae bacterium | reverse complement strand
TTCCTGATCTGCATCAGGAACCCAATTTCTAACACACTTTTTGTCCTATAACCCAAAAAATTTCCATGGAGGATTACTTTTAATCTGGCCTATTTCAAAGACTGCAACATGCTACCTATTTTGTAGCTTATCGTGAAGTTCCTGAGCTCCCGCTCCCAGAGCTGGAACTAGAACCGGAGTTTGAACCGCTATTTCCGCCTGTGCCACTTTGTCCACTCTGGTTCTGCTGACTGCTCGAACTTCCTGAGCCTGAGCCACTGTTCGTACCTGTGCTGCTGCTATTCGAGCCTGACGTTCCTGTCGATTGTGGCCCTTGGCTTACCGTGATAGTAATTGTTGATCCACTGTTTGCAGAGCCCGTTACAGACTGGCTGATAACCGTACCTCGTGCAACGCTGTTGCTGTAGTCAGTCGTGACGCTTACCCTAAATCCGGCATTTTCCAGGGAAGATGTCGCTGAGCTTTGCGTCATACCAACAACGTTTGGAACCTGTACCTGGCTTGGACCCGAGCTAATCGTCAAGGTAATCGTACTTCCGGACCTTGCTCTGGTGCCACCTGCCGGGCTCTGGCTTACGACGTTGCCGGCGCTTACGGATTGGCTTGAAACGGTCTGTCCGATTTGCACGGTGAAACCGGCTGCCTGAAGCGTTGATGTTGCTGAGCTTCTCGATTGCCCCGTAACATCAGGTATGGTGACTTCATCGGGCCCACTCGAGAGTGAATAGGTCACCGTTGCACCGGGATCCACCCTTGTTCCACTGGCTGGATCTTGGCTTGCGACACGTCCTTCGTCGACGGTATCGGAGGCAACCGTATTCCCTGCGTTTGGCGTTAACCCGAGCCGTGTGAGGGCAGATCGTGCCTGATCTTCAGTCATACCAGATAGATCAGGAACTTCTATTTGCTCGCGTCCTTTTGAGACGTTGAGGTTCACACGCGTTCCCGAATCTGCCTGTGTGCCTGCAGGAGGATCGGTGCTTACGACCGAACCGGACCCAATATTGTCGCTAAATACCTGAGTTTGTGTGCCTACGGTATATCCCGCCGCTTCGAGGGTTGTTGTTGCTTGCTGCACCGATTGACCCGTGACATCAGGAATTTCTCCGGTGCGCGGCGTATGGGTGATTGCATATGCAATCCCTATGACAGCTAAAATCGCTGCGATAACACCAAGAGCAATAAGCGCTTTGCGCTTTTTCTCGCGACGACGAGCTTGCTTTGGACTTTCGGTTTTTATCGTGCGGCCTTGTCCCGTACGATTTGAATTGCCGTTTCCTTGGCCCTGCGGAGGCATTACCTCTGTTTGATCGCCTTGGGCCATCGCGGGTCCTGCAGCATATCCAGCCATGTTACGGGTCGGTTCATTGCCAATGTTGGATGTGCGCCCCGTAAGGTAATTATTCAACGCCTGCTTCATATCGTTTGCAGTTAAGAAACGACGCGAAGGGTCTTTTTCCATAGCTTGCATGATAATGGCTTCAAGCGCAGGATCGATGTCTGGCTTGATCTCATGCGGAGGCACGGGAAGTTCATTGACTTGTTTCGTAGCGACAGAAACAGAGTCCGGACCATCAAATGGAAGTTTTCCGGTTACTGCCTCATAAAGCACAATGCCCAACGAATATATGTCGCTGGTTGCAGAAAGCTCTTTACCCTGGGCTTGTTCAGGGCTGATGTAATGTGCGGTGCCAAGAACAGAAGCCGTTTTTGACTTGAGCGAATTCTTTGCGCGCGCAATGCCAAAGTCCATCACTTTGATGTTGCCATCGGGCTGCATCATGATGTTTTGCGGCTTAATGTCGCGGTGAATGATATCTTGTCCGTGAGCTACGGAGAGTGCTTGGCAAACCTGCGCACCAATTTCCGCAACTTTTCTTTGATTGATGGGGCCGCGTTCTTTAATAGCAGTCTTTAGGTCGACGCCGCGCACGAATTCCATAACAATGAAATAGGTGCCATTGTCCTGACCCCAGTCGTATACATTGACGATAAAGGGGCTTGAAAGATTCGCAGCCGAAGCCGCTTCCTGGCGGAACCGCTGACGAAAATCCTGGTCAGAAGCATACTGCGGAAGCATCACCTTTACTGCGACTGTTCGTCCCAAAACGCGATCGAGCGCTTTGTACACCTCAGCCATTCCGCCCACACCAATGAGCTCTGTAATCTGGTAGCGATCGTTGAAGACCCTACCTACCATGTTCCCGCTCACGCTACTACCGCTCCTCTTCCGGGTATTGTATTCCTAATTGGTTATTATTCCAGAATACATTATCTTGCAAAAACATTACATGACACCTTGCTCTTGTAACGCTGTTTCCATAACGCCACGTGCACGTATTGACGCTTCTGAATCGTTCGCTGCGCCTTGCTCAAGAACAATTGCAACAACTACTTTACTGTTATCAGATGGCCCCATTCCTACAAACCAACTGTTGTCGATAGGTTGGCCTGTTTCTGCAGTACCTGTTTTACCTGCGATGGTAACGCCAGGTATCTGTGCTGCGGTACCGGTACCATTTTGGACAACTTGCTCTAAAACTCTGCGTTCGCGTTGTGCCGTTTCGGCAGAAAGAGCTGTTGAATATGGCGTCGGGGTAGCAGTCGAAGAACGCTGACCATCAGAATTATACGTTGCTTGTACCAGGTACGGCCTTTCTACTACACCATCATTGGCGATTGCCGAACCTACGAGTGCCATTTGCATGACTGTGGCCTGAGGCCCCGCGGGGCTACTGTGCTGACCTACTGGCTGACCACATGCGGCCCATGCGGTTTCCCATTCAGTCATCTGCGATGGATCAGGCATCAGTGATTCCTGTAATGGTAGGTCAAATGGCACATCTTGGTTAAAGCCAAAGCTCTGTGCCTGATTGACCAACATCTCGGAACCCTCTTGAACGCCTAATTGTCCAAAAACGGTGTTTGCAGAAAGGGCCGTCGCACGAGTGAGGGTGAGTGTTCCGTAGTTGTTGTGGTCGAAGTTGTATACGTTCGCGCCACCAATATCGATGCTGCCAGGGCTTCGATAGGTGGTATTTTCATTCGCGACATCATTTTCAAGGGCTGCGCCTAACGTAACCATCTTGAACGTTGAACCAGGGGCATACAAAGCCTGAGTTGCGCGGTTGTAGAGGGCATCAGAGTTGTTGCCTGAATTTTGGTTTGAAAGAATGTCGTCAAAGTCGCCCGCATTATATGTTGGTGAAGATGCCAGGGCTAACACTGCTCCTGTTTGTGGGTCCATAACCACACATGCCCCGTTGTACCCAGAGAGCGCGTCCTGTGCAGCTTGCTGGATTTTCGAGTTAATCGTGAGCTGGACATCATTTCCTTGGCTGGATAC
>CAIFEG010000026.1:0-21185 GCA_903789415.1 uncultured Eggerthellaceae bacterium | reverse complement strand
GGATACGCCCGCATAGTAATCGATGACATCGTTCCAACTTGCGAAACTCTCATTGCCGGTAAGCACATCGTTTTCAGACGATTCGATTCCACTTGAACCATATTGGGTGGAGTAGTAGCCCACCACATGGGTTGCGAGATCGCCAGCAGGATACACGCGCGTATAGGTACCATCGCCATTCGGATCGCTTTCGGCTAAGACCGTGCCATCGGAGGTACTGATGGTGCCACGTTGTCGCTTCGCCTCACGCTGAATGGTGTGGTTGTTTGTCGGCATGTTTTGGTAGTAGTTTGCGTTTACGATCATCAGCAGGGTCAGGTTTGCAACCAAGGCTGCAAACAGCACCGACATGATAACCATCAGGTGCGTAATGCGCTTTCCGAGCGCGACACGGCCAAGTACGCCGGTGCTATTTTTCGCCGTATCGATTTCGGCGCCCACGCCGGTTCCTTCATCGCCGCACTTCAAAAGGAATCCCACTGAAATAAAGCTTGCCAAAAGGGAAGATCCACCTTGGCTTACAAACGGCATGGTCAAACCGGTTAATGGGATTAAACGAGTGACGCCGCCAACGATGATGAAGGCCTGTAAAACCAGAGAAGTGGTAAGTCCCGTTGCGATGAAAGAACTTACATCAGATTTTGCACGAGCTGCGGTGACATACCCGCGAACTGCGAACAAAAGGTACATCAGCAGGACGGCAGAGGCTCCTAACAGACCCGTTTCTTCGGCAATGGCCGCAAAGATGTAGTCTGATTCAACGACTGGAATCTGGTCGCACATACCTCTTCCGATGCCCACGCCAAATAGATCGCCGTCTGCCATCGAATAGATTGCTTGGCACAGCTGATATCCGGTGCCACTTGCATCGGCGAATGGATTGAGCCATGTGCTTACACGAACTTGGACATGTCCAAAGATGTGGTACATGGCGACGGCACCGATTGCTGCCAGACCAAGGCCGATAAATACGTACGATTTTTTTCCGCTTGCCACGTACAACATGAAAATAAACATGAAGAACACGACTAAAGCGGAACCTAAATCGCGTTCGAAAATGACGATCAACAGGGATAATACCCACATCAACATCATTGGCATAATGGTTCGTGCATCAGGCAGGCGGAATGGGCCTATGCGCATGGTGAACACGGACAGCATCTCGCGGTTTTCGGCGAAATATCCTGCCAAGAATAAGACGATAAAGATTTTTGCAAGCTCGCCTGGCTGAAAGCTGAATGAGCCAATAGCCAACCAAATACGGCTTCCTGAAATTGTGCGTCCAATGCCGGGGAGCATAGGCGAGAGAAGCAGGAGCAGACCGATAAGCATTAAGGTGTATTTATAGTTAGCAACATGGTCGACGTCTTTGACGACGGCGAGCACCACAATCATGCAGATAATGCTCAAAAAGAGCCATTCCACCTGGCGAACAGCCATATCAGGAGCAAGACGGGTAATAAATGCAATGCCAATGCCCGATAGAGCAAAACTCAGCGGCAAAATAGCCGGGTCTGCACCAGGTGCAAATTTGCGTACCGCGATGTGGGCAATGGCGAACGCAACGAATATAGCGATGGGTACACCAAGGGTGTTTACGCCAAGGGGCTGCCCCTGGTTTATGACGATCATCGCGTATATAAGTATGACTATAGGAGCGGCAAGCAGTAACAGCAGCAGCTCAGTATTTCTTCTCGTCATCGCGTTGCACCGTTTCCTGTGGTTGAGCTGCTCTGTGCAGACTGGCTATTGGACGAGCCTGCAGAATTACTTGTGGAGTTGGTATTCGTGGAAGTTCCCGACGAACTACTTGATCCACTTTGCGAGTTTTGCGTTGTCGAAGATCCGTTCGAGCCCGATGTCGAATTGGAAGAGCTTGAATTTGAGCTTGAGCTGTTCGAGCTCGTACCGTTTTGGTTCGAAGAGCCGTTGGAATTCTGATTGCGTGCCTCTTGAGCCTCGCGAGCAGATTGCTCGCGTGCTTCTTGTTCGGCGTTATTTTGATCAACGTAATCGCGATACTGATCTACTAAGGAATATGCCTCGTCTAGGTTGTCGGCACGGATGCCATCCTCACGAAGATGGGATGCCGTCCCGGGTTGCAAGTCATCGGTGTTTACATCGGTCACACTATCGAGATGCGAAAGGTCATGCCCGAAGAAATTGCCACGAATGCCTTGGTAGACGGCAACTTGCCCATTGTCGTCATGTAGATATGCCAGGTTGGAGACGTATCGATATGATCCATAGCAAATGCCAACCACAACTGCGATCAGCAACAGGACAACAAAAATACCCCACGCTACCGAATGACGGCGTGTTTTCGCGAGCTGTTTTGCGGAATTTCCTGCAATATCAACCACAATGACGGTGACATTATCGAAACCACCGGCAGCAATTGCCTGGTTTACCAGCAACGTTGCTGCCTTCTGGGGATCGCGTGTCTCCTCCAGTGTCTGCTGAATCTCGAAATCTTCAAGCATTGAGGTAAGACCATCAGAACAAAGTAGTAAACGGTCTCCGGCTGTCACATTGATCTCGTACAAATCGGGTTGCATATTGGGGTCGGTACCAAGTGCACGCGTAATAACCGAACGCTGGGGATGGACGCGCGCTTCTTCTGGGGTGATTTCGCCCGCCTCAATCATGTCGGCCATCAGGCTGTGGTCACGGGTGAGCTGCTGCATATGACCTTGATGAAGCAAATATGCACGACTATCACCTACCTGTGCAATCGCCAGGCGTTCTTTATCCAAGATGGCCGCGGTCATGGTAGTGCCCATCCCGTGGCGGCCCTTTTCTTGGGCAGCATTGATTACCGCATAATTCGCGGCGATAACTGCTTTGCCTAATGCTTCGGTATCGGGAGTCTTAGGTGCAAGCTTTGCGATGGTGTCGACGGCAATTTCGCTTGCAACTTCTCCCGCGGCATGGCCACCCATTCCATCTGCAACAACAAATAGAGGGGGAGCTACTACAAGGGAATCTTCGTTATGATCACGCACGCAACCGACGTCGGTGCGGGACCCAAACATTGCTTTGGAACTTTGAATTGCTTTTGTTCCTTTTTGATCTGCCATTACGCAAACCTCACTCGAATTGCGACATTGCCAATTGTTACAACGTCGCGGTTATGCAGAGCGGTAGGATCGCTGATCGGTTTGCCATTCACTGCAGTACCATTTGTTGAGCCCAGATCTTCCACAAACAAGTTCTGGCCCATAAGCGTAAATCGTGCATGACGCCCGCTCACATAGCTTGCGCCAATGACGATATCTGCACCTGGATTGCGACCTACGATGATCGGGCCATGGACGGCAATCTGAACGCCGCGCAATTCTTTAGGCCCACGCTCAACAGCGATAGTCCATTGCTTTTCTTTTTTACGCTGACCGCGAACCAGGCCGATTCCTGTTTTCATAATTGCAAGCAGGAATACGTATAAGAGCGCCACAAATAGCAGGCGCCCAATCAGCAATGTCACATCTATCAAGGTTACATCCTCATCGTTTGGTGAACAGCTTGAATCATGAGATTGGCAAGATTTTCACTTTTATACGTATCTCATGGTTCAAGCCCACTGCGTTTGCGGAAATTAATCCGTTTGAAAAATCAAATCAGTCATACCGATAGTGATTCTGTCACCATTGGTTAGCTGTTGAGAAGTAATCACTTTATCATTAACCAAAGTTCCATTTGTTGATCCTAAATCGGTGATTGACCAACCAGATTGAGGATCAAAACGCAATTCCGCATGACTGCGGCTGGCATTGAGGTCATCAAGCACAATATCGCTTTGACGGCTGCGTCCAATGATCAAACGATCACCCGAAAGTGTGTATGTGCGATTTGTTGATGTGTCTAGAATGCGCGCACGAAGTGGTTGCGGCTGTGGTTGTGGAGCTTGATTCGCTCCATTTGGATTGAAATATGCCGTGCGCTGCTGATCAGTCGGTACATTTGCCTGGCGCGGTGCGTTCTGTGCATATTGCGTAGACGGAATATGCGAGAAATCACGCATTTGACCAGCTTGCTGTGAGCCCCGTCCTTGAGGCTGGGGTGCGGCTGCGTATCTGCCAGCTGCAGCTGCATATCCTCCCGTGGCAGGTGCGTATCCACCTGCTTGTTGACCGTAAGGATTTTGATTATAGGGAGCAGGTCGGTTGTATGGCTGTGCCGAAGGATTTTGCGGTTGAGCAGTAAGCGGTGTTGCACGGCGCTGACCATATTGCTGCCCAGACATATTCCGTGGAGCATTTCTGCGCGGTGCGTAACGCTGCTCCGCACGACTTTGTGCATTTGTTTCTTGATGTGGATTTAAGCCATAACGCTGCATTTCTTCTTGACGAAGCTGTTCGATAATTGGCGCACTTACTAACTCGGCAACAACATCGAACTTGCCATGTTTGAGGCCATCGTCAACGATAAAACGAACTAAAGGCTGGCCATCCATAAGCAGCCCTTGCTCAGATGCACGAGCGCTTAAATATGTTTCTGTTTCACCAGCCAGTGTTGGATAGTATCCAAATAAACGCTGATCATCTTCAGGATTTACAAGAACCGTATACAATGTTGGGGCATATTGTTTGCCTGCTCCAACCATTTTTTCGCGACGCATTGCACGTTCAGCTTTTTTCGAAATCTGGACGGGTGAGATTGGTGCATCAAACATCTTGTCTGCTGCGCCTTCGAGGCCGTCTTCCATATGATTCTCGAATTTCGAGAAGAAGCCCATCTGCTCTCCCTTTCAAATACAAAATTACTTTGAGCTAATACTTCAAGTTCTCATCTTGCCACAGTAGAGCCCTTGATGCATCGGAATTACGAAATTAGCGTATAAATAGGGCGGGTACCATCACAAATTACAAATTTTGTAGGGGTTTCTTTACGCTTCAGGCGTGCCATCTCCGAACAACAGTTCATGCTCAACACCGGTTAATGCATGGCGAGCCTGATCACGAAGATTGTTCATTCCTGATAAGAATTCGCGATACATGACAACCACGTAATAACGTCCGCGAGGAGTAAGCGTAATTTCGTGGGCATTGTTCGTGGCAAATGCGCCATTGGCAATCATCCATGCCATTTCGAACGGTAATCCTTGTTCGATGCTTACGCCAAAATCCTTACGGAATTTGTCTTTATCGAGGCGCAGTTTATAGAGATCAACCAAGAATCGATAGCACATCAAATCATGCCGCGTCAGTTGGCGCTTTCCCATAATAGGCATGCGGCCGGCCTCGATGGCTTCGTTGTACTCATCCAAACTAAAAGTATTTACATATAAACATCCATTTAGATGGGCGATAGAGCCTGATCCAATGGCGGGATATTCATCGTAATTGGTTTGATATTCCTCAATTTGCGGAGCGTCATCAACGAGTTTTGACGCATCCAGATGATTGCGCGTAAATGTCCACAAGGTCGAACGGTTAAAGAACGGATCATCGCCACCAGCAAGCACGCCATCAACGATCTGGTAGAAACGGCGTTCCTTGTCGTAATCCATGATGCCCAGGGTTTCAGACATCTTTCTCAGGGTGGCATGAGACACGTAGAGAGGAGAAAATGTTGCCTGCTGAGCGCCACATTCGACAATTTTTTCGAGATCGTTGAACAAGATGTCTTCCGTTTGCGACGGGAAGTTGAAGATCATATCCACATTCAGCGAATCAAAATACGTAGCCGCATTTCCGATGCGATCGAAAATCTCTTCGCCGCTTCCGTACTTCTCGTACCGATCCATCTGTTTAAGCAACCTGTCGTCGAAGCTTTGAACGCCCACAGAAAGACGCTGAACACGTCCCGAAAGCGTACTTAGCCATGGTTCTACCAGGTGATTTGGGTTTGTCTCAACCGCAACGTCTTTAATAGAATAATTTTCCCGGGCAAGATCAATGGTTTTACATAACTCGTCGAGCATGATGGTTGGCGTGCCGCCACCAAAATACAGGCTTTCGAAGTCATAGCCCAGATCTTTGAGCATCATCATTTCGCGGCGTAAGTTCGTGAAATAGTGACGCGCCATATCTTCGTGGAATGGATAGCGATTAAAACTGCAATATGGGCAAAGCCTCTGGCAGAACGGAACGTGCAGATACAACATATATTTCTGTCCAGGTTTTGCTGGTGGAAGATGAGTTTCGTTTGTTGGTGACATTTCAAGATGGTCTTTGAGTAATGTATGGACCGTCTTTGTTAAGAAACGCTCGCTGAGCATTTTTCCTCCTGCATTTTTCTTCATGAGCGCACGGCAGCGTATCCATTAAGCGTTTGATAACACCATTGGATTGCTGCAGCAAATCTTGCGATATTCTGGCTGGCAGATTATGCAAAATTCGTATGTTGATACGTGAACATTATTTGTATGTCTACGCATGAACATGCATCACACTCATGCGAAAAATTTCTTTTACTTTTTTCTAAAAAGCAACTTATTAGAATAACGGTAAAAATTTAAGTTCTGAGGGCAAAAATTCAACAAATCGTTATGCAAGTGGTATGCGAAGCAATGAAGCTGCGATAAGACCATCGTGAAACACGGCGCGTATGGATCTTTAGAGGTGTAAATTCCTATGAAAAAAGCTCCCAAGAAATCCTCAGAATTCTCAAGAGCTTAGGTTGATGTAATGGTGCGGGCGAAAGGACTTGAACCTTCACGGGGTTGCCCCCATAGGCACCTGAAGCCTACGCGTCTGCCAATTCCGCCACGCCCGCATGACGTTCGTGTGACTTTGCACATCACAGGACAAATTAGAACTATAGCGTAGCACCATCTCATGTGCAAGAGGAAGAAAACAGTATCATTGCGCCAAGGCGATGAACTTGCTGAAATGCGGTAAAATTTCTGCTTTAGTAAGGAGGGTGCAACTGCATGTGGCATCGTGATCAAAAACATACCCAGCATGACATATCGAACGATCCGACCAGTGTAAACGAGCCGACGAGCGTGTATGCCATGGGCACACCACACGTGCAGCCTTCCGCCTCGCATTCATTTGACGAGAAGACAGCCTCAGACACCTCGCCACAATCTTCCGCATATTCTCCGGGAATTAACTCACATAGATCAAATTTGATCTTGGGACGCTATCGTCCTCTTGAACAAGCTGGTGCGGGTGGATTTTCTACGGTTCAAGTTGCGTGGGATACCCGTATCCAGCGCAAAGTGGCCATCAAATGTATGCCGCTGTATACCGAAAATCCCATTCAAGAAGTTGGGGTCTCATCGGCCGAAGAAATAGGAAAAACACAGGCATTTGCTTATGATGCGGCGAATGTGCCCGGCCTTGAAGAGGCGCGAACCGCAGCAATGCTTTCTGATCCCCATATCGTGGGGGTCCATGACTTCGCGGTACAAAACAATATGGCGTACTTGATTATGGAGTATGTCGATGGTGCATCGCTGGGGGACCTTCTGCGCAAATGCCCCGATCAAATAACGCTCGATGTGGTCGGTGCGGTGTTTAAGGCGGTTTCATCGGCACTCGAAGTCGCCCATGAAAATGCGGTGCTTCACTTGGATATCAAGCCTGACAACGTCCTCATTGATCATAAGGGCGAGGTAAAAGTTGCTGATTTTGGTCTTTCCCGCCTGGCAAATGGTGCAGGATATGCGCAAGCGGCGGGTGGCACTATTGGATACATGCCCCCTGAGCAGATGAATCAGCAGCAACTTGATCAGCGATGCGACGAATGGGCGCTCGCTTCGATGACGTACGAAATGATCACGGGGCAGAATCCCTTTCGAGCGCCGGATATTCCCGAATCGCTCGAGCGCATTTATGATGCTGAAATTCCTTTTCCGCATCTTTGTATGCAGGATTTAGACCCCGCCGCAGATGATGTGCTGTTCTATGCCCTCGATCCAGATCCTGAGCAGCGCTACGATACCGTTCGTGATTTTGCTGAGGTTCTGCAGCCATATTTAGGGAACGCAAATCGTGGCAAAAAGAAACTTTGTGGGTTAATTGACCTGTTGAAAAACGATGATGGAGAAGAACAAATGGCGCAATCTCAGATGCCGCAAAGACAAGGGCAGGCAAAACCTCTTTATACCGATTTTACTGAACCATCGAAACCGGTTCATACGCGCTTAGATCCACGCACGATTGCGCACGTTATCGAGCGGGTTCTTGCCGTGGTTTGCGTCGGTATTCTTGCGTTCGTCGCGCTTGCTAATAGCCCTTGGATTTCCTCTCTTGTGCAGATGATCACGACGGGTGGCACGGTATTACCTGATACGTCAAGTGTGACATCGCCGAGTGCGCCCGGTGGACTGGGGAATACGTCTACGACAGGAGCGGCGGGAACGGGAACACTTCAGCCTCTTTTCTGGGTCATTTGGATTGCGGTATGCATTCTTGCAGGGTTCTTCCCCCAGGTAGGACTTCTTGTTGCAATGTGTCTGTTTGCGCTTGCCGCACTTGTACATGCGCAATATGGCGCCGCAATTGCGATTGTCGTTATCTCGATTATATGGTTTGCCTCTGACGCTTCAGACCATCGCTCATCCGTGGTATCGGCCTCACCTGCCCTTTGGGGAAGCATGGGCTTTTCGTCTTTTTCACCACTCATGTGTGGATGGGGCGTACATGGAAGTGCACGTGCCGCAGGAAATGCTGCTTTTGCGCTGTTCATCGCACTTTGCCTTGCATCGCTTGGCTCGAATTCGATTTCAGGGTTTAATCTTGGTGTGTATTACAACGGGCTCAACGGGGGATTCCAAACGCGCATGCTTTCTTTGGTTGCGCGTCCTGCGACATGGATTATCGGAGCTACGTGGTGTTTTTCGGCAGCGGTTATGTCTCAGGGTATGGACCATGGGAAACGATCAACCCAGGTGATTTATGCTGTTTTTGCAGGAGTTATTCTTGTTGCAGGCATTATCTGCGGTGCGTGGTTTGCAAGCGGCTTTGTGTCGGCAATGCCTGCGCAAACTGATCTTGCGCTGGGAATTTTAGCGGCAGCCTTTGGATGTGCCTTGCCGTTTGTTCCTGCATCACGTTCTTTTAAACACGATGATGACGATGAATAAAGGCCTGCAGTCTATGAAAAACCGCAAGCCTTTAATGGTTCATTTGCGTATGACGGAAAATGTGTGGCGACAAATATATGACGCTCGCAGTTTACCCGCTTGTTGTTGAAGCAACTTCTCCTATTGAAGGAGTGCCGCAATTTGTCCCAAGATAAGCTCGAAACTGACGCCGCGGTTCTCAAAATCAGGTTGTTGCCCCGTTAACTCCATGGCTTTTACCACAAAGTCTGCAGCGAATTGAGCCGACTGAAGTAGATCGCGACCTGCCATAATGGCACCCAAAAGCACACTTGCATATAAATCACCCGTGCCGTGGAGCATGTAGGGCAGAAGTTTTGTTTCGGTGTGGCAGAATGGGCATTTCTCGCCTTCGACATAATTGCGAATGACCCCATCGCCGCGTTGGATACCCTTGACGATTACGTTCTTGGCACCGCGCTCGAGTAAGGCTTCGCAGATGCGGCGAACCTCTTTTTCATCCAAATCGGCGCTATGCCACTCTTCACCCAAAATGATGGCTGCTTCAGATAAGTTTGGCGTAAGCACATCGCAACCAGCCGCAAGGCCAGCCATTGCTTCGCAAAGTTCAGGCGTATATGTAGGGTAGACTTTCCCGTTATCTGCCATGGCAGGGTCAACAATGCGCAGCGCATGAGGATAATCATGCCAAAGTTGACGGATGTCATCACACTGTTCGGGAGCACCTAAAAATCCTGAATAAATAGCATCAAGATCGATGTTGACCTTTTTCCAGGCGGCTAAATAATCAGGAATCATTTCCGTTGTGTCATGCATATAAAACGTTGGAAACGCGGTATGGTTGCTAAAAAGTCCTGTTGGAACGGGGCATACATCGCATCCTGCTGCAGAAAGAACCGGGATCGCGACGCCGAGCGAGCACTTTCCATATCCGCATAAATCATGCACTGCTGCTACTCGAGGAATGTACTGATCTTTACGTGTGTATAACGTATCCATGCTGCCACCTAATTACTTGTGGGTTTTCCCTTCCATTCAACTGTAATAGCTGTTGCGTTTTTATGTGTGCCCTTTATTTGATTTATTTTTTCTTTAATCTCTTGTGCTTTTTGTCTTTTTTGTCGGTAGCGTCGTCCCGACTCTCTTCGTCATCTTCGGAGTCCTCTTCATCTTCGTCGTCATCGTCGTCGAAGAAACTCCAATCATCTTCCGTTTTCTCATGATTCTTGTAGATCTTGCGCGTATGACGTTCCATGATGACACAGGCAATCAGGCAAATGATGATTGTTGCCCCAAAAAGAATCCCAACACCTGGATATGTTTCAAACAAAAAGTGGTAAAGCTGATCAGCATCCATAAATCTGTGCCTCTCGCGTGGTTTTTTCTCGCTTCGTTAGCGTAGAGTATACTATCGAACACGCATAAAAAATGTTGCATCTAACCGTAACATCATATTATGTAAATAAATATTGTATGAATTTGCAGGAGGCTGTCATGCTCGACGCACGCTTCGTTCGAGAGAACCCTGAAAAAGTTGACCAGGCGATGAAAAACCGTCATTTTCCATGGGATCCATCTGTTTTTACGAAACTTGATGAACAGCGTCGCTCAACGATTACGGCTGAAGAAAATATTCAAGCCAAGCGTAACGACTTGTCAAAACAAATTGGTCAGCTTCTTCGCAACGGAGAAAAAGATAAAGCTGAAGAGATCAAAGCACAGGTTTCCAGCTTGAAAGATGATTTAGCAAAAGCCCATGAAGAGCGCGAAAAGGCAGATGGAGCGCTTCATGATTTGCTGATGAGCGTTCCGAATATTCCTGTTGATTCAACGCCAATTGGGAAAGATGACACCGAAAACCCTGAAGTGCGTCGCTGGGGAACCCCGCGTACCTTTGATTTTGACTACAAAGCGCACTGGGATTTAGGTACCGATTTAAACATCATCGATTTCGATCGCGCCACGAAGCTTTCGGGTTCACGCTTTGTGCTTTTAGGTGGTGCAGGCGCACGTCTGGAGCGCGCCATCATGAATTACATGGTTGATACGCATGTGTCCCATGGCTTTAAAGAGTGGTGGACGCCATATCTGGTCAACAAAGCTACGATGACGGGCACGGGGCAGCTGCCGAAATTTGAAGATCAGCTTTTCAAAACCCGTGATGAGAACTTGTATCTGATCCCAACCGCAGAGGTTCCGCTGACTAACATTCATGCAGGGGATGTTCTTGATGGTGATCAGCTGCCACTGCACTATACGGCGTTTACTCCGTGCTTCCGCGAAGAGGCAGGAGCTGCGGGACGTGATACGCGCGGCATTATTCGCGTGCATCAGTTTGACAAAGTAGAGATGGTGAAATTCTGCAAGCCTGAAGATGGCTGGGATGAGCTGGAAAGCTTAACGCATGAGGCCGAGTTTGTGCTTCAGCAGTTGAAACTTCCGTATCGTGTTGTCAATCTGTGTACCGGTGATCTGGGATTTTCTGCGGCAAAATGCTATGACTTGGAGGTCTGGCTCCCAAGCTATAACAACTACAAAGAGATCAGCTCCTGCAGTTGCTGCACTGATTTTCAGGCTCGTCGTGCGAACATCAAATATCGAGATCCGAAGGCATTCAAGGGTACGCGCTATGTGTACACGTTGAATGGATCAGGGCTTGCCGTTGGACGCACGATGGCGGCAATTCTTGAAAATTACCAGAATGCCGATGGTACGGTCACGGTTCCTGAAGTTCTCCGTCCATACATGGGTTATGACACGATTAAGCCTCAACCAAGCCCCCTTGCGTAATTGTTGTAGATGACGAAGGTTGATTATTCGTGGCATCTTCTCGGAATACTGATTCTCGACGTATAAGATTGGCGGCTTCGCGTGCTTCGCGCGGGGCCGCTTCCGTCTCAAACCAACAATCAAGCGGAAATTCCCATGGGGAAAATCGTTCATTTAGCAATACACCTGACCGTGCACATGACTCGCAAACAAGAAGAAATTCGCGTTTGAATGGATCTTCTCGTGATTCTCAAAATCGCGGAGACCGAAAACAAAAACGAGGAGAGCGAAACGCAAAGCGATCAGGTACGGCTACCCCAGAACAAAAACGTAAACGAACAATAACTGCCATCGTCCTTGCAGTTGTTGCGGTTGTAGTTGTCCTCTGTGCTGTCGACGTTTGGAATGTGTGGTTCCGCTATGATGATGCGTCCGACTTTCAAGGGACTTTCCGCGACGGGAACACAAGTCATGCGATCGTAATCGACGATACCCAAATTAAACTCACTTCCGATACGGCATATTCGTATACGCTCGATACGCAAAATAAAAAGGTCAATTACTCGATCGGTAATTTCTCCGGCACATCCTCATACCGCTTTAGCAATGACAGAAAAACATTGGTGCTTTCAGATGACGATACCGATTGGCTTGTTTTGCTTCATCTTAAAGCTGATCCAGTGCTTGATCAGGGAAAAGGATCAGAGTCATCGGTAGTTTTGACAAAGATCTCGGATGACACCCAAGGCTCTCCTTTTACCATTGGATCAAAATAAATGGGTATGCGCGCAAATTCTCAGCAATGCAGTGTGCGCAATGGACAACGCCGTGATGCGCTTTGCGTTCGTTCGATTGAAGTCAAGCGAGATCGTATGGTCTGTCTCGTGCAGGTGTGTGATCGTTGGCACTACACCACGTCGAAACTCGCTGCGCTGGCGTGCAAGGAATATCCGCACATGCCTTTTCATACGTGTGTGAATTCACACGGTTCCACATTTGGCGATGTTATCAAGCACACCTCGATTCCTCATTTACTCGAACATCTCGTAATCGACCTGTTAGTGCAGCGTAATGTTGATCGCAGCAACCGCTCATTTGTCTTCGCGGGGACCACGGAATGGATTGATGAAGGGCACGGAACTGCTCAAGTGCAGATTAAAATACAAGATGACATCAAAGCACTTCAAGCCCTCAAAGATGCAGTGGCAATCATCAATAATTGGTGCCGTCAACTTTCGAATGATTAAAAAAATTAAGCGATGGACCGCAAAGGAGACATTCAGTGAAAATTGCAGTTATTTATGGTGAGCCTGAACAGGATGCTTCCCAGGCAAGCGCTCGACGCATTGCCGATGCTCTTCAAGAGGCGAATCATGAACCGTTTGTTGTAGAGGCCAATGATAATCTTATGAATCGTTTGCGCGGCGAGCGCCCTGAAATGGCAATAAGTGCCCTGCGTGCGGAAGCAGTTGCAGACGGAAGTATTCCCAGCATGCTTTCGGCGCTATCGATTCCCTACATTGGGTCTTCTGCGGGAGTATGCAAAAATACGCGCGATAAAACGACCATTGCGCAGACAATGCAGATTTATCAAGAAATTACTCACGAAGAACCATGTGTGAACTGGCCTCATGGCGTGGTAATCACCCGTCGCGCATACAAGAAATTTGGTGGTGATGCGCAGCTTGATGCATGGATCGATGCCGTTCCTGGTGGATTTCCTGTTTGCGTCAAACCTGCCGTAGGTTTTGAAGGTAAACACGTATATCGCGCAGGGAACGATCAAGAGCTGGACGACTGCTTGCAGAAAGTGTTTAAAACGTGCGATCGTGCGCTTGTTCAGCAGTGGGTCGACGGTATAGAAATTGCCGTCTGCATTACAGGAAATGGGTGGGATGCCCAGGCGCTCCCTCCTGTTGAAGTGCATCCAAAGAGTGCGGGATTCTTTAACGCGAAGTCACATCAGCATCTTGAAACTGTCGAGCTCGTGTCTCCGGTTCGCCCCACAAAGCTTTCAGACGATGCCGCTGAAGCAGAGGCGATTCGTTCAGAAATTGAGCGTGCGGCCTTAGAAGTGTATCGAGCGTACGGCGTTCGTGATTTTGGGCGTGTTCAGCTTCGTTGGGATGGGGCGCAAGCGCAAGTTTTGTCGATCGATGTTGCCCCTGATATGGCGCGTTCTTCGATATTTTCATTTGCGGTTGCTGCTTCTCATCAAAATCTCGCGGATATTTTTGAATACATCATTGAAAATCGTGACTAAGAAACCTAAAACGTGTTGAAGCATACATGTCGAAGCATACAGAAACGGAACCAAAAGCTTGCAGGGAGTAGGGCCATGTACAGCGCAGGAACATATTCTGTATTGGTCTTTCTGAAATCAAAGTTATGGAATTATAACCAATCACAAGCAGTTGAAAATGTAGGCAATTGAGTGCATATAATAAGGGCTAGTTCTTACGCAGTTTCGTCCGATGCCACGTGGAGATTTAAATGTCGCGGGGAACATAGGCGGAATGGTTGTAAGGCGTGCTTAGATATATTTTGTAGGTAATTTTGGCCCTCGCGGCCATCTAGAGGAGGCAGTTATGAGTGGAAAATTCGGAGCCTTCATGGCCGGTGGCATTGTTGGTGCAGCAGCAGCATTTTTATTCACAAAGTATAATGGTGAACAAAATCGTGCCATGGTAGCTAATAAGGTTAATGAAGTTTGGGGCTCTGCTCAGCAAGCTGGATCTCAGTTTCAGCAAAGTGGCCAGCGAGTGTATGAAAATGTGAGTGACCAGGCTCACGTTGCAGCAGACAACGCAACTTCAGCAGCCCAGGATGCATTTACCCGCGTTCAAGATCGTATCCAAACCGCAAGTGGCAATATGAAGCCCACCTTTACGGATAAAAATGATGAACTGCGCGAAAAGATTGATGCGGCTCGTCAGCGCATTGCAGCTCAGGTTCAAAAAAATGCCGAAGAAGCGCAAGCATCAGCGGCCTCTGAAATCCACGTAGCATCTGATCAGGAAGATCAGCCCCAGGACAAGGCTGACGACCAGCCTTCCAGCTCCGATTCTTCACAGCTTTAACAAGAGAATTTATGCCGCGGCGTCTTCTATGCGAGGGCGCCGTTTGTCGTTTATATCGAGGTTTGTATGGCACATACATCACAAAATTCTGAAGATGAAATCGTTATCAATGCAGGTCGCACGGATGATCCTGAAAAGCGTGCGGCGTCTCGGTCTCGCTTGAGAGACCACGACGACCAGCAGGTTAACGATAGTGCAGAAGACGTGGACTCTGATGAGGAGTCAGAGAAGTCAGAGGATTTCTCAGAGTCCGAGGAGCCGGAGGATTCCGAGTATTCCGAAGAATCCGAAGATGATGTCGACCAAGATTTTGAAGAAGAAGATTCCGAAGATATGGTCGAAGAGGATGAGGATGCCAGCGCCGCCGACGATGAATATGACGAATACGATGACGAAGAATCTGATGCCGACGATGATGCATACGATGAAGATGTAGAGAACGAAGAGAGCGAAGAGAACGACCTCGACTTTTACGACGACGAGGACGACGATGAGTTTGATGACGAGGAGGATGAAGAATCCGAGGTCCCCCAGATCCCTGCTGCAAACATCGTGAGCACGCATGAGTTTTCAGGTACGCGTGTTGTTGGCGGCAAAAAGGGCAACAGCCGTATCGGCAAAGTGGATCGGTTTGTCTTTCACCCAACCGAACGTCGGTGCATAGGGTTTATGGTCAAGCGCCCCGATCTGGCGCTGATGTTCCACCGCAAACCTTTGTTTGTAACGCTCGACGGGTTCCGTATGGAAGATGGTCGTGTGCGCATTGAATACAACGACCCTGATCATCAAGGCGAAAGCGCATGTAAACGCCTGGGTGTTGACTTTGATAAGTGCGTGCTCTGGGAAGGTATGCCGCTTGTCAGCGTGTCGGGAGTAGATATCGGATATGCAGGGAACATCCAATTCGATCGCCACACCGGAAATGTGGTGAGCATAACGGTGGACTCGGGCGCAACAAAGCGCATGCTTTTAGGCGATAAGAATATTCCCGCAAATATGATCCGTGGTTTCCGCACTGGCATTGGATGTGAAATCGCGACAATGGGGCATGAAGGTCGCCAGGAAGATAATGCACCGCTTGGTGCAATCCTCATTTCTGACAGGGCGCTTGAAGTGAAAACAGAAGGTGGACTTGCGGAAAAGGCGGGAAGAAGCTCGGCGAGACTCAACGCAAAGATCCACGAAGCTTCGAAAAAAGCGCAGCCTACCGTCCAAGAAGTTTCGCATAACGCAAAAGGCGAAATGAACGCTGCAGCATATGCCACGGGGCGCCAAATCGGGCGTACGAAAGGTATGTTTGAAAACTTTAAGAAGGAATATGACAAGGCTGTGACAGGTAAGGGAACATACCAAGAAAAAGATTACGCTTACTTGGACGAAGATAGTGACAATCCACGCGGAAAAGGAATGTTTACCCAGTTCAAAGAAAACTTCGATAAGGCCTTGAACTCTGATGATGACGACGAAGACGAAAGCGAAGATAAGGACTAACAGTTTGGAACAACATCGCGCCCATATAGATGACTCGGAGCAACGCGCCGATCAAAACAAGCAGGTAGGGGAGGAGACTAAGCAAAAGAAGTCCCCCAACGCTGGCGAAGACGCACTTGACGAGTACATTGATGAACGTGTTGACGAAAAGCCTGTGACCGTATTCGGCCATGTGATGTATCGCTCCGATGTGGTAAAGCTTCTCGGACTCCTTGCTTTTATCGTGCTTACTGTTGGTGTTGCGATTCTTGCATGGCCTCTCATTTCAGGAGCATTTACCGAAGGCGGCGCTGAACGCATCATTGATGATGTCCACAATGCAGGGCCATTGGGCGTCTTTATTCTGCTTGCTGCTGAGCTTTTGCAGGTTATCGTTGTTTTTATTCCTGGTGAAGTTGTGCAGATGGCCGCAGGCATGCTGTATGGTCCTTGGCTGGGTGCGCTCATCATTCTCGTCGGAAGTTTTTTTGCAAGTTGGATCATCTACTCCTTAGTAAGTAGGCTCGGGCGACCATTTGTAAAACGAATGGTTTCTATGAAGTATTTAGACAAACTTGATGCGTTCGAACGCTCGGGAAAGATGGACGTGGCGGTGTTTATCCTCTTTTTGCTTCCTGGCATGCCGAAAGATGCCCTCACCTACATCATCCCACTGACCGATATGAGCAAATTCTCTTATTTGTCTATCACGACAGTTGCTCGTATACCAGGTGTTTTGCTTTCCACGTACGCTGCAAGCGGTATTGTAGACGGTAACTTTAAAATGGTTGCTATCATTGTTGCCATCATTCTGGTTTTATGTGCGCTTTGTGTTGTCTTTCGCGACAACATCATGTCGTTTGCGAATGGCCAAGGCCTCGGGAACATGCGCGAAAGCGTTCGCAGCCTCGGTGGTCTTCGCAGCTCGGCAAAAACAGTCCATGCAGCAAATAAAGAGCATCGCGCCGAGCGCAAAGAAGAGCGTGCACAGAAAAAAAGTAAATAGATTCCTGAGCCCCGTGCCATAGATCAAACCTTTTCCCGGATACATATGATCTGCCACTGATTGGAAAAGGGAGGTGAGAGTAATGCGAACAAATAACCAAAGCTCCTCGGAGAAGCATGACGCAGTAAAGAATCCAGAAACTGAGTCGCGTCATGATACGGCACAAAACGAAGATTCAACGGATACCCAAGCGCGCAAACAAAATGTATCGAATCCCAAGAAAAGCGTTCGCGAACCCTCTCAACCTTCCGCATTTGCTGCTTCAAGACCGATAAAAGATCATGTTGTTGCGGGTCTTTTAGCGATCTTTTTGGGGGCGCTCGGTATTCACAAGTTTTATCTGGGATACTTCAACGCTGGATTTTTGATGCTTGCCGTTTCGGTATGCCTGGCTCCGTTTACGTTTGGAATTTCTGCAATCGCGATGGCAATATTGGGGATTGTCGAAGGCGTGATGTATTTATCTACTGATCAAGCCCGTTTTGAATTTGTGTATGTTCAGCATGTTCGTGAATGGCTTTGATGTTCGTTTGCCAATTTTTGCCAACACTTGCTGTAATCTAACCGCATTTAAAGCGCAATTCGTTACACTAAGTGCAATGACATTCGTGTTATGAATCTTCTTGGCTCAAAAGGGGCCAAGACATTAAAGGAGGAAAAAGAATGCCAAAGATTTCTCGTGAGCAGGTAAAGGTACCCGTAGATGTACTTCCTGAGGCTCGTGATACGTACGTTGAAAACTACATGAAGGCAACTCGTGGCACGGGACGCTTAATGCTTTTTGCCTGCGATCAGAAGGTTGAGCACTTAAACCATGACTTCTATGGTGAGGGAATTGATCCTTCCGATGCTGATCCAGAGCATCTTTTCCAGATTGCTTCAAAAGCTGAAATTGGTGTCATGGCAACTCAGCGTGGCATGGTTGCCCGTTATGCAGCTGATTACCCGGAGATTAATTATCTCGTAAAAATGAATTCCAAGTCCAACCTGGTAAAGAAGGATCAGGACGATCCTTATTCTCCAATGCTTTCTGACATCGAAGGCGTCTTGGCTATGGCAGACGCGGGCGTCAATATTGTCGGAGTTGGCTACACCATTTATTTGGGCAGCGAATATGAATCGACCATGATGGCCGAGGCTGGCGAGCTGATTGCTGAGGCTCATGCGAATGGCTTGATTACGGTTTTGTGGATTTATCCTCGTGGCAAGGCTGTTCCTGATGAAAAGTCCGCTGATACCATTGCAGGTGCCGCAGGTGTTGCTTTGTGCTTAGGTGCTGACTTTGTTAAGGTCAACCCACCCCATGAGGCTGATGGAAAATCTTCTGCAGAGCTTTTGCACATTGCGAGTGTTGCCGCTGGTCGTACCGGTCTGGTTTGCGCAGGTGGATCAAAGCGCGATGCAAATGAATTTCTTTCTGACCTGTATGATCAGATCCATATTGGTGGTGCTGACGGTAATGCAACAGGTCGTAATATCCATACGCGTTCTCTCGATGAGGCTGTTCGCCTGGCTAATGCAATTGCGGCAATTACGCTTGGCGATTGGAGTGTTGAAGACGCAGAAGCGGTGTATGCAGGTAAAAAGACCTATAAACTGGGTGACTAACAACAGGATGTACTCTTAGTAACTCATACCTGCAAATACACTTTTGCAAACATACATTGTTTACGGGCTTGTCGGGCGAACCGGCAGGTCCGTTTTTTTGACCAGATATTTTTAATTACCATCCGTTGGTGTAATGCCTGTCATACATCCATACTGTTTGTGCGATGCTTTACTAATTACTCGCTGGTCAATGACCTATATCAGGTCTTATTGAAAGGAATCCCATGCGCGAGATATCAACTTCGACAATTGAAAAGGAAGTTGCACAGCTATGTGAAAACGCTGGCTGCGATCTTCCTGAAGACGTGAAACGTCTGATTAATGAGGGGCGCGAAAAAGAAGAATCGCCATTTGGTAAATATGCCTTCGACCTTATTTGCAACAATATTGAAATCGCCGATAGAGATCATGTGCCACTTTGCCAAGATACCGGTCTGGCACTTATATTCGTTGACATTGGCCAAGATGTTCATGTTGTTGGCGGCGATTTGAACGAAGCAATCAATCGTGGCGTAGCAGAAGGATATACGAACGGCTATCTACGGAAATCCGTGGTAAAAGATCCGCTGTTTCACCGCGACAATACGGGTGATAACACGCCAGGGTTTGTGTACACGCGTATTGTTCCAGGTGACAAGATTAAAATTTCGGTCATGCCAAAGGGCGCAGGTTCAGAAAACATGTGTGCACTGAAGATGCTCAAGCCGGCGCAGGGTCTCGATGGAGTTCTGGATTTCGTGACGGATGCCGTTGTGAGTGCGGGCGGAAATCCGTGCCCACCATCAATTGTCGGCGTTGGCATTGGTTCAGATGCTGAGGGAGCACTTCTTTTGTCAAAGCGTGCCGTCTTGCGTGAAGCTGGCGCCCATAATCCTGATAAAGAATATGCACAGCTTGAAGATACGTTGCTTAAACGTATCAATGATTCTGGTGTTGGCCCTATGGGCTTTGGTGGTCGTGTAACTGCTCTTGCGGTTCAAGTTGAAGCTGCTCCAACACATATTGCGATGCTCCCCGTTGGCGTCACTATTTCGTGCCACTGCACACGTCACACGACAGCAATTTTATAGCACCTCTCATTTTGTCGTTTGAAAAGATTCTGAATTAGGAAGGTTTGCTATGACCGAGCTCAACCAACATGATGCGGGTATAGAAGGTGCCGCATCTGAACAGATAAAACACATCACGCTTCCTTTGACCGATGAAACCATAGACACGCTTCACTGCGGTGACATGGTGGAGTTGTCTGGTGTGATTTATACGGCTCGCGATGCGGCACATGCGCGCATTTGTGATGCCATCGATAAAGGTGAGAAAACTCCGTTCGATATCGCCGGACAGGTGATTTATTACTGCGGGCCAACGCCTGCAAAACCAGGTCACGTCATTGGATCGTGCGGTCCCACCACCTCTGGCCGCATGGACGCATTCACTCCAAAGTTACTCGATCTAGGTCTGAAGGGAATGCTTGGGAAAGGACCGCGTTCTCAAGAAGTCATTGATTCAATTAAACACAATCATGCAGTTTATTTTGCTGCAGTTGGCGGGGCTGCCGCGCTCATTGCGCAATCTATCAAAGAGGTACAAGTCATTGCGTACGATGAACTTGGTCCTGAATCGGTGAAGCGCATGGTGATTGAAAATCTTCCTTGCGTGGTTGCAGTCGATTCGACAGGTGAAAACCTGTACGCTGAAGGTCCGGCGCAATACAAAGTGCAAGCGTGAGTTTTCAAAAAATGAGTTTCAAAAAATGAGTTTCCAATAAATAAGTTTCGTCCTAGGGCTTCTGAAGTGGTTCATTCGGAAGCCCTTTTGCGACGGTGTATGCAAGCGAACCGCAAACGAACCATCAAGTAAAATGCTTTTGCGCCCAAGCCGAGCATACATACGTTCATTCATGTGATGTATGTGCGCAAAGTGATGCCGCATCTGCTGAAAACATCGGCCGAAAAGTTTATGAGGTCAATAAGACCATGTCCAAATTTGCTGGGTAAAAATAAAGGAAATGGTGCCCGAGGCGAGAGTCGAACTCGCACGTCTTTCGACAATGGTTTTTGAGACCACCGCGTCTGCCATTCCGCCACTCGGGCGCAGAAATGAATTATAGCTGATTACGGAAAGCTACAATAGCCCAATTCTTTTCCTAAATCAAACCTGTACATTACGGCGCTATTGCATAACAAACATTTGATTCCTAACTTCAACAATACAGCAAAGAATCCCTCTCACACTCAGC
>CAIFEG010000025.1 GCA_903789415.1 uncultured Eggerthellaceae bacterium | reverse complement strand
GCTCGCCGGGCTCATAACCCGGAGGTCGTTGGTTCAAATCCAGCCCCCGCGACCAGAATTTCTGTCTCTGCCAGCGAAATTGCTGGCAGAGATTTTTTTAGGCGGTCTTGAATCGTCTGGTAGCCCCATAGTGGTCCTGAAGATCAAATTTTTTCTGTTTGCTATCCAAATACAGAGAGCCTCTCAGCTAAATACAAAGAGTCTCTTAGCCGTTTCACTGACCAATGAATCTCGCTTCCCTGTATAGTTCAAGCCGCATCTGGTGCAACTCAGGTCTTGCCCGGTGCAAGTAGGCTCATTTGGCATTGTTCCGCAAATCTCGTTTCCCTACACTCAAGTTGAATCGGTTCAAGGGACTAAGAAGCTTCCTTAAGCCACGTGAGAAAGGCGGAGCGGAAATGAGACTGAGAATTCGGGAAGATGCGAGTTTGGACGATATCTCCGTCGATATCGCCTGCCCGAGGATAGACGACCGCGTCAGATCGATAGTCACCGCGGCAAACATGGTGGATCGGAAGCTCACTGGCATCAGCAAGGGGACCATTCGGGTCATAGGGCTGGATGAGATCCTCTACCTGGAGACCGTCGATGGAAAGACCTTCCTCTATCTCGCGGACGACGTACTGGAATCCCCCTTAACACTTTCCCAACTGGAAAAAGATTTCGCTCATACGAGCCTGATCCGCATCTCGCGGCAGATGCTCGTGAATCTCGACCACGTCAAGAGCATCCGACCCTATATCAACGCGCGCTTGGAGCTGGTTCTCGACAATGAGGAACACGCGATCGTCTCCCGGCAGTTCGCGCAGGGCCTCAAGCACGCAATCGGGATTTCATAACCCAAAAGTACACCCCTAAACGTTTAAGAGAAAGGCACGATCATGAAAAGCATACTGAAGGGCACCCTCACAACGGGCAGCATCTATTTCACTGCATTCATGGGTATCTTTACCCTCATGGGTTTGGGTTTTGTCGGTCCCACCCAAGGTATCCTCTATTCCCTCACTTTCCTTCTTGCGGCGTTCCTGCTGGCAGCTTTCCACACTCTCTGGTTCACGGATGCAGCAATCAAACACCTCTCCTATTCCTTGAGAATCTTAAGCTTCAGCATCACCGCTTACGCTTCGCTTGTCCTCTGTGCCCTTCTCGGCAATTGGTTTCCCGCAGCGAATCTGTATGCCTGGATCATCTTCACAGGCATCTTCCTGGTTATCCTTGCCGCATTCTGCATCGGTTACCAGATCAGGTTCAAGCGTGCCGGGGAGAATTTTGACGAAGCTCTCAGGAAATATCATGAGGAGAATGAAAAGCGGCAGGAGGATGGCAGGGCCAGCAAGTAGAGCCTCAATAGGAACAACATTTCTCCCCAATTGGTCCGAGACCAATTGGGGAGGACTTGCTATCTGTACAGATTAAATGTCGGATACGCAGCTTACATCTCTGCATCAGAGTGAAGAGCTTGTCACAGGAATTGAGATGGATGCACCTGGTTTGTTGACATACTAATTCCCTGGAACGTCTAGGGTTCAGCGATCGTTTTCTTTGAAGATTTCACAGTCGACTACACGTGAACTTCTATCTTGCCCACTGTCAGGAAAGTTCGGTAGGTACTTCCGGACAGCCATCTTCGACCACCCGATTTTTCTGGTCAATCGAAAACAGCGCAAACTACAATGTTGCTAATGTGCTGGCGATATGGGCGCGGCACGTGACCTACGGGGAAGGGGCGCTGTTCGGATGGGATTGACGGTGTATGATGGCAGGCCGTTAGACGAAGGCGGGCGGTCGGAAAAGGAAATCGCAGTGTACGAACTGCTCGATCGGCTAGGCATCTCCTACAAACGGGTCGATCACGAGCCGGTATACAAGATGGATGACTGTCATGAGATTCATGCGGCGCTGGCACCGGTCACGGTATGTAAGAACCTGTTTCTGCGTGATACTAAGAATGGCAAGTTGTATTTGCTCATGCTTCGAGGCGACAAGAAGCTGCACTCGAAGGAGATTGCACGCCAGATAGGGTCTGCACACTTGGAATTCGCGTCACCTGAACTTATGAAACAGTGTCTGCATCTTGAACCGGGGGCTGTGTCGGTAATGGGACTCATCTTTGACACTGACAACCGTGTGCACCTGCTGGTGGATGAAGACCTACTGTCTGCCGAATCAATCAGCTGCCATCCGTGCGTGAACACTGCAAGTCTGCGACTCAAAGCAGACGACCTGTTCGGCCGTTTCCTGGAAGCCGTACACCATGGATACACCCCGGTGCATGTGATGCCCACAGGGCAGCGTGAAGCTAGCGTTGACTGAGCCAGGAGACAGAGAATGGCCTGATCCGTAGGGCAGATCAGGGATTTTTCTTTCCTATAGGTTGGTTGTTCTTTGTCATTCGAGCTCAAAATAGTGGAGGAGAAAAAGCGAGATTTCCTGAGTCATTTGCGTGTCCGACCTTCCACTTATATAGCAACTTATTCAATCACTTATATAGTTGAATAAGTGGTGAATAAGTGCTTGAATAAGCTGATTCATAATTGACAGTTTATTCATAGCCCGAAGGTCGTTGGTCAAATCTATCCTCGTGATCAGAAAATTAGTTGCGCCGCGAAAACTAAGCTGATCTTTTCATTCTGCTAATTCACGACGTAGCGTTTTGATAAGTTTTTTGCCAACTCCTGTAAAAACGTTACGTCGTGGTTTGTCTAACGACGCGGGAGACAATTATGAATACTGAAGAGGTTGATTATAACTTCTTCCCTCTCTTTCAAACATATACTTTGCATGACATGGAAGATGCTGATCCCTTAATTCAGCTTGCCCTTAAACTTGCCTAAGTCTGTTGATGTTCGTCAGGCTTTGCTCGTAATTGAGGACCATATGGTGTAGCGGATGGTACATAGCGATGTATAAAGTGTCCTTATATTTGAAGGCATGCATTATGGACTCTTTCGTGCCACTTTTGTTTGTATACTTGAGGCAGATCGGCAATTCGTCCTCTTCTCCATAGCCATAAAAGTGCTTCATAGCTTTGAAACCAGTATTATTATCTTTGTTGTCGCAAAGAAAGACGTACTTGAGCGTCTTTTCAGTGACTTTCTCCATGGCGGTCAGCAGCATGTAGATGCGAAGACTGCGCTCTCTAAGAGACATATTCTTCGACTCGTGGGACTCGATTGAGGAGCCGTGGTCTGAGAGTTGGTATCGCGGATTCGCCATACAGGCGCCATAGAGCGCTTGGGGCTCGTCCTCAGTTGGCGGTTTGAGCTTGCCCTCTGCCAGCCCGATCATTTTAAGGAGCTCTCTCCTGTAACAATTTATTTTACCATTCTCCGGTCTTGTCCTGATGTCTCCCTTGACGAACTCGTTTTCTCCATGAGTACCGCCATCCGCGACATGATTCCACCATGCATTATTTTCTATAACCGGGATATCTTTGGCATTAAATCCAGCTGGGAAGTATTCGTTTTCGCTCAAGTCGACTCTCGCGTCGTAGCCGGGTTCCTTCAAAATGAAGGCAATGCCGGCGGTCTCCTCAGGTGTTGGGTAATAGGTGACGCCCATAGAGTTGCGAAAGTTCTGTATCACTAGTGGGGCGTCCTGCTGAGTGAAAGGGTTATTCTTCGAGGTGCCGAACAGCATGTCAAATATGTCGCTACCTCCGAGGTAGCGGTTATAGCCATCTGGTCGGATGATGCCTGTGTTGTTGCTCTCTTTGTTTATCATATCTGTTCCTTTCATGTGTTAGTCTCATTATTCCAATGACCTCGCGCAGGTAATCAGCGAATATCGCCAGTACGCCAGGCGTTATGTAGTTGCCTATTCCGTAATACTCGTCATACTCGTCCCTCACTAGAGGGCTGATGAACACCTCCTCTATGCCCTTTTTGTTGTGTCGCTTGCCCACGGGCGGCTAACCAGGTCTTGTTGGGTGGCTTTCGCCGCAGGTGTCAATCAGAATGGTGTCGCACTTTTATCCTTTAATAAACATTGTTCAATATCGTACACCTTTTTGTTTAAGCATTACCCATTGGGTCTTTGCAGCTTATCGGTTTCGATTAGTTAGATATTACATCGCTTGCGCATTGCCTCATCAGTCACAGGGACTTCTACCCAGTTCCCCTTCGCATCCTTCTTAAAAGTGGTGTATTTTCCTGTATCGGTATCGTATTTAAGAAGGGGAATCTGATGAGTGCGTTCAGAGGTGCCATCAAGGTAGTAATGGCTTTCGCCATCCCAAAACACATCATGGAAATTTGGATCGTCTGATAAAAATTCCGAATGCGTTCCTACATGACCGGCGATTATGCCCTTATGGAAACCATCAATTTCGAAGGGATAATAGTGGTTTTGTAGGCATAAATACAAACTATTCAAATGTCGTAGATTTTAGAAATCCAGCCAAATCAAACGAACATGGTATTATTCAGAAAATGAACAATGCTCAATTGTGCCAGCACGTTACTGTAACGTATAATCATCAAAGTTTATACGCAGAAAATGTGGAAGCACTGTATGATTTGTCCAAACTGCCATAAAGAAATACCTGATAATTCCTCTTTTTGCCCCAAATGCGGTAAAAAGATTGACGCACAAAAACAAGTATCTAAACCGCTTAAGATTGTTGTTCTCATTTTGGTAATTGCGGCCGCCGTTGCAGCCGTGGCTGCGATTACTGTGAACGTTTTAGTGTCGAGCAGCAGTGCCACAAGCGATACCAATGTACAAGAACAGACTTCTTTAGAAGGCACTGACACATCGGAAGTTAACGAAGGTACAGGCAACACAGCAAACTCACCTGATGGCAACTCCAATCCAAGCAGCAATGTTGACGCAGCATCAAATAGCATTAACGCTAACGTTAATTCGAACTCTTCATCAGATCAGCAGCAAGCTACCAACAGTGCGCAACCAACAAAATTCTATGCGGCCTCGGTTGAGTCCCCTTCTTTAATGGAAACTTCTAATGACTATGGACTAATAGAGGTAAAGTTTTCGGGGAATGCCTTAAGCACCGAAGGGCGCATGGCAGAGGGCGCAACCGAACAGGAAGCAAAAGATAACCTGAGTAAGGGAAACGGCGCACCAAGCATAGAGGATCAAAATGATCCTCGACGGCTTCCTTACAATGATTATTCTTTCACCTTTACAAATAATTCGCTTTTGTATATTCCAGCTAGCAAAATGCCAAGCTCGAGTTCAAGCAAAAAGATTATGATTACCGGAGTAACGATAGTGGTAGCAGCTGACGACAGCGGAACGGTAAGTTGGGTACGCTTTTCTGATTCAAATTCAACGTCTAACGACGTATCGAAAATGACATACGCGCAGTTCAATGCCGATGGTTACTCAATAATGGGCGGCTAATCTGTTTTCGATTAATAAATCACCAGCCTTTAATGAATAGCTTACTTGCTAAGATGTTAAATTCTGCAACGGTATGTGTATTGCTCTGCAGGCATGCCGCTGCAGCAATCTATAAGACACAGCCCTTAAAATTCGCGCGACTTATAAGCCATTAGGAATACAAAATGCTTGCTTGGTGGTTTATTCATGATTTGCAAAAAAGAGGTCACGAAATATCTGATGATGCTCGTTTTCCCTTTTTTCTGCCATGAACCTACAGGCAACCAGGTCGCAAAAGATACCTCCAAAGCAAACCCAGCTACTAGTGTAAGTTCTCCTACCAAGCCCAGCTCAAACAGTCAAGTAGACGCAAAGCCATCAGGCGATAAAGTTTTTCATCAGTAAGGTGGAATCTCTCCTGAGGCAAAATTAATCTTTAACCTACACTTAAATGAACTAAGTTTGGCACGAAGGAAAATTAAAACATTATCGTTCATTGCAGTATTTTGAAGATCATCGATTTCGATTAGTTAGATATTCCATCGCTTGCGCATTGCCTCATCAGTCACAGGGACTTCTACCCAGTTCCCTTTCGCATCTTTCTTAAAAGTGGTGTATTTCCCTGTATCGGTATCGTATTTGAGAAGGGGAATCTGATGAGTGCGTTCAGAGGTGCCATCAAGGTAGTAATGGCTTTCGCCATCCCAAAACACATCGTGGAAACTTGGATTGTCTGATAAAAATTCCGAATGCGTTCCTACATGACCGGCGATTATGTCTTTGTAGAAGCGGCCCTTTTCAGGTGGGTATTTCGACATAAATTCATAATCGGGTGTTCCAACCTGCCACAGATCTCCCGCTTCCTCGTCAATGCCCGCGTGTACGAAAATCTGTTTTTCATTGGAAACGTATAGCGGCAACCCCTTTATCCATTTAATGACATCAGGAGAGGTAATATCGAGTGTGCTGGAACAGTACTCCACGTAAGATTCATCGATATTGCCCCGTATTGCAATCACTTGTTTGGGGTGCTTCCTTTGCAAATTCATGATGAATGGATAGATCTCATGCCGTTCATACTTGTGATCAATGTAGTCACCGAGCAATATCAATTGCGTATTCGCGTTGTCGAAATCAATGAGCTCAAGCTTCTCCTTAAACGCTTCAATCTCGCCATGGATATCGCTCATCATGTATATGAAAGACATTGCCGTTCCTCCAACTTTCGAATCCTTTTTGATAATAGCGCGAGTCTTCTGTTCAATCGTTAATGGTGGCGAATCAGAATGTTTGTCGGGTTACTCTTTTCGATGGTCTTCCATGTATTCTTGGTTTACCCATATCGTCTTAACCGAGCATTACTTCGTTCCTTCATTAGTAGAAGAGAACTTTTCCGTCCGGATATTCGTAAACTTAGTCTGACATGGGCATTCGAATCTGGGAGATTGAGCCGAAGAGACATTCCTTCTTTTGTCGGCAAAAAGTATTCGAGGTAAAAGTTTTTCTATTAACTCTCCTTTTAACAAATGACCACAACGCGTGTATGCATTACGTAATGCAAGATGATATAATTATGTGGATGAAAGGGGGGAGCCCATGTCATCTAAGGCGGTTTTAAATATCAGACTTCCGGAAGAACTTAAGCAACACGGAAACCAAGTGCTCGCGCGTCATGGTATTTCTGTTTCGCAGGCTGTTCGCAAAATGTATGAATACATGGACAAAGAACAGGATGTTCCGGAATTCCTCTCCCAAAAAAGCGATGATTCTGTCTACGATGAGCGAAGAGCTACGTTGCGAAAAGTAGCGGGATCTGTCGAACTTCCCCAGGACTTCGATGTGAAAAAGGCAATCGCAGAAAAACGCGACGCGAAATATGGTGAAAGCGTATGATCATCGCGTTCAACACGAATGTTGTGCTGGATATATTCGCACGGTGCGAGAAGTTCCCTGACTCTTTTTATGCCTACGACATTGCGTGTATACGCCATTTCAACGTAGTTTTTCCTGCTTCTGCAACTTCTGATGTTTTCTACATCCTTCAAAAGCATGCTGGCAAAGGCCACAAAGCAAAAGAGTATCTCGAAGATTTGTTTAAGCTGTTCACACTATATGACGTGAATCAATCCGACTGCAGCCGAGCTCTTAAGAGCAATATGAAAGATTACGAAGACGCGCTCTTTTGTTTTTCGGCTGAGCGCAACAATGTGGATTTAATTCTCACCCGAAATGAAAAGGACTACAAGAATTCGCCGGTGCCTTTCATGACGCCAAAAGAATTCGTCAAGATTTATTGCCCGCCCGACTACGAATTCTCTGAAACATCAATCTAAGTGAATGTTCGTGAACGACAACGCCATTTTCGGGGTATCGCTAAGATCGATTTGGGACAAACCGCTGTAGCACAGCCTAAGACAAACATGATTCTTACGTATTTGACTGTCGGCGCAGGTAATCTTTGCTGAGCAGTAATTCTCAAATATGCGGCACTTTCTCGGGCATGGCGGCACGCCTGTAAGCTCAGTTTCGCTTCCGAAATCTGTTACGAGTCCTTCAGGGCCGCCTCCCTCATCGAAGTAATCCGTAAGAGAAGATCCTCTCGTATACCAATAGGGGAAGAAGCAGCTCGAGATGGCGCAGAGAACCATGCCGTAAAATTTCTCAAAGGGCTGTCATTGGATGATATGTCACGTTGAATCCCATGCCGTAATCCTTTCATTTGCCTTCCGAGAAGACTCCGAGGTTATTCAGGCTTGCGCTATTTGCTTTCAGGATTGTTTTCCGGAACCTCAAGATCATACTGATACGGGTCATAGGCAATCTTGTGCCAGTCGTCAGTAACGCTTCCATCTGGATTCATAAAGAAGGTGGAGTTCATAAGCCTCTCGACGATATACCCACCGTTTTTCTGGTCAAAGCCGTTTCCCCTGCTGAAGTCGATCACCCGTCCGGTATTCTTCGCCACCACAGCTTCCAAAATCGGGAGCGTAAGCTCATTCAAGGGTATTCGCATGTCGGCCGTGTCCCAAATCCCGCCTTTTTCCTTTGTATAGACAAACAGACCGAGTTGGACAGCCTGCACTCGTCGGATATCTGAGAGGCGCACCTGATGCTTAGCCCCTATGAGTACGCCGTCTTTCAGCCTGACCTGCTTTTCTTTGGGTGCGTACCCAAGCGGCAAATCAAGGGTATCGATATTATCCGGGAACGCTTCGGTCAGTTTATTTTCAGCAAAAGCGATGAGAATCGATTTCGTTTCCCAGATGTTGTCGTATTTATAGCCCACATTTTTTACATCGGTATGGATCTCGTTTCCGTTTCTGCCCTGATTATCTCGGAATATCAAGGTATAGTCGCAATTTGAGTTGAGATATCCGATAGTGAAGATAGACCCAACATCTGCGAACTCGATACGCATAGAATGCACAGAACCTTTTCGATCGATCGTCTGATAGGTGAGGCCTTTTGAGCCAACTTGCAATAGACGCTTCTTTTCGGTGTAGAAGGCGAGAACTTTTTCTCCATAGACTGGTTTCATGAGTTTCCTATCTTTTGTGTCGGGCGCAACTCACATCGGGTGTAGCTGTGTTCGGGCAGAACTTGTTTTGGACGTGTCTTCATATGATTCTCTATGATTCTCGATTCTAAACGAGGTTCACACTGGATTACCGATCGTGGTTCACGATTTCGGCTAATGCCACATCGAGCTTGAGTTTCGGAAGAGCCTATTATGCCAGGGCATCAGGTTCGAAGGGCCATCGCGCCGGGGCATCAGATTCGAAGGGCCATCGCGCTGGGGCGTCATCGTGCCGGGGCTGGTGATATGCAAACGCTCCTGACAGCGAGGCCGCCAAGAGCGTTTACGGAATTTGCTTTAGATCTACGGTGTTTGGCGCGGGCTGAGCGTTGCATGCACGAATAGGGTAACCACGAGCGCCGCCGACATGGGTGTGGCAGACAAAAGTACGCCTAGTCAGAGGCGAGTTCCTTTCCTAGAGCATTGAGCTTGTCGAGTGCCTCAGCATCAGGCTCAAGGTTTGCGATAACCGTACCGGCGACATTCACGCCGGCAGCTTCCGCCGACTGTTGCCACGTCTCCATCCACTCGCCCGTGCCCCAATCATAGGAGCCGAACAGGGCGACCGGCTTCGAACCGAACAAAGGCACGCACGCGTTCCAAGTTTCCTCGAAATCGGGGTCGAGCTCTTCGTTGCCCATTGCTGGGCAGCCAAAGGCAAACGCGTCGTAGTCTCCAACCGTTGAGGGGTCGAACGTGTCCACGTCAACAGCTTCGGTTCCGGCGGCATTTGCAATCGCATTGGCCATCGCTTCGGTATTTCCCGTCTGTGACCAGTACACAACAGCAACTTTTTTCATAACCAAATCCTTTCGTTTAGGTACGAGTGATTTTTTCAATCAAAATGTGGTTCTTGTCCCTGCGGCTTTTCACGGAAAAAGGTAGGGGCAGTTCGTTTATTTCCTGCTGAATTTATTTCCTGTTCAAGATAAGGGTTGCCAGAGTCACCCCCGATGCGAATTGCTTGCGGTATTCTTTTTCACTGCGTCTGAACAGATCGAATTGTTGACGCGCGGTGGCTGGGTCGCTAAAAGACACCCATGGGCCATAGCATGTTGCTTTGGCGCCGCTCATAAACCCAATGACATCACTTACGGGGTACCCGAAGACAAGTCCTATCTCATGAGGAAAGGCGCAGTCCGTTTGTGTGCAATAACGCTCGATGCGCTCGCACAGTCCCTCGATCAGAAGTTCGGGGGATGAAATGTCGTAGCCAAGGCGCGAGAGGATTTCGCTGCGCACTTTGTCGTTGATGACACCAGTGACAAGGTCGCGCCGCCAGACAAAGAGTAAAAGGCGCTGTTTGCTGCACTCAATAATTTCGAGCTGGATGCCATAATGAGGCAACATTGTGTTGTAGATCTCGAGAAGCTCAAGCGCCTTTTTGTAGGAACATCCTATTCTGTCGCGTTGCCCTGCGGGGCAGGAGAATAGCGATACAGGTTTGGTTCCCGCTACAACGCCGCTCGCCGCACGTACAAAAGCTTGTGCAAAATATTGGCAAAATTCGTTTTCTACCTGCGCGCACGAACCTGTGGGCAGGCCGTGACAGGTAACGGACATTGCGAGATTTCCACCCATGTAAGCTCCTCGAAATTGTGGTGGTTCAATTAGTGAGCTCATTCTAACTGATATTCTATCAAAATGTTAGGCATACCTAACAATCTTGACAAAAGCATCTCTTTCGATGGCGAGCATTTTGGCGCCTTCACAAATAATCTCCGTTAATGGATATTTTTTCGTGAAATAATCTCCATTTTTGGAGATTTTTTTTACGAAGCTTCTGTCGGGGGCGCTGAGCATACAAAACACGAGGCATAGTTGCAAAATCGGGAAGCTGCTATTGGGAAGCTTCTATTTTGAGAAGCTCCAATTTCAGGAAATTCCTATTTCAGAAAGTTCCTATTTCAGAAAGTTCCTATTCGACGTCTTTGAGCGCCTGATCCATCTTAATGTGTTTTATCCTCCCGAAATCAAGGAAGAGGACGATTGCATACCCAACGAGAACAGACAGAATAATTTCGATTATCTCTGTGCTATTAATGGCAAATGTGAACCAGCCCGAAAACTCCAGCATCATTTGTCGCCATAACATATCGGTAATGCCCGTGCCAATAAATGCGCATATGACGGCTGAGATCACGACGCACACTGTTGTCGGAATAAGATACAGTGAGCTGATCTCGCGATCCGTATACCCGAATATTTTCGTCATGGAAATCGGGCGCTCGTTCTTATCGATGATCACCTTTGTGAGCAGGAAGATCAGTGCCGCAGACAGCAATATGCAGAGCACCTGGAAATATCTCATGTATCCGCCCATCGAATGATCAAGCTGGTCGCACATCTTTGTTATGTCGGCTTCGGTAATTGTCGATGCGACAAGCGAGGACGGTATATCAAGCTCTGTATCAGAGAAGAAACCCGACAGCCTATTGCTGTTGTCTTTGAAGACGTCGCCGAAAGTTTTCTGACTCATGAAAACGTCGATGCCGGAAGCTTCTCCATATGTGCCGTCGACGGTAAACGTGTATGAATCGGAGCTGTATTTATCTTTCAGCGTGATTTCATCGCCGGGTGCAACACGATATTTTTCTGCATAATCTGCCGAAATATATACATGGTTATCCTCAAGACTGCCAAGACCATTAATTTCTACATAGGCGCTGTCGTCCTGAAGTCCATAGACCGTAACGTTCTCAACATGTTTTGAGTCAGGTCTTTCAAGCGTGAGTACCGAGAATTCTTCCGCGTTGTCATCTTCGGCCTGTGTCTGAATCTCCTGGGGGATGTCGTCAGTAGTCAACATGTACTGATAGGGAGCAATCATCAGGTCAGACGCGTTTGCCTTGTACTGATCGAGCGTCTCAGGAAGGCCAACCGCCAGAGCGAGCAGCACCATGACAAAGAGGATACCCACGAAAAGCACGCCGTAATTCGGCAGATTTTGCAACATGACGCGCACCCTGAATCTGCGGAAGAACTTCCAATCGGGCAATTTGATGGCGTGTTGTCTGTGACTGTTCTTCAGATTATGCCTGAGAAACTGTAGGGGACTGTGGTTCATTTTCCATGAAATGCCGATGAGATTGACAAAGAAAACGATTATCAGAGGAATAAGCATCGTTTTCACGAGCGCCTCTGAACTCCACACCGTATGGTAGGTAGGCAAGCTGTAGCTGTTGTAATACATCGAGACCACGGAATCTTCCAGCACCGTGTATCCTAAAATAATCCCTATCACCAGGGAGACAATCGTGACAATCATATTGATTGCCATATAGTGAAAAACCAGTTCACGCTTCGTATAACCCGAAGCAAGCAAGGTTCCGATGACTCTTGATTCTTTTTCAATCGTGCTGCTCGTCGTAATCAGAAAAATGAAAGCAATGATAACCACGAGGACGTTGAGCAGCACACCGCCAATCGCCTTGTCGGCACCCATGTCGTCGGTGGCAAAGCGAATTGCTGGATTGGCATAGGCAGGCACGTAATCGAGCATGTTTATGCCGTTCTCAGCAGCACAGGTGTTTAAATTATCTAAGAAATCTTGGGAGAGATCCTTCGCCTCGCTGTCCGATGACGGCTCTTCTCCGTATTTCCAGGCGTAGTTGTACTGTACGGGCTCATCAAGGCGAACGAAGCCATCCGAGGTAACCATCGCTACGTCAAACTTCAGTGCGTCGAACATGAAATCCGAAGTTTTTTCGTGCAAGGAATAATAATTGACGTAGGAGATCAGGCCAACGATCTGGTATTCGGTGCCGCCGGCGCTGATCGAATCGCCCACGCCAAGACCTACGTTGTCCGCGTGCATCCTGTCGATGGCGATCTCATTTTCTGTTTCGGGGAGACGACCTTCGAGAACAGACGCTTTGTCAATGTTGTCGTTCTTTTCGTATATGCGGATGTCGCCGTCATCGGTGCCGTCGCCGTTATTGTCTTCGGTGCAGTTTTTAAAGAAATCAGCATACACCACCGTGCCATCTGCTTTATTGTTGCTGCTGTCGAAGTTGGCTATGTCGTCGAGCAATGTGCTGCCAGCCTCGGCGCCCAGTATAAAATGGCCGTCTTCACGACTATATTCTTCAACGCCTTCGTCCGCCGAAGTTAACATGCTGTCATTTGCCACATACATGCCTGACACAAATCCGACGGTAAGAATCAAAAAGAGGGCTATCAGTAGGTAACGAACCCATTCGTCGCGTATTTCTCTTAAAATGCGGCGATTAAGCGGATTCTTTTTCCCTCCTTTCATAGCCAAACCCCAATCTACCATTCAAGTTCTGAGGCTTGGATTGGTTCGGGGTTAAACGTTTCGGTTCTCACCTTGCCATCGCGCAGCTTGATAACATGGTTGGCCATGTGTTTGATTGCTTCGTTGTGCGTGACCATGAGTATGGTCGTGCCGTATTTTTGGTTTACATCCTGTATGAGCTGGAGTATCTCCTTCGATGTTTCATAGTCAAGCGCCCCTGTTGGCTCGTCGCACAGTAAAAGCCGTGGATTTTTTATAATCGCTCTTCCGATGGAGACGCGCTGTTGCTGACCGCCTGAAAGCTGACCAGGCAACTTGCCCTTATGCTCGGAAAGTCCAAGGGTGTTGATGAGTTCTTCAAGGTCGAGAGGGCTATCCGAAAGGTACGCGCCAACTTCGACGTTTTCTTTGCCGGTGAGGTTGCCTATCAGGTTGTACGTCTGGAAAACATATCCCAATTCTTTTCTGCGGTATCTCCCCAGTTCTGCGGTATTCATATCAGTAAGGTTGTGACCGTCGAATAGCACGGAGCCCGAATCTCCCTGGTCAATCCCGCCAATTATGTTGAGCAAGGTCGATTTGCCTGAGCCCGAAGGCCCGAGTAACACACAGATTTCTCCCTGCGCAACAGAAAAGCTCAGCCCTCTTAAAACGTTTTGTTTTGCGTCTCCGGTGCCGTAGCTTTTGCAAAGGTCCTTGACCACAAGGAAAGGTTTATTTTTTGGTTGCCTATTTTCTGATGATTCGTTTTTCGATGGTGCATTTCCCGACATTGCTTCTCCTCTTCGATGATGAAGCCGAAGTAGAAAGAAAAGTTGAAACTGGTAGATATTAAAAAGTTAGGAAAACCTAACAGTAGTATACATGAGTTTTATGCATGAGTTCGCGGGAGTGCGGTATGTGAATGACTGAGTGGTTATATGCGTACGCATAAAATTCTGTTATACTAACGGAAATTTATGCGAACGCATATATACCTAGCGGGCAGGGAGACGAGGAGACGTGATGCGTATTTATTCTGTAGAGGACCTCGGGAAGCTTATAAAAAACGAGCGAACGCGTCAGGGTTACACTCAGGCCCAGCTTGCAGATTATTCCGGCGTTGGAATTACCTTCATTTCAAACCTCGAACGCGGCAAGAAGACCTCTGAAGTAGATAAGGTCCTCCAGGTCCTGCTCACTTTGGGCATCGACATCGATGCTATTCCTCGTATGCCACGCGGTTAGAAGGCGTCATGAACGATCTCGATGTTTATCTGCTTTCCGAGCGCACGCCTCGATTCGTTGGGCGCATCACGCGAAGTGCACAACCGACGTTCTCATACAATCATGATGCGGATCCTGTGCAAGATCAGCTCTCTGCGTCTCTCCCTTTTAAGGAAAAATCTTTTTCCGAAGAAGCATTTAGACCCTATTTTGAGGGACTTGTTCCGGAGGGCGGGGCACGCGAATCGCTCGATGGAGAATTGGGGATACGGGAAGATGACTATCTAAGCCTGCTCGAGGTATGTGGGCGTGAATGCATTGGCGATGTCATGGTCGTCAAAGCAGGAACGAAGCTGCCGTCGTGGAAAAACAGTTCCTATATGAGCATTTCCTCTGGAGATCTGCGGAAAATGCTGTCGTCTGATGCGGCACTCGCAAGTGAAAATGCCGTAGCCAGACTTTCACTCGCAGGAACTCAGGGGAAGGTAGGTCTGGCGTTTAACCCAGATCCTACAAGCAATGTGAAGTGGTTAAGACCGAAAGGGCTTGCGGCATCTACGCATATTGTCAAGACAAGCCATCTTCGTGATGTTCCTGAATTGGAGTACCTCTGCATGAAAGCGGCTTCTGCTATGTCGATAAGAGCTGCCTCAGTCAGATTACTTGATATCGGCGAAATGGCTATCGTCGTCGAGCGCTTCGATCGTCTTTCCTTTATTAAAGATCATGCATTACACGTTCGTCGACTCCACCAAGAAGACTTCGCGCAGGCAATGGGAGTGATACCTCTTCGGAAATATGTGGAACTTCCGGGCGGGTCGATTCGCGCCATGGCGCAGTTTATCAGGCGCTTTTCCATAAATCCTATTTCTGATCTTGAACAGTTTTCAAAGGCACTTGCCTTCAACTTTGCAATTGGCAATTGCGATGCGCACTTGAAGAATTATTCGCTGGTTCCCAATAAGGAAGGCGATTCGCGCGCTATTGCATTAAGTCCTGCCTACGATCTTGTAAGCACAACGTATTTCCCACGCTTTAGTAGAGACATGGCCATGGCGTATGGGTCTACCCGCTCAATCGATGAAATCGCTCCTGATGATTTCTCGGACGTTGTGCGGGCGCTGGGTATCGCGCCAAGGGCTTTCAAATCTATCTGCAAAGACATTGCGCTTTCTGTCGGAGAAAGCGTGAAAACTGTAGCAGATACGACAGTTGACGCACCTGAATCATTGCCTTTTATTACCGAAGATTTGCTGGACGATATGCAACCGAGACTTAAGGTGCTTCTGTATTTTGCCGAAGGGCTATGACAAGGAAAGCTCTTTTACTGCCTTTAAGCAGGGTGCTGTGCAGAATGTGAATCCCTATGCATCTATCAGATTCGTCAGCTGTTCAGCCATTTTATCCGGGTAAGACGATGCCATGGCGGCGTGCCCAAGCCCTGGAAAGCAAACGAATTCAGCATAAGGAAAATGCTCTTTTACATAGCGGATATCCCATGCTCGGTCTTTCTTTTCCTTTTCGCCATACCAATATTGAAGACGATCACAGCTGAGGGGAATATGTTCTGGCATCTTGTAGTTATTGCAGGAATCGAATGTTCTCCAGACCGTCTTTAGGCTCATGAAATGCAGAACATCGGCCACATACGTTAGATCTTCCTTGCTGTACTCTTCCGTAGAAAATGCCTTTTCGAGAAGGTTCAGCCCTCCGACCTTACCCATGGAAACCATCAGAAAATCTCTGAGCGCGATGAATCTGGTAGCCAAATACGGCAGCTGATATGGGGTAATGCCTCCATCGCAGACGGCGTTTCGGAAAAAGATTCTATGATCAGCCAACATCCGAAGGACGATTCCTCCGCCCATGGAACAGCCGTAGAGCATCTCAACTTCCGAATATCCATGGTCTGCAAGCCATCTCTCCAGTTCATCCGCGATTTCTTCTACGCTGGTATAGTCCTGCTGTGGATGAGCCTTATCGTAGCCGGGTAGTGCGGGCACGATGAGATGGAATTTATCCTGAAGACGCGCAATCGCGAAATTAAAGTAATCCCACATCACAGCCGCTGGGTGGATAAGGATAATGCTCTTATTTCGACTGTCTCCAAATTCATGTACCGTCATTTTTGCTTGTCTTTCTGTAGTTTTATGTGCGCTCTGTTTATGCTCGCTCCGGTTTGAGTAATTCAATGATCTCGTCATATGCTTTTCGGCACCCAGGTATTGCTGGCTGAAGAGCATAACAGTGATGCATCCCGTGTCCCACATGCACAACGAACGGAACGTCCTGTGCATTAAGCGTTTCCGCATATGATGGCGCGAAAGCATAGAGCAGCTCGGCGGAGCCGTAGTAAAAGTGAATCATCGGAACATGTCGATAGTCGCCATGTGCGGTTGCCAGGTATTTCTTTGGAACGGTGCCATGAGGATCCATGAATACGCTTACTGTCTCCATGAACGAAAGGGGAACGGCAAGATCTACGTGCTCGAGCGCTTCAAGGCGAGCCTCTTCATCAGAGGTTGCTGGAATACTTCCCGGGGAAACCGCAACCAGCATCCCTGGCATGGGGATGTTTGGGCTTCTGCAGATGTCTGACCTCGTAGGGATCCTCGGGTTTGTAGGGACATCTGAGCTCGTAGAAATGTCTGCGCTCGCAGTGATGCCTGACCTGGCATCATTGAGCTCATTAATGCGCGTTATCGTGTCTAAAATAAGCGCACCCCCTGAAGAAAAGCCCATGAAGACAATGTTTTCGGGCGCATAGAAACGAAGCATGTCCTCGTAGCACGCGACAATCATATCGATATTTTCGAGGACGTCATGCTCAAGGCAGAGAGGATACAGAGGATACCAAACGTCTCTCCCTGTTCTGGCGGCAATTTCGCGACACTGCTTGTAATCACCATTGTCCGGCGGGGTTATCATTCCTCCTCCAAAGACATACAAGAGCGCATGTCCAGAGAGTGCATCGCGAAAAGCGATGTCTTGAAAAGAGGTATCAGGGGTAGAAGCATCTCGGGAAGAAGCATCGCGAGCAGGCATATTGCGGACAGGCGCATCACGAAAAGACGCATCGCGGGATGGTGTGCAGCCGAAAGTTTTACCGCTGCTGGGAAAAACCGCACAATGATAGTTCTCACTGATAATACGGTCTATACATTCACCACCTTTCACCTGCGGAATTGATGGATAATGACTCTTTCGCACCATCTTTTCGGCGGTTTCTCGTAGTTGTGGCACTGGCTTGTCGAGAATCTTTTTTACGGGAAGTATGTGCATTAATGCCTTGATGAAGGAGTATCCGACATTGCTCTGCGCATCCGGTGCAGCTACCTCATATGGTTGCAACTGCATTTCGTGGTCCATTGTATTGCCTCCCATATTCCGCTGTGTATGTGGTGACATGGATGTTTGCATCGAAGAAGTCTATGTCAATTCATTAAGGCGAACGGAGTTTTTCGTTATCTAGATCTATGCGTGCAAAGTACTTACTTTTCTAAAGCGGGTTAACGCAGTGCGACACATTATTTGTTAGTAATAGCTAACTTTTTATGAATCAAAATTACCACTATTTCGTACATGGTGAAAAGAAAAATAGGTTTACGTAGAAAGTTAAACCATACGTTGGGCTGGTTCTCCCATGAGTTGCTCTGAGCATTTTCCCCTCATCCGCCTCACTCGACCGTACGGGAGTTTACAGTATTGTACCCACCTACCTGCGGCGTTATCGTATGTGCATGTGCAACATGCCAACTGCAATTCGCTGCGGGGCATTTCGATCCCACTCAAAAATAGAATTGTGCGAACTCTTGGCTGTTGAATTAACGAGCTATAGGGAGTCTTTACTTGAAGGTATTGGTGTTAAATGCAGGTTCTTCTTCCCTGAAGTACCGCCTTATCGATGTCACCGATATCGAGAATATGAAGCTGATGGCGAAGGGGATCTGCGACCGTGTTGGTTCAGAAGCGTCTCAGCATGTGTGTAGTATCGACGAAAACGAGCTGCGCATTAGCATTCCCATGGAAAATCATGATGAAGCTATGCAGGTGGTTCTGGATACATTAAGCAGCGGTCCTTTGAAGGTGCTCGATTCGCTTGACGAAATTGACGCCGTGGGGCACCGTGTGGTTCAAGGTGGGAAATACTTTTCGCATTCGGTCATCATCGATGATGACGTTATCAAAAAAATTGCGGAACTTTCCGAACTTGCGCCGCTCCACAATAAGGCTGCGCTGTCAGGTATTCACGCATGTCAAAAGCACATGCCAGGGGTTCCGATGGTTGCGGCATTCGATACGGCATTTTTCCAGACCCTGCTTCCGAAAGCGTACATGTATCCGCTGCCGTATGATCTGTGCAAAAAATACAACATCCGTAAGTATGGCGCTCACGGAATTTCGCATCGCTATATTGCCGAACGTGCGGCAGAGTTCTTGGGCAAGCCGCTTCAGGATCTGAAAATGATCACGTGCCACTTAGGAAATGGCTGTTCAGTTACCGCAATTGACCATGGTCAGGCTGTTGATACGTCCATGGGAATGACGCCGCTCGACGGGCTGATGATGGGTACGCGGTGCGGGTCTATTGATCCTGCTATCGTGACGTTTTTGGAAGAGCACGAGCATTTAAGCCCCGAGGAAATGGATGACCTGATGAACAAAAAATCAGGAATTCTGGGCGTTACCGGTATCAGCAATGATCTGCGCAGTATTGGTGATGCGGCTGATCAGGGAGATGCACGCTCGCAGCTTGCCTACGAAATGTATGCGTATTCGGTAAAGCGCTACATCGGTCAGTACATTGCCGTTTTAGGCGGTGTGGACGTGATTGTTTTGGCCGCTGGCGTGGGAGAAAACTCCAAGAGAATGCGCCGTCTGATTTTTGAAGGCTTAGAGACGATCGGCATCATCATTGACGAAAAGCGCAACAATGCAACTCAAGGCGAGCGTGAGATTTCGAGCGACGATTCGAATGTCCGTGTGCTTATTATTCCAACCGATGAGGAATTTATGATCGCGCGCGATACCTATGAACTGGTGGAAGAGCGCGAAGAACAGAAGGCGCACGCGCACGAGGAAGAAGTTTCTTCCGTCCATAACAAGTAGTGGAAATTTGGTTCATAACAGGTAACGCGAACAGCAAACAGGTAGTGCGAATAACAAGCACCCCAAAGTAGCTACTGCAAAAGTGCCTAGCGCGAATAGCAAAAATTTCCCTGGTCAACGGCTTATCGCTAACCAGGGAATTTGTTATTCATGGAAATTATTACTCAGAAAAAAATATTACTCATGAAAATTGTTACCCACGGAAATTATTATCCGTTTTGCATTTTCTAACCGTTGTTTTGTGCCTGCACGCACGTAATGGCGATGACGCCGTAGATATCCTGCGCACTGCATCCGCGCGAAAGGTCGTTTACGGGAGCGTTAATGCCCTGCGTGATCGGGCCATATGCTTCGGCTTTTGCGAGGCGCTGAACTAACTTGTAGCCGATATTTCCGGCATCCAAATCGGGGAACACAAGCACGTTGGCTTTGCCCGCAACCGTCGAAGTCGGAGCCTTGCGCTTAGCAACAGACGGCACAATTGCGCTATCGAGCTGGAATTCTCCATCAAGTGCCAGATCAGGAGCGAGTTCTTTTGCCTTCTTGACGGCTTCGACAACTTTATTCGCATCGTCGTTTTTTGCCGATCCATAGGTGGAGTGCGAAAGCAACGCAACTTTTGGCTCGGTGCCAATAAGGGCCTTCCAGGATTCTGCGGAATTTATCGCAATGGATGCGAGCTCATCCGCACTCGGTTGCACGACCACGGCACAGTCCGAGAAAATAAACATGCCATGTTCACCCAGTTCGCAGTTGGGAACTACCATAATAAATACCGAGCTGACAAGTTTTGCGTTCGGCTTGGTCTTAAGAATCTGCAGGGCGGGGCGCAGCACGTCGCCCGTCGCATGGCACGCGCCGGACACCATGCCATCTGCGTGGCCTGTCTTTACGAGCATTACGCCGAAGTACAACACATCGTCGAGCATCTGATTAGCCTGTTCAGGTGTGACTCCCTTGTGTTTGCGCGCCTGATAAAGGGCATCGGCAAGTTCAGCGCGCTCGGGGTACGTTGCAGGGTCGATAATTTGTGCGCCCTGGAGGTCATAAGGGCTCGCGGCGATTTGGTTGGCATCACCTAAAATAATGAGATTGGCAACCTTGTCCTTTAAGATTTGCTCTGCCGCTTCGAGTGTGCGTGTATCGTTTCCCTCAGGCAAAACGATCGTTTTGCGGTCGCTTCGTGCCTGCTCAACCATTGAATCAAGAAACCTGCTCATTGCGTTCCTTTCGCTTATATATTTGTAGCGTATGGCACTATTTTAGAAGTCTTGTAATTTATTCGCATGATAACGCCAAGACGCGCAATGCGGCACGCTTGCTTTGCCCATTTCGCTCCGCAAAAACTTCGATTTTCATAGCTGCTCGCCCGTCCTTTTGATAGCAAATAGATTGACGCCAAGTCGGGACAGGATAAATAATGCTTTACCAATTTCCGCGGTATCTTTGCCATTTTCAAGATTGGATAAGTACACGGCAGAACAACCACTCATCTCGGCAAGCTCAGCTTGCGTATAACCGAGCTCCTTGCGTCTTTTTCTGATTGCACGCCCAAAGTCGGCGCTATCAATGATTCTCATGATTGTCCAATCATAAACGTCCGTTTATATATTTCTTAATACAAAGAAGTATAAACGTTCGTTAATAAAATATCTAAACTCATCACAATATAAACGAACGTTTATCATATGAACAATAAAGATTCCCTAAGGGAACTCTCCAAGTGGAAGAACACTATTGAGAGAGAATTACGCGTGGCGATATAGAGAAGTCTTAGCTGTATTTAACTGTCTTTAGCTGTCTTGAGCCGCGTCAAGCGTTAGATCTTTTTTGCGTAGATGCCAAAAAGAGGCGTGGATGCCTGGCTTACGAGTTCTTCCTTCGACCATACGCGGTCACAAACACGCAAATCTACATCAACGTTGAACCCGAGTGTTTTGAGTATCTGTTTGTCCCACTCGGGGCGCTGTTTGTCTGTCAAAGGTGCGAGTTTCGCGATGTTCTCCATTGCCTGAGGATTGCCAAGTTGACAGCGATCATTCATGCCACTATGCGCGATGTTTTGTCGATCTTCCTCATATTTCTTTCGCATATCTTTGTCATCTAGATAGCGATACCAATTTGCATCGTAGTTCAATAGAAATCCGTCAGGTCGCAGAACACGTGCCCATTCGTAGTACGCATCAGCAGGATGGGGCAGATCCCACGTGAGATTTCTGGATACAATAACATCGAAACTTTCACTGGGGAATGTAAGTGATTCAGCATCCATCGACATAAACTGTATCTTTTGGGCGTTCTTGCGAGCATTTTGCCGTGCATGCTGAAGCATGGAAGGTGTGTAATCGATTGCAGTGACGTTGTAGCCTTGCTCCGCCAAAATAATAGAGAAGAAGCCAGGTCCACAGCCTATTTCCAGAACCCGCAGATCTTGCCGTTTTGCATCAGGGAAAGCGGCACTAATTTTACTATCGAGCTCATTTGACCATGCGCACTTCTGGCCACTTTCCAATTCGCCAATATGCTGTTTCGAATAACTGTCCGAACGGAAGGTCCAGTATTGTACGTTCGCCTGCTCATATAATTCGTCGGAAGAGTGGCGAACAGGGGTAGAAAGGTCAGAAACCTTCTCATACGTATTTATAGCGAAAGTAGTTTGGTTAGCAACCTGGTTGGCAGAACGCATTGCCTTGCTTTCTCTCAATCGTCCACGCAATTGAAAAATGATTACGTGTTCGTTCAATGTTACGAATAATAAAATTGTAACATTTTCACAGTAGAGAAATTTGAATTAAACAAGAAGTATATATATCAAAAAAGGATGCCGATGAGGGTAAAAGAACGTCAATGAGCTCATAAAAAACTTGCAAGCCTTAGTGTGTTACGCAAAGACTTGCAAGTACTTCAGTGTTTATTTGTTACGCAATAATTACTTTGCCAACAGCTCACCTAACAGTTCGCGACTTCTACTTATGAGGATAGAACCCACTTGGTGCAGAGCTCTGGTTAATCATGATGTTCTTGACCTGGGAGTATGCATCCAGGATGCGCATGTCGTTCTCGCGACCGATGCCGGATTCTTTGTAACCGCCAAACGGTGCACCTTCCGGAATCTGGTTGTAGGTGTTGACCCACATACGACCCGTCTCGATCGCACGTGAAACACGCAGCGCGCGGGTGATGTCCTGAGTCCAAACGGCACCGCCGAGTCCGTAGGTGGAATCGTTTGCCATCTTGATGACCTCGTCTTCGGTCTTAAACTTGATCACCACGGCCACAGGTCCGAAGATCTCGTTCTGCGCGCACGGCATGTCATTGGTCGCATCGGTAATCAGCGTTGGCTTGAAGAAAATGCCCTTTGCGCAATCGCCTTCGGTGTATGGCTCGCCTCCGCATGCGATAGTCGCGCCGTGTTCCTTCGCGTTTTCAATCCAGCCCATAACTTTCTCTTGCTGGCGTTTGTTGATCTGCGCGCCCATCTGGGTGGTTGGATCCAAAGGATCGCCAATCTTTACCTTGTTGAACTGGTCAATTGCTGCATCGAGGAACTTGTCGTAGATGTCTTCCTGAACAAAAATACGCGAGCCCGCGCAGCAAACCTGGCCCTGGTTAAACAGAATGCCCAGCTGAATGCCGTCAAGCATTTGATCGAAGTTGCAGTCGTCAAAAACGATGTCCGCGGATTTGCCGCCCAACTCCAATGTTGCAGGAATCAGGCGCTTCGCTGCAGCGTCTGCAACGTTGTGCCCGACCTCGGTAGACCCGGTGAATGCGAGCTTCCTGAAACCTGGGTTGTCCAGAATATACTGACCAGATTTTGAACCCTTGCCAGTGATGACGTTCAAAACGCCTGCAGGCAGAATGTCCTGAATCAGTTCGGCAAGAATTAGCACCGAAAGTGGCGTCGATGACGAAGGCTTGATTACCACGCAGTCGCCAGCGGCCAAGGCAGGTGCGAGTTTCCATGCAGCCATCAGGAACGGGAAGTTCCACGGAACAATCTGTCCTACGACGCCGATTGGCTCGCGCAAAACAAGGCTCATGAGCCCGCCGTCAAGCAGTTTTACCTGGCCAACTTCGGTTTCAATGAGGCTTGCGAAATAATTGAAGTGGCGCACACTCAGCGGAATATCCAGCCCTGAAGTCTCACGAATTGGCTTGCCGTTATCGCGGGTTTCAATTTCGGCAAGTTCATCTTTATGCTCATCGATAACGTCAGCGATCTGGCGCAACAACTTCACGCGCTCGCCCGTTTCCATTGCCTTCCATGCGGGATATGCAGCCCACGCAGCATCTACAGCTGACTGCACATCTTCTTTGGTGGCTTCTGCGCAGGTAGTCAGATGCTCGCCGTTTGCGGGGTTTGTAACCTCAAACGTGCCGCCATCTGATGCAGGCACAAACTTGCCTCCAATGAACAAACCGTAGGAATCCTTAAACTGGTATGCCATAAAACCACCTTACTTTCTTTCGCCGAAGCGAAGTTAGAGGAAACATATACGTGTTTATGAACGCATATATGTCGGTGAGCACATATTTGCCTGTGCCCGGGCAGATAGAAAGGATATTTGATCGACTGATCCGTCTGGACTCAAGTATAGAGGGCGCCTCATGCATGCAAGCGATCGCGTTTCTGATTGGTAGGTTCATGCGGGTGAAATACGTTTCTGTTGGCGAAATGTGTACTTACTGATAAGAATCGAACACCATTGATGTTTATAGCCTCTCAATGTTTATAGTCTATCGGCGATTTTCTGAGGAACAGTACCGACGGCGTATAAAGGTACATTTATCAGCCAATCTTGTTCACGGTATCCTCTGAGTGAAAGGCGTAATCCGCGCTTAAGATGGTACGAATCTATAAAAGAGTGAAGGCTTTTCGATCGCAGGTTTTCTTCAGCTTTCACTTCGACAGGAACGATTTCCCCCGCGTAGTCGTATATGAAATCAATCTCTGCACTCGAGTTCTTCGACGACCAGTAATGAAGATTCTTGATTCCATTTGTCTGAAGGGACTGACAGGCGAAGTTCTCTGTGAGGGATCCTTTAAACTCGGTAAACAGATGGTTTTGCTTGACGATTGTAGACTTGTCCAAGTTACTTGCCGCGCCTAAGAGTCCCACGTCAAGAAGGTATAATTTGAATGCATCTTTGTCTTCATATCCAGCGAGAGGCAAGGCCGGCTTTTTGATACGGCGTACGCGAATGAGTAATCCAGCATCCACGAGCCATTGAATTGCTTCCTCATAACTGCGCGCCCGAGCACCAGTTCGTACTGCTGAATAAATGAATTTTTTGTTTTCGCGCGTGAGTTGACCTGGGGCGGATTGCCAAACTAAGCGGATTTTTTCTGCCATTTCTGGTGACGTGTGCTTTGAGAAATCCTGCTCGTAGTCTCGAAGAAGTCTCTCCTGAACTGTTCGAGCTGCATCAAAATTCGCTTCTCTCCCAAAAGCTGTTACCGCCTCAGGCATTCCCCCGACGAAGTAATAAAATCGCAATTTGTCCGTGAGCATCTCGCTAAAAGCTGTCATCATATCGAAATCGGCAGCATCGACAACGTCTGCTAATTTTGCATCGCCAGTGCCACGGAGAAATTCTGAAAAGGTAAGAGGAAATAAATCAAGGTAATCGACCTTCCCAACAGGATACGAAATGTCCTGGTGCATAGCGACTCCAAGAGGTGATCCAGCTGCAACAATAGGTACATCGGGACGGGTCTCGCAGAACATTTTAAGAGACATCAAGGCTCTTGGGCATTCTTGGATTTCATCAAAGACCACCAAGACATCTGAGTTTCCCGCATCCGTATTTGTTGCCAATGATATGGCTTGCAACAAGCGGTGGCAGTCCAGACTCCCTTCAAAAACAGCTCTCATATTTTCATCGTCCATAAAAGATATGTATGCTGTTTGGTGAAAATGCGTGCGTCCAAACTCCTGTATAAGCCATGTTTTCCCGACCTGACGAGCGCCTTGAATTATGAGAGGCTTGCGGTTAGAAGAAGATGCCCACAACTCGAGCTTTGCCATAGCAATTCGATCCATGCAATTCACCTCTTCAATAATATTAAAAAAGAATATCCAATTCATCTGCAACAATGCCAAATATACCATAGGTAAAATTAACTTTGATGCCAAATTTGCCATAGGTAAATCTTCAAATGACGCCAATTTCCCCAGGGGTAGCGTAAAACCCTTTAGGGTGAGTAATTGAACCATTCAGCGAGAAATTCAGCGTTTTCAAGTTTTCTTATTGACTTTCGGCTTGACATGATTGTACGGTTAGGGAAGCCTAACAGTTTGTGATTTTTCGCAAATTGCTATCAAGGCGAAACTCGACAACTCGTTTCTAAGTGGCTCATCACCGGGCCACAACGGGTCTTAAGCATCAAGAAAGTTGGGTGCTAAAAATGGGCAATCAGACGGTCAATGCGCTTGCTACCAGTGGCCTTTTCATCGGCGTGAAGAAGGACTATTTCGAAGATGTGCTTTCAATTATGGGCGCGCACGAGCAGTCGTATGAAGACCAGGAGTTGCTCTTTAGGCTGGGAGACCGCGTCGAATTAACCGGCATTGTGATTGATGGTCGGGTAAAAGTAAACTTCTACGATGAAAACGGAAACAAGTCTTTGATCGCAGCGATGGGGCGCGGTGGTGTGTTCGCCGAAGCAATCGCAGCCGCTGGCGATCCTAGTCCCGTACAGGCGGAGGCCTCCGGTCAAACACGGGTTCTGTGGCTTAATATCAATCGTCTTATGACCGCCAAGGCAATGTCCAAAACCCCTTATGCCGGCATGATAATGATGAACGTAGTTCGTATGCTTGCACGCAAAAATACCATGCTGGTGAGCAAGGTGCAGCTTCTTGCGCAGAAGCGCCTGCGCGATCGTATAAAGCTGTATTTATTACAGTGCGAAAATCAGTCAGACTCGGAAGAATCGAATGCGGGGAACAGTCGTGCAGAATTGGCGCATTATTTAAACGTTGACCGCAGCGCGCTCTCACGCGAATTAGGGCGGCTGCGCGATGAAGGTGCTATTGCCTTAGAGAACGGCTCCATTAAGGTGATTAATCATCAATTTTTAGAAAAATAATCAGATTTTTCAAAATTATTTTTTCCATTTGTTGCCATGGCAACAACACGAACTTCATTTATCCAATAAAAAGTTAGGTATGCAAAACAATTTGAGGAAGACAAGCAGCTTCAAAAGCTGCGATGTCGGCTTCGCATTTGAGGCGAAGTAACAGACAGTAGGCTTTTTCGGGTAATGAATGTAGGTGTATTGCCACTGAAGGGAAAGAACTATACAGCCTCGCGATTTAACGTTGCGAGTTGTATTTTCGCCGAAACGTTTTCTTTAGATTAGAAGATTTTCCCTGGTAATCCATCCTTTTACAAACGTACATCTCAATACGCCGAAAAAACTGAAGAGAAGGGTCGGATTCATGTTCATATCTAAATCTAAGAAAGGCAGCGCGAGGCAAGCGGCAAGGCTTGTGATGGCATTCTTCCTAACATTTGCCATGGCTTTTATGTCTGTTCCTGCTGTCTCTCTTGCTGCAGAATCTAATTCGAAGGACTCGGCTATTGTCGCGAGCGACCAGCAAGGGGGCGAAAACAGCGATAATTCTTTAAGTCAAACTTCAGGGAATGCTACTTCGGCAACGACAAATGGGTCAGCATCTGCATCTTCTGCTGATGCCAACGCTCAACAGTCGAAAGAAGATAGCCAACAGCCAGCAGATAATAATGTTACCAATACTGCTAATAGTGGTAACGCTACTGACGATTCTCAAAGTTCAGACGCCTCTTCGCAAAAAGGTCAAAGTTCTTCTGAAAACTCTCAAGCTGAGAACGGACAATCTGAGACGGATGCTGCTACTCAAAATGCCATAAGCGATGAAGGAATGGCGTTGCTTGCAGCTGAAGAAGACAGCGGCAATGATAGCGGAAACAATGCACCGTCATCTTCAG
>CAIFEG010000024.1 GCA_903789415.1 uncultured Eggerthellaceae bacterium | reverse complement strand
GTGCAAGAATGCGAAAATCCTCTTAGCTGTCTATTTGGCTTTGGGAATCAACCTTGCATAACAAACATACGTAAAATGTGTTTGAGAAATGACGTATAAGATAAAACAACGCATAAATAAATGCGTTTTTTCAACTCCCTGCTACAATCGAATGCGAAAGAAAACAAGAACGCAATTTATTAATTGTGTCCGAACTGGATGATGATGAAATATGCCAAATAATAATGAGCGGGTTGGTAAGCACGCAGCGCATGCTGCAAACGTGGGCCCTCGTTCTTCATATAACCAAAATCGTAATAATGCGCGCTACAGGGATGACTCTGGGGCTACGGTTGCCATGCCTACATCAGGGAACAGCAGGTCGGCACGTTCAGCATCAGCTTCATATGCTCAAGGGGGAACCGAGCCTACATCACAGATGCCGCCCCGTGGTCAAAATGGGAATTCACGTGGACGTGCAACATCTCAGGACCAACAATTTGGAGATGCGCAAAATTATGCTGGTCAGACCGAACAATTCCAAACCGGTCAGACACGCCAATTTGCAGGAGCGCCGTCAGGCTTCCAAGCAAGTTCGCGTACGCGTAATGCACAGTCACAAGGATATAGCCGCGTAGAACCAGTAGATTTAGATGGTGCTGCGTATGGAGAAACGGCATCTATGGAGTATAGGAAGATGCATCGTCGCAGAACGCGTCGTGTTTTATTAACTATTTTGATTGTTCTTGTTGCAATCTATCTCATTGGTGTTGCGGCGTTTTCGCGCATCTTTTATCCAAATACCCATATGGGAACCCAAGACATTTCACTTCAGCCAGTGTCTGCAGTTGCTCAAACAGCAAGCGATTTGGGCTCAAGCTACAGTGTGCATGTTACCGGCCAAGGCCTTGATTTCAACCTGACGGCACAAGACTTGGGTATCAATGTCGATGGAAACGCCGTTGCAGATGAGGCCCTGCATATGGCAAGCCCATGGGAATGGCCTGTGCAGATTTTCAGGGATCATGATGTGTCCACGGCGCTATCTGATGGCATTAATGCGAATGGGTTAGCGCAAGCAGTCAAAACGCAAGTTGATCTTTTCAACCAGACGGCAACTGACCCTGTAAACGCAACAATTACCTACTCTTCACAGGTTTCCAGTTTTGTCGTACAGCCTGAACAAGCAGGTACAAAACTTAACAGTGATGCCGTGCTTAATGCAGTCGATAGAAGCGTAAATGATATGCTTCCAACCGCTACGATTACCGACGCTGAACTCGTTCAACCTGCCGTTCTTTCAACTGATTCGCGTTTAAATAATGCGGTAAGCCAGGCAAATCAATATATTAAAGCCGATATTAAACTGACGATAAGCAATGCGAATGTGCAAGTTGGAGAAATTACCCCATCGACTATCGCGGGGTGGGTCACATTGGATCAGAATTTGACTCCTACGTTTAACGATGATGCGCTTGCGCAATGGGTCTCTGATTTTGCTGGTCAAGTCAATACGGTGGGTACAACGCGTACCTATACACGTCCTGATGGAAGACAGATTACCGTTTCTGGCGGCTCGTATGGTTGGGAAGTAGATAACGATACGCTCCAAAGTCAGATTAAAGATGCAATCACCCAGGGCAATAACGTTACCCTTGACGTTCCTACTACAACGGCTGCATACCAGTATCAAGGACAGGGTAGACAAGATTTTGGTCGCTATGTTGATGTGGACCTCACCCAGCAACATGCGCGCGCTTATGATGAAAATGGCAACCAAATTTGGGAAAGCGATGTCGTGACGGGAACGCCTGATGAAGAGCATGCAACTCCTACGGGTGTGTGGCTTTTGTATAACAAGGAAAGTCCGTCAACCTTGCGTGGAAAAATCAATCAGCAAACAGGCGCGCCGGAGTATGTGACCCAAGTCCAGTATTGGATGGCATTTACCGATTTTGGCGATGGTCTACATGATGCAACATGGCAGGCTGCCTTCGGAGGAACCCGCTATAGAGATGGATACGGTTCACACGGGTGCATCAACTTGCCACTTCAAGCGGCAGGTGCGCTCTATAATGTGATTAATGTGGGTAATGCAGTAGTTATTCACGACTAAGCGAACAAACGCTTATATAAAAAGTTCGAAATCACGGGGAATTCGAATAAAAAGCGTTGTTGCGTTGGCCTTTCTGCTTGGTCATATGCAACAACGCTTTTGTGCTATATGCACGGATGGATTGGGAGAACATCTATGGAATCAATTATGCAAAGTCCAGCGGTTGCATTTGTTGGTCGGCATAATTCAGGCAAGACCACGCTCATAACCAAAGTGATTGCTGAGCTTACGCGTCGCGGGTTTGACGTGGGCAGCGTAAAACACCATGGGCACAAAGGCTTCGAAATCGATATCCCCGGAAAAGATAGTTGGAGACATCGTCATGCAGGTGCCACCGAAACCTTTATTGCTTCTCCCGATATGGCAGCCGATATTAAAACACTTGATCAAGAGCTTGAATGCAGTGAAATTGTCAAGAAAATGCCTGGTCACGACGTAGTCCTTGTCGAAGGATATCGGAAAAGTGGTCTTCCAACGATAGAGATCATGCGTGCAGAAAATCCCGCAGATGTAGCAGTTGCAAGGGCATTTGTTCGAGAGGTTGAATCTGGCACGGCAATGATGAGTGATGCGGTACAGGAAGCGCATTTTGCTGACCAGCAAGAGGGCCGCGGTTTGGATAGTACTTCGGACCGTAATTCGGGCAGCAACGCAAAAGCCCAGAAAGACATTCGCGAGACCTCGCCCGATGCAAAAACCGTAGCTATCGTGACCGATATTCCTGAAGCTGCGCACGCTGCAGAGTCGTGTGGCATCAAAACATTTGGTATCAATGATGTACGAGATATTGCGAGCTTCGTACAGAAATATTATTGCCGGCGCCATCTTACGGTAGCCATTCAGGCAGGTGGAGAAAGCAAACGCATGGGAACGGATAAGGCGCTTGTTCCCTTCGGCGGAAAACCGCTCATTCAACGTTTGGTGGATCGCCTGCTGCCGGTAGCGGATAATTTTGAGATTACCTCAAACAATCCCGACAAACTTGCATTTATTCAGGATCTTTATCCGAATATCAATATTGGTATACACCGCGATCTATTAACAACACGCGGTGCACTTGAAGGGCTTTATACCGCATTTTCTTACGCGAGTGATCCCTATGTCGCGGTGGTTGCCTGTGACATGATCAACGCGTCGCCGCATCTGATTGCGGCAGAATTTAAGGAAATTGACACGTATCATTACGATATTGTCATCCCCAGCAACAAGCATGGTGTCGAGCCATTCCATGCAGTCTATGCGCGAAATGCGTGCTTGCGTGCAACAAAAGCGGCGCTTGATCGCGGGGAGCATCGCGCACAGGCGCTCTTAGATAGCGTGTCGGTGCGGAAATTCACGCAGAAGGAGGTTTTAGAAGCAGAGCCGATGGGCGGTTGCTTTATCAACGTGAACACTCCCGATGAACTTCACAAATATGAACAAATGTATTTTGCTGAATAGCAACAGGAAAGACAAACACGCTAAGCTAAGACCTAGCAACGAGATAATGCGTGCAGATACTCCCTGTGCTTGAGGTACAGGGTATATATAACCAGGAGGAATCGGTATGCCATCAGTAGAAGATGTCATGGAAATTGCTGAATCTATTCGCGATAGACCGATTGCAATTGTTGACGAACGCTGTGTTGCCGTTCGTAATAGAAATTCAACGTGTAAATGCTGTTCAGAAGCGTGTATTAAGGATGCAATTTCTGTAAGCAATAACACGGTAAAGCTCGATCTGAATGCGTGCATGGCGTGCGGAGCATGCACGGCGGTTTGCCCGACCGAAGCGTTGGTTTCGCTCGAACCGCCTGATGAAGCGCTTGCTCAGCAGGCGGTGAATTCCGTTGAACAGACAGGCGAAAACCAGGTCATTATTGCATGTGCTCGTATCGCCTCAAAGCTTACGGCTGACCCACGTAAATTTGCCGAAGTTCCGTGCCTCTGTCGTGTCGATGAGAGTTTGATGCTTTCGTTCGCATCGCATGGCTTCGATGTGCTTTTGGTTGATGGGAATTGTAAGACCTGTAAATATCGTGACACAAATGACGTTACCGATTTCGTTATCGACCAAACAAATGATTTGATCGAAAAATGGGGCGGTACCGCTCAAATTACTCGCTCGAGTGAGTTTCCTGCCGATTGCGCGATGCGTCCAGAAGATGTGCGTAATCTTCGTGCACGTGAGCGCCGCGGATTCTTTGGATCTACTGCAGATAAAGCAAAGGCTGCCGCATATACCGCAGCAATGAAAGAGCTGCACCTGAAGGGTGATGATAAGCCGAAGTCGCTTCGTGAGCGGCTCCAGGCGGCGCATGGTCATCTTCCTCAGTTTTCTATGGTTCGCCATGACAATGCGCTCAATGCCCTTGATCGTATGGGGCAGGCGGTCGATGACGAGCCTTTCAACACTACGATGTGGGGTCATGTCACATTTGACAAGGAAAAATGTAACGGGTGCGGCATGTGCGCAATGTTTTGCCCCACCGGAGCGCTGAAAAAAATTGATGGAAAGAGTGCGCACGATCCTTACACCATGGAATTTACTTGTTCGGCATGCACCGACTGTGGTCTCTGCGAGGATGCCTGTTTCAAAAAGGCAATTCATGTAAGCGAAATGGTGAAACCAAGCCAACTCATGAGTTTTGAGCCAGAAACCTTACAGGCAATTGCACCAAGCCAAACATTTGGAGCGCGTCCGCTTTCATAGAACCATCTTTCACACCATACAAGCTTTATGGTTCGATACATTCTGCATGAGATCTGATTGAACGTCTCGCTATCTTTCGGAATTGGTAGCGGAGATCCGCCGCGCAATTTTAAGGTAAAGAAATATGTACATATTGTGCTGCACTGCGGCATCTTTGCCCTCCATTACTCTACTGTGGTAAAGTACCCAAACAGGAACTTTATTAAGCTAAAGTGCTGCCGAATATTCACGAATTCATCTCGATGCATTCGCACGCACGAAGCTTTAAGGGAGGGCTTTTATGAAAAAGAAGACGCTTTTAGGTATCGCGGTGGCGGTGGTGCTGTCATTGGGCGTGTTTGCGCTTGCGGGATGTTCTTCAAATTCTAGCAGTTCAAACAACGCAAGCAGCAGCGATTCGGGCTCATCTACGGATAGAACGACATTTACCGTCGGGTTTGATCCGAATTTCCCGCCGTATGGCTATAGGGCAGATGATGGCAGTTATACGGGTGTTGATCTGGACATGGCTGCTGAGGTTGCAAATCGCAATGGTTGGCAAATTCAATACGAGCCGATTGATTGGGATGCAAAGGATCAGCTGCTCAATTCCGGTCAAATTGACTGCATCTGGAATGGTTTCACGATGGAAGGCCGCGAAGATGGCTACGCTTTCACCGATCCGTATATGGAAAACTATCAAGAGGTAGTTGTCCGCAACGATTCTGGTATCACGAGCTTAGATGATCTCGCAGGTAAAACGGTAGAAACACAGGTTTCAAGCGCGGCTGATATGCTGCTTTCGCCAGGCGGCTCACAGGAAGAACTGGGAAACTCCTTCAAAAGCATTGAGAGGGTACCAGATTTCAACACCGCATTTATGGATCTTGAAAGTGGCGCGGTAGACGCCGTCGTTTTGGATAGAACCGTCGCAAATTACGAGATGGAAGGTCGCAGTGATCAGTTCACTGTCTTAGACCCACCTCTCGATGATGAGCACTATGCTGTTGGATTTGCCCTTGGTAACGAAGGGCTTCGCGATCAGGTCGAAGACACCTTAAAGCAAATGACCGCTGACGGTACCGCGCAACAAATTTTGAACAAGTACCAAGATCAGGGCATTTCGGTGAGTGAATGGATCATGCCTTCTGCGTAATTTTGCGGTGAATACGTTTAAGCAGTAGTGGGTGCATTTACATCGTTGAAGCAGTGGTGCGTACATCTACATACAAGTATCGATCAGCCGAGGATGCGTCCCTGGCTGATCGTGTGTTTTGAGAAAGTAATTTCGTAAAGTCATATTGAGGCGAAACCAGGAAAATCATGTCATTTGTATCGTTAATGAGTCAATTGGGAGAGGGCTTTATTGCAACGCTGCAGGTCTTCTTCCTTACCCTTTTGGGAGCGCTTCCCTTAGGTCTGGTCGTTGCGTTTTTACGTATGAACCATTTAGGTTTTCATATCGGTAAAAGAAAAATTCGCCCCATTTCGCTCATTACGCAATTCTATATTTCCGTTATGCGCGGAACCCCGCTGATGTTGCAGCTGCTCGTGGTCTACTTTGCCCCGTATTACGTGTTCGGAATGCAGCTTTCAGACACCTCACGTTTTACGGCGGTTATCATCGCGTTTATCCTAAACTACGCGGCCTACTATGCAGAGATTTACCGCAGTGGCATCCAAGGGGTGCCGAAAGGCCAGTACGAAGCTGCCGAAGTGCTGGGGTATACGCGTTCTCAGACCTTCTTCCGCATCATATTCCCGCAGATGGTGAAGCGTATTTTGCCTCCTATGACCAACGAAATTGTCACGCTCATCAAAGATACCTCGTTGGCGTTTGCGGTTGGTTTCGTCGAAATGTTCACCGTGGCGCGAAGCATTTCAAATTCTCAACGCTCGCTTATGGCGTTTTTTGCGGCGGCAATCATTTATTACGTCGCCAATCTTCTCATTGCGTGGATTATGGGGCGCTTTGAGAAGAAGCTGAGCTACTATCACGATTAAGAGAGGAGGTCTGTTATGAGCATTGTTTCACTTGAGCATATTCACAAAAGCTATGGGGATAACCCCGTCCTGCGCGATATCAGCATTTCGGTTGATAAAGGTGAAGTTGTAGGCATCATCGGACCTTCTGGTGGTGGTAAATCCACCCTGTTGCGCTGCGCTACGTTGCTCGAGCATTTTGATTCGGGCTCGCTTACCTATGACGACATCGTGGTCGCTAAAAATGACGCGCAGGGAAAAGCTGAATATGCGGGAAAAGATGCGATCAAGAGGGCAAAGAGCAAGTTCGGTCTGGTGTTTCAGAACTTCAATTTGTTCTCTCACTACACCGTGATGCGCAACATTACTGAGCCTCCTCAGGTGGTCCAGGGCAGGTCTAAAGATGAAGTATATGCGCAGGCAAAGAAGCTGATTTCCCAGATGGGGCTCGAAGGCAAAGAAGATATGGTTCCGTGCGACCTTTCTGGTGGTCAGCAGCAGCGTGTTGCGATTGCGCGTGCGCTGTGCATGAATCCTGAGATTCTCTACTTCGATGAGCCCACCAGTGCGCTTGATCCTGAGCTTACGCAAGAAGTTCTACGCGTGATTCGTGGACTCGCAGACCAGCACATGACGATGGTCATTGTGACGCATGAGATGAATTTTGCCCGCGATGTGGCCGATCGGGTTGTGTTCATGGATGGCGGCGTCATCGTCGAAGAGGGTCCCGCAAAGCAAGTGATCGAGCATCCCCAAAAGAAGCGTACGCAGGACTTCCTCAGAACGTACGAAGGGTAGTGCGGCGCGGGTCGCTCATAGAGAGTTGCTCATAGAGTTGCTAATCCGTAACGTGATATTCGATAATTGTGCAAGCTTAAATGATATAAAAATAGTATCAATAAAAATATTGAGCAAAGCAAAAGGAGCTTGCATGAATATCTATGATTTTAAAGCGAAAGCACAAGATGGCAGCGACGTATCTTTAGGTGATTACAAGGGCGATGTGCTCTTGATCGTCAATACGGCGACTGGCTGTGGTTTTACTCCTCAATATAAAGAGCTCGAGGCGCTATATGAAAAATTTCACGATAAGAAATTCGAGATCCTTGATTTCCCGTGCAACCAATTCCTCGGCCAGGCACCAGGAACAGATTCCGAAATTCATTCGTTTTGCACGTTGAAATACAACACGCAGTTCCCTCAGTTTTCTAAGATCGAGGTAAACGGCGAAAACCAGGATCCTATTTTCGCGTACCTTAAAGAGCAAGCTCCATTTAAGGGTCTTGGTGATTCGGATGCTGCAAAAATGATGCCCCAATACATCGCAAAGGTAGATCCCGATTGGCAAAATAACGACAACATTAAATGGAATTTCACGAAGTTCCTGGTAAATCGCGATGGCGACGTGATTGCACGTTTTGAACCAACCGAGGGCATGGATCCCGTCAATGCCGCTGTTGAAAAAGCGGTCGCCGAATAAGCTTTATGAAAAGCTGCAGATGGGGTTGTGCGTCTGAGTGTTGTGCGTCTGAGTGTTGTGCATCTGAGTGTTATGTATCTGAGTGTTATGCATCCGGATTTTATATAAATACCTATGTGATCTTTAATTGAGACTTGAACTCATTTGTACGATGTGAAAAAATATTCACTTGCTTGGGCGGTTGGCGCAGCGGTAGCGCAAATGCTTTACACGCATTAGGTCGCAGGTTCGAACCCTGCACCGCCTACCAGAAATTCAAGGTCAAACTTCGGTTTGGCCTTTTTTCGTGCCTCTTGCTTTGAACAGCCATTTTCTTTGGGACAGTTTCATTTCTAACCTTATTCTCTATCCCTCTTTGTCTCGCCCTTTATATCAATCATTTGTCCCTTCCTACTTCATGAAGTAAGGAAATGGATAGACAGTGCCATCGTCGATTTTCGTATGAAAATTTCATGACATATCAGCAAAACCCTATACAATAGTAAAAGGTGGTGATAAGTTTTGAAGTTTGCAATTGATGAATTGGTCCTATATGGATCAAATGGTGTCTGCCGCATTGCGGATATTCAGGATCTCGATATTGGCACATATTACATTTTAAAGCCGGTCCACGAGGATCGAACGAAGCTTATGGTGCCCGCAAAAAATGAAAATCTTGTTTCCCGTATGCGCAGCGTTCCAAGTGCGGAATCAATGGATTCCATGATTCAAAAAGCAGCCGTGACGCGCACACCGTGGATACAGGATTCTTCAGCGCGCAGAGCAGCCGCTAAAGATGCAATTTCTTCGGGTGATGAGCTCACCATGCTTGTTATGGTTAAACAGCTCTCTGAACATCATCGCAGTGCTATGGAGTCGGGGAAGAAATTTACGACAAATGATGTAAGTGCGCTTCATGAATTAAGCCGTCATTTAGACGATGAGCTCAGCGTTGTGTACGGAATCAACCCTGAGGATGTTGCACCTGCGCTTAAAAAGAAGTTTGCTACTGTCAGTGCATCAGTGAATGCATAAATCACTTTGATCGACCTTTGGCATATCGTATAAATAAATATCTCTTTTATATCCCTTCTCGAAATGAGTAAATGCGCCTTCAGCCTGTACTTCCGCACGGCAAACTTCTCATCTGTCGATAAGGGTTTTCTTTTTCTGTAGTCCAGATGTAGCACGAACGCCATATGCAATGTGATACATTTATACTGTTCAAAGATTAGTCTGCTTGTTGGTTTTCTCGGATGGAAGAATTTCTTTCATGAGAAATCCCATCGATATAACTTAGGAGATGCGAACCATGAATAGCATTCTTGTTCCATTTGATATGTCGGAGCCTTCTCAGCATGCACTGCATTATGCGTGTGAGTTGCTCAAGGATACCAAAGATGCAAAAATCACCATTCTCTATGTCACGCCTCTTCCTGAGTTTGATGATCCAACGTTCGAAGCAGCTTCTCAGATGGCAGGGGTTGCTCCCATTACGGGCGAGCAGCAAATAAAGATGGAAGAAAAGTATCTCGCGAAGCAGAAGGAAAAGCTTATTGAAAGAGTAACTTCGCTCGACGAAGATACGAATGCAGAATTCATTTATCGTGTCGCATCAGGTCGTCCGCAAGATATCATCGCTGAATATGCTGATTCTGATGAATACGATCTTATTTCGATGGGCTCACGCGGCCTCGGCGCATTGCGTGGAGTGATCGGCTCGGTAAGTTACGCAGTCCTGCGTTCAGTAGATATTCCTGTTCTCGTGGTGAAATAACGTTGACTCAAAATTTTTCTCGTAATGACGCCGATGTGCTTATCATCGGCGCGGGTCCGTCTGGCATTTTTACGGCGCTCTCGCTTCTTGAAAGCAATGTCCAGGCACATATTGTGCTGGTAGAACAAGGCCTCCCTGTTGAAAAACGTGTATGCCCAAAAGTTACCACAGGCAAATGCGCTCATTGTGCCTTGTGCGCTATTACGTCGGGCTTTTCCGGCGCGGGTGCGTTTTCTGATGGAAAGCTTTCTCTTTCCTACCAGGTGGGCGGCGACCTGCCCGATCTTATCGGCAGAGACGAAGCCCAAAATACCATCAATACGGTTGACAAGATCTACTTGAAATTCGGTGCCGACAACCATATCGCCGGAAACGAAGATGAAGACGAAGTTGCGCGTATTCGCCGCCATGCAATTGAAGCGGGTCTGCAGCTTGTTGACTGCCCCATTCGCCATCTGGGTACGGAAAAAGCGCACGAGCTTTATCAACGTATTGAGCAATATCTTCTCGACGGCGGTATCGACATTCGTTTTAGCACTACCTGTGATCGTTTCTTGATCCAGGACGAAACATGTTCTGGTGCCATTTTCCACGATGAAAACGGCGAATACGAAATCCATGCTCCGATAACAATTGCGTGCGCAGGTCGAAGAGGTGCGGGCTGGCTTGATGAGCTGTGTCGTGAGCAGGGCATCGACCATGAACCGGGACCGGTAGATGTGGGCGTTCGTGTCGAGGTGCGCAATGAGGTCATGGAAACCGTCAACAATGTGCTGTACGAAAGCAAACTCATCGGCTATCCGCAGCCGTTTAAAGATAAGGTTCGCACGTTTTGTCAAAACCCTGGTGGCTTTGTAAGCCAGGAGCGCTATGACAGCGGGCTTACCGTGGTGAATGGTCACTCTTTTAAAGAGCGTAAGTCAGAAAACACGAATTTGGCGGTGCTGTGCTCGCAAACGTTCCGCAAGCCATTTGATCGGCCCATTGCTTATGCACAAAAGGTCGGAGAAATGGCGAATATGTTAGGCGCGGGGAATATTCTGGTGCAGCGCTTCGGCGATATCATGGACGGGAAACGTACCTGGCCAGAGGATCTTCGCCGTGCGAATGTGCGTCCAACGCTTCCGGAGGCTGCAGCGGGTGATATTACCTCGGCGCTTCCGTATCGCGTGACCACTGATATTTTGAATTTTATGCTAGCGGTTGACCAAGTTGTCCCTGGGTTTGCTGCCGAAGAGACCCTGCTGTATGCTCCCGAGCTGAAGTTCTACAGCAATCGGATCACCATGGACAAGCATTTCAACACGAATATTGCTGGGCTGCATTGCTTGGGCGATTCGAGCGGATGGACGCGAGGTCTCATGATGAGCAGTGTGATGGGGTATCTGATGGGCAAGGAGATTGCGCAGAGCAACGCTGCGTAACTTGCATAGAGCAGCGTTGCGTAACTTGCGTAATTCTGCATAACGCCGCGTAACCAAGGGATAGCGCTCCATGATTTTTGATGCCACATCTGGCACCATGTCAGACATGTCCCATAAGAGTTCCACGCTTTGATGGGGTTATACGTACAATAGTTTCATAGGTATGGTTAGAGGCAGGTTGTATGATTCGCTCATATACCTGCCTTTATTTTCGCAAATTTTTTGAAATTGATTGTTGGGAATTCATCTGTGCGCAGGAGGAATTGGCCACTATGAGGTTTATTCATACGTCTGATTGGCATATCGGGAAGACTCTGAATGACTTTGATTTACACGATGATCAATGGGAGACGTTCCTGCAAATTGAACATATTGCTAAGCAGAAAAACGCCGAGGCAATTGTGATTGCGGGTGATCTCTATGATCGAAGCGTTCCTTCTGAGGCTTCTATCGACTTGCTTAATGGCATGCTTGCCCAACTTAATTTGAAAGACGGCTTTCCTTTGCTTGCTATCAGCGGAAATCATGATTCAGCGACGCGTCTTGGGGTCGGGTCGAAATGGTTTTCCGAGCGGCAATTCTATCTCAATACTGATTTTGACAACGCTTTTTCACCTGTTCAAATAGGGGATGCGCAATTTTTCCTGCTTCCATTCTTCGGCATTCAACAGGCAAAAAATTACTTTGAGGATGAATCAATAAGAACGGTAAACGATGCAATGGTCCGCATCGTATCTGAAATGCAGGAGAAGTTTGACCCCGATTGTGCCCATGTGCTTGTTGCGCACTTCTTTGCTGCAGGAGGCAAACGTACAAAGGATGTCGAAACACTCGTGGAAGTGGGTGGACTCAATCCTGTTGCGCTGGATATGCTTGCTCCTTTTGATTATGTAGCCTTGGGCCATCTGCATAATAGCCATGCACTCGAGAATAATGCGCGTATTCACTATAGCGGCGCTCCCATGAAGTTTTCTGTTTCGGAAGAGAAGCAGCAAAAAGGGGTGTGGGTGGTAGATGTTGCGCCACACCAAGACCTTGCGATGAAGTGGGTGTCGCTGAAGCCTGTGCGTGATATTCATTGCGTGACGGGAAGTTTTGAGGATCTCACGGCACAAAATGACAAAACAAAAGAGCTTATTCCCTGGTCACACAATGATTTCTATGCCTTTACGATTACGGATACCAACCATATTCCCCATTTGATGGATGCCTTACGGAAGCACTATCCCTACACGCTCAGTGTGCAGCGAGCGCATTCTGTCGCGCTGGAATCGGAGCTTAAGGCGCACAAGCGGCTCGCTCAGAATCCAAGTGAGTTGCTGTCTGATTTTTTCAAGATCACGATGGGGAAAGAAATGAGCGCCGTTCAGCAAAAAGCGGCAGATGAAACACTTGATGCGGCGCGAAAGAAGGAAGCATAGATGAAACCAGAAACCTTAGAGCTTACCTACTTTGGCCCGTATGTTCATGAAGTAATCGACTTTTCACAGTTCTCGTCACGCCCCTTGTTTTTGATTTCGGGAAACACCGGTGCGGGGAAGACGACCATTTTTGATGCCATGTGCTTTGCGCTTTTTGGCAATTGCGGAAACAGTGGAAACGATGCACGTACGGCAAAGGCGCTGCGATCTGACTTCGCCCCTGCCGATAAGACGACAAGCGTTACGTTTACCTTCACGCATAAGGGCATTTGCTATAAGATAACGCGTCAGCCGGACCAGGTGGTAAAGGGTCGCGGAGGTAGAGAAGTTAAACGACCCGCAAAAACCGAGCTGATATATCCGGCCGATAGCGCCGCGCCTAAAGAAATTACAAAATCCAAGGATGCTACAGAATTTATCGAAAGCGTGCTGAGCTTAAATGCACAGCAGTTCAAACAGATCGTACTTCTCCCCCAAGGAAAATTTCGCGATTTTCTTGACTCAAGCTCGAACGATAAAGAAGTTATTTTGCGCGATCTGTTTGGTACGAAGCTCTATCAAACGTGGACCGATATGCTCGGCAAAAAAGTTAAAGAAGAGGATGAGAGTCAGAAAGATATTCTTTCGCAAATACACACATTAAAAGGCACAGTAGAAGAGATCGATGCTTCCCTTGAGGACACCGACTGGTTGCAAAAAGCAGCAGCGCTTGAGGAGCAACTTGAGAGTGAAATCCAAGCATGTATAAAGGATGCATCTGTCCACAATACGCAAGCCGAAAAGATTCAAGAAGCTATCAAGACTGAGCAAACACGTGAGCGAAACGTACAATCTCTGCAGGGTGCAAACGAGCAGCAATCTGTGCTTGCGGCACAAAAAGGAAGTGTTGCACAAAAGCAAAAACTCGTTAATGACTTGGAATTCTTTGAAAAAAATCGCACGAATTATGCGCTTTGGACTCAGGCTGCTTCTCAGGTGAAACATCTTACCTCTGCAATAGCTGACAATAGAAATGCTGTATCTAAGCTCAACCATGAAAAAATGGCGGTGCAGCAAACGCTCGAGCGCATCACTGCCGAAAAACCAGAAATTCAGAGAATTCATGACGAATCAGTGGAACTTCAAAATAAACTTCCGCTGTTCGATGACTGCATGCGCCTGACAGAAAGTTTAACGCCATTGCGTCAGAAATACGCCAATACATGTCATCAGCAAGACGAAGCGCAGGCACAGATAAAGAAAAATCAATCCCAGATCGATGAGGCGAAAAAGCGCATTGAGGCGCTTGGGGATATTCAAGCGCAAGGAATTGACCTGGAAAAACGACGTGCACATCTACATGATCTTCTGCAGAAAAGAGATGAACTCTCGAGGGACCTTAAAGGAGTGCCTATCGAAACGCAGCAGCTCTCTGAATTGCAAAAAGAAATCGAGGAGCAGGAAAAACAGGTGCACCAGGAGAAAGCGCACTACGACCAAATTCGCGATAGCTATGCACGCTATCAGATCGCGCGTCTGTCTCAGGATCTAAAACCGAATTCTCCCTGCCCGGTTTGTGGATCTATCCATCATCCGCATCCCGCGCCGGTCAACTTAGAAAACCTGGTAAGCGATGCTGATCTTAAAGAAGCCGAAGAGGCCTATCGTCGCGCGGATGCTGATCTTAATCGTAATACGACATTGCTGGAATCGAACCGGGCGCATTATCGGGAGCGCATTTCACAGATTTCTGAAAAAGAAGTGCAGCTGGCAAGCGCACTCAATATCCAAATTAATGGCGCGGCCCATGTGGAATCGAACCACGTTGAGAATGTGGTTGCAGAGCGGGATGACCAGCATATTTCCGATGTCTTTAACAAAGAAGATCAAGCGGTTCGTCATGAAAAAGACGCATTTGATCAGCAAGAAGCAAAAGTGACCCAAGCGCAACGTAGCTATGATGCCTATCGTGGTCAGCAGCAAAAAGCTGAAGATGAAATGAGTGCGGCACAAGCTCGCCTGGAAAGCGTAAAACCCGAAATCGATCGTCTAAAAAGCCAAATCGATACGCAACAGGGAACGCTTGCAGAAAAACAAGCACAGCTTCCGCGTAATTTCGCAGATAAACAAGCAGCAGAAACGCAACTGAATGCTTGGCAAGCGCGTGAGGCGACGCACAGCGCATCCCTCAAGCATGCTCAAGACAAAGCGGCCGCTGCAGATATTAACTTACGTTCTCAACGAGATTCGCTTGCGCATAATCAGCAACAGCTTCGCGAAGAATCTGAAAAGCAAAAGCAGCTGTATCAAGAACTCATCGACAATCTGCATGATTACAACGCAGATGCTCCGTTTGAGTTTTATGAGCACGCACAAAATCGCATGGGCGAACTTCAGAACCTGCGCCGCGAGATAAAAGATTTTGAAGATAGTGTACGTGATAGTACCAATGAAATCGCTCGTTTGACAAAGCTCTTAGAGGGAACGGAGGCCGAAGATCTTCAAGCTCTTACAACAGCGTATGAGCAGGAAACAAAGCAGCGAAGCGCTGCCGAATCTCAGCAGGGCACCCTTCGTGCGAAAAAGCAGGACATACAAAAAGCACGGGCAAAAGTTGATGAACTCCAAAGTCAAAATGCTGTGGCACAAACGCATATCGCAGAATTGCAGACACTCTACGATGTCATGGCGGGAAAAACCGAGGCAAAACTCAGCCTTGAGCGATATGTCTTACAAGCCTCGTTTGAAATCGTGCTTCACGTGGCAAATCGGCAACTGGCGCAGCTTACGAACAACCGCTACCAGTTCGTTTTGAGCAACGAGCATAGTGGTGGCGGAGGAAAATGGAGTGGTCTGGAGATCAATGTCTACGACGACAATGCCGGGGTAGAGCGAAGTGCGCGCACCCTTTCAGGCGGCGAAAGTTTCATTGCATCGCTTGCACTTGCACTTGGGCTCTGCCAGGTTGTCCAAGAACAAAGTGGCGGTGTGCAAATTGATTCACTCTTCATTGATGAGGGTTTTGGATCACTCGATTCGCATGCGCTTGATCTTGCGCTTAAAACGCTGCAATCGATTGCAGGCAATCGTATGGTGGGTGTCATCAGTCATATTTCCGAGCTCGAACGGCGGATTCCCGATAAACTCGTCGTTTCATCTGTTGATGGTCGCGCGCATGTAACATATAAGCACGATATTGACCCCATTTAAATGCAAAACGATAGCCGATGCATACCAATAAGCGAAAGAATGCATCAAAAATAGTGATATTTGCCCTTTCGAAAGTATATAAAATGCTATAGTATTAGTATCAATTATAAAGCCATTAAAGACGAACGTGACTCACGATGCGCAGGCTGAATGAGCGTCGGGTGAGAATACGTTCGAAATGCGCGGTAGTCAATTGCGAGAAAGAGGGCAGGTATGTTGAGTGCGACAGAAATTGCTCGGTATTGGAAATATGCAGTCATTGTCAGCTTTGCTCTCGCTGTTTTTGGAACAGGCGTTTTGCTTACGGGATTCCTTCCGGTAAGTGGCGGGCGCATCGGCACCATCATTGGGCTTGTGATTTTAGGGTTTGTATTTGGACACCAATATAAAAAGAGATATCATGCGCTCTCTGCTGATGAACAAAAACAGGTCTAATTCGGTAAGGTAGCCTCATCCGACAAGGCAGCCTGATCCGACTACGGAGCCTAATCTCGCAACTTAGCTAATCAGATAACGTTATAAATTCTATATTTTGTATCTTTCCATCACGCACGTTCATCACGGCAACCGTGGGCATGGAGCCGCCGCGGGGTTTTGTGGGGCTTCCGGGGTTAATCCATAATTGTTTGCCGATCTTCTCACATCGGGGAACGTGCGTGTGCCCATGCACAATAACATTCACATCATCGCCGACATTACGCACATCTTGAGGGCGATGCACCATATAGAAGCGCACGCCCCCAAGACTGAAATTCGCCACGGGATCAAGATTCTGTGTGAGGAGCGGACTATAATCACAATTTCCCAGAACTGCGGTAACCGGTGCGATTGCTTCAAGCTCATACAGTACATCGGGGATTTCGCAGTCTCCCGCACATAAGATGTGGTCACACCCCGAAAGCGCGGCTATCGCTTCTTCGCTTAATCTGCCGTGAATATCTGAAATAATTCCTATTTGCATGGCATTCCTCGACATTCCTCGACCGAACATTAAACAAAATTTACCCCGTATTCTGGAGGCCTGCAGAAACTCCCGAGACGGTGCACAAAATCAAGAAGGTGAGACGATCACGCTGAGCTTGTGTGAGCGTATCGTTGCCACGAATCACTTCAAGCACTTTAACCTGCATAATTGAAAGCGCATTGACAAATGGCATGCGTGCATGCACTACGGGACCTAACACGTTGTGCTTTTGCAGTGGATGGTCCTCGTCCAAAATTGCGAGCACCCACTTCATGGTGAGTTCCATCTCATTGATAACCATCTTTGAGAGGTCGGGCCGATCGCCCAAAGCCAGATACATACGACCAATGCGCTCGTTGGTCTTGGCGAGCGACATCTCGATGTTGTCAATGAATGCCGTAAAAAGAGGCCATTCTTTATATGCGCTACGCAGCGTCTGTAAGTCGTTGAACTTCTCGCACGCCGATCCGAGTCCATACCAGGCTGCTAAATTGATGCGTGCTTGGCTCCAGCTGAAAATCCAAGGGATAGTGCGCAGGTCATCTAGCGATTTTGCTCCTAAACCACGTTTTGCTGGTCGCGAACCAATCGGAAGGAGCCCGATCTCAATCAATGGGGTGACTGTCGAGAACCATTCAGCGAAGCCCTCTTGATTGCGTAAATCCAAAAATGCTTCGCGCGACGCCTTCTCTAAGAAGCGCGACAAATCCTCGTATTTCTCAGTGTACTTTGTATTAATTTCAGCTATCGAAGGTGCGCTATGCAAAAGCGTCGCCGCCGCCACCGACTCAACATGACGCCGTGCCAGAACTTCGTTACCGTAGCGTGCAAAGATAACTTCTCCTTGCTCGGTAAGTTTAAAACAGCAGTTCACAGAGCCTTTGGGCTGTGCCAACACGGCGCGGTTTGCCGGTCCGCCACCGCGTCCGACGGCTCCCCCACGGCCATGCATCAGCACCAAATCGATATTGTTACGCTGCGCCCAATCGGCGATATCTTTCTGTGCCTTATGAAGAACTAACGTCGCCGAGGTCGGGCCAGCATCTTTGGATGAATCAGAATAGCCCAACATGACCTCAAGCTTGCGGCCCGTCTGGTCAAGGCGCTTTTTCACATCGGGAATCTGGATCATTTCATCGAGCACGTTGACCGCATTCTCCAAGTCTTCTACCTGCTCAAACAAGGGAATGACGTCAAGAACCGGTACGTCTTTGGCGTGCGCAAAGGAAAGGCGTGCAAGCTCGTAGACATCGGCGATGTTCTGCGCACTTTTTGTAAACGAAATGATGTATCGACGCGCAGCATTTATGCCATTGCGGCGTTGAATGGTGCCGATCGCACGGAAGGTATCCATAACCTCTCGAGTCATCGGCTGCAATTCCCGACTGTTGCGGCCATGTTCTTTGATGTCAGCCAACGCACGGCTATGTACGAGCGAGTGCTGGCGGAACTCCATCTGTACCATGTTGAAACCAAAGGTTTCTGCCTGCCAAATAAGCGTTTGCAGCGAGCCGAACGCCTCACGTCTCGCGCCTGCTTGCTCCAGGGAATCCTGTACCACCTTTAAATCGGCGATGTAGGTCTCGGAACTGTCATACATTAAATCAGCCGTGCGCTTAATAGTTGCACGCAGACGCTCTGCCATGAAAAGCATGACCGCTCGATGCAGCTCGGAAGCCGAATGATTCATCGCGCGTTGTGCAAGCTCTTCATTCATTTCCACCTGATGGCTCCACAAATTGCGCAGCGCATCAGAAGGCGTGGTCGAACCGGACTCCATGGTCATAGTTTCGCCGACTTTTTCGGTTGCATCAGCCAGCGTGTGCAACATATGCACACGGAACTTTTCTGCCACACGACGCGAAACCTTCGCCGTTACATTCGGGTTGCCATCGCGATCGGAACCAATCCAGCTGCCTAAACGAAAAAATGCCGGACAAATCGGTTTTGCGTAGCCCGCCGTATCGCCGAGTTCCCAGTCATCAAAGCGACGATAGACCTTGGGGATCATGTCAAACAACGTGTAATCGAACACGTCAATAATGGTGTCAGACTCTTCGAGTGGCGTCGGCTTTTTATCTGCAATCGGGTTGGTGCGATAAAGCGCGTCAATTTCCTGGAGCATCTGACGCTCATTTTCTTTCTGCTCGACACCTTCAAGATGGTGGTACGCATCTAAAAGTGCCGAAATCCGGCGAATCTTCGCTGTGACCGCCTTGCGGCGCGCCTCGGTCGGATGTGCCGTAAACACGGGATGAAACTCCAGCTCATACAGGTTTTCGTCGGCCTTTTCCCTACCAACTTCTTTAATCAAACGGCGATAGGAAACGGTCATTTCGTTGACCGGGTCTTCGGCAGAATCAACAGAAACTTCGCTTTCGCGGCGGCGCAATGTATTTACCCGATATGCTTCCTCGGCAATGTTGGCCAAGTGGAAAAAAGTCGTGAACGCGCGGGTCAGATACGTTTCATTTTCAAGAGAAAGCTTGCTAATGAGGATGACAGCATCAGCATAAGCCGCATCGATTTCGCTGTCTGGCAGCGTCTCATCATTGGCTCTAACCATATAACTCAAAAGTTCGTCAAAAGTGCGGCAAAGCTCTGGGTCATATTCAGTGAGAAGCTTGCGTGTCAGGCGCAGAAAAAACTCCATGTTTTGGCGCAATTCTTGGGGCATATGTACCTCGGAAAGCGCCGATGCCGCAGCCGCGCGTTCATTTGACGCGTGGTTTTGAGCCTGGGCATCCCAATGTGCCTGAACATCGCTCATATTTCCTCCCCGCTCTGCTTATGTAAAGTACGCAGCCATCTGATTATCTGGCTGATACTACATCTACTGCATTTAATGTAGCACGCCATTTCAAAGGTGCCGAATAGGCCTCCAAAAAATGACAGCGTGAGCGGCTAACAACACATTCGAAACATCCGTGACATAAGGCCTTAACATTCGCGCAATAATTGTCGAGCTTCATAGTGATATTAAAGTTTCACAGTGCTATTGAGATTCTGCAATCAGTGCTCTACCGAAAATCAGAGCACGGGAGAAGACACGTCGTACAAATAGTTATTAAGATAAAGTCATACTCAAAGCAAATGGCTGTGTGTGCACAGATAATCGTCAAAAAGGAGAAGCCATGACCACCGCGTATACAAAACTTTCAAATGAGGAACTTGATCAGGCAATATCCAAACTTGAAGCGCAGGTGAGCGAGTTTAAAGCGCAAAACCTTACGCTCAATATGACGCGTGGTAATCCCTGCACGGCGCAGACAGATCTCTCTCGTCCGATGCTTGATGCAATTACGTCTGGAAGTGACATGGTCGACGATGGAGTAATCGTCAACAATTATGGTGCCCCGTTTGGCCTTCCTTCTGCACGCAAGATGGCCGCCGAATACTTGGACGTGGACCCTGAACACGTAATCGTAGTGGGCTCTTCGAGCTTGAATTTAATGTATGATCTGGTGGCAAACGCGTGGGCACATGGTATTGCGGGCAACAAGCCGTGGTCTTTGCAGGGCAACGTCAAGTTTTTATGTCCTTCGCCTGGTTACGATCGTCATTTCAAGGTAACTGCATCGTTTGGCATCGAAAACATTCCGATTGCGATGGGTCCGGACGGACCGGACATGGCGCAAGTTAAAGAGCTGGTAGAAGGCGATCCAGCCGTCAAAGGCATCTGGTGTGTGCCAAAGTACTCCAACCCGACGGGTGTGGTGTACTCCGACGAGGTCGTGCGTACATTTGCGGCGCTCAAACCCGCTGCGCCCGATTTCCGCATTTTCTGGGACAACGCATATAACGTGCACACGTTTCGAGGGGAAGGTGCGGCGCTTTTAAACATTTTTGATGCGCTTACCGATGCTGGTGTGACCGACCGTGTCTATGAATTTGGCTCAACCTCAAAGATAACGTTTCCGGGTAGTGGTATGGGGTTTGTTGCCGCTTCAACTGCGGACATGGCTGAAATTCAGAAGGCGTTTTCGGTGATGCGAGTCTCGCCAGAAAAAATTTCGCAGCTTGCGCATGTGAAGTTCTTAAAGAACATGGATGGCATTAAGGCGCATATGAAAAAACATGCCGAAATTGTACGTCCGCACTTTGATTTGGTCGAACAGAAGCTTTCCGAGGGGCTTACTGCGCTTGGTTGCGCAACATGGTCGCACCCTGATGGAGGCTACTTTGTTTCGTTTGATGGGCCGGATAATTCTGCCGCGGCAATCGTGGAACTTTGCGGTGAGATGGGGGTAAAGCTTACGCCTGCGGGATCGACCTGGCCATACGGCAAAGATCCGCACGACTCTAACATCCGTATCGCGCCGACGTTCCCTTCGATTGAAGATTTAGGCAAAGCACTTGATGTATTCGTGGTTGCGGTCAAGCTGGTAACGGCACGGCTCGAGCGTGATTCGCGCGCATAATAAGCGCTTTATGAATGCGTTGAATGCGCACTTCACAAGGTAGCTAGCTCATAACGCCCAAAATAGTAACGCCCCGTCGATGTCGTGAGAGTCGACGGGGCGCATGTTGTTACGGGATGTATTGCATTAAACACATTGTGCTACGGGATACATTACAGCAGACACATTGTGCTGCCGCGCACATTGCAATTACGGGACGCAAGGCGGTGCCGAACGATGTGCTGCCGGGCGCATATTACTTTCTGTCTTCAAGCGAGACATACGGTTGTGAGCCGCCCACATATTTATATGCGGGGCGAATCAGCTTATTTGCAAACTCGACTTCCTCCATACGATGTGCACACCAACCGGGGACGCGAGAAATTGCAAACAGCGGCGTATACAAATCTTCCGGAATACCAAGCATGCGATAGATCAGCCCGGAAAATAGGTCGACGTTGGCACAGACGCTGTGCGTCTTTCTGCCCTCAAGCTCGAATGCCTTCGGAGTCAGCCGCTCAATACTGGAAAGTAAGTTCCACTCTTTCTGGAACCCTTTCTCATACGCAAGATTGCGCGACTGTTTCTTTAAGATCTGCGCACGTGGGTCGCTGAGCGTGTAAACCGCATGTCCCATACCATAGATAAGACCCGACTTGTCACCTGCTTCTTTCCGCAAAATCTTGCGCAACAAGTCGAGCACTTCCTCGTCATCTTCAGGATCGTTCAGCATCTTCATCATGGAATCGAGCTGATGCATTACCTTCAAATTCGCACCGCCGTGCTTCGGCCCCTTAAGCGAGCCAATAGCCGCCGAAATTGCAGAGTAGGTATCGGTGCCGGTCGAGGATACTACGCGCGTGGTGAAGGTTGAGTTGTTGCCACCGCCGTGATCAGCGTGAACCACCATACATAAATCAAGCAGCTTGGCCTCTTCATGGGTGAATTTTTTATCTGGACGATACATTGCCAAAATGTGTTCGGCGGAGCTTAGGCCAGGTTCGGGGTAATGGAACAGAAGTGATTTGTGGTCGTACACGTGCAATTTGGTCTGGAACGCGTAAATCATCATCGTGGGCAGCTCGGCAATCAGATTGACTGATTGTTTGATAATGTTTTCAAGGCTGGTATCATCGGCGTTTTCGTCATAGCTGTACATGGCCAACACCGAACGGGCCATCTTGTTCATGATGTTAGGCGAAGGAGCGCTCATAATCATCATTTCCGGAAATCCTGGAGGCAGTTCACGGTGCTTTTCGAGGATTTCACAGAAGCGATCGAGATGCTGCTTACTCGGAAGGGTACCGAACAAAAGCAACCATACGACCTCCTCAAACATGAAGCGATCTTTGGTGATCGCTTCGTTTACGATGTCGTTGACATCGATTCCGCGATAAATCAGACGTCCAGGAGCGGGGGAAACGCTGCCATCATCGTTCTTTTTGTAGCCAACAACGTTACAAATATTGGTAAGACCTGCCAAAACGCCGGTACCATCCGCATTGCGCAGGCCACGCTTGACGCCAAGCTTTTCGCTGGTCTCCATGTCAATGTGGTTGTTGTTTCGAAATTCTTGGCAAAGAGTATCCAGATCGTTTTCCGGTAAGCCTGCAACGTCAGAATATAAGTGCTCCATTTGTCCGCTCCTTCATAAATCGTTCGCGTGGTGTATACAGCCCTGCGCGCACGTGGACTTTGGTTTCGCGCTTCTCGATTCGCAGCGAATCCGCCCCACGAAATGACGTATCCTATAACTACCTATGATAGGAGGAAAACTATGAAAGTTGTGCTCATTCCCGGCGACGGCATCGGAAAAGAGATTTCCGAGAGCGTGCGTCGCGTCTCAGAGGCGCTTGGTACAGGCATCGAGTGGGACGAATTTGCTGCTGGCGCTGAATACTACGACGAAAGTGGCTCGCTTATGCAGCCGGGCTTGGTTGAGGCGATTGAGGCCGATGGACTCGCGCTCAAAGGTCCCACCGCGACACCGATTGGCAAGGGGTTCCGTTCTATCAACGTGCAGTTGCGCCAGCGCTTTAACACCTATGCAAACTTCCGTCCCGTTCACTCCCGCGTGGGTGTGAAAAGCCGTTATGATAACGTAGATTTGATCGTGATCAGGGAAAACACCGAAGACCTCTACATGGGACTAGAATATAAAATTGGGGATGACACCGCCCATGGCATCAAACTGATCACGCGCCAGGCCAGCGAACGCATTGCGCGTTTTGCCTTTGAATACGCCAAGAAACACGGTCGTCACCTGGTTACGTGCGTGCACAAGGCCAATATCATGAAATACACCGACGGTCTGTTTTTAGACGCGTTTAACCACGTAGCCGCAGATTACCCCGACATCGAGCACAATTCGGTAATTGTGGATGCAATGACAATGAAACTCGTCACCGATCCGACGCAGTTCGACGTGATTGTCGCGCCGAATCTCTATGGCGATATCTTAAGCGATCTGTGCTCGGGCTTGGTGGGTGGCCTAGGCTTCGCACCGAGCGCTAATATCGGTGATAACCAGGTGATTTATGAAGCTGTACACGGAAGCGCCCCCGATATCGCGGGCAAAGATTTAGCCAATCCTTCAGCGCTTTTGCTCGCGTTGGCTATGCTTTTGCGTGATCACGACATGGAAGACAAAGCGAAAGCCATCGAAAACGCGATTGACGAGGTTGTGCGCAAGGGTGAGCACACCACGCACGACATCGGTGGCAATGCGGGCACCAAGGAATTCACCGACGCGGTCATCGCCGAGCTGGGAGAGGTACGCTAATGGAAAATGCGCAAACCCCTATTTTGGTAAAGAAAATCGACCATGGTGTCTTCTATCATCAGGGAAAGCCCGTCGATACGCTGGTGGGTGCGACTCCCGAAGAAGGGCGCAACAAAACCATGGCATGGAAGATCCTGTCGGCGCACAACCAAGGGACCGACGAAGCCGACCTGCACATTCGCTTCGACTCGATGACCAGTCACGATATTACCTACGTTGGCATCATTCAGACCGCGCGCGCATCGGGTCTGACCAAGTTCCCCTTACCTTATGTGCTTACGAACTGTCACAACAGTCTGTGCGCGGTCGGCGGCACCATCAATGAAGACGACCACCAGTTCGGTCTTTCCGCTGCGCACAAATATGGCGGCATTTACGTGCCGCCGTGCATGGCCGTCATTCACAGCTACAACCGCGAAGAAATGGCTGGCTGTGGACGCATGATTTTGGGCTCCGATTCTCACACCCGCTACGGTGCGCTTGGCACACTTGGTGTAGGCGAAGGCGGCGGCGAACTGTCAAAACAGCTGGTCGGAGGCACTTATGACATTGCGCGGCCCCAGGTGGTGCTTATCTATGTGACGGGACATCTGCAACCAGGCGTAGGTCCACAAGACGTGGCGTTGGCGTTGGTCGGTGCGGTCTACGAGGATGGGTTCGTCCGCAACAAGGTGCTCGAATTCGCGGGACCGGGCATTGCTGATCTGACGCAAGATGAGCGCGATGGCATCGACGTGATGACCACCGAAACCGCGTGTCTCACTTCAATTTGGGAGACCGATGAGGTTACCCAGCGCTACTTTGAGCAGCATAAACGTCCCGATGCCTACGAAAAGCTCGCACCGGAAGATGGCGCGTATTATGATTCGTGCATCGAGCTTGATTTGGACAAGATCGTGCCCATGATTGCGTTGCCGATGCACCCGAGCTACGCCCTGCCAATAAGCGAGCTTAAACACAATCCCGAAAAGTACCTGCAGGAAGCGCAGGACCGTTCAAATAAACAGTTCAATGGGGAAGTGTCGATGGATTTGGTCTCCAAGATCGATGCGGACGGAAACATTCACGTTGATCAGGGAGTCATCGCCGGATGTGCGGGTGGTATTTACGAAAACATCGTAGCCGCCGCTCAGATTCTGCACGGCAAAGATTGTGGTAATGGCGAGTTCAAACTAAGCGTTTACCCCGAATCCATGCCAACCTACAAAGCGCTCGTGGACAACGGCACGGTATCTGACCTCATCAGTACCGGCGCGGTGTTCCGTGAGGCATTCTGTGGACCATGTTTTGGAGCAGGGGACACGCCCGCCAACGGCGAGTTTTCGATCCGTCACACCACACGCAACTTCCCGAATCGCGAAGGCTCTAAACCTACCGAGGGTCAGATTGTGGGCGTGGCGCTGATGGATGCACGCTCCATTGCGGCAACCGCGGCAAACCACGGTGTATTGACCGGGGCAGATGAAGTGGTGGAGAGCGCGCTTGAAGTTCCGCCGTATGAATTTGACTCGAGCATCTATGAGAAGCGCGTGTATAACGGTTGGCATAAGGCCGACCCCGCCTACAAGCTGCGCTTTGGACCGAATATCAAAGATTGGCCGGAGCAGCCAACATTAAGTGACGACCTGCTGGTTAAAATTGTGAGTTACATCACCGATCCTGTGACCACGACCGATGAGCTTATTCCGTCGGGTGAAACCTCAAGTTACCGTTCAAACCCGCTGCGTTTAGCACAGTTTACGTTGAGCCGCCGTGACCCTGCGTATGTGGGTAAAGCCGAAGCAGTACAGGCGGAAGACAGGCAGCGTAAAGCAGGCAACGTCCCCGAAGACCTGCAAAAGGTGTATGCGGCGCTCAAAAAAGCGGGCGTTGCAGTTGATCCCGCGACCACCAATTTCGGCTCGGCAATCTATGCGAACAAGCCTGGCGACGGAAGCGCACGTGAGCAAGCTGCGTCCTGCCAGCGCGTGCTTGGTGGTGCGGCAAATTTCGCCCGGGAATACGCCACCAAGCGTTATCGCAGCAACTGCATCAACTGGGGTATGCTGCCGTTTCTGGTTGATGATCCCGACCAGTTTGCCAAGGATGATTACGTGTTTGTAAAGGCTGCGCGCGCAACGCTTGAACGTGGTGATGATACGTTTACTGCCTACGTGGTCCATGCTGATGGCACGGTGAAGCCGTTGGCGGTGCGTCTCGGTCAAACCGAACCTGAAGAACGTGAAATCTTGGCTGATGGGTGTCTGATCAACCACTACCGCAAGTCGATGTAAAAGCCGATGTAAAACAGGCAAAGCGATGTAAGATCGCAAAACGATGTAAGACAGCAAAGCGGTACAACAGCAAAACTCCGATACGATCTTTGCCCATGGTCGTATCGGAGTTTCTTTTTGCTGGTTGAGATGATAGGCGGTTGAAATGCGCTACACGGCCAACACAAAAGGACGGTCATGCACGCGAGTGACCTCGAGGTTCACAGAATATACTTGCTCAATCAACTCTGAGGTGACGACGTCATCCGGCCTTCCTTGAGCAGCTATATGACCGTTCGCGAGTGCTATAACCTCATCGCTGTATTGCAGCGCCTGATTCATGTCGTGGAGTACCATAACCACCGTCATGCCGTGTTCGCGGTTAAGACGGCGCACCAAGTGCAGAATGTCCAGCTGGTAACGTACATCGAGGTAGGTTGTGGGCTCGTCGAGTAGCAGCACGTCGGCTCCCTGGGCCAGCGCCATGGCTATCCACACGCGCTGGCGCTGACCGCCGGACAGATCGAAGACCAAACCGTTCTGCACGTCAGTTAAGTTGCACGTTTCAATTGCCCAATCAACCATGCGTTCATCTTCCGCACGGTCTTTTGCCGAATACAACATGTGACCGTGCCGGTAAGGAAAACGCCCATAGGAGACAAGCTGTCTTACGGATAGGTCACCCGGCGCAATGTTGTGCTGATGAACGATGGCGACAAGCTTGGCGAAATCTGCGGGTCTGATATCTGCGACGTTTCCTCCGCGCAAAAAGATGTATCCCGCCTGGGGCGTAAGGTTTTTGGTCATAAGGTTGAACAGCGTCGACTTGCCTGAGCCGTTCGCTCCCAGAAACGTGGTAACTTTACCTTCCGGCACCGTAAGATTGAGCCGCCGGAACAGCGGTTTCTTATTCGGATAGGCGAAGGTGACCCCTTTGAGGGTAAATATGTTATGCGGCATAGCTGTCACGCGCCTTTCGCAGAAGAATAATGAATGCCGGGCCACCGATGATCGACATGATGATTGCGCTGCTGATCTCGAAGGGCGCCACGATGGTTCGCCCGATCGTATCAGCTGCGAGCAGAACGACTGCGCCGAGTATCATCGAATATGGGATGAGTGCCCTATGCCTTGATCCCACTAAGATGCGCGCAATATGGGGAACGATAAGTCCGAGGAAGCTGATGGGGCCCACGATAGCGGTGGTTATCGATGCAAGAAGCACCGCAACCGCAGAAATTGCGAGACGGCTGCGCGACACGTTTAAGCCAAGTCCTTCGGCGGTTTTGTCCTCGAGGGCAAGCATGTCGCATCTTCTGACCGTAAACAGTGAGAGCACCAGCCCGATAGCTGCATACGCCAAAAGCGTCCAGAAGTCGTTCCAAGTTTTGGCCGTGATGTTGGCATTTACCAGCGCGGCGACGCCTGATTCCGCACCACCGGTACCCGATGAAAACGCACTTGAAAGACCGGAGAACATGGCCGAAATTGCGATACCTACGAGAATGATGCGCATGGGCGACAACGTTCCATGGTGCCAAGAAAGCGAATACACCAACCCGAAGGCAACAAAGCCACCCAGGCAGGCAACAAGTGGTGTGAAATAGAAGAACATGGGCAAAAAGGCAGTCATAAGAACGGCAGCAAAGCCTGCTCCCGACGTAATGCCGATAATGCCTGGGTCGGCCAATGGGTTGCGTACCACGGCCTGCAAGAGCACGCCCGATACCGCCAGCGCGGCGCCACCCACCATGGCTATAAAGATACGAGGAAAGCGCAGGTCAAAGATTGTTGCGACCTGGTCGTCATAGGCCACGAAGAGCCCGTTAAACAGCTGGCTCGGAGACACCTGCAGCGTCCCCGCATTCGTTGCCACCACAAAAAGTGCCACCAGTATCACTGCCGTAATAATAAAGGCGAGGACCTTTCTGGTTGTACTGACCACTACAAATCCTTTCTACGAGTTTGCCTGCTGCGAGCTAGCCTCCGCGATCAGCGACTCGCTGCTCTGGTTGGCACCCTGATTGATCGTCTGCCCCGTGCCCTTATCGTTTCCTGAATATTCGCCCGAGGACGTAGTGACTTCCGTGCCATCCGACCCGGTACCTGTTCCATAGAGCATGGGGCCCAACGTTGTAAGCGCATCTGGCCAGTTAAACCGCGCGCTCATGCCGAATAAGCTGTATTCCAAGTCGTAGACGCGACGCTCCTGCACCGCGCGGAAGTGCTTCCAGGTATCGTTGGTGGCGAATTCGTCGGCAAACATCTGGCGTACCTCATCTTGAAGTGCATGAGAGGTGCGAAGAATGATATCGGGATCGCGCGCAAGCATATCTTCGGTATTGGCGTTGACGAACTGATCTGTTGCGTCGGCATATATGTTCTGGCCGCCGGCAAGTGCAACGAGATTACCCACGTAGCTTTTGGGTGTAGCTACGATGTACGTACCGCCGGGAACGCCCATCAGCACCAGTACGCTGGGTTTCGTACGGTTTGCATACGACGCTTGGAAGGTTTGCACGGTGCCCTGAAATCCTGACCGCGCAGCCGCCGCTTCCTGTTCTTTACCGAACTTGGTACCCAGATAATCAGATGAGGCATACAGGCCATCGACACTCGACATGTCCACGAAAATAGACTTAACGCCTGCTTGGGCGAATTTGGGCTGCTGATCTTCTCTCAGCGTGCTGGGGGCAATTACATAGTCGGCATGCAGCGGCACAATCTTTTCGAGATCGGGTGACATGGCCATGCCCACCTTCGGCAGATCTGCGTAACGATCTGGAATGCTTGAGGTGGTGTCGCATACTCCCACTAGATCCAGATTGAGCACATTGCACATGTCCGCCACAGCAGGCGAGGTGGCAATGAGACGAAGTTCGTCATCTCCTGCAGCACGTTCGGGATGCTGGTCAACACAACCGGTAAGGGGCCCCAAGAGGGCTATCCCCGCGACGGCGAGCAGGCCACGGGCAAAGTCACGGCGCGTCAGAGATGGTGCGCCGTGAATCTCGGGAAATTCCATACCCGCCAGACTATCCGTAGATGCAGCTTGATGTCGAATGCTACTTCTGCGCGCCATTATCTTGCCGATCCGTTTTCGAAGGCTCGCTGATCTTTGCAGTTGTGGCAGCACTCATATTTTCGGCGGGCGCTATGGGATCGTAGACACCCCTTGCTGCTGCCGCCGCTGCGGCCGCCTTTGCTGCTTTTTGGCGTTTCTTGCCGCGCACAAGGTAATAGAAGATACCCACGATCACAATGAGTGCCACGATAATAACGGCAATGAGCACGTACGTGATGATATCGGCCTGAGTGGAATCCTGTGCACCCGTGACCTCATTTCCTTCACCGTCGTACTCATGGATATTGGCGTTACCTTCGGCAGCATCCGAACCATCATTCGTGGAAGGAGCAGGGTCAGGTTGACCTTCACCAGCCACTATTTGCGGCACGAAGCCCTGGGTATTTCCATCAACGAAATTTGATAGCGTGACATAGTAGATGACATAACGGCCCATTGGTTGCACATAGAACGACACACGCAGTGTGGAGCTGGGAGAAACAATTGCTGCTCGCACGTCGGCCATGTCGTTGGCCGTGTCAGTGTTGGTAACGGTGCCCGCCTGAGCATCCCCAAATGTTCCATCATGTTCTGGATCGGAAGAGACGGTAACATCGCTGATGTATTGAGCTTGTTTGAGCCTGAGCGTTACAAAGTAGTTTCCGCTGGTGTCCATTTCTACAAGCGCGTACGGCTGATTTGTGCCAGACACCATTGATT
>CAIFEG010000023.1 GCA_903789415.1 uncultured Eggerthellaceae bacterium | reverse complement strand
CAGCTGAGTGTGAGAGGGATTCTTTGCTGTATTGTTGAAGTTAGGAATCAAATATATTGAAAACTTATATGTTTCCCTGTGTAGAAATGAGAGTATACGTTGACTTTAAAAAGGCAGATAAATACACTTTATAGGCTACTCAAAATGTAGAAAGGGATTCAGGAAATGAAGCGCACATATCAACCTAATAAGCATAAGCGTGTTACCACACATGGCTTTCGTGCTCGTATGGCTACAAAAGGTGGCCGTAAAGTTTTAGCCGCTCGTCGTGCTAAAGGCCGTAAGAGCCTTACTGTCTAAGTAAGCAATTGTGTTGGAAATAATTAAATCCAATACACAGATATCACACCTGTTCCAAACTGGAAGAAGAATCCATGGACCATATGTGATGTTAATTGTTAATCGCGATCAAAAGCGGCATGGCCAATATGGTCGTGTCGCTTTTATTGCAGGCAAACGCTTAGGCAATGCTGTTTGGCGCAATGGAGCGAAACGTCGTATGCGTGCTATTTGTCATGATTTACATAATGACTGGGATGGATATGACGTTTTATTTGTTGCGAGAATGAATATTCTAAGTGCCCCATATCAGCGGGTGCTTGCTTCTATTCAAAACCAGATTAAAAGGCTTTAAACTCATTGAATAAGTAAGTTAAAATACTTGCAATTTAACGTGGCGATTTCGATGAAAATATTGAAAATTGTAAAGAATTGTCCTAAGTACATAGCATTAGGATTAATTTTCTTTTATCAACATGCGATATCTCCTTTTTTTCCTTCATGTTGTCGTTTTACGCCTACGTGTTCTGAATATGGAAGAATCGCATTTGAACGTTATGGTTTTTGTAAAGGGTTAGTGCTTACAGTAAAACGTGTCCTTCGCTGCCGCCCAGGCGGTGGATATGGATATGACCCAGTTCCGTAAGTAAAAAGCGAAAGGAATTGCCCTTAAATGAGCATTTGGACCGCGTTTCAAGATTTTATCTTCTGGGGTATAGACGTAGTTTATAACGTCATTGGCGACTGGGGTATGGCTATTGTTCTCGTAACCATTCTCTTCAGGCTCATCATCTGGCCGTTAATGAATAGCCAAGTAAAATCTTCCTATCAAATGCAAAAAATGCAGCCTCTTATGCAAGAGGTACAAACGAAATACGCTGATGATCCTCAGCGTATGCAACAAGAGATGCAAAAGATTTATGCTGAGGCTCACTTTAATCCTATTTCTGGATGTTTGCCGTTACTTTTACAGATGCCTATCTTTATTGCATTATTTCAAGTACTTCAACAAATGGGAGATCGAACAAGTGGAACAAACTATGAGTTCTACCATTTAATCCCTGATTTAACGCTTTCTCCAGCTTCCACTTTTTCTCAAGGAATATTAATATTTCTTCCTTATATTATTTTGCTTCTTATCTTTGCGTTTACGACATTCCTACCTACGCTCATAATGCAGCGTGGAACTGCAAATGAGCAGCAAAGAAAACAAACTCTTATTATGACCCTCATTATGTCCCTGTTTATGCTATGGATTGGTTGGGGCTCTCCTGCCGGAGTACTTTTATTTTGGAGCACATCTTCTATTCTTGGTCTAATCCAAACACAAACTGGTACTCGCCGTATGAAGCGTTTAGACGCTGAAAAAGAAGCTATTATTGAAGACAAACCAGTCGAAGTTGATGTTGTACGTCGTGAGCATAAGAAACGCCCAACTAAGAAACATTAAGTATTTATTTCTGGTTCCTGTATCTACAGGAACCATTATTTTATGAGGTGATAGGTAATGGAATTAAATTCTCAAGATACTGATAATCAAGAACAATCAGATGTAAACTCTCAAGAATCTGAAGACACTATAAATAATATATCCGATGAATTTGATGAAGAGTCAACAGATAGTGCTGATCAAGATGAAACTTTAGAAGAAAAAGAAGAAGATGAAAAACTTGATCATGTTGCTGATATTGCAATAGATATTCTCGATAGTATCCTTCAATATTTCAATCTTGGTGAAACGACCATTGATGAATATGAAGGCGATGAAGGCGAGTTAATTCTTGATATCACTGGTGATGACCTCGCTATTCTTATTGGTCGACATGGACGCACATTAGATGCATTGCAATTCCTTGTTTCGAGCCTTACATCTCGTCAACTAGGCTATCGATTCCCTGTTGTTGTTGATGTAGAAGGTTATAAAGATCGACAAAGAACAAAGCTCGAAAAAATTGCATATCGTGCAGCAGATAAAGCTATCGAACAAGACAGAAATATTAAACTACATCCAATGAATCCTTACGAGCGTCGGTTAGTTCATATTGCTCTCCGTGATTATGATGGTGTGTATACACAGTCGGAGGGACAAGGCACAAATCGTCATGTTGTAGTATTCGTTGATCATAAAGAAGAAACTGAATAAATTTTTACTTATTTGGTTTCGAGACACTAAAAAATATTTGAAAGAAGCAAAAGGGAGCTTAGGCTCCCTTTTTTATGGTGAATATATAATCAATATTGGTTTCATGCTTGAAGCCTCAAAATGTTATAGCTTAATGAAAGTCCATCCATTTTCGATTGTGACCAGGTTAGGTATATGTATCAAATTAATCAAAAAGAGCAAAAGTTACTCAATAAACATCTCCAACTTGTCATAGATAAAAATAAAAAAGTTAATATAACGAGAATTCAAAATTTCCAAGAAGGTCAACTACTTCATATTGAAGACTCATTAGCTGGTATTCCATTAATTAACAAATTACCTGAAGGATCTTTATGTGATATGGGATCCGGTGCAGGTTTTCCTGGTATACCCATCGCTATTTGTACAACAAGAGATGTTACGTTAATAGAATCGGTTAAGAAAAAAGCTCATATCCTTGAAGAATTTGCGGAAGAACTATCTCTTTCGAATCTTCAAATATATTCTGGTAGAACCGAAGAGCTCGCTCTTTCTCATCCTGATTTTGAAATAGCGACGGCCCGCGCCCTCTCGTCATTACCAAGTCTTTTAGAATTAGCTTCTCCGTTGTTAAGAATACAAGGTTATTTCTTAGCATATAAAAGTGATCAAATAAACGAAGAATTGGAACAGGCACTATCGATATCAAAAAAAGTAGGTATGGATTTTATTGAACGCCATGATTATGTATTAAGCGACAACAAAACAAAGCGTTCTCTGCTTTTGTTTCAAAAAATAAGTGAACCGGAAGTGACACTACCTCGTAGACCGGGGATGGCTCAAAAAAGACCATATAAATAAACCGGTATTCGGTAAATGTTTCACGTGAAACATTAAATTTCAAAAGAAATAGAAATCCAGGCGATCAGACATAGAATCTGCAAGGTTTTGGTAAGCTTTTTATGTCATGCTAATAGATAACTTAATAGAAAGATGTTTCACGTGAAACATCTCGGTTTTGTTGATATAAAAGAAGAAATTAAAAATAATTAAATGCGGCTCAAAGATAGTGGTTTTGGAAGGAGGCCCTCATGGGATTTTTTGATAGTCTCAGACACAACAAAAACGAAGAATCGACTGTCAATAAAGATAAGGGCAAAAAAAGTAGTAAGCGTGAGGAAAAAAGAGCTAAGCGTGAACAAGAAGAATTAAACAAAGAACAAGCTAAGGAAACTGAACATACACAAGAGGTAGATGAAGCACAGCAGACCTCCCAAGTAATTACCGATAAGCAAAATAAAAAGTCATCGCAACCAGTTTCCGATACTCCTAAAATTCCTGTACCGTCTATTGAGTACGACAAAATTACTGATGATGTTCTCGAAGATGAAGCTGATATAAAACATCCTCGTTCATATGCTCAAAAAAAGCCTATTACTCATGCAATTGGTCAAACAAAAATAATTGCGATTATTAATCAAAAAGGCGGAGTAGGAAAATCCACAACTGCAGTAAATCTTTCTGCCGCCTTAGGAGCACGCAATAAATCAGTTTTATTGGTAGACCTTGATCCGCAAGGAAATGCGACAAGTGGACTTGGTATCGATAAAGGTGAAATTGAAACTGATGTATACGACCTGCTTTTAGGAAATGCAGATCCTGAAGATGTTATTATTCCTGACATATATGAAGGGTTAGACCTTATTCCTGCAACTATTAATTTAGCTGATGCAGAAGTTGTGCTTGTTAATGAAATGGCTCGCGAAAATCGTCTTAAAGATGCAATCGGAACTCTTAGAGGAAAATACGATTATATTTTTATTGACTGCCCGCCTTCGTTGGGTTTGTTAACTGTCAATGCATTAGTTGCTTCGGATTCTCTGCTTATTCCAATTCAGTGTGAATTTTATGCCTTGGAAGGTGTGACAAAACTTCTCGGTTCAATGAATCGTGTCAAAAAACGCATTAATTCAAGTCTTACTATTTTCGGAGTCCTTCTGACTATGTATGATTCTCGAACTACCCTTTCACATCAGGTGGCAGACGAGGTTCGGAAGTTCTTCAAGCAAACCGTTTTTAAAACAGTGATTCCACGCACGGTTAAATTATCGGAAGCTCCAAGTTATGGTCAACCAATTAATGTTTATGATCCTAATGGAAAAGGATGCCAAGCATATGATGCACTTGCGAAAGAAGTGATTGCTCGTGGCTAAGAAAAAAAGAGGCCTTGGGAGAGGTTTAAATGCTCTTTTCGGTGAAACTATGAATGAAACCGAAACAGGTGGAGATATTTCAAAAGAAGTATCGAATTCAAACCATGAAGAGCCAACAAAACACGCCCCTGAAACTCCTGATGTTCGTAAAGAACAAGATAAAAACGTTGTTATTACTGAACAAGAAGCTGAAAATGCAGTCGTAAAAGAGCGTCCCATTCCGCATTCTCAACAGAGTGCATCACAAAATCAAACACCGCCCCAAATTAAAAAGTCGGCGCAAGGGCAAGTAACTTCAAGAGAAGTATCTAGACCAAAAGATTCTGAAAAAGTGTCGGATGAAGACAAGAAAAAAGAACTTACGATAGCTATTGAACTCATTCATCCGAATCCCGATCAGCCACGTACATACTTTGATAATGACCAAATTCGAGAACTTGCTGCTTCAATAAAAAAAGAAGGACTTCTTCAGCCGATTGTTATTCGTGAAGACGGTACTGACGAAGATGGTCGCACCACATATCAAATAATTGCCGGAGAAAGACGTTGGCAGGCTTGTGAACAGCTTCATATGAAGACCGTGCCTGTTCGCATTATGGAAGCAAATGATGATAAAGCTCTCCAACTTGCATTGGTTGAAAATGTTCAACGTACTGATTTAAACCCCATTGAAGAAGCCTACGGATATAAACGGTTAATGGAACGTTTGGGAATGACTCAAACACAAGTTGCACAAGCGGTATCTAAGGGTCGTTCAACTATCGCAAATAAATTACGTCTTTTAGATTTACCAGAAGAAGCGCAAGAAGCCCTGTTTGACAATAAAATTACTACCGGACATGCAGTTGCAATTCTGCAAGTGCCAAGTGTAGAGGGACAAAAAAATCTTACGCAAAAGATCCTGGATGAACATTTAAATGTGCGCCAAGCTGAATCAATTGCACGCTTAATGGCTGCACGTGAATCAGGAAAAACAGTTTCCACTCAGCGTGCTCCTATGCCGTCGTATTTTAAAAAGGCTGCAAAAGAACTGCGTGGAATTCTTCATACAAAAGTGCGAATGAGTAGTTCCAAAGGTAAAAACAAGATTGAAATTGAATTTAAAGATGAAGATGATTTGCAACGTATTTTTTCTCTTATAACAAATGAAAGAGAAAAAGAAACTCCATCTGCATCGGTTGAAGCTGCAAATAAGTAGAATTATTACTACAAAAATCTCGCAAGTTTAATTGCAATACAAAATAATACGTATCAACGAGTACACACTTAAGAGCCTCTTATTTCTTTACCTAAGAAGTAGGAGGCCTTTTATATCTAAATAAAAGACTCTCTATGGTTAGAAAATATGAGGCGGCCTAAATGTAGTGAGATAACGTAAACCCAGTGAAGCAAACTATTTTTGTGAGCAATGAAAGATTATTTAAATAGTAATCGCTGGTAACGCTTGTCTTGATAAGGTGATTTTATATGTGTGTAACAGCGGATTTAAGTTGTCCACAGGCACCGTTGATATCGCTGCCTCTGGAATTACGAAGAGTTGTCTCAATCCCGAATTGTTTTAGTTGATGAGAAATATTTGCTGCGGTTTTTTCGCTCACAGGCTTAAACGGTGAATCAGGCACATTGTTAAGCATGATGAGATTGATGTGAACATGCAATCCTCGGCAAAAGTCTTCTAAGGCTCGGATGTCTTTATTTGAATCATTAACTCCCTTAATTAAGAGATACTCGATACTAATTCTTCTGTGAGAATGTGAATAATAATCTTCTAAAGCATCACGGATCTTGGTTAAGGAGATATTTTTGCATCCGGGCATAATACGATCTCTCGTGCTTTGTATTGCAGAATGAAGTGATAAAGCGAGCGTGTACTGTTCCGGAATATGCCCAAAATCCTTAATTCCTTTAGTAATTCCGCATGTTGAAACCGTTATACGACGCGCACCAAGACCCAAACCTTCATCTGAGTTAATTAACTCAAGCGCCTTTACGAGGTTATCGAAATTAAGAAAAGGCTCGCCTTGCCCCATGGCAACAGCATTAGAGACTCGAATACCAAAATCTTTCTGAACAATACATAATTGTTGGGCTATTTCTCCAGGAAGTAAGTTGCGGGTAAATCCCTGCTGTCCCGTTGCACAAAATGCGCATTGCATTGCGCAACCAACTTGTGTTGAAAAGCATACCGTTAATCGTTTGTTCTGATTTATTGATTTATTTTCTTCTGTTTCTGAGGGGATTCCCACGGTTTCAATAAGATTTCCGTCTGCTAAACAGAGTAAATATTTTCGTGTTCCGTCTATAGAAGTCTCTTTTGTTTTAATTTCTGGGATATGGAGAGGAGCACATTCGGTAAGTTCTTTTCGCAAAGAAGCGGGAATGTTAGACATTTCTTCATATGAGTTGGCACCACGTTTATACACCCACTCTAAAATTTGTTTCGTACGGAACTTTGGCTGCTTAAGTGATGAAAGTAATTCTTGAAGATCCTGAATTCCATATGCTTCAAAACTTTGTGATAGAGGTGTCATTGGAGACAGCTTTCTTACGTGTGTGTTTTCTGCTTGTTTGTTATACTGCATTCGGCTTAAAGCCTAAATTATAACGATATCAATACATACTCGAGATCAAGGAGTTTCTATGAGTGCACAGAAAAAAGTTGTGCCTTCTGAAACAAATGTCGTGCTTCTTTCTGGAGGCACGAGTGGTGAGCGAGAAATTTCAATTGAATCAGGAAAAGGTGCTGAAGCTGCTTTAAAAGAAGCAGGGTTTTCTGTTACGACACTCGACCCCGCAGACCACGATGACCTGATTACCCTTGTAAATGGTCATTATGACGTTGCATTTTTATGCCTCCATGGCAAGGGCGGTGAAGATGGTTCGATTCAAGGTTTACTTGAAATCTTGGGTATTCCGTATACTGGGCCTGGAATTTGGTCGAGTGCAACGGCTATGGATAAATCAAAATCAAAAGTCTTTTATGAACTTGCAGGTATTCATACCCCGCAATCTATAACGTTACATAGTAAAGACGAACTTACTTCGGAGCAGATTGTTGAAAAACTTGGCCAAGATATCGTTATTAAGCCTGCTGATGAGGGTAGTGCACTTGGCGTAAGCATTATTCATAATGCAGATGGTATTGACCAGGCACTTACGGAAGCTTTTTCATCATCTCATGAAGTATTAATTGAGCAATTCGTATCGGGAACAGAATTAACCGTTGCGGTCCTTGGCAATAAAACCCCTCATGCGTTACCAATTATCGAGATTGTTCCTGAAGATAGTTTTTATGACTTCCATTCAAAGTATGCACAAGGTGGCGCACAACATATTTGTCCTGCTCCTTTTGATGAAGAAACAACAAATCTTATAAAAAAGACTGCAGAAAAGGTCCACACGATCCTTGAATGTCGTGGAATGTCCCGGACAGATATGATTCTTGATGAGCAAAATATACCTTGGGTGTTAGAAACTAACACGATTCCGGGAATGACCGCAACTTCTCTATTACCAGATGCAGGCCGTGCTGCTGGTATAGATTTTCCTGAACTATGTACTAGGCTGATTGAATATGCATTAGAAGATAAATAATTATGAACAACTCCGCATAATTAAGAGAATAACCACAACAATTGCAATAACAACTACCCAAGCTACAACGGTGCATCCTACTCTATGGACACGTGCTTGATCGATAACTTTTTCCTCATGTGTTGCGTGATCTTTTAGAAGCGCTGTCCCTTTCGTTTTCTTTATAGGTTCTACGCGATCAGCAGGCTTCCATTTACCTTTAGAATCGATCACTTTTTGCATGGTATCAGAATCCAAGAGCACATTTGGGCGAACCCCATCTGCGAGCATCTGAGATATTCCTTGTCGAAAGACATCAAATGAGTCCGCAATTGAGGGTGAATAGCACATAATGACCATTTCACCCCAAAAAATCCCCGGCTTCGGATTCTCAGTAAACCAAACAGAAGCCAATAAAGCGTAGATATTCCACCCTTGAGCACGGCAGACTTGAAGTTGGCGCGAAATATCCGTATCGAAATACCCCACATCTTTCCCAAAACGATTCACCAGCCATGCAACTTCATCAGGGTGGTTTTCATCGTCTGATTTACGAAAATCAACCGTATATACATCCCCGATAACATTGTCAGCATTAGTTAGAAAAGACCCTGCGGTTTTGTCTTTTGTTGAAAAACGAGCATATGTTGCGTAATAACGTGAAGAAGACACGGGTTTCTCCTTTTGCTTCGAGGAATTTCATCGGGTATACATTCGAACAGTTTAAAACGGTTTAATATTAATAATGGTAATTTAAGTGACATTGTACGCCTGTATTAGTCGTTTACTCATAAAGGAGTCTTCGTGAATAACGAGACAAGTCCGACTGAATCAATTCAAAAACAATCAATTCCCGCATATCTTCGTGCAGCAATTCATGAAAATGCGCCTGATAGAATTGTGAATCGCTATGCGTCGCTTAAACAAATTGCCGCAGATTCTGATTTTGGTGAGCTTGATAATTGTATTGTTTTAGATACGGAATGTACCGGAGTTTCTTTTAAACACGACAACCTTACGCAAATTGCGGCGGCGCGTGTGCGAAATGGAAAAATAGCGGATTGGTTCATTACGTTTGTAAACCCAGGGAAACCAATTCCCGAAGAGATTGTTCGTCTTACCCACATACATGACGAAGACGTTGCGGACGCTCCGAACCCAGAAGATGCGACTGCTCAACTTGTCGAATTTGTTGGTGATGATGATGTCATTGCGCATAATGCAAATTTCGATAAAACATTCTGTACAAAGGCAAAAAGCGGTGCGCCACTCCAACAAAATGTCTGGATCGATTCGCTTGATGTTGCAAGAATTGCTCTTCCCCAGATGAAATCACACCGTCTGATCGATTTGACAAAAGCATTTGATGTGGTTGCATCAACACATCGCGCAGATGCCGATGTTCGTTCTTTAGCTGCGGTATATCGCATAATGCTTGCGGCCATTACTCAAATGCCCGAAGAAGTTGTCCACTACATTGCGAATTTAGCCTCTGTTGAGGAGTGGCCTGCAGGGAAAGTTTTTAAACATTTTGACTCGCCCACCTCAAATCCGTTTAGTCTTCGACTGCTTCGCGCGCAAAATATTCATACTCAAAACCTTACTAATCGAGTAGATGCGGAACAGTTATCCAGAAATCCTCAAGCAGGCTTGCATTTTGCGTCAAATGACGAAATCGCAGATGAATTCGAAAAAGATGGGCTGGCGGGACGTATGTATCCTCATTATGAAGCACGCCCAGAACAGGTCCAGATGGCACAAGAGGTTAATAGTGTATTTGCAAATTCAACAAATTTAGCGGTCGAAGCAGGAACAGGCGTGGGAAAATCTCTCGCATATCTTGTTCCGGCGATCAAAACCGCAAAGAAAAATAACATCACTGTGGGTGTTGCAACAAAGACCAATGCACTCCTCGATCAATTGGCAAATCATGAACTACCTGCGATTAAAAGAGCAGGAGTTGACATAGATTATTCAGTTCTTAAGGGAACACAGCATTATCTGTGTTTATTAGAGCTCGAACAATTAGTAAAAAAAGGCGCACAAATTAAGATTGAAGATAATCGAAGTGTATCAACTGCGCCTGCGCTAGCGGGGTTAGTCTCGTTTGTAGACCAGAGCGATTACGAAGATATTGATGCGTTGAACTGGGATAGAAGAGCTATTCCGCGATATGAAGTTTCAATTAAGGGAGAAAACTGTCTGCATAATCGGTGCCCTTATTTTGGTAAAGATTGTTATGTGTATGGGGCTCGACAACGGGCGGAAGCGTCAGATATTCTCGTTACGAATCAAACACTGTTATTCTGCGACCTAAAAACAGATGGCGGTATCCTCCCTCCAATTCGCTATTGGGTAATCGATGAGGCACATGGTGCCGAAGATGAAGCTCGTCGAGCATTTTCAAAAAAGATAGATATCAACGAATTACTCCGCCTATCGAGAAATATTGCGGGATCAGGAAATACAGATCTATTTGGAAAGATTGAACGAGCACTTGTAGGAAGTGTTTCTATTCCTGAAGAAGATATTCCTTCTTTAGCTGTAGAGGATTCAGATACAGAAGGCTCGAATAACTCCGACTCACAAGTTGCCAAGAGCGGAGATACATTGGTTCGCGCAAATGTGACCAAAGCCCGTGCCACCTCTATCAAATTTAGTGAAGCGCTGCAGGTTTTTGCGGCAAATATTCGTAAACTGAGTATCTTTGGAGATCAAGGCTCGAAAAATTATAGCCAGCAGGATATCTGGATCAATGAAGAAATGCGTGCACATTCCGTTTTTCAAGAGTTTGTTGAATCCGGAAAGCACATGTGTGAAGCTGCAGAACGACTACTGAAACCAGCTACAAATCTCGTATCGCTTCTTGATCAGGCAAAAGGTGCGGCAAATTTACAACGCGAGCTCGCAATTTGTGTTTCAAGCCTTAAAGATCTTTTAGATAATTGTGAGATCATTTTATTTCACCCAACAAATACCTACGCATATTCAGTTCATCTGAATAAAAATGATCACGCGAGAGATTATCTTGAAGCGCAAATGCTCAATGTTGGCCACGAGTTAAATGAAACGCTCTATGCGCATACGCATTCGGTCGTTTTTACTTCAGCAACACTTACGACAAATCAAGACTTTGACGCATTTAACCACGCCATGGGATTAAATGAGGATGAAGAATCTTCCAGTAAATCGGTGCAAATTCCTTCTGGATATGATTTTGATCACAACATGACGGTGTATGTCATTACCGATGCTCCCGCTCCTAATACGCGCGGATATATTGGCGATTTATCAGATTTCTTATCACGACTCCATATTGCACAAAATGGGGCAACGTTAACACTGTTTACTAATAGACGTGAAATGGAAAAATGCTTTGAGACTGTAGAACCTGTGGTAAGTGATAACGGATTGCATGTGGTATGCCAAAAATACGGCCTTTCTATTAAAGGTTTGCGTGATCAATTTATTGAAGACGAACACCTTTCTTTGTTTGCTCTGAAAAGTTTTTGGGAGGGTTTTGATGCTCCTGGTGCAACACTCAAAACAGTAGTTATTCCAAAACTTCCATTCACGCGACCAACAGATCCTCTATATAGGGAACTGAATGCTAATAGTGGTAATGCGTGGAGTGAATATACGTTGCCCCGTTCGATTATTGAGATCAAACAAGCGGCGGGTCGACTCATCCGTAGTTCTGTCGATACCGGCAACCTCGTTTTATATGACCGTCGCATCACTGATAAGTGGTATGGAAAGATATTCATCGCATCGCTTCCAAGTAAAAATGTGAAAAAAGTTACGGCACGTGAAGCGATTGATGATATTGCTTCACATACAGAATATGAAAAGGAATAATTCCAGTTCAACAATTCGCTTGTGAGCGCTTTTTCTTAGATATTTGATGTGTGCTCTTCTTAGTGCCGCGCTTGTATATGTCGTATACTTTTCTATTAAATGGAAAAGTCTTACCACTTTCCAACTATTTGCAAATAAGTAAACATAACGGAAGGCATTCAGAATGTCTCAGATCCAAGACGACCTTTCATATTTATCTGAAACTACAGGCGCACGTCCTGCAGGTACTGAAGAAGAAAACCAAGCTGGTTTATATATTCAGAGACAATTTGAGGCAAACAAAAAATTTGAAACAAGTACAGAGGAATTTGCATCAAGTCCTCGTCCTGACCTTGTTCCCTTAATTTGCTTTGGTGCGTCACTGCTGTTTGCGATTCTTGCGATGTTTGTACACGCACTTACGATACCCGCGTTTATTGTGACCCTTGCTGCTGCTGTGTTGTATGTCTTGGAAATTCTGGATATTCCTGTGCTCTCACGTCCGTTTACTCGTGGGCTTACGCAAAATGTTGTTGCGAAATATAAGCCCGATAGTTCGCGAGTTCGTTCTCGTAAAGTAGTTCTGGTGGCCAACTATGACAGCGCAAAAGTGCACCCCGAACTAAGTCCTTCGTTTATTCCGGCACTTCCAATAGTTCAAAAATTATGTCTTGCCGCTCTTGTGGTTATGCCAATTATTTGGCTCATTCGTATGATCGCAGGTGTCTCTGCTTCATCTATGGCCTGGAACATCGTGACGATTATCGTTGCGATCCTGCTTGCAATTCCTGTTGTGATATCCATCATGCATATGACATCTGACTATAACAATGGTGCAAATGACAATGCTTCTAGTGTTGCGGTAATGATGGAAGTTGCTCGCCAAATTGCAAATGGGGAAATTGTAGATAAGCCAAAACCCCAAGAGGATATTGACGGAACCATTATCCATGGGGGCGATGAAGCACGTGCTGCGGGTGTCGTTCCAGAAGGTGCTACTCTTTCTTATGATGATAGCCAAGATGAAGAAGCGCAACTGAATGCGGCAAAGGCTGCCGTTGCAAATTTGACAGGTAAAGAAGTCGACGGAATCAAGCCCGGCCAAAAAATGAGTGAATTTGTTAAACCCGCTCGCCGTCAAAAACCTGTACGTGGTGCAAATCAAGAACTAAGCCGGCACAACACCGTGCATCCTTCAGATGCGCAAAATAACAACTCTCATGCTTCAGCTTCAAGCGATGATCAAAATGATCGTACACAAATAATGGAAAATAACGGTAATAGAAAACCAGAGACTACTTCTCAAACAAGTACAAAAACAACTCGTTCCAATACGAGAGCATCAAAGAACACGTCTGGGTCTGCCCAGGATACGGTAAAAGAAGACAAACAAGATGAGTCTTCCGAACAAGTGTCTCAAGAAGCAGTACCTGAGGGTATGGTACGCACTTCTGATGGTGATGTTGTACCAAGTTGGTTTGCTGAGGCGCAACGCAAGGCAGGCAGCAATGGCAAAACTCCAATTGCATCCAATGGTCATTCACGTGTGCGTCGCAGCAGATATGCAGATGCATTAGACGCAGCAGAACGTACAGCACAGACAAATCACCCTAAATTCGTTCCCTCTGCTTCCGTTAATAAAGTTCAAAAATCTGTTCATCCGGATGCTTCTGAGATTCTTGATGCAAAACAAAAGTTGGCTGCACGGTCTCACCAGAATTCGCAGACCGAATTATCTGCGTCGCAAACTGCGCATACTAACAGCCAAAGCAGCAATCATGTATCAGAGCAATCTGTGACAACGACGCAAAATGAAAAAAAGTTTGAGGCAACAACATCAGAGTCACAGGGTGCGAACGAGCATGTCCACAGCCAAGGGACAACTCAGGTCCAGGAGAAATCTGAGCAGACGCAGAAGAATCAAGATGCTCAAGAAGAAGAGCCTATGATTAATGCTGCGGAAGAATCTCGCAGACGCTTAGAAAAGTACGGCTTCAAACCTCGCAAACGTCCTGAATATAAACCAGAACGGCAAACTACGCACCCCTCTAACCACAATGTGCCTTTGGACACAGATTCTCGCAGACAATCTCAGAATGTTTCACGTGAAACATCAACACAAAATACATCCGTAATTAATGGCTCTCAAGACTCAAATGTTTCACGTGAAACATTGGGCCAGCAGCCTGCTACTAATCGTGATTTTCATGTAAACCAAGACGGAACTCCTGTGGATACATTAAGAAGTCAATATCTTAATGACCAGTTAAAGGCAGACCGCGATCGTGAAACCGAAATATTGCAGGGCTCGCCAACTCCGCAGCAAAACCAACAAGGTAAAGTTTCGAGGCAACCTCAAGCTTCACAAACTCAATCATCTACGGTACAAACCTCTTCCTATCAGAATGCTTCGGCATCCATAAATCAGCCTACTCAATTAGAGCAAGAAGATCAGAATCGTAGCGATATGTACGATTCATACGAAGATATGGATGCGACCCAAAGCAATACCTTTACGGATGAAGTTTCAAATATCTCGCACAAAGTCGCATCGGTACATCCATTCAAGTCAATAAAAAAGAGATTATCTGGTCTGTCACATAGAAATAACGGTGGCAATGGTGACTATGATGCATTTAACGATGAGGAATTAAATAATCTTTCAGAAGAGGATAATGAGGAAACTCAGTCAATGGACTACGTCTCGAAGGACTCTTCACCACGTGATGCATTCACAGGAATGCCTATTGCAGAAGAGGATGCGGAAGAAGGAACAAGCTCAGAACCTGCAAACCGTGATGCAACCGTAGCAATGCCACACATTGACGTGAGTGAAAAAGTGACAAATTACTCTGTTGAAAATGATGCAAATGCCGAGGCACGCAAGTTACAAAGTCGGCCATCGAGAGAGTTGCACCATGCGCCTCAGCAGACCAGCAATCGGGTGGTGTTTGATGAAACCAATACACCAGTTTCAAGACAAGAAGATGAAATTGAACAGTCGGAAAACCAGAGCACTATGGGTATGCCTGTCTCGAATAAACCTGAAATTCATTCCAATATTGGTAAAGTAATTCCACGCGTATCGGAAGTAGATGGCCAGGAAAAAACGCAACCGAATGCACGGATTAATTCTTCTCGCCAAAATCAAAAAAACTACCCCGCAAATAACGCAGCAGCCGCAAAGGCAAAAACTACATTGACTCAAGAAGAAGCACGCGCAACGGTAAGGAAAATTGTTGAGTCAACACCAAGCGCCAATGCGCAATCTACAGGCTACGATCGTCCCGAGTCTTATAAACAACGTGCACCTATTAGTGATATGCAAAATGGAGGCAATGTTTCCCAACGTCATACGCCTTTAGAATCCGGAGCTATTCCAAAAATAAGTCTGAATACTACGGATAATTCGGCAGCTGCAAACGCAAATCAACCAAATAGGACTATTGCACGGTCAGGAGCTTCTCAGGCGTCTTCACAACAATCGTCAAGAAGAAATTCTCCAGCAATACATGTTGCGAAAATTGAACCAACCAATTTAGCAAATTTACCAACAATGAGTGGCAGAATTACTAACGAAAAATCAGTTACTGATATTCCTTCAGCACATAACACAACAGCAGCACAATCATCACAAGCTCAGCCAGAAAGCAGACCATCAATTAATGTGCCTTCTGTGACCTCTCAAAAGACTAATTCACAAGATACGGCAGGCTCAAATGAGAAAGTAAGCCTGACTGGTTCATTCCAAGCCGTAGGATCAACGGGCGCGTTTAAACCTGTTACTGATGATTTGGTAAAAGGTATGAAACCAACAGAAATGTATGTTGATGATGCGGATGAATCAACCTTTGAAGAAAACACCACCGAAACAGGTGCCTATGCTGGAGCTGGGTATATGAATATCCCTAAAGAACATAAAGGGTTGTTCAGCAAACTAAGACAGCGGAGAGAGCAAAAACGGGAAGAGGAAGAAGAAGTTTCTGCAGATAAGTGGCTCGATGTAGACGAAGATTACAACCCCACTAAAGTTGGGGCCGAGCGTGGTGGCTGGGAAAGCTTCCGTCCTGATGATTTGTCTGATGGTTATGAGGAAGATCAAACATCAACGGAATATGACAATCCGGATTCCCGAACGAATAAAAAACAGACCAAAGGAAAACATGAGGCTGACTCATGGAATGGTGGTGCATATTCAAACGAACATGCAGATTATGACGATGCTCATATAGCAGATTCTACCGAGCCCATGTCTCAATATATTCCCCAATCCGAAGGCAACTATGATCCAACCGGACGAATGCCTATTCAGAAGGGTCCTCAATCTGACAGAGCAAATGTAAATCGTGAAGCAAACGACCAAGGAAGTCAGCAAACCCATCAAGAACAAGACCAACAAAATATTCCTGTTGATAATGAGTTGAATGACAAAGTTCTTCAGGAAGATGAGCAAAAAGTCGAAGACGATATCCAGCGTATTAAAAACGAAGAGCAGGAAGACATTTATCAAATGCGCCCTTCCCTGAATACGGAAGTTTGGTTTGTGGCACTTGGAAGTGAGCTTTCAAACAATAGTGGTTCTAAAGCGTTTTTAGCTCGCCACGCTGATGAGCTGCGTGGATCAATTATTGTCAATCTCGAAGCGCTTGGTGCCGGTGAGTTAACGTACATTGATGAAGAGGGTGCAATTTCTTCTGTTAAGGCTTCTTCTCGAATGAAGCGTCTCGTGAGCAAAGCAGCACAGGACAGCGGAGTCAACATTACGCATCAAGGTAAATTGACCTGGAAGAATAGTATTGTTTCAATCGCACACAAATATCATTTGCAAGGCATGAGCCTAGTCGGAATGGAGCATGGTAAACCCGCGCTTATGGGTGAGGCTGATGATACTCAAGAAAATGTCTCTCCTTCGAAGATGAACCAAGCTGTCAAATTCATCGCTGGTCTCATAAGAAGTATTTAAGTGCTATCTTTCAAGAATAATTCGTAAGAATCAATAGTCTAAATGGAGCCATACACGTATGAACAAGCGTTGGTAAAAATACCAACGCTTGTTGTATGTGGAATGATGGTTTAGTTCAGCAATATGCATTGGTTAGAGTATAATTCCATTGCATTTATGCTGATAAAAAGTCTGTACACTAATTTTTAGGATTGGAGGAGCGAATGGCAATTACATCAAAGGTTGAGGCTTATTGTGTTAAATGCAAGTCTAAGAAAGTAATGGTGGATCCTGTCCAAGGTACTACCAAAAATGGCAAACCCATTGTAAAGGGCAAATGCCCTGATTGTGGAAGCACTATTTGCCGTATTGGTGCTGTAAAATAGTATTTATAGGTGTGGCCTTGTTGATGGATTTTGCCGAAACAATGGTTGCATTTACGTGTTAAGTATAATTTTGGTGCTTGTATACTCATATATATCGGTATATTTATACAAGCGCCGTATTTTGCGGGTGTCGCCAAGTGGTAAGGCACAAGCTTCCCAAGCTTGCATTCGCGGGTTCGAGTCCCGTCACCCGCTCCATGTACAATAATTTTCACTTATAGCAAAACAAGAGATCTAATTAAAATCGAATATGGTTTTGTTTTGCACAAGATGAGACATGTTTGGAAAGAACATCAAATCTTACTGATGCTACAATAAGTGAAATTCAAGGAGGGCATATGGCCTTGGGCAAGCGTAATCGAACTTCACATGGCGCACATGCTTCGAACGCTGAAAAACAGGATAAACAAACGCAAGTTGGTGGGTTTATTCCTGCAAGCTCTGGGAGTGTCTCTTCTTCTGTTAACTCATCTCATCAAAACTCACATTCTGCAAGCGCGGCGAGTTCCGAATTAGTATCATGCTCGCGCAATAATGCGAAATATACCAACAGGCATGATCGTAAACATCATCGCGCAAGACGAATAATCCTTATCGTTCTTATTATTTTATTATGCTTAGTCGTTTGCGCTGTGGCCGCATATGCTTGGTATATGAATGATCTAAATTCGAAGATGACAATTCAAGACCCTGAACAGCAACAAGAGCTTCAACAAGCCCTTGAACCAGTTCAAAATGATCAACCCTTTTATGTCATGCTTATTGGATCAGATTCTCGCGGTGATGACCAGGGGCGTTCAGATACGAATATCGTTGTTCGCGTTGATCCGAATTCAAAACAACTTACCTTCATTTCTATTCCTCGTGATACCGCTATTGAAATCCCTGGGTATGGCGTTCAGAAGTTCAATGCGGCATACCAATTTGATGGTGCAGCTGGTGCGGTAAAGGCTGCCGATGAGCTTTTAGGCATCCATATTTCACACTATGCATCAATTGACTTTGATGCAACGGTTGAACTGGTTGATTCGCTTGGTGGAGTTGATGTAGATGTGCCGATGGCAATCAATGATGCCAATGCAGGCGGGCAGGTTCCACAAGGCATGCAACATCTCAATGGCGAGCAAGCGCTGATTTTTGCACGCTCGCGTTCATTTGCGAATGGCGATTTCCAGCGTACAGAGGACCAACGGTTGCTTATGGAAGCGCTCGTTACGAAATTACAGTCGACCTCTGCTCCTCAGTTAGCGCAGGCGGTAGATAATGTTGCGAAATACGTGCAGACCGATATGTCGGCCTCAGATATTCTTTCCTATGCGCGGGATTTCCAGGATAGTGATGTAACGACATACTCCGCTATGCTGCCTTCATCTATGGTGGACGTTGATGGTGTTTCGTATGTCCAATGCGATGTGCCGACCCTTAAACAAATGATGCAAGTAGTCGATGATGGTGGTGATCCATCAACCGTTGTTCCTGATGTTGGTGTGAGCAGTAGTGAACAAGCAATCCGTGAGGGTGATGAATCGACACCAGTTCTCACGCCCACAGATTAAAAATTGCTTGATAATACTGTGTAAGAAATATGCTTAGGTGTATATGGAATACACGCCGGCGTTAGATGTATATATCAATAATTAAGCAGATAACAGGACAATCAGCTATGTTTTCTATTCATAAAAAAGAAACCGTTCCCATGCCAAAGCGCGGGCCAAATCGCCTGCAGGCTGAACAAGAAAAAGAACAGCAACGTGAGAAAGAGCAAGCTGAAAGAGTCCAACAAAGTATGGATGCACAAGAAGCGCTCCAAGAAGTTAAGGCGGCGGGGCGTGCTGCACGAAAGGCTCAAGAAGAGCGCGAAGCGAAACAAGCTAAACAACGCACTTCTGTCGAAGAACATGTCGTCGATGTTACACCTGTGGCATCTCAGGAAGAATCACCTATCAGCAAAGATGTGCACCCATCTGTAGGAACGGTGGGCAATGATGCAGCAACCACAAACCCTATTGAGGCTGTTAGCCACGCATCGGCTGCGAACAGCACCTTAGGAAACATTTCTGAATCTAAGCCAGTCACTACAAATACAAACACGACGACGGCACAAAATCCGTCTACACATTCAAATCATGCCGGTTCTCAGAGCGGTGAAAAACAAGATATTGACTCACGGCAAATCTTTAACTCTGCCCATCGCCAACATGCATCGTCTCATCAGGACGCCGTAGCAATGTTTGCGCAGGGCTCTCAAGACAATGTTGCAAAGGACCATCTCAAACAGAAAGCATCAAAGCAGAACGTAAGCACTGCTTCTTCGTTACCAAATGCATCAACACATAAAGATACCCGCGATGCAAATGCTTACAAAGCAACACCGGGAAGCTCAAGCAACTCGGAATCCGCTTTTGTGAACGGCTCAAAATCCCGTAATGTCACAACAAAACCCAGCAACGTTAGTAGCAACGTCAAAACAAACGGTGCAAAATATCAAGCCACGGATGAAAAGCGCAACTCACATGCTGCACATGGGAATAAATCAGGTATTTCGTCTCATACCTCGTTAGAAAATAGCGCGGAAAATGGATTACATCCGCACGTGCCGAACGTTTCACCGCGGGTTACCGCAGCACAACCACGGGTTACCGCATCACAATTACAACCTACAGGTGCGCAACCTGCGGTTACCCATTTCGGAGATGGCTTTCCCGACGAAAAAATGCGCCTGCGTCCATTTGATCGCGATCTTCTTCCGCTCAGTGGGGCATCGGAGCCCGATGTTCGTGCAACGACCACTTTTATTGACTCATTTTATTCTGAGCTTGTGCGTTGTGGAGTAACTGAAGCAGTGGTCAGCGACGGTCCGCTTTGTCATTCATTGGTTGTCAAAGCACTCGAGCATTTTGGTGATGCCTATGCAATCAGCGATGAACGTTCCGCTGCATTTTTTGCGCTTGGGCTAGCGAAAACCACCGCGAATCCTGTCGTCGTGATCTGTGATGGAAACGGTGATGCGGCAAATTGGATTCCCGCCATGCTTGAAGCATCTGCAGATCACGTGCCCCTGATTTTTATTGCAGCAAACCGTCCGTCTATTGACGGGCATACTGCAGCGTTCGTCAATACGCACGCGCAATTACTCCGTGAAGTAGCGAAATACTCTATTGCAATGCCCGTGCTGCCTTCGAAAGAAGCATCTGAGGATATCGGTCGACAAAAGGCGCTTGAGGCATGTGTGCAGGCGCATGGACTTATCCCAGGTGCACGCGCATGTGCAGGTGGTCCCGTCTATATTGAGTTTACCCTCAAGGATACGATGGGTGTGAGCATGAGATCGACGAAGATCTCGGAAAGCTCGCTTCCACCAACCGTTGTTGCTGGTCAAGGTTTTGTCCCCCGCAATGCGAACGGCCTTTTCTCGATCTTGCATCGTGTTCGTGTCGTCGCGTTTTGCGGCGAAGGAACTTGCAGCTCGCCGACTGATGCCGATTCGATCATCGAGTTTGCGCACCGTTGTAATGTGCCTCTTTTGGCTGATTCGCTTTCGGGTCTGCGTAACATCGACGACCCCATGATCATCGATGCATACAATGCGGTACTCGAATCAAATTCGGTCGCAAACCCTGATGTGATTATCCAGATGGGACAACGGCCCGTTTCAGAAGAGGCGTGTCGTCGTCTGCGTTCAACCAATGCATTCCGCATTGTTGTGGGAATGACTGGCTCTGTTTTAGGTTCATCCCGCGAGATTTTTGTTCGTAGCACCCCTGTTGTGTTTGCTGCAACCATGGCGAGTGTGCAGGCGAAAGAAGCTGCAGATGAGGCCTACGCGAAGGCCTGGCAGAAGGCGAATCAAGAACAACGTATCGAACTTCATGGCGTCCGCGAACGTGATGATATCAATGATCTCGAGCTCGGATATGTTGATACTCTGGCAAAGCTTATTCCCGACGATTCGACGCTGTTCTGTGGATCGGGCACGCCACTACAGATGATGGATGAAATGCTTGAACGTGGTGAACACCGTTTAGATGTGCTTGCAAATCATGGCTTAGATGGGCAGTCGGGAACGCTTTCTACGGCATTTGGTGCTGCACAATGCTCCGCGCATACCACGGTGCTATTGGATGCGAACCAGTTTGCGCAGGATATGAATGCAATTGCGATTCAGCTTGAAATAAGTGCACGCGCAAATCGTGATAAGAAGCCCGTACCATCGATTGTGGTGGTGTGTCTCGACAGAGATGATCGTGTGTCTTCCCTTCCAGGAGTTCCTCACACCGATTCTGGTCGTATGAATGATTCAGGTGCATGTATTGATTTAAAGCACGTATGCATTGGCATGGGAGCATCATATCGCCATGTGATGACAAATCACGAATTACATCGTGTGTATCCGGTGTTTGCTCATGAACCAGGGGTTCATGTGATCGATATTCGTTTGCCAAAAAATCCCCCATTGTTTTAGGTGTTATTTTGGCAAAGCTCTACACATACACCCAAGAAATTGGCAGCGATATTGTGCACGCTTTTTGTTCGCTGCAAAACGAATTTACCGACCAATTTGTGTTCTATGAGAAACAACCATTAAGCCAGGTCACGCAGCCAATTCGTCTAATAGGGCTTGGACGTTGTATTGCGGTTCAACACTTAACTGACTTAGATTATGAAGTTGAAGGACTCATAGATTTTCCTGCATATTCGTTTTGCTTTCAGCGTTTTGATGCAAGCAATCCTAAACCTGCTGATGAGTTGTTTCGTGCGTTTCCAAAACTTGGGTTAATGTTCCCAGAGATTGTGCTGATAGAACAAGACGGGAAATCGTTTCTGCAAGTAAACAGCTTAGGTCCGGTGTATACGGGTCGTGTAGAACGTTTCGTTGCTCGTATTAAAAACCAAAAAAGCTATAGTCTCAAGGATATTCCCTATACACTTACGCGCGATTCCAAAGATGTTTGGAAAGAAGCCGTTGCTGGTGGCCTTCATGCAATAGAGGCTGGTCAGCTGGACAAAATTGTTCTTGCGCGTCGTTGCAGGATCCATGCGCAGCAACCCTTTACGAGCACGCAGATGCTGATCAATTTGATCGAAGGTCCCGATGTTGGTTGCGTGTTTATGTACCGATATGATGATATTTTCTTTATCGGGTGTACGCCGGAACTTTTAGTCAGAAAATACCAGGACAACGTGCAGACGATGTGCCTTGCGGGAACATGCGGTGTGGGATCAAGTGAAGAGGAACGTTCGCGTTTAGCGAACGATCTGCTCCATGATAAAAAGAATCGTCATGAGCATGCGATTGTGGCTAACTTTATGCGTCAGGATCTGGGACGTATATGCTACAACGTCAACGTTCCCTCGACGCCACGTATAAAACGTCTTTCAAATGTGCAGCATTTATACACGCCAGTCACGGCGAAATTATTGCAGGGGCACACGTTGCAAGATCTCGTCAATCAACTACATCCAACGCCTGCTCTTTCGGGCCAGCCAGTAGGTGAATCGTTGATGCTTATTCGCCGGCTGGAGTCGTTTAACCGAGGATTCTTTGGTGGTCCTGCAGGGTATGTTGATTCAAATGGTGACGGCGAATTTAGTGTTGCGATTCGAAGCGGTGTGTTTGACGGTCAAGATGGCTGGGTTTATGCAGGTTGTGGCATTGTCGACGGTAGTGTTGCTGATGAAGAGTATGAAGAAATCGACATGAAGCTTGAAGCGATACTCTCCGGTTTTGAACCGACAGCGTGAATTTAATTATTTAGACGATCGCGTTTACCCAGATCATAGACTATTAAAATTTCTGCAGGTCTGCCTCTTTCGATGTACCTCTGTCGGTACACCTGTGTGGGCATAGCTGTTTCTGTTTATGCTCTGGTTATGCCCTTTATACCCTATTGAAATAGCTCGTGGTTACTCTATATCACTTTATTGAAGAGGTTCATGCTCCATTAAAATATGCTTGCGTTCCGCTTCTATAAACGGATCTCCAACCTCGACGAATCCAAATTCCTTATAGAGATTCCTGATATAAAACTGCGAATGGATGACGATTTTTCGGTGAGGATACGTGCTTTTTATGCCATCCAAAATGTGACGAATTAACACCTTGCTGAGCTGCTTTCCCCGAAAATCTTCAGGTATAACAACGCGTCCAAGCGTTACCTCAGAGCCAGTTTGAAAATAACGTGCATATGCAACAAGTTTTTTTTGGTGTCCATCAGCCGAAACTTGGTACGCCAGAACATGGTGCGCAATAAGGTCCTCATTATCGGGATCAGGATATGTGGTCTGTTGCTCTCCGTTAAATACGGTGGCTCGTAATTTATACATGTCGAAAATATTTCTGTTCGATAAGTCATCGAATGTTTTATCCAACCACATAAGTTCTGTTTCGTCCGACATAATTTCTACCTTTTTACCTTTGTATTCGGTCAAATCTTATTTAGCATAATAAGAGAATCGTTTAAATAATATCAACCACTGTTATGAAAATGCAGGTCAAACAATGAGTGAAACGTCATCGCATAAACAGCTACCCACTGATACGCAAGAGCATATACCGACCGATACTCAAGGCGTTTCGATTCCTGATGCCACAGCGGTATTTCTTGATGCATTTTTTGAAGAACTTCAGCTTTGTGGTGTGTGCGATGTAGTAGTGAGTCCAGGATCGCGTTCGACATCCCTTTCAATGATGGCCTTTGAGCGGTTTGGCGATGTCTACGTGGATGTTGACGAACGCAGCGCCGCGTTTTTTGCACTCGGTTTGGCAAAAGCGAAGAATAAACCTGTTTGCGTGATCTGCACAAGCGGTACAGCGGTGGGAAATTGGATGCCTGCGGTTTTGGAAGCCGAGAGCAGCCGCGTACCACTGATTTTTCTTTCGAGTGATCGGCCCGCGCGCCTACAAGGAGTGGGTGCGCCACAAACGTGTGACCAACTAAAGATATTCGGCGATCATGTGAAAAAATTTGTGCAGATGCCGCTTCCCGACACGAATCCCGCCATTCTTTCGTATGCTCGCCAAATGGCCCTTGAGCTGGTGATAAATGCCGAAGGAAGCGCTCCAGGGGTTCGCAGCAGTGATGCGGGTCCGGTACATGCGAATTTTCCGTTTGATAATCCGCTCAAGCCAACAATGGGCAGAGGGCATCAAAGTTCCGAAAAGCGAAAGGCTGAAGAAGAAAGGAACGAAAACCCACGCCATCAAGAAGCACAGACAAATACACTCCCAACCATTTCTATGGCAGAACCAAAGCTTTCTGAAGGCACGGTTCATTCGTTTCTGAATGAAATCGCAGACAAGCGGGTGCTCGCCGTATGCGGAGAAGGATGTGCGGAAACGGCAGAGCAAGCGCAGCAGATGGTTGCATTTGCTCAGATGTATCAGATCCCACTACTCGCAGATCCGCTTTCGGGGCTGCGTTGTGTGGATGATCCTTTGGTGATCGACAACTACGACAATCTTTTTGATGGGTCACATCCCGAACTACTCCCCCAGGTCATTGTTCGTTTTGGACGATGGCCCGTTTCGAAAGGATGCGGAATTGAGCTTGGCGCTTGTGGGGCGCAAGAAATCGTGGTCGACATGCGGGATACACGCGATATGAATTCGTGCACTTCGGCATTCATTCGATGCAGGAGCCTGGGGTTTGTTGGCAGCTTGCTTGATGTAAACGAAGCACCTGCCGCAAACAAAGCGCCTGTTGCAAACAAAACATTTGCACAGCAGTGGATTTCAGCGAATGATGCGCAACGTGGAAAAATTATCTCGGTTGCGGGCGCATCAAACAAAAATGAGCTTGAAGGTGCCTATGTACGTAAGCTTTTGGAACTCATCCCCGAACACTCGCTTTTATTTAGCGCAAGCAGCATGTCCATTCGTGCGTTGGACACGTTTTATGTAAAGTCGAATAAGCAGTTCACCTTGTTGTGTAATCGTGGCCTGAATGGGATAGACGGAACGGTTTCAAGCGCGATTGGTGCAGGTCAAAACTTTAAACAAACCACGCTGTTGATTGGCGATTTGGCAATGCAACATGACGCAAACGGGCTCGCGTTTCAAAACGAAATGCAGATTCGTGCAGCTCGCGGCTGTGCGATGCCCTCAATAAGCATTGTGCTTTTGGACAATGATGGTGGCGCAATTTTCGACATACTCCCCCAGAAATCTGCCGACGACTATTTCGAGCGACTGTTTTTGACGCCTCAAAATACCGATTTTGTATCGCTTGCCGCGGGATATCACGTCGATGCGGTGAATGTTCAGAGCGTTGAAAATTTTGAAAACGCATATATCGAAACGCTTGGGAAGCCCGGTATCCATATGGTAGTGGTTAAACTTCCGCTTCAAGGAGTTCAAGACCGTTACAAGCCGTATCAGTAAAACCCCGTATTGGTAAAACTCCGAATCATCAAAACGCTAAAAAATCATCTCAGTATTCGCGTAAAATAGAGTTTTCAGGGGAATTAATAAAAACAAAGTAAACGATATAAATATAGATATCGTCGCGTACATCAAGTGCTTTGCAAGAGCTTGGTGTATACGATGGTATGAATACAAAAAGTCACAATTCTTCGATCGCATTATCAACCGTAGGATGCGTCAAAGAAAACTGAAGGATAGCTACGACATGGATTTTGTGGTGTTTAACAAGCAAATTGGCATATGGAATGTGCGTATCTGGATGCCTACCACAGCATGCCTTGAAAAGCGTCCGTGTATTTTACTTCATGGTTTTATGCAAGATGCTGATAGCTGGGACAATGTTGCGCAGAGTCTTGTATCTGATGGCCGCGTGGTTGTGGTGCCAAACATGATGCCGGTGTCCAAGGAGCATGCTGCGCTTATTGATTACGCGCGCGGTGTTCGAGAGATCTTTTTGTGGTTGCACATGCGAATGCCTGAGCTGTTGCGTCCACATCTTGTGGGTTATTCGATGGGCGGACGCATCGTGCTTACGCTGTTGGATCGTCTGCAGAGAAAACAAGAGAAGGACATGGATGCCACCGATGTGGCACCCGCTAACACTACAGCCGCGGCAGCCGCTGATACCGCAAATGCGGCCAGCATGAATGCTGCGGGCGTAAAAAGTGCACCAGAAAACAGCCTGATTTCACGCTATATAGCCACGATTACGTTTGAAAGTGCAGGTCTGGGACCTCAAAACGAAGCAGACCGTTCCTCGTATGCCGATCGCAATCGCACGTTTGCTGCTCGAATTGCCAATGCGGAAACCATGAGCGATGTTGTCGATTTTTGGGAAGCACTTCCCATCTTTCAGACGCAGCGTGCACTTCCCCAAAAGATGCGCGAAGAAATCCATCAAGCGCGCCTTTCGCTTGCGCCGTATCAGCAACAACTATCGTGGGCAGTTGATAGTGCAGGGGCTCAGCATATGAAAACGGCAGCAGAAAATCGCGCGCTGTTGGCATCGGTGGGAGTTCCTGTTTGCTATATCGCGGGGAAGTCTGACCAGAAATATATGAGTGTGGCACAATCAATAGCAGAAACGCATGCTGCAAAAATTCGCGTTTCGTATATTGCAGGTGGTCATGATGTGCACCTGGAAAATCCCGACGACTACGTTGCCTGCTTGCGTACGTTTTTGAATGCGTACGACATGCCGGCGGAACAGGAGGAAAGGGAATGACGGAAAAATTTAACTGGAAGCGCGGGAAGGAATATAAGGAAATCGTCTATGAGACGATGGATGGCATCGCAAAGATCACCATTAATCGTCCTCAAGTGCGCAACGCTTTTACTCCACTGACGGTAAAAGAAATGTTTGATGCGTTTTCAATCGCGCGCGATGATTCCGATATCGGTGTTATCATCCTGACCGGCATGAATCATGGTGGACGTCACGAAGACGAGGCGTTCTGTAGCGGCGGCGACCAGAAAAAACGGGGTAACGGCGGTTATGTTGGTGAGGACAATATTGCCCGCCTCAATGTGCTGGATCTGCAACATCTAATGCGCATCGTACCCAAACCTATCATTGCAATGGTGAACGGCTATGCCATTGGTGGTGGACAAATTCTGCAGTTGATCTGCGATCTTTCGATTGCGGCTGACACGGCAAAGCTCGGCCAGACCGGGCCTAAGGTCGGCAGTTTCGACGCGGGGTATGGTGCAGGATATCTGGCGGCAGTTGTGGGTCAGAAAAAGGCCCGCGAAATTTGGTATTTGTGTCGTCAATATACTGCACAAGAGGCATGTGACATGGGGCTCGTGAACAAAGTAGTCCCATTCGATGATCTGGAAGCCGAATGTGTGGACTGGGCGCATCAAATTATGCGTTGGAGTCCAACGGCGCTTCGCTTTATGAAAGCAAGCATGAATGCGGCAACCGATGGCTTGGCTGGGTTACAGCAGCTCGGCGGCGATGCCACGATGCTGTTCTACACCACCGATGAGGCAAAAGAAGGGCGCGACGCGTTTAAAGAAAAGCGCGATCCGGACTTTAAGCAGTTCCCTAAGTTCCCATGATCTTGAGCGATCTCGATCGGAAATTTCTTTCCGGAAATTATGGCAATTATGACTATCTGGTTTTAAAAATTTGATTTGAACTGTGCAATGTGCGATGGGTCTGAGCGGTTATTGTTGAACAATTTAGTTGAAATATTGCGTGATCATGCGCGGGAAAATTCTGATGGGGTTTGCGCATGGGATGCAAGCTGTGCGGACGCAGAACGGGACGCAGAACACAGAGACACCGAAAACGCAAATTTAAACCAGACATACAAAACCATAACAAATGAAGAAGTGTGGAAGCGCTCGTGCAAACTTGCATGGGCGCTTGCTCGTTTGGGCGTGGGGCGCGGTGGTCACTGCGCAAGTGACATGGGAACCTGCGCGCAAATGTTGTATCTGATGTGCGCGGCGGCCATCGGGGGATTTAGTGTCGTAGCACTTAACACGCGTTTATCGACCGAGGAAAAGCAGCGAAGGCTTTCTGAACTTCCCTGGTCAGACGCCCAGTCGATGCCTATTCTGCACGCAGATGATATAGATCGGATGCTGGCGGAAGACAGGCAGCCCGGCGATCGCAATGAGGTCGCAAATACTGCTGAAATCGGGAATCCTGATCTGTTTGATCTCAATGCACTCGGCGTAGTGATGTTTACTTCAGGCACCACCGGCAAGCCGAAAGCGGCGGCACTCCCCTGGCGATCGCTTCTCGGGGCAGCAGCGTCTTCAAATGCATATTTAAACGAGCCCGGGAAAGGTGTATGGCAGCTGTCCCTACCAATGTTTCATGTAGGCGGACTCGAGATCGCGTTTCGTTCAATCTTGAATAACAATCCGTTTATTCTGTATTCGAGGTTTCACGCTGAGCAAATCCTCCGGGACGCGCGCGCATATGGCGCAACCCACGTTTCGGTGGTTAACGAAACACTTCAGCGCTTGATGGATGCGGACACATCTGGGGTACTGAAGCAGTATCATTGCTTGCTTTTAGGTGGTGCCGCGCCGAATCCCTTTGTACTCAAACGAGCTGCTGAGCAGGGACTTCGCGTGTATACAAGCTATGGAATGACGGAGACATGCAGCCAGGTTGCATCGCGCTGCGTTTCGCTGGATGCGGATGGAAATCTTGCGTCATTGGCGTTGCAAGCGACGCCGGGATACGAGCTGAAGATCTTGCATCCCGATACGCAAACGGGATTGGGCGCTCTTTGTGTAAAAGGTCCCGGAGTGTTTGATGGATATCTGAATGCAAAAGCGCAATTTACCGATGATGGTGGATTTCTTACGGGCGACACCGCACGCGAGAGCAACGATGGGATCGTGATCGCCGAACGCACGGGCGATATGTTTGTCTCTGGCGGCGAAAATGTATACCCCGAAGAAATTCGGCTGGCAATTTTGCAATACACCAATGCACGTGATGCGTATGTGTTTGGGGTGAAAGATGCCAGATGGGGGCGTCGCCCCGTGGCATTTGTTGAAGCGGCACGAAGCCACAGCGAAGTGCCTGGAAGCCACAGCGAAGTGCCTGGAAGCCATAGTGAAGCGCCAAAAAGCCACGGTGAAGCGCAACGAAACCAAAGTGAATCGTCATTAGCTTCTGCACAAGTTCGTGAAGCACTGCAGGGGCATCTTTCAAAACTTAATATGCCTGAGCACATCTTTGTGCTTAACCAGTTTCCGCGCCAAGGAATTGGGAAGACGGATCGTAATGCGTTAAAACGCATGTGGGAGCATCGTCTTGATGTGCGAAAAGTTGATCTGTGGTGTGTCGAGCAGCCTATGAAACATCCCATGCAAACAGCGAAAACGCTGGTTAGATCGCGAAAATCATTGATTGTGCAAGTTCATGATGCACAGGGTCGCACGGGGCTCGGTGAAGATGTCGCGTTTTCGACTGATTGGTATCTTCCCGAGACGCTCAAGGAAGATGAACAGACGCTGAAGGATACGCTGATCCCCTATGTGCTAAAGCATGTTTTTGTGAATCCCGATGAGGTGTCCCGCGGCTTTGAAGAGGAGCATCTGGCAGATGGTCTGCCGCTCGCCCGTGCTGCCATCGAAAATGCGATGTGGGATTTGTACTGCAAGATCAAAGGCGTATCTCTCGCGCGTGAGCTGCATGGACGTGTTGGGGATTACGCGCGTAGGGCAGCTGAATCTGATCCCGCATCTAGCAAACCATATGGCGAAAAACATGATACGGATTCCGTAACCTTCTACGTTGCGTACGGCGGCGTTGTTATTGGCATTGAAGATATTGATGCAACGCTTAAAGATGTGGATGCGGCGGTAAAGTCTGGGTATTCACGCGTGAAACTTAAAATTCGCCCCGGCCATGATGTTGAAATTGTACGTGCAGTGCGTAAGGCATACCCCAATATCACCCTTGTGGTTGATGCAAACCAAAGTTATGACGAGACTGATCCAACATGCTTGCCGGCCATGCAAGCACTTGATGATCTGGGAGTTGTGTACATTGAAGAGCCACTCGTGGTGAAATTCGGCTCAGAGAAAGTTAGCTCGCATAATCGCAAAATAGAGAATCACAATGCAGAATCCCAAGAGATAGAATGCCAAGGTGGAAAACCTCAAGGCCCATCTCTTTTCGACCGTCTTGATGCACTTCAGCAAAAACTTCCCCATATGACGATTTTCCTTGATGAAAGTTGGTATGATGCGCGTGAACTGCGTCGCCAGCTGGAACTCCATCCCCACTTGCGCGGCGTGGTGATGAAGCTTGCGAAATCCGGCGGCATTGCTCCTGCGCTCGATTTCTATGTATGGGCACGCGCACACGGCATCGGCATGTGGGTGGGTGGCATGTACGACTACGGAATTTCCAAGTCGGTCCACGCGGCGTTTAGCACCCTTCCCCATATCGATCTACCAGGAGATTTAAGCGACTCGAGCACGTACTTTGCTCACGATATTTGTGATCCTCCGTTTACCTTTGATACAAACGGACAAATCATCTTACCTGTCGCCCCAAAAACAAGCCACGGTTTGGGAATTGGGCGCGCTCTCAATCACTCAGAACTCAAAAAGATTGTGGTATGTCACTGCTGTTTGGCGAATGAGTAGTGCAAGCGCATATGAGCTTTGTACAATCAGTTTACTTGCATTTCGGCAGTTGACGAAAACACGGTGAGAATTACCGCAGGTAAATGTAAGTACAGATAAGCATAACTATATAAAATAGGCGAACATAAAACAGATTTTCAAGAAAGGAGAACGCTCCGTGGCAAGCAATGAACAAGCGAGCTCCGGCGAGCGCGAACATTTCGGCTCGCGACTTGGTTTCATTCTTATCAGCGCAGGATGCGCCATTGGACTGGGAAATGTGTGGCGCTTCCCCTACATCGTGGGTCAATATGGCGGCGCGGCGTTCGTCCTGTTGATTACGTTCTTCTTGATTGTTTTTGTTTTACCCATTTTGGTCATGGAATTTGCTGTGGGGCGCGCAAGTCAAAAATCGATTGCGCGTGCCTACGATGTGCTGGAGCCAAAAGGGCGGAAATGGCATCGCTTCAAATGGGTTGGTTTAGCAGGAAATTATATCTTGCTCATGTTCTACGTGGTCATTACCGGTTGGATGCTTGCATTTATGGTGTTCAGTCTGCAAGGTGCATTTAATGGCATCGATACGGGTGGCGCGAACGAAATCTACCAGGCGCTGTTAGCGAATCCTGTCGAATCCGCTGCGTATGCAATTATCACAGTTCTCATTGGGGTCTTAGTTTCCGCAGGTGGCGTGCAAAAAGGTGTAGAACGCATCACCAAAGGCATGATGGCGGCGCTATTTGTCGCGATGATCCTGTTGTGCATTCGCTCACTCACGCTTCCAGGTGCTGCTGAAGGCATCAACTTCTATCTGATGCCTGATTTCAGTAAGATTTTCGCGAGCAGCACCGACTTTACAAACGCCGTGCTTGCGGCCATGGGTCAAGCGTTCTTCATGGTGTCGGTTGGCCAGGGCGGCATGATGATTTTCGGAAGCTACATTGGTAAAGAACGCAAGCTTACCGGTGAAGCCATAAATGTGACACTGCTCGATCTGCTCGTCGCGATTATGGCGGGACTTATTGTGTTCCCCGCATGTTCCGCATTTGGTGTATCTCCAGATAGTGGTCCTGGTTTGGTGTTTATCACACTTCCGGCGGTATTCACGCAGATGCCCGGCGGACAATTCTGGGGCGCGTTATTCTTCCTGTTTTTGAGCTTTGCCGCACTTTCAACGGTGATTGCGGTGTTCGAAAATATCGTCGCGTTTTCCATGGATGAATGGGGCACGCCTCGTCGCAAGGCATGCCTGATCAATGGCCTGATTTTAGCGGTACTTTGTCTACCCTGTGTGTTGGGATTCAACATCTGGTCTGGCTTTCAAGTGCCGGGCATCGGAAACATCCAATCCCTTGAGGACTTCTTGGTTTCAAATACGATTTTGCCGTTGGGTAGTTTGTTCTTGCTGCTGTTCTGCGTGACGAAGCGCGGTTGGGGATGGAAAGCATTTCTTGCCGAAGCCGATGCAGGCAAAGGTATTAACTTCCCTAAGTGGACGCGTGTATACATGACCTATGTGCTACCGATTCTTATTGCTATCGTGTTGATCAGCGGATATGTGCCCATTGTGGCGAACTGGATTGGGTTAGGCTAGCGCGAGACAAGCCAGGTTTTACACGTTAAGCCTGATGAAGAAGCACAAAATAAGGGACCCGCGCATCGATTCACACTCTTTGATTGCGGGTCCCCTCTTCGTACAGGCTTCTTTTTCTGTTTGGCTACTTGGCAGTGTGGCCTGGTTACCTACTTGGCAGCATGCCCTCCAAAGACCTCAAAGTGCATACCATCAAGTTTCTTGTCGATACCTGCGATTTCCTCTGGGGTCAGCTGGATATTCCCGGCCTCAAAGTTTTCCTTCAAACGAGAGAGCTTTCGCGAACCCGGGATAGGGATGATAAAAGGCTTTTTGCAGATCATCCAGGCAAGGCTGATCTGTGCATCGGTTGCATGGTGCTCCTCGGCGAGGTCGTGCAGGAGATCTAGAAGCGGCTTGGCATCTTCGTATCCTTGCTTGGTGTACTGTGGCATGCCGGCGCGGTAATCTTGCTTTCCCTCAAAGGTCGTCTTATCCGAATACTTGCCAGTCAAAAAGCCATTTGCCATCGGCGAAAACGCCACATAGGTGATACCGAGCTCCTCACAAACGGGGAACATATTCTCGTGCCATCTCGCCATCATCGAATATCTGTTTTCGATTGCGGTGACGGGCGTAACCGCATTAGCGCGACGCAGATAATCCTCGTTCGCTTCCGAGATGCCCCAATGCAGAATCTTACCTTCGCGTATGAGATCCCCCATCGTTTCCGCAACCGTTTCGGGCTCAACCTTCGGGTCGATGCGATGCTGATAATACAGGTCGATATGGTCGGTCTGGAGCTTTTTTAACGAACCTTCGACACTTTTGCGTATGGTTTCAGGAGAAGAATCAAGCCTGAGGCTGCGATCAGGGTTATGGCCTACACCCATCTTCGTCGCAATTACAACTTTGTCGCGGATATCCTTTAGCGCCTCTCCTACCAGCTCCTCGTTATAAGAAACAGAGCCGTCCGGGTAGAGTCCTGTGTAGGCTTCCGCCGTATCGAAGAAGTCATAGCCGATGTCATAGGCTGCTCGTATTGTCTTGACTGCGGTATCGCGATCCATTGGGTCACCGCTTGCATGAGAAAACCCCATGCAACCCAGCCCTACCGGGTTTACATAGAGATCTGTCTTGCCGAGTTGACGTTTCTCCATTTCACGTTCCTTTCTTTCGGATTTATTGAAAGAGTATAGCTAATTCTGAAAGACAGGAAGAGGTATGAGACAGGAAGAGGTATGAGACAGGAAGAGGTATACTGCTCGGGCTATGATGGGCCTACTTTTTGGTCTTTTTACCGTGCTTGCTGAACCGCGGTCTTTTTATTAAAGCTTATACAATAAGACAAACGATCAAGGTAATTATGGCGAGACCACCCTGGGTGAGAATGATTTTCTTATCACTCGTGATGGCGCCATAGGCGGCAACCAGGATGATGTAACCCATTAACAACATGACCGCTGTAGTGCTCTGAAATGCGAAAACAGTAATCAAGATAAGGACACCAAGCAATCCGTTATAGATTCCCTGATTTTTGAAGAGTGTATTCACCGACTTGCGCTGGAGCTCTTGGATGTCGAGCCCAAACACTTCGGATGTTCTCTTTGATGTAGTAGCAAATGTTTCCAGATACATAATGAAGAAGAATTCGAGCGCGACAAGCGTTGCAAGAATGGTGACAACAATAGACATAGCAGCCCTTCTTTAATGGCACATAATGCAGAATTTCAATGCAGACAATAATTATCGAAAATTGTAAGACCGCATACTACGCGATTTTGCGCTTCCGTTGTTCTTTAAATAGGCAATTCTCATTAAACGAGCATGAAAACGGTGGCTAACGAATTGAAGACCAATTTGAAATCTCATTAAAATCCAAAAAAAGAGGAATGAGCTAGCTCATTCCTCTTCGTTAATTATATGTTTGCGCAGTTAGACGCGAGCCAACTGTTATTAGTCAACAGCTACCATAACATCGGTTGCTTTAATAACAGCTACTGCAGTGCTGCCCTCTTTAAGACCGAGCTGCTCGATAGCTTCGTTGGTGATGGAGCCAGTCACGCGTACACCATACTCATCTTCGATGGTGACATGGCCATTTACGGCGCCTTCCTTCACCTTAACAACTTTGCCCTCAATCTGGTTGCGAGCAGAAATGTTAGGAATCTTTTCCGTAGCGAACATAACGTTGGTTGCTTTGATAACTGCGTAGCACTCTTTGCCTTCAGTAAGGCCAAGATCCTTTACGGATTCCATGGTGATGTCAGCCTTGATTGGGTTGTGATGACCACGGCAAATAGTTACAACTGCGTTTACTGCACCCTCATTAACAGTTTTGACGGTGCCTTTAATTTGGTTACGTGCGCTAATTTTCAGCATGCACTTGTCCTTTCATTGATTGAACGTTATTCATACTCGAACGAGTATAGCAATAATCAGTCAAGATAAAAGAAATATGCAGAAATGATGGCAAGCGTTATAAACCGTTCATAATATTTGCAAAAATCAGGAACCACATTACAATATTTAGTTGCGCAATTAATGCGCCTCAATATTGCGGGGTGGAGCAGTCTGGTAGCTCGCCGGGCTCATAACCCGGAGGTCGTT
>CAIFEG010000022.1 GCA_903789415.1 uncultured Eggerthellaceae bacterium | reverse complement strand
GGTGCAAGAATGCGAAAATCCTCTTAGCTGTCTATTTGGCTTTGGGAATCAACCCAACGTCCAAATGATTTGATTCCCAACCTCAACAATACAGGAAAATCGTTCTAAGGCTCAGATGTGTATGCTCTGTGACTTGGGATGACAAGGCACGCGAAAACACGATCTGAGAAATCAGATGAATGCAAATAGAGCAAATGCAGCCGTTCCCACGATAATAGAAAGAACCATCGACTTTGTTTTGCTGGCTACAATCAAGGCAATAAAAGCGGCAATAAATGGGAAAAGCATCTCCCAAATATTTCCCGCTTGGGCATTTGCAATAAAAGACGAGGAAAATAAATCATTGGCAATCAACGAAGCAAAAATCGCAGGTGGAATAAGTGATAGTGCCTCTTCAGTCGCTTGTGAAAGCTTTCTCCCCTTCAAAACGAATAAGGGCACGCAGCGAAACAGAAGGATGATGCCAAATGAAATGCCATAGATAAGAAGAAACTCTTCGGTACTCAACATTTTTCATCACCCGAAGATGAATGCGTATGAGACTCATCCTTATGCGAATTATTCAGAGAAGTTTTATTGGCTTTTTTAAAAACAAGCAGACCTACCGCAACTCCAACACACGTTGAAACCAAAACGGCAGGTGCCGTAATACCGAATGACTTGAGAACAATCATCGTTACGGCAGCACTGGCAATAGCAGCAAAATTTGCCCGCGTACGACGCTGCATGCACAACATAAATATGAAAATACAGGTCATGGCAAAAGAGGCAACAGCCTGAGGGAACGTTATAAGATTTCCGACTGCAACTCCTAAAACGGTAGCGAGCGTCCATGAAGCCATGCAGAACAAATTGAGGTACAGCGCGCGCGTTGGATCCCAACGTTTCTGTTCGAAACGCTGAACGCTCAATCCAAAAGACTCATCGGTGACAGTTGCGGAATAAAAGAACGTAAAGAGCTTCGGAGTATGTGCAAAGTATTTACTTAAAGCCGCCGAATAAAGCATTTGCCTGGAACTTGCGAATGCTGTCGAGGTAATGACAGAAACGGGAGGGAACCCGGCAAGAACCATGTTACAAATCATGAACTGGCCCACGCCTGAATAAAATGTGGCACTCACCACAAACGCCATCCACATATTCAGGCCAATAGCCTGTTCAAGTAAGCCACACGGAATACCTGTCGCAATATACCCAAGCATGATGGGAAGTCCCGCAGAAAATGCCTGGATTGCGGCACTCTTGGGATGTTTTTCTTCATTATGGAAACTCGTCGAAGCCAAAAACCTGATTTCCTTATCTCATACGTTTGGCCTTTAACTATACGCTTGGTCTTCAAAAAATGACCAGTGTTTTACTCCTGCTCCTTTATTCCCCTGCTACCAAGCTATATAAATTCAAAGGCTGCGTGAACACTTTCGCAGCAGAGAACATATATTCTCACAATAAAAAACAAGCAGACATTTCACAAAGAAACATCTGCTTGCATTCTGAAATTCTTATTACTCAATAAGCGAAATTACTCATCAACAATGAGCAAACGATGACATGAAGGACATACAGAAATAGGAGCTTGTCGCTTAATTTCAATCAAACGATTCTCAGGAATGGCGCTGCGACATGCGCTGCAATGATTGCCGTCAACAAGGTAGGAAATTGCTACCCCACCGCAATGACGATATGCGCGATGATATACCTTCAGCAAGTCAGCTGGTACTTCGGGTTCAAGCTTGTCAACAATTGCCTTCTGCTCATCATATTGTTGCTTCAACTTTGAAGACTGCTCGTCGTAGGTTGCTTGCAGTTTCTGCTGACGATCTTCAAGCTGCTGCTTTGCGTCCATCGCCTGTTGACGCACCTTGCTGATTTCAGCTAAACGGTCATTAGCTTTGCCCATTTCAAATTCAAGGGTTTCGCGGCGTTTTGCAATGCCCTCGAGATCGCGTGTAAGCGATGTAACACTGCGAAAATCACCCTGAGCATTATCGACACGATCTTTTGAGCTGTCCTGACGATCAGCAAGTTGTTGATCTTCATCCTGTAAAAGTTGCAAAGAATGCTTAGCAGATTGATACATTTCTTCAACCTTTGAAGCATCTTCGGTAACTTTTGCCAGTCTTTTCTTATTGCGTTCAATTTCGCCCTTTTGAGGAAGCGCATCTAATTCATGTTGGGCTAAGAGAGCTTCACGATCGGCTTCTTGCAATTTATTAAGCGTCTTCAGCTGTTCTGGAGTTGCTTGCATCTTTCCTCTTTCTTATTTTTATCCATGTCATATTTGCAACAATGAAATTATAACCACATTATCTTCGCACTGTTTCAGGGACAGTCCAATTGAAAGCCTGATTTACATATCTCAGCGAATTTTCTTTAAACCCTAGAGATTCTACCGCAGCAACTAAAACTGCACAAAGAGGAATCTCACTCGTGTCATGGCCGATCTCAATAATTGATAGACCAGCATTGGAAGCAGCAAGCGCGTCATGGTAGTGCACTTCCCCACATATGATGCAGTCATAGCCACGTTCGACGCTCTTTTCCAGCAAATCTCCTGCAGACCCCGTTGCCGTAACTACATTGGTAATCGGCGCCGACATATCACCCCAAACCCGCGGTTGCTTTTCAAATACCGAAACACAGCGAGCTGCCAGTTGCCCGAGATTCATGGGTTCATCCATCTTACGAAGCGTGCAAAGCTGACCATATCCAAGACCATCTGAATTGATAGGTTCAACAACATTTTGGAAATTAAGGTGCAACATGCCTGGTAGCACCTCTGATGCTTTTTCTGAGACATCAAGAGGAGTGTGGAAATTAATCAGCGAAACGTCGTCGTGAACTGCTTGCCAAACAACCGTCTGTGCACCCATTGCCCCAATTGCCGATTCGGGGACAATTTTTGTAGGGGCTTCCAAAAAAGCAGGATGGTGAGTCAATAAAACATTTGCGCCAGATTTGTGTGCAGTTTTAATCGCTTCCACCGTTGGATCAAGGGCAATCGCAATACCTTTTACCTGTTCAGCAGGATTGCCTACGCGAAGACCATTCAAGTCCCAATCCTCTGCCGTATCCGCCGGAAACATACGAAAAAGTTCATGTTCCAATTCAGCGATACTCATTTGTACGTTCGGTTTTGTGCATAATTGCCTGGTCGAAAGAAGAGCCAAGGTGCCTGCGATATCTTGCTTATTTTGCGAATCCATCATTGCCTCTTATCCGTTTGTTCATCCGCTGAATCTCATACCCAAAGATATATGAGAAGCTACGTCAAATGCATATTATATCGAGCCAATCAAAAGTTAAAACGGCTGCTCTACACAAAGTTTACCTAGTATTGTCGCCAATGAAGAATTTGATCAAAGGCGGTAAGAAACGCCTGCGCATCTTCTTTCGTGGTGAGACGCCCAATGGAAAGTCGCATACCATTTTGCGCGAGATTTGAGTCAAATCCGACAGCCTCGAGCACACGGCTTGGCCCAAGCGAGTCGGACGAGCATGCAGAACCACCCGAAATTGCAAATCCGAGCATATCTGCACGCAATATAAGCGTATTGCTTTCAAGACCATCGACAACCACGTCAACAACGGTTGGGAGATAATCGGTACTTCCAGGCGTGCAGGGAACACTCTGATGTACTTCGGGATGTTTCAGCAGACCAGCATAGAGAAAGTCTCGAATATCCCGCTCGCGATCGCACTCTTTCACAAGTTGTTCCTTCGATCCGCAAAGTGCCTTGCAGGCAGCGGCAAAGCCAACAATGCCTTGCACATTTTGGGTTCCCGAACGCATACCTGATTCTTGACCACCACCGACAATCAATGGTTCAAACGGCGTATGAGAGCGCAGATATAGTGCACCAATCCCCTCAGGTCCACATATCTTGTGGCTTGAAATTGTCATAGCGTCAACATTCCAGTCGTTTACCTCGATAGGCATTTTTCCTAAAGCCTGAACCGCATCGGTATGAAATACGGCCCCACCGTCATGAGCGATTTCAGCAAGTTTTTTAACGGGTTGAATGGCACCCATTTCGTTATTTGCCGCCATGATCGAAACAAGCACTGTTTCTGGACGCATTGCTTTTTTCAAATCGTCAGGAGAGACCATGCCTCTTTTATCAACCGGCAGAAAGGTTACGTCGTATCCGTGCTTTTTCAATACTTGAACAGGAAGTTCTACCGCATCGTGTTCGATGCAGCTGGTGATCACGTGAGGGGTAAAATCTTTTTCACCCCGAGCAATATGCGCGAATCGTGCCGCTTCCGCAAGTCCATAGATAGCGGCATTATTAGCCTCTGTCGCACCGCTGGTAAAAATGATTTCATCGGGACGCGCGCCAATGCATGAAGCGATTTCTCGCCGAGACTTTTCAATTGCCGAAAATGCTCTCCGACCTTCACTATGGAGCGAATCCCCATTCGCATTGCATTCGATATTTGAAAGACCACCGACATCATAGGGAGCCATGGCCTCTGCAGCTTCTTCACAAAGAGGCGCGGTTGCCGCCCAATCAAGGTAAATTCTTCTTTTTGCAGGTGCCGTATGTTCAAGTGAATTGCTCACCAATTTCTCCTTTTTAGGACCCAAGGAATTTTCCCAGAAATTTCTCTGCATAACGTTTGGTCCAAGTTTTTATTCAACGTTTTCTTCAAAGTTTAGTAGAAAAGAATATCAGCGGATTCGAAACCACTTAGTCTGCATGCGATTGATTCCCAATCTGGCGCAAATCTGAAATAACCTGTGTCATATTATTTGCTTTGAAAATCGTGCTCCCTGAAACGATGACATCAGCGCCCGCAGTACAAACGAGTGCTTCCGTTTCAGTATTCATTCCTCCGTCAACTTCGATAAGCGGTGTGCTCGGGGTCCTGCCAAGAAATGCGGCTTTATTTGTTTGCGTTTGCGACGAAGCACGCTGTTCGCAACGAACGCTGTTGATATGTTTCACCAACGCCGCAACCTTTTTGTCAGAACCGTCAATGTATGACTGCCCCGAAAAGCCCGGATGGACGCTCATGACCAACACCATATCCCAGCAATCAAGCGTAGGGTAAATCTGCTCAATAGGAGTTTCTGGATTGACGGCAATGCTCGCAAGAGAACCTGCATCATGGATTAACTGAGCCGCTTTTTGTGCTTCTGCGGCATTTTGTAGTGCCTCAATATGGACGGAAACCATATGCGGTTTGTACGCCAAAAACCACGGAAGTTCGACCAGAGGATTATCGATCATCAGATGAACGTCGAGTGGCAACACCCCTCGTTTTGAAGCTGACGCAACAAAAGGAACACCAAGGGTGAGATTCGGAACAAAATGGCCATCCATAACATCGACGTGTGCCCAATCAGCACCGGCCTGTTTTATGTCCTGCAAGGCATTTCCAAGATTGTTAAAATCTGCAGAAAGAATTGATGGGGCAATTTTTACTTTTTGAAACACAACATGTCCTTGCTCGAATGATCTATTTGAGTGAAGTTTGTATCCTGTTTACGAATTGGTATGTTCTAAATTCAACAGCCATTTTTTGATCTTCGTACCACCTTTGTACGACCCCACTCCCCCTGATGCCGGAATGACCCTATGACAAGGAAGAATAATGGGGATGGGATTTTTCGCAAGAGCCGTTCCCACGGCTCGAGAAGCGTTTGGATGACCGATAGTTTTCGCTATCGCAGAGTACGTACGTGTTTGCCCATATGGAATATCCTGAATCGCTTGCAAAACCAGTTGCTGGAAGTCAGAACCCTGGATTCGAACGGGAACGGTAAAAATATGGGATTTCCCCGAGAGATATTGAAGAAGTTCGTTCGCGGTTTGGTTGCTTAGAACTGAAGGTTTATGTATTCCCAGTTCCGTGACTTCGCCAAAATCAATTTTTATGATTGCATCCTTTTCACAAACAATCGTGAGAGGCCCAATAGGAGTTTCATAGGTAAAATATGAAACATCGTTCGCAGTTTTCATGCACGTCTCCTATTCGTATGACGAGCTCTTCATATATTCAACGCCCGTTGAGCAAAAATATCAACCATATATGAACATGTATTAGAACTCAGGTTTGAGAGGACGAGCAAGAAGTGCCTTTTCTGCCGCATGAGGATCGGCGTGTTCCCAAAGCACCGCGCGAACCATATCGGCGATAGGAATCTCGACATTTCCTTTTCTCGCGAGGGTTTGGATTGTTTTGCACGCAAGCGCACCTTCGGCAACCATATGCGTTTCACGATGGAAATCATCAAGAGTTTTACCTTGAGCAATTTCGAATCCCAGCCGACGGTTGCGCGAATGCTCACTTTGACATGTGACCACCAAGTCACCCAAGCCCGCAAGTCCCATGCACGTAATACGCTTTCCTCCAAGTGCCATAACAAGACGACTCATTTCAGCCAAGCCACGTGTGATGATCATTGCAGCGGTATTATCGCCAAACCCCATGCCGTACGCCATTCCCGTTGCGATTGCCATAATATTTTTGCACGCACCACAAAGTTCAACGCCTACGACATCGTCTGAGGTATACGTACGAAAGGTAGGACTTGCGAAGAGCTCTTGGGCGCGACGGGCAACATGGTCGGATGTCGAGGCAATCACGGCGGCAGATGGAATAAATTTTATGACCTCTTCAGCATGCGTAGGACCAGACAACACGGCAATACGATCACGGTTGCCCAACACTTGCGAAAAAATCTCGGAACCAAGATTACCTGTTTCTGCCTCAATGCCTTTCGAGCACAAAATCAAGGGGATGTCGTTGGAAACAAGACCGGTGAGCCTCTGTGCGGTTTTTCGCAAAATCAAAGAAGGCGTAACGATGCAAATCATTGATGCATCAGAAACGCATTCTGTAATATCGCAGGTAGACGAAATATTCGAAGACAGTGTGACATCGGAAAGATATCGGGGGTTTATGTGGCGTGAATTGATTGAATCAGAAACTTCCGTGCGTCGAGCCAGAATACACGTTGGAATTCCTTTTGAACCGAGGATTTGCGCAATCGCGGTACCCCACGATCCGGCGCCAATGATAGCTGCCTTTTTTATTTCTGCCTCTTCACTCATACCATGCCTTTCATGCGCATCTCGATGTATCTCATCAAAGTTTTTTATTGTTCTGGGCTGGAATGCCCAATGCGCCTTTCTGTGCCATTTCTTAAACGCTGGATATTTGAACGATGCGCCCAGATGACCGTGATGCCAACGACCGCGCACAGAATTGCCGCAAGCCAATCGCCCCAGAAAATGAAAAAGCCTAAAAACGGGCACATTATGGCAGCCGTGAGAGACCCTGCAGAAATATATTTTGTCGTTGCCGCTACGATGAAGAACCCGAGAACTTCAATAATCGCGGGAATGGGGCCGTAAACGACAAACAAACAACCAACGGAAACAGCAATTCCTTTTCCTCCACGGAACTTAAGCCATGGACAGAAAATATGCCCATATGCAGCTCCCAAAAAAGAAGCGGCAAGGCAGTCGTTTACGGTAAATACTGCCGAAGCCGAAGATGCAGGGAGCATCTGAACATTGCATAGCCAAAGGGCGATTAAACTTGCGATGAGACCCTTGCTAAAGTCAAGCACAAACACGGCATAGCCTGCTTTTTTGCCAAGAGCCCGAATGGCATTCGTTGTACCGATATTCCCCGACCCCGTCGCACGAATATCTTTAGAAAAGAAAATTCGACCAATGAGCTCCCCGTTGGGGATAGAGCCAAGAAAAAAAGAGATTATCAGAATGAAAACGAATGTCGATGTTGCTTCCACGTGGTTACGCCTCCTGTTTAAACTTCATCCGTAAAGGCGTACCGGTGAAATCAAAATTCTCGCGCAAACTGTTCTCCAAATAGCGCTTGTAATTATCATTTACAAGTTCGGGATGATTTGCAAAAAACGTAATTTGAGGAGGGCACGTTCCCGTCTGGGTCGCATAGCGAAGCTTGAGTATGCGTTTTCCCTTTGAGACGCTGTGACCAAAATCACGAATATCGCTTAACCAGGTATTCAGTTTGTTCGTGGTAACACGACGATTATAGCTTGCAAACACAACATCGATTTGGTCCCAAAGACGTTCAACATTTTTCCCTGTCAAAGCAGAAATTGCCACCACAGGAGCATATTTTACAAAGCCCAGGCGATCTTCAACTTGATCACGAACTTCGCCTTTTTTCTCCGCACCTTCCACGACATCCCATTTATTAAGCACAAGGACCAACGCACATCCGCGATCTTTTGCATAGCCTGCAACACGTTGGTCCTCGCTTGTCACACCAACGGTACCGTCTATCACCAATACGGCCACCTGAGCGCGATCGATAGCACGAAGGGCGCGCACAAAACCATAGTATTCAACCGACTGATCAATTTGGCTTTTACGGCGAAGACCCGCAGTATCAACAAGACGATACGTAGTTTCTCCATGGGTTACAAGCGTATCGATGGCGTCGCGCGTGGTACCGGCAACATCTGAGACAATCGAGCGCGTCTGACCCGATAACTTATTCACGAGTGAAGATTTTCCCGCATTTGGACGTCCGATTACCGCAATGTTGATAGCATTCGTATCTTCTTCGGTTTCGTCTTTCGGAACCTGTTTAAGCTTGTCAACGACAAGATCCAAAAGGTCACCCGTACCGGTGCCGTGGAGCGCACTTATAGGAAGCGGATCGCCGAGTCCTAACTGGTAGAATTCATAGATTGCATCGCTACGTTGCGGGTTGTCTACTTTATTTACCGCTAAAATTACCGGAACACCTGCACGTTTAATAATTCGCGCCGCATCTTCATCATCGGAGGTTACTCCGGTGGTTTCGTCCACAACAAAAATGACAACGTCGGATTCATGAGCAGCCTCGAGCGCCTGTGAGCGAATTGATTGCTGAAACTTGTCATCATTTCCCGCTTCAATACCACCCGTATCAACAAGGGTAAAATCAAACCCATTCCAATCAGCTTGGTGGTATGAACGATCTCGTGTGACCCCGCGCATCTGGTGCACAATGGCATCTTGGGTCTGGGTAATCCGATTCACAAGTGTTGATTTTCCCACATTTGGGCGTCCAACGACCGCAACAATATATCTGGCCATCAGAACCTCCCTTTAATAAATTTCTGAATTTGATAAAACATTTTTGGTGCTTCGCAGGATACCACACACACTTGATTATTAAGCGCCTGCTGAATTTCTAAAATAGAGCATCCATCAAGCGTAACCGCATCCGCATTAAAAATAACATCAGGAATGACCACAATTGCATGAGTCTGCGGGCTTGTACTCTGATGTTCAAGCACCTGTTTGGCCGCCGGAATAATGTCATCGGCGCACAACAAACCCGTCACATTAACATTCCCACCAAAGTGGTTGTTTTTCACAAAAAGCGGATGTGCTGCTTGAGCAAATGGCGCGGCAGATAACAGCTGAGGTACAAAATCGCGAAGCGCTTCTCCGCAGACGAAAAACAGCTCCACATGCGTATCATCCAACAAATGCGCCAGATCTGCTTGGCCGTACGCGGAATTTGTCCACTCATCATAGGTGCTTCGAAGCATGCCAATTCCATCTTCAAAAAGCGGATATCCATCATATGAATCCGCAGAGGGAAGATGTTCTATCAGATGGTTGCCATACGCATTGCGGTAGAATTCATCAGCGAGATACACCCACGTGCGTCCACGTTCCTTTTGCGCTCGTGCCTGGAAAGGTAAAACCTCTTCAATGACTCGAAGGGAATCTTTTGGATCCTGAAAACTCTTATGGAATTCTTCTTGATATGAGGTATAGCCCAAAGGAACGATGCCAATTGAAACAATGCCTGGATGCTTCCAACACCACTCAATCGTTCGGCGCAGTTCTTCCCCATCGTTGATCCCTGGCATCAAAACAATTTGAACATGCAGTTGAATTCCCGCTGAGAGCAATGTTTCAGCAACCTCAATGCCACGCGCCGCATGCTTTCCGATTATTTTCTGGCGGAGATCAGGGTTAATGGCATGAAGAGAAAAACGCAGCGGCGAGATATGCTGTTCAATAATACGTTGAACCTGCTCATCATTTAAATTCGTAAAGGTTACATATGTGCCTTCCAAAAAGCTTAGGCGAAAATCGTCATCGCGAAGCCGCAAACTTTTACGCGAATCTTTCGGAAGTTGCCTCATAAAGCAAAAAATGCATGCATTTCTGCACTGGTAGACATCATCAAAAATGATTTGATCGAAGTGGAAACCCCAGCCCTCTCCAGGGTACCGATCAAGAACGGCTGTACCCTTTTGACCATCGGGAGTTATGTAGGTGACCTCCATTTCGTCATCGGCGCTATACCAACGCCAGTCAATGATGTCATGAATTGGATGACCATCAATTTCACTTATTGCATAGCCGGCCTCAAAACCCGCATCCCATGCGGGTGAATCCTTATCAACAGAAGCAATGAGCGCACATGGATGTTGAGAGCGAGAAGGGTGATTGAAACGGACTGAGTCTTCATATGAGTTTGGGAGCACCTGACCAGCATCAGAAGAATTCGGTAGAGCCTGACCAGCATCAGAAGAATTCGGCGGAACTTGAACAGCATCAGAAACCGCGCGATCATTTTTTTCTTGACGATTCATGTGATTATTACGATCAATTGATGCTCGTTGACCGCATCGATTGTCGAAGTTTTCCGTATGTTTTTGATTGTTGCTCATATCACCTGATAAATATAGATTTTCAGCCGTAAAATCGTCAACTTTGAGTCATCAACAATTTGCAGGCAAGATTCCTCCTGTACACGCTTTCATGCTCTTTAATGCTCTCTGATTTTAATGTTCTCTGATCCTCCTTAACCTTGAAGCCGCATTATCTAATACGTTTTAAGAACATCAACAACTTCTTCAATTTCATTATCCGGTGTTGAAGCACCTGCGGTGACACCCACTGTCTGACAGCCTTCAAAATCTTTCGGATTGAGTTCAGATGCGGTTTCAATTTGAAAAGACTTCGGAACAATCTGTTTGCAGATCTCAAAAAGCCTGGTGGTATTCGAAGAGTTATGACCACCAATAATCACCATGGCATCGACTTCATGTGCAACCTTACGAGCTGCATTTTGCCGTTGCGACGTGGCCGCACATATCGTATCTTTCACTTCTGGATGGAGCCCACGGCGCTGAAGTTCGTCGACAACTTCGTCTAATTTTTGCTGCATTTGCGTTGTCTGAACGACGACTCCGATAGGATCGCTTAAATCTTGCGGTAAATCTTTTGCGCGAGACGCGACAACAACTCTATGACCCGCTTGGCGCGCCCATGCAACTAGACCTTGAACTTCGGGGTGATGAGCCTCCCCTACAACCACGACCGTTCTGCCTTCAGACCCCATGCGCGCAGCGGCTTTTTGGGCACGCATAACATGCGGGCATGTGGCATCAACGATGGTTGCCCCAGATTCTTTGACTTGTTTCATCACATCAGGAGTTACGCCATGGCTCCTGATGACAATGCAATCGGATGAAATATCTTTAGGGGTGTCCGCAACTGAAACACCTTTTCGTTCAAGCCCGGCGACCACCTGCGGATTATGAATAAGTGGCCCTAAAGTTTGTACCGAATGAGCTTTTTCTGCAGCTTCGTTCGTGAGATCTAAGGCACGTTTTACGCCATAGCAAGCACCTGCATATGCGGCCATAATAATTTTCACGATGTCCACCTCATAAAGTCATAAAGGGAACTTCTACTAAAGGGAATTTCTCATCAAATACAATTTTATGAAATTGAATGAGCTATTGTATCAGAATTTGTGGGTTTCGACGTTTGAGAGGGATCGCCCGCAGGCTGAGGATGCAAATCCTTAAACCCATCTTCGGTAAGTACTTTATCCGCAAAAACATCGCTGAAGTCTTCTTCGTCGGGAAAGAGCTCCTTCATATCTACCGTCTCAGGGGCGACATCTCGGTCAAGTGCATAGCATTCCCTGAGGGCATACCACGTCATTGCCTTTAGGCGTTTGCGATGAGGAAGAAAATTAAACCAGTGTACATACAGCGGCTTGCCAAAAACCACATAGACCGTGGGCCAATGGATAAACGGCTGACCCTTTTGCTTGACCTTTTCATCATTGCGAATAGCACACGGGATCATGGGAACTTTCGCCATCCGCGCGATAAGCGCAGCACCTGCATGAACCTTTGGTTCTTCACTTCCACGATTCCTGCGTGTTCCCTCGGGAAATATACCGACGAGTTCCTGATTTTTGAGCATGCGAACTGCGCGTTTGATAGAACTGGTATCCGCGGAATCCCTCTTGACGGGAAACGCTCCTAGAAGGGTTAATATGCGGCCACCAAATCCGTGGAAAAGATTATCGCGACCCATAAAACGGATCCATTGAGAAGGACGTGCCGCACAGAAAAGAAATGCAAGGTCTAAAAATGATTTATGGTTCGCGACGACAACCGCGCCCGTTTTCCCCTTCATCGAACGCAAGACCTGCCGATTTCGTACCCGATAGCGGCAAACAATTTTGCAGATCAACGCCACAATCACATAAGCGATGTTTCCAAACCAGTGAGGAGCTTCGTTTGTCCGATCTTTTCCGTATAAGTTCCTATCCCAAAGTTGCTCATCATAGCTCACTTTTGAGCCGCCGCCTTACGCGCTAAATCACATATTTCATCGATTACTTGCTCAATAAACTTATGCGTCGAATCTATGACCACCGCATCTTTTGCTGCACGCAACGGAGAGGCCGCACGATGGGAATCCACATCATCGCGACTCTGAAGATTTTTGAGGACCTCTTCAAAATCTATTGATCCAATTCCGCGATCAATATTCTGGCGAACACGACGATGCGCACGCACCTCATCGCTTGCCGTGAGGAATACTTTTACCTGGGCATCGGGGAATACCGTGGTTCCGATGTCGCGACCCTCGACGACGAAATTGCCTGTTTTTCCAATGCGACGTTGTTGTTCAATGAGAGCTTTACGAACCCCAGGAACCGCCGATACGGGGCTCACCGCACGATCAACGGCGGAAGTTCGAATCGCATCGGTAACGTCAACATCTCCCATAAACACTTTTTTCTGTGGGGCTACACCTTCACCTGAAGAAGTAGCCTCGGAAGAAAATGAGATTGGATATGTTTGGGCGATTTTGGTTAAACCCTGCTCATCATCGAGAGCAACACCGTTGGTAAGCGCTTGCCACGCCACACAACGATACATTGCCCCCGTATCTAGACAACTAAAATGAAGCTTTTTCGCAACGGTTTTTGCTACCGTAGACTTACCTGCACCTGAAGGACCATCGATAGCAATAATCATCGCTCGAGTTCCTCCAGCTTTTTCATGAATTGAGGGAAGCTTACCTTCACCGAGTCAAAATCACGGATTGAAACAGGCTGATCGCCCGTGAGACCCGCAATAGCCCACGTCATAGCAAGTCGATGATCTTTGTTTGATTCAAAGACAAGGCCTTTTGGCATCTTTAAGTTCGGCTGACCTTCAATGAACAGATCTTCACCCTCAACCCAACTGTCGACGCCCATCTGACCTAAGCCATCCATAACGGCTTTAACGCGATTTGTTTCTTTCACGCGAAGCTCACTGATGCCACGGAACACGGTAATGCCGCGTGCACGGGCCGCAACAAGCGAGAGAATTGGCACCTCATCAATTTCAGACGGAATCTTATCGGCAGGAATCTCACATCCATGAAGACCTTCGGTATAACTAGCAGAAATAACTCCATACGGTTCTTTGCCAGCGAGCCCCACACTTCGAACAGAAACCTCGCCGCCCATACGCTCAAGGGTACGCACGAATCCCACTCGTGCCGTATTCAGGTCAACATTTTCGATTTGAATCGAACTACCAGGGATAAGCATGGCTGCGCAAACCAAAAATGCGGCAGAAGATGGATCTCCGGGTACATCCACTTCGGCGGCGTGCAAGGTTACCGGGCCAAAAACAGAAGCGGTTCGTTCGCCTGCCGTGGTGCGTGCGCCAAATTCTGGAAGCATCAATTCGGTATGATTTCTGGAAGGATATGGCTCAATGACTGTCGTTTCGCCATCAGCACCGAGTCCCGCAAGCAAAATGGCGCTCTTAAGTTGAGCAGATGCCATAGGAGAATTATAAGAAATTGCTTTAAGCGAACGGGTTCCTGTTTCCTTGATCGGAAGTTTGGATGCTTCTTCAGGGGAAAAATGCACACCCATCATCATCAATGGTGCGGTAATGCGACGCATCGGCCGCCTTGATAAGGACGCATCGCCAGAAATTGTAGCGGTAATATCCCAGGGTGCTAAGACCCCCATGAGCAGACGTGCCGTGGTTCCTGAATTTTTACAATACAGCTCAACCTCAGGACGCTCAGGACCTTTGCTCCCCCAGCCGGTGATACCTCCTGAAAGTGATCCATCAATTTGCTTTTCAAGTGATACTTCAGCGCCCAAGGCTTGGACAACACGGATCGAGGACCGTACATCTTCAGAGTCTAAGACGCCGGTGAGACGAGACGTTCCTTCAGCCATAGCCGAGAATAAAATACTGCGATGCGAGATAGATTTATCTCCAGGAACTTGAACCGATCCTCTTAAAGTTCCCTCATAAGGAGACACTTTAACAACATTTTCATCAGTTGACTGAGACACAATTTACTCCTCTCGGCGTAATGGATTTCTAAGATCAATTCACTCTACAAAAGCATTCTATCATTGAAGCCCTACAACTTGGTAAAGCTGTTGGAGCTCGGATCCAACAATTTGCCTATATGTTCCCACGGGAATATCGTTGACATTAATTGGTCCAAACGAAAGTCGCTGAAGCTCTATGACAGGATGACCCACAGCGGCACACATGTTACGAACTTCATGGTTATGACCTTCGTGAACACTGATGCGCAGGACGGTTGTCTTTCGAGGGAGACGCACATGATCAAATCTCTGCAAGGATTTTATCGTCGTCATTTCGGTTTTTGCTCCATGCGGCAAAACGATAATGTTGCGATGGAATCGCTTTGAAGCTTTTGCGATGTCGTTTTGTTCAACAACATCAACATGCGGCGGGCTGTATTGCACATTGTGCCATTTCACACCCGCGCGAAGTTTTGAAAGCTCATCACCTTCAAACCAACCACGCACAATCGCACGATAACTTTTCACCACGCCATATTTTGGCATAAGCAAACGAGCACAGAGATCACCATCATTGGTGAACAGAATAATCCCTGTCGTAGCCACATCGAGACGCCCAACATGGACAAGTCCCTTGTATTGATCGCGAGGAATGAGCTCTGCGGCCGAAGGGTGCGTCGTTTCGGGGCGCATCGAGCATTCATACCCAACGGGTTTGTTGAGAGCAAACACAACTTTTGAATCAGGAAGTTCAAGAACGGTTCCATCTAAGGTAACTTGGTCGACCCCCGGAGTAACTTTTACGCCCATCTGGTCAATGACTTTGCCATTTACTTTGACACGTCCTTGCAAAATGAGGCGTTCGGCTGCACGACGGCCCGGGCCTCCTGAACGAGCAATAAACCGCTGAAGGCGCATTTGATCTGGGTGACTGTCTGCTGCAGTTTGAGCCGACTCATGATCTGCAGCGGTAGCCTGTTGAGGTCTCATTCATCGTCACCTTCATCAAATCTGAGTTCATCAAAATCAACCTTATCTGTTATACCGCTTGCCTTGGCAAATGCATCCGTAGCTGCCTTGCGTAAGCGCTGCTGAAGTTCGCTCGACTTCACTGATTCGTCCTCTGTTTCATGGCTTGTATCAATAGTTTCCTCAGATTGTAAAGGCGCAGGATTTTCAGAACCGCCAGGTCCCTCGTCTGGCTTCTGGTCTTGATATTCTTCGTCGGATTCCTCATCTTCGCTATCATCGATCTCAGAATCAAACTCCATTGAAGATTGAGGCGTCGAAAGCCGCTTTTCGATATACGCACGCGTCTTTTCATCGGGCGCATATGCCTGCAGATCAGGCAAATCCTTTAAAGAATTCAGCCCAAAGCGCTCGAGGAACGTTTGTGTGGTGCGATAGAGCACCGGATTTCCTGGGCTATCCTGCACACCTGCTTCGCGCACATACCCTTTTTCAATAAGAGAACTTATGGAGCTATCGGAATTCACCCCACGAATACTTGCCACCCCTGCACGCGTAACGGGTTGGGTATAGGCAATGATAGAAAGCGTTTCGAGCGCTGCTTGAGAGAGAGTATGTCGCTCCCATGACAACACATAATGTTCGAGCAGCTCATGCATCGCCGGATGCGTACACAACTGCCATCCACCCGCAACCGCGCGAAGTTGAATGCCCGCGTTCTCCTCTTGCAGATGCGCTTGTAGGTGCATACATGCAGTCTGTACCAGTTCATCATCACAATCGAGCGCCTCGGCTAAAGCAGTCGTTGATGTTGGCTGATCACTTACGAAAAGCATTGCTTCAATCGCACATTGAAGTTGATCTTTTTCTAGATCTCCAAACATTTAGTGAGACTCCTCCTTTGGCGATGGCGCATTTTTATAGGTAATAACAATGTCACCAAACGCCGTATCTTGCCGAACATCTGCAAGGTTGCGTTTATAGAGTTCCAAGATTGCCAAAAAAGTAACAACCACAATTGGGGTGGGTGTCTGGTTATTGACCAACGATTGAAAATGAACAGTTTTATCACGCGTGAGGCGATGGTAGATCGATTGCACATGCGTCTCAACAGGGATAGGCTTTCGGGCAATATGGTCACTTTCAAGCAAGAAACGATCGCGGCGCGCAAGAGCCTGAGCACATGTTTTTGCCAATTGATCTAGGGAAACATTCTCCAAATAATCGGGCATCACATGCAGAAGGGATTGATTGGGGCCAAACGGACGCGTAAAAACATGGCTCTCGTTTTCAAGCCGCTCTTCAAACGCTGCAGAAACATTCTTAAATTGCTTATACACCAAAAGTTTTTCAATGAGTGCGCGACGGGCCTGCTCGGGCTCCATTTCACGAATTTCATCATCGGTATCGCTTTTTTCATCAGGCAAAAGACTATGCGCCTTGATTTCGAGCAGGGTCGAGGCCACCAACAAAAAATCACTCGCAACATTTAAATCGAGCTTTTTCATGCGGGAGACTTCGTCGACATATTGGTCGGCAATTTCCGAAATAGAAACCGAACCAATATCGACCCGTTGACGGCTTACCAGGTACAACAGTAAGTCAAACGGCCCTTCAAAATTCCCTGTTCGAACTCGATATGACAATGTGTGCCAGGCCTACTTCTGATAGCGTTTTGACTGATCGGAAACTAATTCAGAATCGTTGAAATAATTGATGCGCATTGCATCCTTCACTTCAGAAAGTGTTTGCGCAGCAACTGCTTCCGCCTTCCTACTTCCCGCCTGAAGCATGTCATAGATAGCAGGGATATCCTGTTCGAGCTCTTTTCGACGATTGCGAATTGGATCGAGATTTTTCTGAAGTACCTTGTCCAAAAAACGCTTACAGGGCATATCACCTAAGCCACCGCGCTTATAGTGGTCCTCGAGCTCTTGCAAGTTTTGGTATTCAGGCCAAAACTCTTCGAAATCCTCGTCGGTCGCAAACGCTTCAAGATAGCTAAAGACGGTATTTCCCTCAACTTTACCCGGATCAGATACACGCAGATGATCGGGGTCGGTATACATCATCTTTATCTTTTTCGAAACGGTTTCTGCATCATCTGATAAAAAGATGCAGTTGCCAAGGCTCTTCGACATTTTTGCCTTACCATCAATACCTGGAAGACGCTTGGCTGCCGCATCGGTGGGCACAACAGCCACGGGGTCAATAAGCACCGGCGCATACGTTGTATTAAAGGAGTGCACGATTTCACGTGCCTGCTCAAGCATCGGCAGTTGATCTTCACCTACGGGGACCGTCGTCGCTTTAAAGGCAGTGATGTCAGCCGCTTGTGAAACGGGATAACAGAAAAAGCCCAGCGGCACATCCGCGTTGAAATTCTTCTGGCGAATTTCATTTTTGACCGTCGGGTTGCGCTGCACGCGCGCAACGGTAACCAGATCCATATAATAGCTGGTCAGTTCGAAAAGTTCGGGAATCTGAGACTGGATAAAGATACAGGTTTTCTCAGGATCGATTCCCACACTTAAATAGTCCAGGGTTACCTCTAAGACGTTTTGACGAACCTTTTCAGGATTGTGAGCATTGTCAGTTAACGCTTGTGCATCGGCGATCATGACGAAAACACGGTCATAGTCGCCAGAATTTTGCATCTGCACACGCTCGCGTAGCGAGCCTACATAATGTCCCAGATGAAGCCTTCCCGTAGGACGATCACCCGTCAAAATTATTTTTTCTTTGGGGGTGACATGAGCTTTTGCGGCATTTATAGCATCTTCATCGACACGTGTAGACTGACCTTCGGTCGTCTTTGAATCCATGGTTACCCTTTCTATTCTCATATATACGCAAGTATAGGAACACTTTATAAAGATTTGGTTAAATCGGTGAAGCAATCGCAGGTGGGAACATCAATCTTGTCAGATTTCCTGCAAAGAAATTCATATATGCGCCAATGGGGTTGATTGGTAAAATATACGGAATTACCAAAAGCAGCAGCATAAAGATAGGCATCGCATAGCGCTCTATCTGGTAATACACATGTATTTTGTTTTTTGGAATCAGATAGATATAGATGCTTGAACCATCGAGCGGTGGGATCGGCAAGATATTAAAGAACAGCAAGCACATATTGGTAAATGCAAACAACGGCAAAAACATGTAATAGAAATAAGCAAAAATAATGCTCGAAGAGGCAAGGGTATTTGCCACCGGAAGCAGAGCCCAACAAATAAGAGCTGCAATGACCGTCATGGCGAGATTTGCCGCAGGGCCTGCAAATCCCACAATCAAATCCCCTTTACGCTTATCTTTAAAGTATGCAGGATTGTATGGAACTGGTTTTGCATATCCAAAAATAGGAGCATTGAGCACCATCAGGAGCAACGGCAGAATTACGGTTCCAAATGGATCGATATGGCGAAGTGGATTGACCGAGAGACGTCCCGCCTGCTTTGCCGTCGGATCCCCCATTTTGTATGCCGCATATCCATGCGCAATTTCGTGAAAAACGATAGCCGGAATAAAGCTGATGATTGCGCAAATATAATATGCAATTACCTGTGAATTAGACATATAAAAAGTAAACCATTCCCTTATGAAACGAGATTTCGAAAACCATTACGACGCATTATCTCATATGCCGCAATCGCAACGGTGTTTGATACATTAAGACTATCTTCTCCTTCAGCCATCGGAATTCTCACACACTGATCTGCATGTGCTTTGAGAATTTCAGGATCAATTCCCCGACTTTCACGACCGAAGATCAAAAACGTCTCGTCCTTATATACCGCATCGGAATAAATATTGTGTGTGCGACCGGTAAAAAAGTGAAGATCTGCACCTTTATGGGCATCTAAAAACTCTTGCGTGCAGGACCATTGGGTGATTTCGATGTCATTCCAATACGACATCGCTGCACGCGCAAGCCGGCGTTCCGTGAGATGAAATCCCATAGGTTCAACCAGGTGGAGATGCGCATTAGTACAGGCACACGTACGTGCAATATTGCCGGTGTTTTGGGGAATTTCGGGTTCAAATAACACGATATTGAGCGCCATTATTCTGCTGCCTTCTGACGTGCAACTTCATCTTCGATTTGTGTTTCAAGCTCAAGCCATTCATCTTCATCTTTTTCGATGCGCGCCTTGAGCTTTGCATGTTCTGCAATGACATCGCTTGCTTGATCTTCATGGGTATAAAAGTCAGGATCGGCAAGCTGTGCCAAAATCTCTTTCATGCGTGCGTTATCTCTTTTCATCTCGGCATCGAGTTGCCTCAAGCGCGCTCGTTGTGTCTTGCTTTTCGCATAGGCACGATTGCGCGCCTGCGCCTCGCGACGTTTCTGTTCCTTGGTTTTTGGAGCACTTCCCCGTACTTTTGTAAGTCCCTTAGATTTGGGCTGGTCGCTTCCATGTATGTCAGCGGAACTATTTTGCGTGCGAGCTGCAGAAGCCGAAGCATTTTTTGCAGTCGGGGTCTCATGAGAACTCACACGAATATTCTTATTTGAGCTTCCTGCGGAAGCCGCACTATTCGAGGGTAAGGAAACCTTTTCGGCACTTTGACGCTGAGCCTCTTCAGCCATCTTCTGGCTCTTGTATTCGTAGTAATCCCATCCACCATCAAAATTGATAAGTGCACCCCCTGGACGCACTTCAATCACACGATTTGCAATTGCTCGAATGAGGTGGCGATCATGCGTGATAAGTAAGATGGTGCCTTCAAAATGTTTGAGTGCCTGCTCCAAGATGTCGCAGCTGGCGATGTCCAAGTGGTTTGTCGGTTCATCAAGACAAAGCAGCGGACGCGGGGCTACGAGCATTTTTGCCAATGCTAACCGAGATTTCTCTCCACCAGAGAGCACCGACACCTTTTTATCGACATCTTCACCATGGAACAAGAAAGAACCTAACAAGGTACGAACCTGAGACATGGTCCATCCAGGCGCAACAGAAGCAAGCTCTTCATAGACGGTATTTCCCGCATTGAGCTCTTCAAGTTGATGCTGCGCATAATAGGTTTTCGTGACATGGGCACCATAAGAAATCATGCCTTTGTCAGGTTTTGTAACTCCCGCAAGCATCTTTAAGAGCGTCGATTTACCTGCACCGTTGGGCCCCACAAGCGCGATCTTATCGCCGCGATAGATGCGCACCGATGCATCCTGATACACCACTTTGTCGCCGTACCTTTTCTGAAGGTGATCAGCTTTTACAACCAAATCCCCGGTACGAGGGGGTTGCTGAAAGTTGAAATGTACCGATTTCTTTTCCTCAGGCACCACAATGCGATCAATCTTTTCGAGCTTTTTAATGCGATCTTGAACCTGGCGTGCCTTCGTTGGCTTGTAGCGGAATTTTTCTATGAACGCTTCCATATGTGCAATATCCGCTTGTTGCTTTTTCGCAAGCACACGAAGATGTTCAATACGGGCCTTGCGGAGCTGTAGATATTTTGAATAATTGCCCTCATATATGGTGACATGCTTGTTGTCGAGATCTGCTATGCGCGTGACCACATGATCCATAAAGTCACGATCATGACTGATCAGCATCACAGTTCCCGTATAACTGCGCAAAAAAGTTTCTAGCCATTCGACACTTTCGAGGTCAAGATGGTTGGTGGGCTCGTCCAGCAGAAGTACATCAGGATTTCTGGTTAGAAGCTTCGCTAAGGCAATACGCATCTCCCAACCACCGGAGAACTCTTTTGTAGATCTTGATAAATCTTCTTCTTTAAACCCAAGGCCAAAAAGAACGGCGCGAACTTTCGCGTCAATTGAATATCCACCAAGACGCTCATATACTTCACGAGCGCGTCCATATGCAGCAAGGTCTTGCTCAGACGGGTTCGAGCCCAAGCTATTCTCAAGTTCATGCAACCGTTTCGAAGCTTTTAATACTTCTGTTTGACTTGAAAGCACCTCGTCGAAAATGGAGCGATCTTCCATTTCGATCGCTTCTTGTTCCAAATATCCAACGGTGGCTCCCTTTGCAAACAAGACACGTCCTTCATCAGGCGTTTCACGACCTGAAATAATATTCATCATGGTCGTTTTACCCGCACCATTCGGTCCAACAAGCCCTAGGCGGTCATGCGATTCGAGTTTGAACGTCACATCTGAAAATAAAACGCGATCACCAAAGGATTTCCCCAGGTGTTCTACTTGCATGATCATCTGTTATGTACGCTTGCCTTTCCTTGTAAGTTATTCGTAGCAAGAGCATCTAATAAATCTTCGGCAGCACCAATCAAGGGTGCATCATCGCCTAATTGTGCATGAACAATAGGGATATCTTGTACCGGAGCTAATGCTTCAGTGTGATATCCCTCACAAAAAGCATCAAACCATGCCTGTCCTGCCTTGCATACCGAACCTGAGAGTACCACCACATCAGGATCGAGGATATTTGCACATGAAGCAGAAGTTTGACCGAGCGCAAACCCAGCTTCTTTTATGATTTGTTGAGCATGCGTATCCCCATGGTTCGCGCGCCGAGAAACTTCCGCCCCGTCAATGGTGGGATCAAAATGGGGATCATCAAGGGTAACTCCTTGGTATAATGCCCCGATTCCCGGACCGCTTGTAAGCGGTTCGATGTGCCCCATGCACCCACATGCACATCGTAGGTCTTTGGCAAAAGGCGATAACACATGCCCCACGTGACCAGCGATACCATGCGAGCCCTTAAGCAGACGCCCATCAATCACGATGCCTCCACCCACGCCCGTACCAGGTGCAACGCAAAGACTGAGTGATGCATTTTTTGATGCGCCCCAACGTGCTTCGCCCAAGGCGTGTGCCTGCACATCGCCTAAGACATTTGCCGGAAGATGGAACCGATCCTCAAGGTTTGCACGTATCGGCATGCCCGTCCAGTGCTCGATAACCCCATTGGAATTAAGAACCGAACCATCAAACGCATTGATTGACGTAGCGGCACATACGCTTATGCCCTCAAGAGGCACATAATTGTTATCTTGGCTGGTGACTTCTTGACTGGTGATTTGCGCGCTCTCACCTTCCGCTACAGTCACAGTGCCCGAATGGTCAATTACCGTCTGAACAGCATGTTCTATAGATTTCATTACCGCCTGTCCACCTTCTGCACAACGGGTGGGCAACACCACGCGGTGAGCAACCGTAGGAGCAACACCCGCTTCGGAGTAACTTACGAGTGCCGCCGCTATTTTACTCGCGCCCATATCAACAGATACGACGCAACCTGGCGTAAATACATTCACATCCCTATTTGTAGCTAATGTCTGCATAAGTCAAATTATTCTGTATAAGAATCTTCATCATTATATGAGTCCAAAATAAGAGGCGTAGCGATACGTACCATTATTTGATCAGTCCCTAAAGAGATTTGATTACCACGGCAATCACGCCAAATCCAACTTACCCGTTCATCTTCGGTATATCCACGACCACCTAAAATTTGTAGCGCATCGCTTGCAACTTCCGTCGCAGCCCTTGGAACATACCGTTTAGCCAATGCAGTAGAAAGACGTCGTCTTGGACTGCGCTTATCAATATCCCAAGCAGCTTTGTATGTCATAGAACGCATATTATCAATTTTCACTTGCATATCGACAATCATCTGATCAATTTGCTGAAACTCCGAAATGTAGTGGCCAAATTCCTTACGCTTCTTTGCATAGCGTACTGCATCATCCATTGCAGCATTTGCAAGTCCCAGTGATTCGGCGCACACCATAATGCGACCGATTTCAAAAAGGTGGAAAAGTTGCGGGAAACCGGCGCGCACTTCAGAATGAAGCCGATATTCTTCTTTTAGCGGGACATCTTCGAAAACTAAGTTTGCAAAAGGAAGCATATTCTGACCGATTTTAGCAACAGGATATGCCCTGATCCCAGGTAAATTTCGGGGTAAGAGCCAGAATGAAAGGGCAGGATACTTATCTTTAGAACGTGAATCTTTATCTATAGCAACTACCATTAGATGCGGGGCATATTCACCATTTACTACAAATGTTTTCTGACCGTTGAGCGTAAGTTGACCATCAACAGTTTGTACACAACATTTCATGCCCATCGTATCGCTTCCCGCAGATGGCTCAGTAATAGCTAAAGCAAAAGGAAGTCGCCCTGTTTTTCTATAATTTGAGAGAATCGGCATGAACTGCTGTTGGTTGCTAAACTGCTGGATAATCCGCAAACTAAGCATATCAGAATAGAAGGGCAATGTTGTCCCAGAGCATCGCGCAAGTGTTTCAAGGATAAGCACTTGAGACAACGTGATTTCAGAATGAGCGTGTGAAATATCAAGCGGTATAAACTTACAGTACAAATTTACAAAGGCTTGGCAAACATCGTCAGGTAAACCTTGGTCATTCTGCCATTGAGCTAAATTGTTTTTATCAAACCACTTTCTTGAAAAATTGGTAAAAGATTCAATGATGTTATTTTGTTCCTCAGTAAGATCGAAATCCATCGCAATGTCTCCCTTATTAAAACGTTGCGCCTTCTTTATATACATGCCGCAAAATTTGTCTGCTAAATCGATGTAAACACCCTAAAGCAAAAAGGTCGTTTGGGCATAGTATGCGCCAAACGACCGTAAGACAGTTTAACTTAATTCTACTTTCATCTAACCAAAACGATATTCAACGCCCATGCCTGGTTGAGGATTATCCCACTTTTTCAAAATAGTAGATTCGCACGCAATTCGGCATGTGCCACACTCTAGACAGCCTGCATAATCAAACGTTTTATTGCCATCTTTATCAATCTTGTACAAACCCGCTGGGCATAAACGAACAAGTTTTTTAAACTCTTCATCATCGGGATTGTCTACAAGTTCAATATGAGCATTTTCCTCATCGACATTGTATTTATTGAGTGCAATAGCCGCATCGACATTTACGGTGATCGGATTTATATCGCTCATAGTGCCTTCAGAGCTCCTCTCACTTCTTTTAATGTCTTCCAGGTACCCATTTCTTTAATGATTGGTTTAATGCGTTCTTTCAGATGCTTTTGATTTTGGCCGTCAACTACAAACATGGCGTTAAAGATGCCCTCAACAGCCTTGGGATATTCGGTAAACATGCGTTTCCAGTCAAGCATCGTCTCGGGCCAAGCGCTAAATGTCTTAAGGTCAGAAAGAACAAATCCCTGCTCAAGCTGCGTCTTATACGACGCTAGGCCTGTGGCACTTGTATCTTTAGCATCGATGGCCTTGCATGCAACTTCTCCTGCTATGCGACCAGATTCAACGGCAAAATCCATGCCACGAACCTGATAACCAAGGTTCATGCAAAGCATACCTGCGTCACCTGCCACAAGGCAACCATCATAGACAAGCTGCGGAACCATATTGTATCCGCCCTCTGGAACTAAATGGCCAGAATGTTCTACGAGCTTAGCGCCATCGATAATGGGGGCAACGGCAGGATGATGTTTAAAATCATCAAGCATCTGATAGATTGGAGTTGGGTTATCGGCTTTTTCAATCTGAGAAATGGTAGCAACCAGTCCAAGCGAGATGGAGTCCTTGTTGGTGTACAAAAAGCCACCACCAGTTCTTCCGTGTGTGCAATCACCAACAAACAGCATTGCAGCACCTTCACCTTTAGGGCACAAGAAACGCTGTTCAATTTGATCGGAGGGAAGTTGGAAGACCTCTTTGATACCCACGGCCATTTCATCAGGAGTTGGGCGCTTTGCTCCCAAGCAACGCTCGGTAAGTAAATTGTTTGCGCCTTCAGCAACAATCACTACAGAAGCTGTAATCTCATCTTCGCCAGCTTTAATGCCCACCACACGACCAGCGTCATCTTTTATGAGCTGTTCTACTGCGATGCCGTTGATTATTTCGGCACCCGCATCCTCAGCTTTACTCGAAAGCCACTGATCAAATGGCGCGCGAAGAACGGTATATGAATCTTTTCCCTCTTGGGAAAGCTTGTCGCTGGTAAAGTCTACGGTCATATTTGCCGTTGGATCCATCATAGCGATACGCTCATGAGTAACTTTACGTTCAACAGGAGCTTCTTTTTCGAAATCAGGGAAAACCTTCTTAAGAGCATGCGAATAAATACGACCGCCGGTCATATTTTTCGCCCCGGAATACTCTCCACGTTCAACAACTAAAACAGATTTTCCTGCCTGAGCTGCAGTGTACGCAGCAACAGCCCCTGCACATCCGCATCCAACAACAATAATATCGAAATCAGGCTCTTGGTCTGCCATTTTTCCCCCTCACATCAATTCGCTTATATGGTTTAAAGTGCCTTCGTAAGTGCGGGAAGAACGTCTTTCAGATCACCGACAATGCCTACATCGCATTGTTTAAATATTGGTGCATTCTTATCAGAATTAATGGCAATAACCGTGCCTGAATCATTGCAGCCAACCATATGCTGCATCTGACCAGAAATTCCTACAGCAAAATAAACATCAGGTTTTACAACCGCTCCAGAAACACCTACATATGCTTCGCGAGGGAACCAATTCACTCCTTCAGAAAGAGGACGTGAGCATGCAACCTCAGCACCAATTTTTGAAGCAAAATCACGTGCAAGCTGAAGGTCTTCTTCTTTTGCGAAACCACGACCGCAAGCAACAATTTTGTCAGCGCTTGCAAGATCGATATCAGACTTAGGAAGAGCCGCGGTACCTTTTTTAACTGCTAATTTTTCAGGAGCCTTAAATTCGACTTCTTCAACCGTGTCCGTACCCGTTGCCTGCGTTCCGTCAAACGTTCCCGCAGAAATCAAATAGACAGAGACATCCGTTTCAGGCTTTGACTCTTTTACTCCAGTACCACCGAAGTAAACACTTGTGGCTACCCCGTCTTTGAGAGCATTAACACCAGGGACCGCCGCAGTGTTTGCGTGAGCAGCCAAACGACCAGCCAGACTTGTTACTCGAACCGTTGGCTCAGCCAAAACAACCTTTGCTCCAGATGCATCGAAGCTTTCATTTACTGATGGATATGCATCATCAGCAATGGCATCTTCAGGGATCTGTAAATGGAGGCATTTATCAGCAACGCCTGTCACTGCATTACCAAAAGTAAAAAGTGTAACCTCATCTGCGATTTGGCGAGCGCCAGCACAAAGTTCACGCGCACCATTTTCAGTTTCTGCAAGTACAAATGCATTCATGCTTGACGTCCTTTCTAGAGAACTTCTTTAACGGCAGAGACAAACTTGTCCAGGCCTTCACCATCGGACGCGTCAAACACTTCTTGTTTGCGATCTGCTTGTTTTGGAGCCTTAATAGAAACAGTTTCGATAGATTCTTCTGGTTTCTCTTCAGCTGCTTCGACATTTTGAGGTTTCTTTCCAGCCTTCAAAATGTCACGCATACCTGCAATACGTGGCTCCGCGATTTCAGGAGAGACAGAAACAACTGCGGGAACCGCAAGTTCAATATCTTCAGATTCGGATTCTAAGTTGCGCTGAATTTCAAGATTTCCTTCTTGGAAAGAAAGATTGGTAGCGCCAGCAACGTACGGAACATCAAGTGCACATGCTAATTGAACACCAGTTTGTTTCGCATAATCATCAGCTGAGCCATCACCAACGATGATTACGTCCCAATCACCCGCTTTGTTCACAAGTTTTGCAAGCTCTGTTGCAGTTGCACGAGAATCGAGATCTGCTAAAGAATCGTCAGCCATGAGATATAGCTCATCGACCCCACGAGACAAGATGTCCTTCTTTGTCTTTGAGTCATCTGCCTTCTTGGGACCAACACTGATGGCCTTGAGTGTGGAACCCTCATTTGCCTCTTTGAGCTGAGCTGCTGCTTCAATAGCATTTAAGTCGTACTGAGAAACAATCTCATGAGCGCGAGAGCTATCGAGAGAGCCATCACTCGCAACTGTGATGTCCTGATCATCAGGAACGATTTTGCATGCTACGAGAATATTCATGAATGTCCTTTCCTGCCGTTATTGTTGCGCTAGGTTGCACACCCGCGCCTTTCAGTCAGACAAGCTACCTTACTGTGATTAAAAATCAGTCCCAAAGAGTTAAGTATTTATATACCCTGGCAGATTCTTAATACGTTTTAAGTGTAAAAAACTGACTTCGACTCTTAAACGGTCATATCAAACAAAATGTGTAAATGAACTATGCAAAATTTAAAAATGATCCATGCAAAATTGAAATATGTGCAACACAATCAATATTTTTGTCCATTATATCTTTATCATTTTGATTTAAATACTGATATTTTTTATTTAAAGAACTAAAATTTGGATAAATATTTAGGACAGATTACAAAATTCGTTTATTTATAGTCAGAAGTACCAAAAAGACTCGTACCAAAGTGATCGTGCTTAGCCATAGTTCACAAGTAATTAGAGGTGTGACATGTCATCTGAAAAAACTGAAAAGCTTATCGCAAACGCTTTTATCAACTTAGTTGAGCAGAAACCCATGTCTAAAATATCGGTATCTGATATTGTTCAAGCATCAAAGAAAAATCGCAAAACGTTCTACTATCATTTTCGCGATAAAAATTCTCTCATAATTTGGATTTTTCGAAATAATATCTCTGATGAATTACGTCGTAATTTTAGTGAAAAAGAACTTGTGTTTCCGAAGGATGAAAATGATCCATTTTTTGGTATGCCCTATTACACCTTTATAAAAGAAGGTGTTCGGCAACTCGATGGGTCGGGATTTATGAAGACACTTGATACGGTGTTTTTAAAACAACAAAATTTTTATAGTCAAGCTCTTTCCGATTCTTCCCCTTCGGGACTCATGTCGTATTTGTACAAGCTTTATACACCTGCAATACAGCATGATATTGAATTTACCTTATCAAATAGATACCTCCCAAAAGAGAATATAAAGTTTTTGTCCGTCTTTTATACCGGAGCTATTCTTTCTTACTATTCTCGCAAGGTTCGTGCATCAAACAAAGAAGACTTTGGTGAAATTGGACCATTTAAGAACATCATTGAAGATTCCATAATCCAAGAAATAGCAAAACAGCAACGGTCTCGTACGTTTTAGCTAGAATTCCAGAAATTCATAGCTTCTTTCGTGCTGCAGACTGGCTTCAATGAATTTGCAACAAGCATATTCGCATGAATCGAATAAGTAACCTACAATCATTCTGATAGTAATCAAGCAGAAATCTTTTCTGTAATGCTGTGCACACGCACCAAGGAGTCTTCATGAATAAGCGCTTTTGGAAAAAGCCAGTTTGGGAAGTTACGAGAACGCTCGCCGATGTTGACCAAGGCCGCAAGCCTGCCGACACGGTGATCACCAACATCAAACTCATCAACGTTTGCACCGCAGAAATCTTGCCTGATTGCCAAATTGCCATCTCCTGTGGACGCATTGCCTACGTGGGAAAAGATGCACGTTTTACCATTGGAAGTGAAACGAAGGTTTTCGATGGAGACGGATTATATGCCGCACCTGGTTTTCTCGATGGGCATATGCACGTAGAATCGTCCATGATGGGAGTATCCGAATATGCGCGCGCAGTTGTTCCCCATGGAACTATCGGCATATATATGGATCCCCATGAAATTTGTAATGTGCTTGGATTGCGCGGCGTGAAGTTAATGGTTAAAGATGCACAACGGGCACCCTTAAAAGCCATGATCACCACTCCTTCGTGCGTTCCGGCCGTTCCCGGGTTCGAAGATACGGGATCCGCACCACTTGGTCCAAACGAGATTGCTGAAACGATGAACTGGGACAGCGTGGTGGGCTTGGGCGAGATGATGAATTTTCCTGGAATCTTAGCGTCCGATCCTCACGCCCATGGCGAAGTGGATGCCACGCTTAAAGCAGGACTTCCCGTCACTGGACACTATTCGACAACAGATATCGATCGCGGACTGAACGCCTATATAGCATCAGGTGTTTCCAGCTGTCATGAATCCACTCGTCCCGAACAACTTTTAGCAAAGATGCGTCTTGGTATGTACGGAATGCTCCGAGAAGGAAGCGCATGGCAAGATTTGCATGATCTCGCACCAGTAATCGCCGATGGAAAGGTTGATACACGATTTGCCTTGCTTGTCTCCGACGACAACCATCCGCATACGTTGGTAAAACATGGACATGTCGATCACCTCATCCGCCGGGCTATTGAAGAAGGAATCGACCCTGTCACCGCCATCCAGATGGTGACGATTAACACCGCAACGGCTTTTTATATGCAAACCGATCTGGGTCAAATCGCACCCGGTAAATGCGCTGATATTGTTTTATTCGATGACCTTCAACACATCGACGTCAAGCGTGTATTCATCGATGGTGAACTCGTTGCCGAAAACGGAAAAGCCTTATTCGATCCGAAACCATTTGACTATCCTGATTGGGCTACCCATTCAATGCATGTGGGCACCACCATTACGCCTAGGACATTTCGTGTTGCGCCCGAAGGTCTTACCCCTGGTGCAACAGAGGCGACGGTGCGCGTGATGGAAGTCATTCCCGTTCGTGCGAACAATATTGAACGTCATATATCAATTCCTGTTATCGACGGTTGCCTTGAAAGCGACACATCTCAAGATGTTCTTAAGACATTTGTGTTCGAGCGCCATCACAACACGGGAAAATTTGGGGCAGGATTCACCAAGGGTTTTGGTATTAAAAATGGGGCAATTGCATCGACAGTGGCTCATGATGCACACAATCTGCTCGTGATAGGCACAAACGATGCTGACATGGCGCTTGCGGCGAATACGCTCATCGATTGCGAAGGTGGCCAAGCAGTAGTGCAAAACGGGCAGGTAATCGCAAAGTTGCCTCTTCCAATCGCAGGTCTCATGGATGCCCGACCTGCTGAAGAAATGTCTGCCCGCGTAGCTGAAATGGAGAAAGCCTGGAAGCAACTCGGATGTACCATCGCTTCCCCATTTATGACCATGGCATCGCTTTCCCTTGCCTGCATTCCCGATTTACGCCTAACCGATCGCGGTCTTGTTGATTGCAATACATTCGAATTTGTAGACTTGCTCGTGAAATAAATGACGAACGTTACTTCACGATGACACTATGACGTTGTGAACTTGCGTGCACCTGCACATCAAAATCTGTTTGCTGCAGCGCCGCTTCAATAGCGCGAACCGGCTGTCCGTAGGTATTATTGTGTTCTGAGATGTGCATGGCGATGACGTGCTCGAGGCGTGGCGTTGCCAATTTTGCCACTTCTTGGGCACATTGGTCATTTGAAAGATGTCCCGAATCAGATTTGATACGCTGCTTGAGGTGCTGTGGATACGGCCCATTTTTAAGCATTTCAACATCGTAATTCGCTTCAATCGCCAATATGCGACAGTTCTGCAGCTTCTCTTCTGCCTGTTCGAGCACGCATCCCGAATCAGTCATAAAGCCAAGCGCATCATCGGCACTCGTGATGCGAAACCCCACGGGACACATCGCATCATGACTTGTGGGAAAAACTGAAACCCGCAAAGCACCAAGAGAAAATTCGGAATTGATATCCATTACCTCAGGGGTATACAGGCCGTCAATCTTTTCGATATGGGGAATTTGTTCACGCACTCCATCAAGAGTAAAAAGCGCGGGATGGGCACCCCGTTTCGACATCTCGCGAAGAACCACACCTAAACCCTTCGTGTGGTCGGAATGCTCATGGGTAATCAAAATCGAATGGATATCTTTCGGATCAACATCTGCATCAGCGCACCCTTGCAAGAATGCCTTTCGGGTGACACCGCAATCAATCATGAACACGTCCTCATCACATTGGACAAGCGATGCATTTCCCTTCGATCCACTTGCAATAACATCAAGTTCAATGGGATGAGTCGGTCTCACAGGCACCGTCTCAGACGACTTTTTCAATTGCAAATGGGTTTGCGCAGAATTATCCACCAACCAAGCCATCTTACACATCAGCTTCTGACGCATCTTTTACTGCAGTATGAGCAGCGGTGGCATTGTTGGTTTGGAAAGTATTTTCGGAATCGCTTGCCTGAGCGGGGAGATCATCAAGATCTTTCTTTGTCTTACGGGCAATGAGAATACGAGGATGACCAGCAAGATCTTTTACCATACGAGTAAACGGAAAACCCGCGTTTTGGGCAATCCTTCGCGCAGACTCAAGAGCTGTTTCAAACAATTCGCAGGCAAATACTCCGTTTTCGTTTAGCGCCTTGTAGGCAAACGGCACAATGCGGCGAAATAAGTCAAGCCCATCAGTGCCGCCATCGAGGGCCAAACGTGGCTCAAAGTCTGAAACTTCGTGGTCTAAGGTTCCCAGCACGCTCGTAGGTACATAGGGTGGATTTGAAATGACAAGATCAAAGGTACCAAAATAATCTTTGGGCACCGCCTCGCCCAGATCACCCTGATAAACCTCGACGCGATCATTAAGCTTAAGCGCTTCTACATTGGTTTTGGCGAGCTCAATAGCCTTATCACTGATATCGGTTGCAACAACATGACAGTCCGGCACCTCATATGCAAGAGAACATGCAATACATCCCGAGCCGGTACATAGATCAAGTGCCCGTTTTGGAGTAACTTCCTCAAGCGCAGCGCTTACTAAGACTTCCGTTTCCGGACGAGGAATAAGGACCCCCTTTGCCACACGAACGCTAATCTTGCGGAATGTCGTGGCACCCACAATGTATTGCAGCGGCTCGCCTTTTGCACGACGTACCGTGTAATCATGCAGGCGGGAAAGCTCATCGGGTTGAAGCGGCCTGTCCATATCTAAATAAAGATCAAGCCGCTCACAACCGAGAACATCGGCTACAAGCCATTGTGCAGACAAACGGGGATTTTTGTCATTATGTCGGGCAAGATATCCCTCGATCCATTGAAGAATCGAACGTACCGTCCAGGTCTGGGGCACTAAAAACACTCCTTATCGCAACAAATTGTCTTCTCGAAACAAGCTCATTTAATGATCAAGCTATCTCCATTGAATAGCTGAATTATTCAGCAAGAGAGTCTTCGAGTTTCTTTGCACGATCGGCAGCTTGAAGTGCGGTGATAAGCTCACTCAAGCCTGCTCCGCCGGTACCCAAAAGCACCCCGTTATATGTTCCGTTGTATCCGATACGATGATCGGTCACGCGATCTTGAGGGGCATTATAGGTACGAATCTTTTCGGAACGATCTCCGGTACCAATTTGTGCACGACGGGCTGCACCCTCTTTTTCGCGCTGCTCTTCCTGCATTTTTTCATACAAACGAGCGCATAAAACCTGCATGGCAGCCTGTTTATTTTGCAGCTGACTCTTTTGATCTTGCGATTGAACCACAAGTCCCGTTGGCAGATGGGTAATGCGGACCGCAGAATCGGTGGTGTTCACGCACTGACCACCAGGACCACCTGCACGATAGACATCAATACGCAGGTCTTCCGGCTTAATTTTGACCTGTACTTCATCAGCTTCAGGGAGTACGGCAACCGTAGCGGTGGAAGTCTGAATACGACCCTGGCTTTCAGTTTTCGGAACACGCTGAACGCGATGAACACCAGATTCGTATTTCATCTCGGAATAAACCTTATTGCCCGACAGTTTAAACTGAATAAGTTTAAATCCTCCCATTTCGGAAGGTGAAGAGTTCAAGACTTCAACTTTCCAGCCGCGCTCTTCTGCCAGACGCATGTACATCTTGTACAAATCGCCAGCAAAAATGGCACCTTCGTCTCCTCCTGCACCTGCACGAATCTCAACAATCGTATTTTTATCATCATTGGGATCAGACGGGATGAGCTTGAGCTTAATGTCGTTTTCAAGCTTGGAAAGTTCTTCTTCAAGACGGCTGACCTCGGCAATCGCGAATTCTTTCATCTCTGGGTCGCCGCGCATAACCTTCGCATCTGACAGATCATCGAGATCTTTGATATATGCCTTTACGTCCTTTACCAAAGGTCCCTGGTCAGAATACTCTTTTGCGAGTTTGTTATACTCGTTGCGATCGTGCAACACCTCGGGGTCCATCATGCGCTTCTGCACATCATCGTAGGCATCGAGGATTTTCTGAAGTTTTGCCTTTTCCAACATCAATGTTTCCTTACATATAAAACAGCGCATCAGACATTGACCACTTCCAAAAAGTGAATCAATGGTATATGCGAATGGTTATTGTTTAACAGAACCGAACAAAGCGGTAAATAGCGCAATCTTCGATCATTTTAGCATGCATACTGCATAAGCTTGCCGAAGCATACACAACTAAACACGCGCACCATAAAAGAACAACGGTGCGCGCATTCAGTTCCATACGCATATATTTACATGTAAGAGTAGCTAATGATGAGTGCACCACTGAAGTGCAGATTTGGCAGCAATTGCTCCGTCACTCGTTGCGGTCACAACTTGGCGAAGATTCTTCTGGCGAACATCACCCGCAGCAAACACCCCTGGCACCGACGTAGCCATCGAATCATTCGCAAGAATCGCACCTGTGGAATCGAGGTCAACGTTGCCTTGGAGAAATTCGGTTGCAGGTGTTTTGCCGATGGCAACAAACACTGCAGATACGGGAATAGTGCGCTTTTCACCTGTGGATACATTAGAAATGCACACACCAGACACTTTGCCATCAGCTCCTTCGATACGATCAACGATTGAATTAAAAACAAATTTCACATTATCAAGCGACGCAAAATGCTTCACGTCAATTTCGGCAGCACGAAGCGTATCGCGTCGATGTACTAAATACACTGTTTTGCAAATACCGGCAAGATATTGGGCTTCTACCGCAGCGGAATTGCCGCCTCCGATAACCGCAACATCTTTACCACGGAAAAAGTTTCCGTCGCAGGTGGCGCAGTATGAAACACCATGACCAGCATATTCTGCTTCACCGGGGCATCCGAGTTTTCTGCTCTCTACGCCTGATGCTACGATAACCGAACGAGCCTTAATATCGCCGCTTGGCGTTGAGATTACTTTTGGCGAAGCAGAAAAATCAATATTTGTTACTTCAGCTCTGATTAACTTTGCGCCAAATTCTTCGGCCTGTTTGCCCATATCCTGAGCAAGATCAAAGCCACTAACGCCTTCGGGAAAACCTGGATAATTCTGCAACTCAGGGGTTTGCGCCATCTGGCCACCATATCCAAGTTTTTCTACCATGACGCAACTCAGTCCAGAGCGAACTGCATATAACGCGCTCGTCATACCCGCAGGACCTGCTCCTATTACGCAGACGTCATAGATCATGACAAACTCCTAATCGAGAAGATCAAGAACGTTTTGCTTTGGAACAGCACCAACAGATGTTTTTGCCGGTTGACCATTTTTAAACACAATAAGCGTCGGAACGCTCATTACCCCGTACTGACCTGCAACATCGGGTGCCTTATCAACGTCGAGACGATAGACATCGGCACGATCGGACACTTCTTTTGCCACTTCGTCTACCGTTGGAGAAAGCATCTTGCATGGTCCGCACCACGTTGCATAAAAATCAACAAGCACCGGACGATCAGCATTCAACACCTTCTGCTGAAAATCTTTTGAGTTCAATTCCTCTGTCATATTGACTCCTTCAGCGTATATTCATTCCTTTTTCTATTTGACACTACGACTATATCATTACCAGATCGATCTTTTTCCTTCCGTGCAGTCTGCTACGCAATCGTAATGAACCGACGTATAATACGCACATAAAAAGAGCATTGGTATGGAGATAACCGGAGTTGATAGATGACATCACCAGCACAGACAAATGCCGATACATTAAATTCCAACACAGTAAAGAATTCTCAATCCCCTATTACGCCCATACACACCGATGGTCCAAATCCCCTCGACGGGACACGTCCGGCATGGACAGGACACCGAACCGAAGATTTTGCGCTCGTCCTTGAAGGCGGGTCAATGCGCGGACTTTTCACTGCTGGCGTGACAGATTTCTTTCTCGATAAGGGGCTGTGCGCAGATCTGGTAGTGGGAACTTCTGCCGGAGCCCTTGCAGGGGTAAATTACGTCGCGGGAGCGACCGGGAGAACCGCATATCTCAATTGTAAATACTGCACGGATTGGCATTGGCTTTCCATGAGCAACTATGTTGCCACAGGAAACGTCGTCGGATCCATGATGTTTGACCAGATTGGAAGCTCAATTGAACCGTTTTCATTTGATGCTCTCAGAAAATCACCCATGCAGTTTGTTAGCGTTTCGAGCGATCTCGAAAAAGGCGATGCAGACTATCATTGCTGGAAGACATACGACAAGCATGAAGAAACATATTTAAAAGCTTCATCCGCCATGCCCTTTGTAAGCAAGTTGGTTCATGTCGATGGGAAGACGCTGCTCGACGGTGGAATATGCGATTCAGTGCCCTATATATTTGCGCAGCTTGCCGGCTATAAAAAAATCGTGATCGTGCTGACTCGTGAAGACGGATATGTCAAAAAACCGTATCGATTGATGGGTCTTGCGCACTCTCGATATCGTGATTATCCCCTGTTTATTGAACGTATGGAACATCGCTATTTCGAATACAATCTTGCGTATCGTCGCATTAAAAGAAAGGCTGAAGCAGGAGAAATATTTGTCATTCGTCCAACCGAACCGGTGACCGTCAAAA
>CAIFEG010000021.1 GCA_903789415.1 uncultured Eggerthellaceae bacterium | reverse complement strand
ATGCAAACTGGATTAAGGGGCGGGCCCGGTGGCAACAGTGCGCGTTGAGCGGTGTACCTTAAAGCCAGGCGACGCAGTGGTTGCCGGCACCAGCTGGGGGCGTGTTCGTGCACTGTTGGGAACTCACGGTGAGCGCATCCAGAGTGCTGCACCCGCAGATCCTGCCGAGAGCTTGGGCCTGAACTCTGTGGCAACCGCCGGCGATGAGTTCCGCGTGTTCGAAGATGAACGCGATGCACGCAAACTTGCTGAAGAGCGTTCGTTACGTGAGCGCCTGGCTGAACGCCAGAAGCCTCACATGAGCTTGGATCAGCTGTTCGACCACATGGAAGAGGGCAAGACCACCGAGTTGAACTTGGTTGTGAAGGCCGACGTGATGGGCTCCATCGACGCGTTAAAAGAAGCGTTCAGCAAGATGGACCAGTCCGAGGTTCACATCAACATCATCCACTCGGCAGTTGGTGGAATTACCGAAACCGATGTTCAGCTGGCAGCAGCATCTGATGCAATCATCATTGGATTCAATGTTCGCCCAACGGGTAAATCCAAAGAGCTTGCGAAGAAGGAAAAGGTTGACATGCGCTTCTATCGCGTCATTTACCAGGCGATAGACGATATCAACGCGGCGCGCGTGGGCTTGCTAAAGCCGGTTAAAGAAGAGAAAGATATCGGATCGGCTGAAGTGCGCAACACCTTCAAGGTACCGCGTGCGGGTCTGGTTGCTGGTTGCTATGTAACCGATGGCGAAATCGACCGCAACGATAAGGCGCGTGTGGTTCGTGACGGCACGATCGTCTTCGATGGCAACATCGGAAGCTTGCGCCGCTTTAAGGATGACGTGAAAACCGTCAAGAGTGGATACGAATGTGGTATCGGTATCGAGGGCTTCCAAGACATCAAAGTTGGCGATGTCATCGAGACGTACCGCGAAGTTGAAGTGAAGCGTACAGAATAAGAAAAGGTTCTGAATTTGAAATGTGCGCATTGGCCCCGGGCGTAGGCACTACGAATCCAAGTGTAGATACTACGTGTGTGAGCTGATGCGCATCTGTTTTATCTGGATTTATCTGATGGGAGGAGGATCTCATGAAACAAAATTCTTCGAGTAGAAAAGTGAACGAGCGGGCGCGCGAAGTCATTGCGAATGCACTTTTATTCGATATTTCTGATCCTCGACTTTCACTGGTGACTATTACTGGTTGCGAAGTGAGTTTTGATCGCAGCGTATGCAACGTCTATTACACCGCTGATAAACGCGATTATGATGATGTGGCTGCGGCATTTGAAAGCGCAAAGGGCCGCATTCGGTCGATCATGGCGCATTCTCTTTCGTGGCGCGTAGCGCCTGAGCTGCGTTTTATGCTCGACGAAAGCGTGGATACTGCCGAAAGCATTGATAAGGCATTGCAGCGTGAAGCTGCGAGGAGGGGCAATGAAGACCAGCGATAGCATATCGTTTGAACAGGTTGCAGACATTCTTCTTAAAGCGAAAGAAATTGCTATTTGCGGACATGTGAATCCTGATGGCGATTGCATTGGCTCTGAGCTGGGCATTGCGCTTGCGCTGGAAGCGGCGGGCAAGAAAGTTGACCGTCTTTTAGCGCATGACGATCCTGTGCCACCGAACTTAGAGTTTTTACCGGGAGCGGATAAACTTATTCCCGCAGTTCAGTTTGATGGTTCGCCTGATCTGTTTTTGACCGTGGACGTTCCTACGAAGGACCGCTTAAGTGATGCGGCGCAGGTTCATACGAAAACTCCGCGGACGCTTACCATCGACCATCATCAAAAGGAAGTGCCGCTCAGCCAGGACAACTATGTTGACCCTGACGCCCCGGCGACGTGCCAGATTGTGTGGAAGCTTCTTCCGTATTTGAAGGTCCAGCCTTCAAAAGATATGGCAACATGCCTGCTTACGGGGCTGATGACCGATACGGGCAGATTCCAATTTCAAAATACCACCGCCGAATGTCTTGATGATGCTGCCGATATGGTTCGCGCAGGCGCATATCCTGCGTATATTTGCACGCATGTGTTCCAGAGCAAATCGCTGTCTTCACTGCTGCTGCAAAACTGCATGGTGAATCACATCGAATTTCTGGGGGAGAAAAAGGACATCGCGTTCAGCTGGCTTTCGGCCGATGATTTCAAAAAGACCAATGCCACAAAAGATGATGCGGAAACTCTGATCGGGGTGCTGCGCTCGATTCGCGGCGTCAGGATTGCCTGTATCATTCGCGAACAGGCTGATGGAGTTCGTGGAAGTCTGCGCGCAAAAGATGACACCGATGTTTCGGTGCTTGCGCGCAAAGTTGGTGGTGGCGGTCATAAAGCTGCAGCGGGTTTTTCGTTTAACGGAACACTTCAGCAAGCATGCGCCTATTTTCGCACCGAGCTTCCTCGACTGGAGGCTTAAACCTTGTCGAAAGCACGATCTTCAAGTGGAATGTCATGCATCGTTGGCGTCGATAAACCCAAGGGATTAAGCTCGCATGATGTGGTAAACGTATGCCGCCATGCCTTCGGTGAACGTCGGTGTGGACATATGGGCACGCTTGATCCCGCTGCCAGTGGGGCGCTGATCGTATGCGTGGGTCCCGCAACGCGTCTGGACGCGTATCTTGCAGGTCATAGCAAGGAATATGTGTTCACGATTGCATTTGGCAGTGCCACCGATACCGATGATGCACAAGGTAACGTCATTCGCGTGTGCGATGTGCCGGCGCGTCTTGGCGATGAAGGTTTTGCGCGCAAGTATGTTTCCGGTTTGGTGGGCTGGCATGACCAGGTGCCTCCTGCATTTTCTGCGGTTCATGTAAACGGAAAACGTTCGTATGATGAAGCGCGCAAGGGACACATCGTGCAAATCCAGCCGCGCCGTATCCATATCGAACAGGCCCAGCTTGAAAAAGTTGAACGCGAGCTCGATGGTGAGCGTATTATCTGGACCGTTCGCGCCTCGGTTTCGGCAGGCACCTATATTCGCGCGATCGCACGTGATGTGGGTGTGGCGCTGAAGACCTGTGCGCATGTGGGCGATCTTCGGCGCACACGAACGGGGAATCTGTCTGTTGATGCGTGCGTGGATCTGGATGCGATTCGTGAAAATCCGTGTGCGCAGCTCATCGATCCGGTGCGTCTTTTGGGCTTTCGGTTTGTATTTGCTGGCGATGAGGTTTCTGATGCGGTGAAGAATGGGCGCTCGCTTCCGCGATCGCGATTTCGACTTTTTTCGTACCGAAATCCTGTTCAGCCCAACGGATCGGTAAGCTGTTCTTCGGATGTCCAATCAAGTGATCAGCCGCCTGCTGATGGGGAGATGGTGAGTGTGGTTGCTCATAATCGTTTACAAGCGCTGTACACCTTTGATGCGGATCATGATTTATATCGTGCGAAATGTGTTTTTGCAATAGGAGTACGTCGTGGGTTTGATATTGACTGTTGATAATGGGTTTGACCCGTCAATTTTTGAAAATTCATCATGCGCATTTGGCGTGTTTGATGGCATTCATCGGGGACATCAATACTTGATTCAACAAGCGATCGAAAGCGCGAAAAAATGTGGTGGTCATTCGATTGCGTTGACATTTGATATAGATCCAGATGAAATGTTTCATCCTGCGCGCTTGAAGAAGCTTATGTCGAATGAGGATCGTCTGCACTTTCTTGCTGAAAGTGGCGTGGACGATGTGATCGCGTTTCATTTCACGCGCGAATTTGCTGCCAAGGCGCCGTGGGAATTTTTGGAGACATCGTTTTTCGGACGTACCCCTGCGTATCTGCATGTCGGAGATAATTTTCGTTTTGGAAAATGCGATTCGGGCAGTGTCATCGACTTGAAGCGGTGGGGCGAAGAGACCGGGACGCACATTCACGCACATAAGCTGGTTGCCGAAGATGGCAAGCCTATCTCGGCTACGCGTATTCGTCTGCTTCTAGCGGATGGAAAAATTGAACCTGCCGAAGAGCTGCTCGGGCACCCCTATACCATTCATCAGCGTGTGGAGCACGGTCGTGGCGAGGGTGCCGATCTGGGGTTCCGGACCGCGAACCTTTCGATTGACCCTCAGATGAAGCCGATTTCCGATGGCGTGTATGCGGCATATGCATGCGTCGATGGCACACGGTATCGCGCGGCGGTGTCGGTGGGGGTAAGCCCCACCTTTGAAGGCGAATCAAAATCGAACTGTGAAGTGCATATTCTGGATTTCAACGAAGATTTGTACGGCCGTGATCTGCGCATCGAGTTTAAGCATTGGCTGCGCCCCATGATCAAGTTTGCGTCCACCGAAGAGCTGGTCAACACCGTCAATGGCAACATTGCGTGGGTGAAGGAAAATCTGCCGCTGTAGGTTGTGGGCGGAAATTCTCGCTAGCAATTTTATGCGCGCGTTCGCGCGGCTGGTCCGTTTGATTCGCGCATCAACAATTCATATGCGTGCGTGCGCCTTCAGGGTATGATGGACGTGAGATTGCAGCAAGCGCGAGAACGCGTTGGCAGTGCAAAACGAATCGCACCAAAGAAATAGGCGCTCGAAAACAAGCAAGGAGGCGGCAATGCCTGGATATATCCCCGACGAAGATATTGAAAAAGTGCGCAATGCCACCGACCTTGTTTCGCTTTTCTCCGAGCACACCCAGGTTAAGCAGCGCGGACATGATTTTTGGTGCTGCTGCCCCTTCCATAACGAAAAGACGCCGTCGTGTAAGATCGATCCCGAAAAACAGTTGTGGTACTGCTTTGGATGTCACAAGCACGGCAATGCATTTACCTTTGTGATGGAAATGGAGGGTGTTTCCTTTCCTGACGCAGTGCGTGAACTGGCCGAACGTGCGCATATCGAGCTGCATTACACCAAAGGCAGCGGCAATTCTATTCCGCAGTCGCATATGGCACGCTTGCGTTCACTGTGTGTGTTGACGGCGCAGTTCTATCACAAACAACTCATGACACTTCGCAGTCCCGAAGCCGATGCGGCACGGAAGTATCTTTCGGGACGCAATTTGGGCGGGCAGATTCCCGCGAAGTGGAATTTAGGTTTTGCTCCTGGTCGCAATGCGCTTATCAATTACCTTACGCGCAAAGGTTTCAAGCCGAATGAAATGATTGAGGCTAATGTTGCGGTGAACAGTGCGCGTGACGGGCAGTTGCGTGACCGCTTCTATAACCGCATCATGTTTCCCATCTCGGACGTGACCGGGGCGCCGATCGCTTTCGGTGGCCGCGTGATCGGTCAGGGCGAGCCTAAGTATTTGAACAGTTCGGATACGCCGCTGTTTTCGAAGTCGCGCGTGCTCTATGGGCTTGATAAGGCAAAAGAGACCATGGCTGCGCGTGGCCAGGCGATCGTGGTTGAAGGCTACACCGATGTGATTGCTATGCATGAAGGCGGACTTACCAACGCGGTTGCCACGTTGGGCACTGCGCTCACCGCGCAGCATATTCGCGTGCTCCGCCGGCATGCCAGAAACAGCATTCTGTATCTGTTCGATGGAGACTCTGCAGGTCAACGGGCGATTGATCGTGCGCTTCAGTTTATCAATGTGGACATGACCCCTGAGGCGGGGCCACGTCAGATTCAGCTTTTGGCGTGCACCATTCCCGATAACATGGATCCTGCGGAATATATTGGCGCGCATGGTGGCGCGGCAATGCAGGAGTATTTGGATGCACATTGCAAGCCGCTCATCGAATTTGGATTTGAATATCACACCGCGAAATATCATTTAACGGCTGACTCCGATTGGACGCAGCGCCGCACGGCATTTAACGATGTGGTGCGCCTGCTGCTTCCCATTGCCGATACGCAGTATGCGGCCATCGATTACGCACGTGATTTCGCGCAGCGTTTGCATGTGCCGGGGAATCCTGATGAGGTCGCGCAAAATGCGATTGCCCAGCTGCGGAAAGAGAAACAGACCGAAGATCGCTATCGTCGTCAGCGCGAACAGAATGCGACACAGCGGCGTGGTACCGGCACCGCTGCTGGTGGATATGCAGGTGGCGGCCGCCAGCAACCGCAACAGCAACGTCTCAATGGTGTGCGGCAGGATATGGAAAACCAGCGCGCAGCGGGCGCAACGCAAAACGCCAAACCACGGATGTCGCTTACCTCTGAACAGCGAAACGAGGCAGCGTTTGAACAGTCGTTTATTCGCATTTGTGCAGAATATCCTGCGGTTGCGCAACTCCATGCGGACATTCTGCTTCAGCAGAATTGGGTGGATCTGACGTGTAAGAAACTCGCCAGCGTCATCTCTGACGCGCTGACGCAAAATCCGCAGATAGCCTCGCAGCAGTTGGTGCAAAAACTTTCTGCAAGCGATAGCCGCGCCGACGAAATTCTCATGACGGCGCAAACGGTTCTTCCCGAACATATTGAAGAATATGCGTCTTATGTCGCCGAAGCGCTTCAAATTTTCGACCTACAACATCAGATCAGCAACGCACGCTATTCACTTTCGGCCGCATCATCCACCATGAGCGACGACGAGAAAGATGCGGTTTTTCAGTCGGTCGCGCAGATGCAAAACATGCTTTATACGCTTAAGGCAACACATCAACAACACCGCATGTAGCCTTTTGGTAAAGGCGGTAGAATAGCAACGGAAAATACGAAACGCTACAAACAAGAAAGCTGAACTATGGATATCGTAATTGCGCCAAATCCGGTGCTGCGTGAAAAGGCAGAACCGTGCGAACATATCGACAAATCAATCAAGCGACTTGCCCATCAGATGGCTCGCGCGATGTATGACAACAATGGATGTGGACTTGCCGCGCCTCAGGTTGGCATTCTTAAGCGCCTAGTGGTTGTTGATTGCTCGGAAGGCGAAGAAGAAAACCCAATTTATCTGGTTGATCCGGTAGTCGTTGAGACGTCGGGTGAACCTGAGACCGACGGCGAAGGGTGCTTGTCGTTTCCGGGGATCACCGTTCCCATCACGCGTAAACCATTCGCAAAAGTTGAATATTATGACCTCAATGGGGTAAAGCGCACCATCGAAGGCGACGGCTTGCTGGGCCGTTGTCTGCAGCATGAATGCGACCACTTAGATGGGCGTACGCTGTTTGAAGCGTGTGCGCCAATGGATCGCATCAAGGCGATGAAGGATTACCGCGAGGCATTGGCGGCAGGGGCAAAACCTGGCGACACGGAAATCCCTCAAGAGTAATTTGTCATCAGGTCCATATACGTAGAAATTTCTGTTCGCGCAGGTCAACAGAGGAGTAATCATGCGCATCGTTTTTATGGGAACACCGGATTTTGCCACGCATATTTTGCAGGCGCTCATTGCAAAACACGAGGTGGTTGCCGCATTTACGCGCGCTGACGCCGTTCGCGGGCGCGGGAAAACACTCGTTGCGAGCCCCGTGAAAAAAGTTGCGCTTGAACATGACATTCCGGTTTTTACTCCAAAGACCTTACGGAAAGCCGACGTGCAAAAGCAGATCGTCGATCTTGCGCCAGATGTTATTGTGGTTGCGGCATATGGTCTGATTCTTCCAAAAGAAGTTTTAGATGCTCCGAAGTACTGTTGCGTAAACGTGCATGCGAGCTTGCTCCCGCGTTGGCGTGGTGCGGCTCCGATTCAGCGCGCTATTTTAGCCGCAGATGTGCAGACAGGTGTCTCCATCATGCGTATGGATGAGGGGCTGGACACCGGCGATGTGTGCGAAAAGGCGTATGTCGAAATTCTCAAGAAGCCGCTTGACCAGCTGACCGACGAAATCTCCCGCGTTGGCGCTACCATTCTGCTCGATTCGCTCGACAAAATTGAAGCAGGCACGGTGGAGTGGAAGAAGCAAGAGGGCGAGCCGTACTATGCGTCCAAGATCGAAAAGCATGAGCTGGATCTTTGGACGGGGGATTCGCCCGAGAAAGCATGGTGTAAGGTTCGTGCATCCTCTGAGGGATATCCCGCAAAAGCAATTTTGGGCGGGCGCGAGGTTCGCATTGAAAAGGCCGATATTCCTGCCCTTCGCGATGTTATCGGAATGTCGGTGATTCCTCGCCAGCTTCTGTTGTGGCACAAGCGCCTGTTCATGGGCTTTTCATCTGGGCCTATGGAGATCGTGCAAGTTCGTCCCGATGGCAAGCGTTCGATGACGGGTGCCCAATTTGCTGCGGGGATTCAAGGCATTAAACGTGCGGGAGTCGAATGGCAACCAACCGAAGGTGCGCACGAATTTCATGATGAGCAGCTTCGCAAGGCCGAAGAAGATAACAAACACGGCAAAGGAACTCATGCACAGACACGCGGCGGAAACTTCTCGAAGGATCATGCATGAGTAAGCTTTCTCCTGCGCGTAGACTCGCGTATCAGGTTGTCTCTCATGTGCGTCGCCATCAGGCATATACTGCGCGCGTGCTCGATACGCGACTTGCTAACAAGGGCCTTCATATGTCGGCATCGGACCGCGCGTTTACGCGCGTTTTGGCGCTCGGGGTGACTTCAACGGTTGGCACGCTCGATGACTTCATCAATCGTTGTCTGCGAAAACCGAGCGACATCAAAGCCGATGTGCGCGATGCCCTGCGCATTTCTACCTACGAAATTCTCTTTTTGGATAAACCTGCTCATGTTGCTGTCGATCAGGGTGTCGACCTCGTCAGATTTGTAAAGCCGAAAGCGGCAGGTTTGGCGAATGCGGTGTTGCGCAAAGAAATACGCCTGAAACCACAGTTTCCGTTTGGGGATCCACAAACCAGCAACGAAGCGCTTGCACGTTCCTGTGGTTTTCCGCTTTGGCTGTGCGAGTTTCTCATCGATGACCTGGGTCGTGATGAGGCGTGGGAATTTATGCGCGCCTCGAACACACAAGCGCCCGTGTATGTGGGCGTCAACAGCATTCGCGCCACATCTCAGCAGGTAATACGTAAGCTCGATGACGATATGGCGCATTCGCGTGCTTCAGCCCAACACCAGAGCGCGGCATCCTCGCGTCAGCGCGCGGCAGCTGCAAATCAACATGCGACCTCACCAAATCAGCACACTGTAGCTCTACATCACCATGCCGCAGAGCGCGTCTATATGCCGGCAAAAACTGAAGTTCCTGGGTGCTTGAAAGCTGCCAGCGCACACGTAGTTGCGGGGCGCAATGCGCGGCAGATGTTTGCCAACGGAGAAATTCTCATTTCAGATGCCGCAGCGCAAAAGATTGCATCGCTTGCACTTCCGAAGCGATTTCCCAAGAATGGATTTTTAGAAGTCGGTGCAGGTCGCGGCACAAAGACGGTACTTTTGCAGTCTGATGCCCAACAGCGCTATGGTCGCCAAATGCCGCTGTATCCGCTTGACTCTGAACAATTCAAGGTCAACCTTATCGAGAAGCGCGCGAAGCAGTATGGCGTGCACACCACGAAAACTGTGTGTGCTGATGGGCGCAATCTCGACCAGGTATTTCCGGACAAGCCCTTCGACGCGGTGTTTATCGATGCGCCGTGTTCGGGTTTGGGCACGCTTCGCCGCCATCCCGAAATTCGCTGGCGCATCACGCAAAAAGACATCGCCCAGCTGGCAGTTTTGGGAGCGCAGCTTTTGGTGAGCGCATCAACGCATGTTGCGCCTGGTGGGCAGCTCACCTATGCCACGTGTACTATTTCGCATGCAGAAAATGAGATGGTCGTCGAAAAGTTTCTCGCATCTGATTTCGGGAAAGACTTTCGGCTCATTCGCTCGGGAATCAGCGATAATTCGCCCGTATTTTTCAAGACTTCACTGCACGAAAATGCTTGTGATGCGCATTTCGCCGCTCGGATGATACGAAACGCGTAATACGGGGTACAATGCACATAGAGTTAATTCGCTTAACTTTACAACATAAATTTTAATCGAAAGGTTATGTATGCAAGCAGGACGTATCATGCAGTTTGTGTCCGTGGCTGAGAAGGCCGCGATCGCCTGTGAAAAATGGAACGGCAGAGGAGACAAGACTTCTGCTGATCAAGCTGCTACCACAGCAATGCGCAATGCGTTTAACGAAATCGATTTTTCTGGACGTATCGTCATCGGCGAAGGTGAACGCGACGAGGCTCCAATGCTCTACATTGGCGAGGAACTCGGCAAAGGTGGAGAGGCGATCGATATCGCGGTTGACCCTCTGGAAGGTACCAACCTTTGCGCATACAATCGTCCCGCAGCTTGGTGCACGATTGCCGTTGCGCCTCGTGGATCACTTCTTTTCGCTCCTGATACTTATATGTGGAAGGTTGCCGCTGGTCCTGCATGCAAAGGTAAAGTCAGCGTTGAGATGACTCCAACCGAAAACATCAACGCCGTTGCGAAGGCTTTAAACAAGCCAGTCAGCGAAGTAAACGTATGCGTGCTTGCGCGTGAGCGTCATCAGAAACTCTTAGATGAGTGCTACGCAGCGGGTTGCCGTGTTCAGACCATCGATGATGGCGATGTTCACGGTGCAATCGCAACCGCAATTCCGAATACGGGCATTGATTTGTACATGGGTGCCGGCGGTGCTCCTGAAGGTGTTCTGGCTTGCGCAGGATTGAAGGCTGCAGGCGGAGAGTTCAGCGCTCGTTTGGACTTCACCTTGGATCCAAAAGGCAAAGAAAAGCGTGCTCGTGCGGAAAAGATGTCTTCTGACCTGGATCTTGATGGCACTCTTACCATGGACACCTTGGTTTCAAGCGACGATACCGCATTTATTGGATGCGGCGTGACCTCCTCTGATATGGCCAAGGGTGTTGAGAGATATGACGATGGTTCTATCACCACCGAAACACTCGTGCTGAATGCAAGCGATCATACCGCTCACTTGGTTCGCACCTGCCACAAGGCACCAGAAGGATTGCTTCATCTGTAAGTTTTCGCAGGTTTGCTTTTCTGGCTTGCCAGATAAAACAGAAGCATACTCTTTAGCCTTATGAGGTAATGAGTGTGCATCATTGAAAGCTTGCACTATACAAGCTTTCGCTATTTGCACTATTTACATAGGAAAATCTTTACAGCCTGGTCGAGCTCGGACTCGGTCAGGCTGTTTCCGTTTTAGCTTCGTTTTACGTGTGAAATTATTTCAGACTATACTGCTTCAAAAAGCTGCATACTGTTGTGCATTGTCTTAGATGCATTGTCTCAGGAGCATTGCCCCAGCTGAAAAAGAAGAGGAGATCGAAATGCCTCGCAAGAACGTTTATTTGTTCGAGCTCGATTCAGTTCGAAAAACTGATTCAGATATTATTGAAGGCCAGCGCGCTCTTTATCACGAAATAGTTGAGAATGGCAATATTGTTGTGCTCACATTCAATCAGCTCGTCGATTCGCGTGGATTTTTCAGTCTCATAAGCAATCCAGAATACTACAACAATCTTGTGAAACTTTTTGAACAAGGGAGCATTCGGATCTCTCAGTTTGGGAAGACACGTACGGTTTCTCAATATCTGCTCAATTCGATAGCCGAAGATAAACGATTTATCTATTCGGCCATACCGATTAAGTTCTCGCAAAAACGGCTTACCGCTTTGATGCGTCGCAGCCTTACCTACTCTGACCTTACTGAAATTAATGAATATCGGGAGGGCGGAAAACGCACCGATGATGAGGTTAAAGAACTTTTTGAGGAGGTAATTGAGGGCCATGTAAAGAAGGCTGAGATCGGTGTTGCGGAAATGCGATCTATTGCCACGAATCTCTACTGGCTTCTTTCCATCATCTTACGCATTAGTGCTCTTCAGCAGATCTATATCTCTCCGCGAGATTTTGGAGAATACGAAAACCTTAAACTATCGAATATTCTAAAAGTTGTGACCAATGCTTCTTTCGAAGATGACGATTTATGGGCAGATGCAGTTTCAATCATTCGCAATTTGGATATCTATCAAGAAAAAGACTCAAAGCAAAAGGACAACCGATCAGCGTATCTTCGTGAGATTGGGAAGATAAGAGATAAAGCTTTGAATAATCCAAAGCTGTGCCGTGCATGCCAATACGCGGCGGCTATTATTGATTTGTGTTACAACTACGCAAGTGAAATCAGCATTTGCAATACTTCTAAACGCTATGACGTTTGCGAGCTAGAAACTGCAACTAATCATTATAGTAGGAGCGTAAATTACGAGAATATCGCCCCTCAAAACATCGCGCCTGAGAATATCGCCCTTGCCCCTGAGAATATCGCCCCTTCGTTTTTGGCTGATTTTAGACAGCGCCTCGATAGATATTGGCAACAGGGCGTTCATGCTGATTTGCGGTTTTTGACTCCTGAAACCAACACATTTAAAAAATTTGAAGCACTTGATAAGATTCCTCGACTGGCAGATATTGTCCGTTTAACCGGCTATGTACAGGCGGAAGAGAAACATCGGCGGAAAAACAATTCACCTAAAAATGATTCTGAGAATACCGTTGCATTAGCCGACGAAACCAACGAGGCATTTGTTCCTCGTTACGAGTATGCACAGAGTCTTCAGCAGCATCATTTAAAGCATATTATGCTCACGCATATTACAAAAAAATTTGGTATTGCCATGCTGTGCGTCGCTATTGCATGTCTGATTGAACTAACTATTGATGCAGTTCAGGACCTATTTGATATTTATGTAGACGCTTCATCGGTGCTTCCGGGCGTTATTGAAACGATTCTATTTTTGTTTATTACAGAATTTGTCACACAGATTATCTCGCGTAGAGTACCGGGATTTCTTGCGTTATCTGAGGCGTTGGGGAGTATTGGTCAACTATTTGTTGATGGCGGACGTATTTCTACTCATTCAGTAGAGGGGGTCACTAACTCAAAAAACGTGCGTAGCGCAGAACCTCTTTCGTCTGAGCGTCCCATTAACTATATTGTTCCGCGCAGTATTTCGGATTATCAATCATTTGTATGCGAGAGCAAAAAGAAAGCTGAAAATAAATCGTCTGAAGATTTATTCAAAAATAATTCGATGTATCCGCTTGCAAATGTGAGCGACCAAAATGTAATTAAAGAGCTCATTAGGGAAGAAGAAATGTACGGTTACACATTCGGAATTGTATATAAGAGCGACTACAACCGGATGGTTGTGGACCCTATCGAAGTCCAGAATAAAAAAGATGATGCAGGCTCGAATACCGAGTCGTCTTATTACCCTTACGAAAGAATAATTCCTACGGCAGGTAATGGCGTCGTTATTGTGCCCCGCTACCACGAGAAATATGTCCTTATTGATCAAAATCGGCATGCTATTAGAGATCGCCAATTATCATTTCCTCGTGGGTATGCAGAACCTGACTGCGATGATTCAGGAAATGCTGCGCGCGAACTCTTTGAGGAGCTGCAAGCAACTCCTCAGGCACTGCAACATTTGGGGACTATAACTTCAGATAGTGGGCTGACTTCTAATCATGTGGCTATCTATCTTGCAGACATTGATGGATATCATATTTCCGAAGGATATGAGGGCATCATCAGTACTCGAGAACTCAATTTATCCGAACTGCATAAAGCGATTTTTGCAGGTGAAATAGATGATAGCTTTACCATATGCGCGTTTACTCTCTTACTGGAGCATGAGAAAAATCTAACCAGCCAGTTGTAAAACGCTATGTGTCTATAACTTCTTATGCATACATTACAGTCAGCAAAAGGCTACCCGCACAAAAGGAGGAATGTTACCCAGAAGCTCAGTTACCCATGTAGAAGCTCAGATAGTGCTTCGCTGTGACTTCTGCGCTTTTTGGTTGCCGTTCCTAGAATGCACACATGCTTATATTTGGAGTATTCCTTCTTGAAATGTGCGACAGCGTCCACATCCGCCATCTGCTCGAGGTATTTGTTTTTGTATTCATTCCAATCAATTCGATGATGGATATAAGAATCAAGCAGGTCGGGCGAGGGCGCAAACGTAAGGTCGTGCACATAGGCAGCACCCGTGAGCTGCGGAACCAAATATTCCAAATCTTTCCGCTTCGTAAAACCGCAAAGTTGGTTGGAATTTTTCAAGCGCACATCCAATACAAGATCAGCGTTATGAGCCTTAAGCGTTTCGAAGAAATCTTTCGCGCTCGTTTGATAGGCGCTCAGTTCAAAAAACTCCGGCATGATTCGCTCCTTCTGCCGTCTTCTGTTTACCTCATATTGTATGCGTTTGTGTATGCGTTCTTCATTCTGACTCCTGCCAATTGATACACTTTTACGCTTTGGCACACATATCTCGAACCCACTTTCAAAGGTTTATGCTGTAGGTAAAACAGAACATGTAAAGCAGGACGAACCGTTGGCAGAATTTTTACCACGATAAAATTTTGATAAGCAAAACAGAAAAATTTTGACGATGCAATTTTGACGATAAAACGTTGGCAATAAAAAGTCTCTGGCTTTTGAGGTGATACAAATGAGTATTCTTGCTGGATTTGCTGTTCCGCATCCACCACTGATCATTCACGAAGTGGGTCGTGGCGAAGAAAAGGGGATTCAGGACACCATCGATGCATATATCCAGGTTGCGCGTCGTGTTGCTGAGCTCAAACCAGATACTATCGTGGTGAGCTCGCCTCATGCCCCTGCATATTATGATGCGTTTGCGATTGCGCCTGGTCCTACGCTTCATGGTGACATGGCTCAATTCAGGGCGCGCAAGGTGCGCGTTGATGCCGATATTGATACCGAGCTGGTAGATCGCATTTTAGACGTTACGAATGATGCGAAGTTCAGAGTTTCATCTACGGCATGGCGCGGAAAACCTATGGATTATGCGGCGCTCATTCCACTTCATTTTGTCGAAAAGTTTTATCACGACTACAAGCTTGTTGAAGTAGGTCTTTCGGGCTTTTCTGCGCAAGATCATTTCAGGCTGGGACAAGTTATCGCGAACTGCGCAAACGATCTAGGGCGTCGTGTGGTGTGGATCGCCAGCGGTGACATGTCACATAAGCTCACCGAGGATGGTCCGTATGGGTTCAACCCGGCGGGTCCAAAATTTGATGCAGCGGTATGTAAAATTTTCAAATCGGGTGATTTGCACAAGCTGTTTTCTCTTGATCCACAGATGTGCGAAGATGCGGCATATTGTGGACTCCCATCTTGGGAAATGATGGCAGGAGCGCTCGATGGCACGCAGTATTCGGGCAGGCTCTTAAGCTATGAAGGTCCGTTTGGCGTGGGCTATGGTGTTGCGGCGTTTGAAGTTGCGGGAAATCAGGCGGCTGGCAGCGAGTCTGCAGCCGAGTCGGCGGCATCGAACAAGACATCGGATACCGCATCGGGCGACGGTTCAAATGCCGCCGCTCCAAAGGTAACTGATCCCTATGTGTCGCTTGCGATTTCTGCGGTTGACGCCTACGTTAAGCACCGTGATCACCTACCCGTACCCGATGGGCTTCCTGCGGAAATGACGGAAAAGCGTGCGGGTACGTTTGTTTCGATTCATGAGGACGGCGAGCTGCGTGGATGCATTGGAACGCTTCAGCCATATCGCAAAAACATCGCCGAAGAAATTATCGGCAATGCGATTTCTGCGTGCAGCCAAGATCCGCGGTTTCCGGCAGTTCGCGAAGAAGAACTTCCACATCTGGATTTTTCGGTGGACGTGCTTTCTCCGTCACAGCCGTGTGAAGCCGCAGAGCTTGATCCGAAACATTTCGGTGTGATTGTGTCGAAAGGCATGCGTCGTGGTGTGCTCCTTCCAAACTTGGATGGGGTAGACACGGTGGCTGAGCAGGTTGCGATCGCAAAGCAGAAAGCGGGGATCGCGCCAAGCGAATCATGCAACCTTGAAAAGTTTACCGTGGTCAGGCACTATCCCGATCATGCCGAGCAGATTTAGTTTTGCTGGTGGGACGGATTTATCCACGTCGAGCAGATCTCGCCATAAAAGCATCGCATTTCCTTATCAATATTTGCAGACCGTAAGGTTTTGGGAGCGAAATGAGACCGGTTTGACCACAACCGAGTACAATAGAGAAAGTTACAAATGAATGCGCCCGAGAAATCGGGCGTTTTCGTGTCTGGGCTTTTCCAGATGTATATTTTCGAAAGGATAGACATGGACAGCAACCAAAAGGTCAAATGTAAGGTCTGCCCCTTTAAGTGTCAGCTCGCTGAAGGCCAGGTTGGTCGTTGCCGCGCCCGCAAAAATGTTGATGGGAAAATCATTCCGTTGAACTATGGCAAAATTTGCGCGATGGCGTTAGACCCGGTTGAAAAGAAGCCGCTTGCGATGTGGAATCCCGGCAAGAAGCTTCTTTCGGTGGGAACATTTGGGTGCAACCTGAAGTGCCCATTCTGCCAGAATTACGAGATTTCTCAGGCTTCAGAAGATGACGTGAAGTATGAGGAAGTAACTCCTGAGCAGTTGGTTCAAAAGGCACTTGATCTGAAACCTGAGGGGAACATTGGTATTGCCTTTACCTACAACGAGCCGCTCGTTGGCTACGAATATGTTCGTGACACCGCAAAGCTTGCACATGAAGCGGGACTCAAGAATGTTGTCGTAACTAATGGCATGATCGAAGAGGGACCATTCAATGAGATTCTTCCGTACCTTGATGCGGTGAATATCGATTTGAAGGGCTTTACTCCGCGCTTTTATTCTGCATGTGGTTATGGTGACCTCGAAGAGGTCGAGATGACCATTCAGAATGCAATTGATTGTCCGACCTGCCACGTTGAAGTTACCACGCTGGTCGTTCCCGGAATGACGGATCCAAACGAGCTTGAGGCGGGCGCGAACTGGCTGGCGATGCTTGATCCTGATCTGCCATATCACGTCACGCAGTATCATCCAGCGTATCAGATGAAAAAGGTCAAGCCTGTTCCTGATGATGAAGTACGCGAATGTGCAAAACGCGCTCAGAAGCATTTGCACAATGTGTTTTTGGGAAATCTTTAAACAAACGTTTGAAGTAGGGTGATTGTTCATGAATGTAAAAGAACTTCGCGAGCAAATGACCGACGCCCTGAAGGCGCACGATCAGGTACGACTCAATATTGTGCGTCAGGTGCTTGGGGAAGTGCAAAACCTCAAAGTTGAAGAAAAACGCGAGCCGAACGATGCTGATGTTACCGCGATGATTAAACGTACGATCAAGCAGACAAACGAAACGCTTGAATCGTCCATCAAAGCGAACAACAACCAGCAACGCACCGATGACTTGGCTCGTCAGGTGAAGATCTTGCAGGATATGCTTCCCGAACAGCTCTCCGGCGATGCACTGAACGATCTTGTCCAGCGGACCATCGCTGATCTTGGTGCGACCTCGAAAAAGGACATGGGTAAAATCATGGGTGCTCTTTCCAAAGCTACCGACGGCAACTTTGATAAAGCTGCCGCCGCAAAGATGGCTCAAGAAATTTTGAAGTAGTCTTTGTTTGGCGGGTGCGGTGCTGACAGCCTGTGCTTGCCGCACCATCGTGGTTGGCGTTGACAAAACGAGATTGATACCTACGGCGCTCGATCAGAAACTGATTGTATGTGGCTCTCTTCTCTCGGAAGGGAGCCATTTTTATGTCCGCGGAAGGTTCCCACCTTGTTCTTTAACTTGATTCTTCGGCGCCTCTTTTCAGCACTCGCATGTTTGACTTTTCGGATCATTTTCTGCCTGTTTTTCGGCGATTTTTACCCTTATTTCAAGGGAGTTCTACCCGTCGCGTGAAGTCTTCCAATTAACTGTTGACAGACTTCAAAAAGGGCGTGAACATCACGATACCAGAGGAAAATCTTCACTGATTTTCGGGTTGCACAACCAAATTTGGTTGGCAAAATTTGTTCGGCAAAACGCGTTGAGAAAAGGATCGGAGATGTCTCAAAAAACTGCAGTTGCTCATAGCCAATTGCTCGTTGGCGTTCTTTGTACGCTTGTAGGCGGTATTCTCTGGGGCTTTTCTGGTACGTGTGCGCAGCTGCTCACGACCACCTATGATGTCCCAGCAACATTTATCACCTGGGTGCGAATGTCGTGTACGGGACTTCTTGCGATGGCGTATCTGCTGCTTGCTCAACGCGAAAAAATTGTTGCGATGCTAAAAAACAAGAAAACATTTTTTAGCTTGCTTCTGTTTTCAGTTTTTGGTTTATTTCTCGTGCAGACTTCATATGCACTGGCCACGATGTACACCAGTGCGGGTATGGCCACCGTCATTCAGAGCTTTCAGGTTGTCATTCTGATTGTGTGGGCATGTGTACACTATAAAAAGGCTCCATCAAACGTTGAAATCATTGCAACCATCATGGGCATCACAAGTGTGTTTTTGATTGCCACGCACGGAAACTTTGGCGCCTTAGCGATTCCGGTGCTTGGGTTGCTCTGGGGCCTTGTCGATGCGACCACAAGCGCATTTTATGCGCAATATCCAATTCGCATGCTTCGTGAATATGGAGTAATGCCGGTGCTAGGCATCGCAATGTTTATGGGCGGAATATACGGCATTCCTCTGGCTCAGCCTTGGAATATGCACGTGAACTGGGATCCCATCGCTATTGGTGCCATGGCTTCCATGGTGCTTTTAGGCACGCTGGCCGCATTCTTCTTATTCTTAGAAGGCGTCAAACGCATCGGATCAGTTCGTGCGACACTCGTGGGACTTTCTGAGCCAGTGAGCGCATCGATTTTCTCCTGGGCACTGTTAGGATCGGCGCTTGCTCCCATCGATATAGTTGGCTTTGCGTTGATGATTAGCATGGTGATTATTGTTACACTAGTAAAGCCTAAAGAAACAAAACATATTCGCGTACACCGCGTTGGTCACCCCTCCAAAACGAACCAACTGAGCGGCGCACGTATACAAGAGCATACCGATAGAAAGATTGTTGATCACAAGGTTCCTGATCGGGTTTCCGATCGCAAGATCGCCTAGCGTGATCACGGAACGTCCCATGGCTGTTCCTTCGATTTGCTCCATATAATTTTCGGGGGATTACGGTTTGACCAAGCAACATACGACTTCTCGCCATAGTCATACGGCGCGTGGCACAATATGCGTGTTAGTTGGTGGAACATGCTGGGGTTTTTCCGGCATGTGCTGCCAGCTTTTAACTGAAACCTATGGGGTTCCGCCTATCCTGCTTACCTGGATGCGTATGCTGTTCGCTGGTCTTGCGCTTACGGTCTTGGCGTTCATCCTTGAGCCCGACAGAATGAAAAAGATGATTCGCAGCCCTCATACGCTGCTCGAGATTCTCATCTTGTCGGTGTTCGGCGCATTCGCCATTCAGCTTCCCTATATTTCTTCTATTCAGTACAACGGGGCCGGTATCGCGACCGTGCTGCAGAGCTTTGGCATCGTCATTTTGATCGTGGCTACCTGTATTATTGAGCGGAAACTGCCCGAGAAGATGGACGTTATCGCAACGGTGTTGGCACTTGCCGGTGTATTTTTAATCGCGACAAAAGGATCCTTTACGCTTGAAATGAGTGTGGCTGGTCTTGCGTGGGGCATGGTCAATGCATGCGGCCAGGCGTTCTTTTCCGGATACCCCAAAAAACTTCTTGCGAAGTGGGGCAGCATTCCGGTCATGTCGATCACTCTTTTAATGGGCGGCATTTACTCGTTCCCGCTTGCACAGCCATGGCGCGACTACGGAATACAATGGGACGCGCTTTCTATCTGGGCAACCATTGCCGTGGTCTTCTTAGGAACGTTTGTCGCATTCACGCTGTTCTTACAAGGTGTGAAAGATGTTGGGGGAGTGCGGGCGAATCTTCTGGGGCTCTCTGAGCCGGTTTCGGCAACGATATTCTCTTGGTGGTTGTTAGGAAGTGCGCTCGGTGTGGCAGATCTCATCGGATTTGCGTTGATGATCAGCATGGTCGTTATCGTGACGCTCAACGATGCCCGCGAAGAGCAGATAGCCATAAAAGAAGAAGAGGAAGAAGAGAGTTTGCCGCGGCATCCGTCGCAGGAATGATGCACGTAGTCGTAAGAATTGAAAAGTTTGTCAGTACGAAAATGGCCCGCAGCTCTATGAACTGCGGGCCATGTACGAAGGTCTATCTATGTTTTAAATCGACGTGAACAACTTCTGCAACGAGCCGAAACTAGCCAAACTAGATAGCCAAACTAGTCCATGTTGATGCTGTCAGTCTCGATAATGAACTTCACCGATCCAGCCATCTGAGAATCCTTACCGCTAAAGTTGTCATACTGTTTGCCAGCATTCACTGTAGCGGTCAGGTGTGAAGAAAATCCTTTTATGTTGTCATTGTAAGCATCGACCACACGCTGTACTGCTTGATCGTTGAACTGGGTCAGGCCATCTTGAAGTTGTACAGAACCAGTTGCAGCACTTTGCGCGCCCGTTGCAAGTTGGCCAGATCCATTTTTGAGCTGACCGATGCCATCAACCAGGGCAGGGGTTTGCGACTGCAGCTGACCAAGTCCGCCTGCAAGCTGATCAGATCCACTTGCGGCAGTCCCAAGACCAGATGTCAGAGCATTTGAACCAGAGGAGAGCTGTGACATACCACCGTTGAGCTGGTTGAGACCATTGCCCATGGCATTGGAGCCGTAAAGCAGCGTGCCTGAGGTGTTGTTGTCTCCGAGCCCATCCAGAGCACCCTGAAGACCCTTGTTTTCCTTGCCGCCGACGTTTCCTCCACCGTTGTTTACGGCATTGAGGCCGTTGTCGATGGTGTCGCAACCCTGGATTAATTGTGCATATCCAGCGTTCATCTGGGTGTTTGCCGTGGTAAGTCCAGAAGCAATTTTTGATGATCCATCGATTGCGGACTGCAAACTGTTATGAGATGTGTCTCTTAGCTGCGTAAGGCCACCTTGGATTTGGTCAAGGCCATCCTGAAGTTGATCATTGCTATTGCTAATCCCGGAATATATGTTTGTTAAATTTTGAGGACTTATGGTCGAATTAATTCTTTGGGCAGACTCTACTGCTGATGTATTTGCATCTCTAGTATTTAACTGAGCTGCTGCTATAGAAGCTTTCGCATCGTTTAAATTATTCTGGGCATTGTTGAATTCAGTTTTTTGATCATCATTCATTAAGCTCCCGTATTGAGTATTTAATAGATCTAACTGATCTTGAAGCTTATCAATAGATGCTGAAGCGGAAGCTAAGTCAGTTGTTGCACTTCCATTTGGGTTTGATAAACGATCAACAGCATTATCTGATTGTTCTGCAGCAAGGTTTAAATTATTGACTATAGGTGCAGCTTGATCAGGTAGTTGGCTAACTGTTGAAGAAGCTTCTGATTTTATCGTTCCGATCCCAGTCATTATAGGACCATTGTCAGCGAGTGCGCCATCTAATCGCTGCTGTCCTGTCGTTAGACCCTGATTCAGCTGAGTTGCACCAGCTTCGAGCTGTGTATATCCGCCATTCGTTGATGTTTGCATCGTCTTAAGGCCAGCAGATAGGCTCTGCGTGCCGGCTTCTAATTGGTTCACGGCGCTCACAGCATCTTGTAAGCCTGTTTCAGAACTTGTGCCATATTTCAGGGCATGCAAGCCATTGTAGATCTGCGAATTTGCGCTTGAGAGTTGCTGCGTGCCATCGGCAGCAGAATTGATGCCCTGCTCAAGCTGGCCAGATCCGTCATAGGCACTCTGAATACCTACGGCAAGCTGGTTTGATCCATCTGCCAGCTGGTTTGCGCTATCAGGAAGGCTTGCGGTTGCGCTCTGTAGCTGACCAACGCCACTATCAAGTTGATCTGCACCATCGGCAAGTTGATCTAAGCCATCAGAAAGCTGACTCGATCCATCCATCAACTGCTGCATGGCATCTTGTACCTGGTTGAGTTGATCTTCCACACTTTGGTCGTTCAGATTGGTGGTATCGATGTTGTTTAACGCGTCGCTTGTCACAATCGTACCGGTGTTTGCAAGCTTGAAGTCCGTTGCGTCGGCGGTGATGGTGAAGTGATCAGGGATATCCAGGTCTTCCTTATCGATTCCCAGATCCTCTTGCATACCAGGCATCGCAAGTCCGGCCACGGTGGTGTGGTCGCCATCGTTGACGCTACGGCCATTAGTCACCTGCACGTTCTTAAAGTTGTCGTTGTCCAGCACCACACCCGTAATGCACGTAAACGGGGTATAGATCTGCTGATCTTGTCCATCAATGGTGGTAGTTCTGCCGGTGTTGTTAGTGAAGCTATAGGTGATCTCTACCTGGCCACTTTTGCCCGCAATGTCGTCCGGCGAAACCTCTTGGCCATTCAGCTTGTAGGTTACATGCATGCTGATAGGAGCTTCTTGATTTGTGGTGCCCTGATAGTAAATATCTTCACCATTTGCATCCCATGTAAGCTTCTGACCATCGCCGGTCTTGGTGTATCCCGCCTCCGATTCGGTATTCGTAATGTCATCCAGGTTGCTTACATCGGTAAGTTTTTGATCCTGGTTAACGTTGTGCAGCCAGTCAGACACAATGGTTTGTTTCACATCGCCATTCGCTTGAGAAAGCAAATACACGCTTTCTTCTTTCGATTGCTTCGTGGATATCGTGTCTGTTTCGGTGTTTTGGTTGAACGCATCCAACGCATTCTTCAAGCTGTCTGAGCTCTCGGAATCTGAATTCTGAGAATCTGCATTTGAGTTCTGCGAATCCGACGCCTGCTCGGCCGCCTGTGCTTGGTTGGCTTGCAAACCGTTCGTGCTATTGATTGCGGCAATACTTGGTACGCCCACACCTGCGGTCAAAATCATTGCAAGTGCAACGTTGCGAAGTTTGCTGATATTTCCTGTTTGATGTTTCATTCGGAGACCTCCGTACCTGCTTTTGCTCCAATTTCTTTGCGGGTTGTACCTTTGCCACCTTTATGTGGAAGGAATCCATGGCTTGTTCTTACAATCGCTCCATCGAGCAACATGAAGAACGCCGGAAGGATGAATAATACGCTGAACATACTGATGATCGCGCCGCGGCTCATAAGGCCGGTGAGTTGGCTGATGATCGTCATGTTCGAGTAAAGCGAAACGCCCAAAGTTGCTGCGAAGAACGTAACAGCGCTCGTGACGCCAGACGGCAGTGATGTGGTCATTGCGGTTGAGATAGCGCCACGTTTGCCCGCGCCATTGAAGCGTTCTCTGCGGTAACGCGTCGTAAGTAAGATAGCGTAGTTCACCGTTGATCCCAGCTGAATCGTACTGATACAGATTGGGGCCAAGAACACCATCGGGTCATTCATGTAATACGGCAGACCCAAGTTGATCATAATGGCGAATTCGATAACCAAGACCAAGATAAACGGTAGGGTAATCGACCGGAATACAATAAGCAGAATCACAAGAATCGAAACAATTGCGATCGCGTCGACCACTTGGAAGTCGTGATCAGTCGTGCTGATCAGATCCTTGGTCGCAGGCGCTTCGCCAATCAGCATTGCGTCTGGATCGTAGCTCTTAATGATGCTGTTAATTTCGTCGATCTGGTTGTTAACCTCATCGGTTGAAACCTTGTAGGACGAATTGATCATGATCAGCTGCCAGTCGCCACTCTTTAAGGCGTCCTTCACTTCATCGGGGACCATCTGATCGGGAATCTGTCCACCAACCAAACTGTCGTAACCAATCGCGTAGTCTACGCCGTCGACGTCATTGATCTTATCAAGCATTTCTTTTGCCTGCGCATGCGGCATATCGGATTTGCACAGCACCATTTCGGTGGTGGCAACGTCAAAGTCGTCTTCAACCTTATGGTTTGCGGTAACGTACGCAAAGCTGCTGTCGCCGCCGCCGCCCGAGGCAATTCTGCTGAAGTCGTAGATTAATGGTTTGTTGTTAAAGCCGATGATTGCCGGGATGAGCACGACTACAAAGATTGCAAGATAGATGCCATAGTGCTTTGTAACGGAATTAGACAGGCGACGCGCATTTGGGATAAGCGTCTTGTGGCGCGTCTTCATCAATGGCTTTTCAAAGAGCAGAATGAGTGCTGGAAGGGTCGTGACGGATCCTAACAGACCGAGCAAGCATCCTTTTGCCATAACAATGCCCAGGTCGGCGCCCAGTTGGTACGTCATGAAAATCATGGCTAAGAAGCCCGCCGTTGCGGTAAGGGCAGAACTGACGATTGCCGTCAATGTATTTTGGATAGCAACGGCCATAGCTTCGTTGGAGTTACCCGGATAATTCTCGCGTTCTTCGGTAAATGCATGCCATAAGAAGATGGAGTAGTCCATCGTCACGGCTAACTGCAATACCGCTGCCAGCGCTTTTGTGACGTATGAAATATTTCCCAGGAAGTAGTTCGAGCCCAAGTTCCACATAATGGCAATACCGATGGATGCCAAAAAGATAAAGGGAACTAAGAAACTATCGGTTAAGAACAGAAGGGCAATAACAGAAAGCAACACGGCAAGGCCAACATAGATTGGCTCTTCGTTTTGGGCAACGTCCTTTAAGTCGGTGACCATCGCGGAAAGTCCGCTGATGAAAACATGCTCGTTTGAGATGCTTCTGATCTGGGTTACGGCGTTGATGGTATCGTCGGCAGATGTTCCTTCTTCAAAGAACACCGCCATCATCGTATCGTCGCCTTTATTGAATTTGTCGTAAATGTCGCTCGGGATTGCCTCTTGAGGGATTCCCATATCGGTTAGATCATTGGTATAGAGCACCTGAGCAACGTGCGGAACATCGCTGATCTGATCCGCCAGGCTATCTACCTGTTGCTGTGGCATTCCCTCGCATACGATCAGGGAAAATGCGCCCTTGCCAAAATCGTCCATCAGGATGTCTTGGCCTTTAACTGTTTCCATATCATCAGGAAGATAGGTAAGCAAGTCGTAGTTAATGCGTGTCATGTTGTTCCCGATAATACACGGGATTAGCAGCACAATCGCAAGTATCAAGATGGCGATATGGTGTTTGACAATAAAATGTCCGAACGCCAAGCCAGGTTGGTGCTTCTTCTTTTCGGTATTTTCTGGTGTTGTCTTTGTCATTATTTTTCCTTGCTGGCGTGTCCTCTATTTCTGAAATCCCAGATCATTTGCGATCTTCTGGGCGATATCTGTTTTCTCCCACGACATTTGTTTCGCATATAACCCCACATTTCCAAAACACGAAAGCGAATGATATATCGGGCGACGCAGATCAAACTTTTCGATGATTTTCTCCGGTCGCAAATCTAAGTTGGAATCGATCCACTTTTTTAATTGATGGACGAGTCCTTCGGATTTTTTAGATGATTTGAGCAGTTTTGGTTTCTGGTGAATCGGTCTATCCAGGTCAATCGCGACACATACCGGGTCGGTAAGACCGATTGCATAGGTCAGGCGCACCTCGCAGGCATGTGCGATGCCAGCCGCCACAATGTTTTTGGCGATGTAGCGCGCCATATACGCACCCGAACGAGTTGTTTTGCTTGGATCTTTGCCCGCTACCGAACTTCCGATGTGGTGGGTGGCAGACCCATAGAAATCGGCTCCGGTTTTTCTTCCCGTGCATCCCGCTTTTACGTTGGGGCCGCCGGTCATAAAAAAGCCGGTTGGGTTGATGTAGATCTGGGTATCGTCATCCATCTGAGATGCGGGGATTGTCGAGCGAACAATGTCTTGTTCCAACTTGTCACGGAGCAGATCGGTGCTCATTTCAGGGGAGTGCTGAACACACAGAATCACGGACTGCACCCGTTTTGGTACGCCGTCTTCGTACTCGTAGCACACCTGGGCTTTTCCATCAGGAAAGATTTGTTCTTTATGATCGTGATGAAGCGCCTCAAGCTTTTTTGCCATCTGACGGGCTCGTTCAATCGGCGCGGGCATATAGGTGGATGTTTCATCGCAGGCATATCCGATGCACATGCCACCGTCGCTGCTTCCCGCGTCGGCCCTGTTGCTGCGCATGACCGTTCGGGACACATCAAAAGAAGGTTTGCGCAGGTGTACATCGATGGTGCATGTTGCAGGGTCGACCCCCGAATTTTCGCGAGTATAACCAATACGCGTAAGCTCGGCACGTACGATGCCTTCGATGTCTTTGATTCTGACCGATGATTTTCCCATAACAAGCACGTGACCGGGGCATATTGCCACGTCGTAATCGGCAAGTGCAGAGGGGTCTTGGGCAAGCGTATGGTCTAGGAGCGCGTCGGCAATTTGATCGCACACCTTATCCGGATGACCGGTGCATACTGCTTCGCTTGTAAAATACGTGCTTGGTTCCATAAATCCGCAATCGTCGATTGATAGTACATAAAAAACTATGAATCAAAAGATTTATGCAGGCTACGGTCAATAAATGTGGATGCGTTCGAAATTCAGACAATCAAATTAAATTGTCTGAAAATTAGACAATTACGCGGATTTGAATGGTTTGGTGCGATGAATACGCAAATGATCAGGTGATTTGTCAGTGCTACACGGGAGCATTTTAATCGCACGAAGATACATTAATCGCTCGGACCTGGGCTCGTCGCACAAATGCACGCGAACCGCGCAAATGCGCGTGCGCGTGCGTTAATTCTTCTTCGAATTCTGAGGACGAGATGAATCGGAGCTTGAGGTATCGGCCGCGTCCTTGGAAGCATTTTTCAGGATTGATTTCGTAACTCCGTGGATTAAGCGATCGATATCGTTGATGTATTCGATGGGATCAACAGACATTCCCTCACTCATCCAGCGAAGTGCCACTCCTTCAAATGCCGAGGTATACAGACGCGTGAGAACGTTGAGGTCATGCTCGGAAACGTTCATTCCTTCGGCCTGTGCATGGATGAAACGATCAACCGTTTTCTCGGCAATATCGTAGACATATTCTTCTAAGCGGCCACGGTTGAGCGAATTGTACAAATGGAAAATTGCCGTCTTGTTCTCGCGCATGAACTTCGTGGCAACCTCAAATCCACTTTTTAAGCTGTTGACTGATTCAACAGGGTAGTTGTCCAAGAGTTCGTTTGTTTGTTCGCGAAAGATCTCGTCGATCAGCGCATATACATCTTCAAAATAGTAATAAAACGTGTTGCGATTAACTCCGCAACGATTCACGATGTCGGTTACGGTAATTTGGTCGAGCGGACGTTCGTTTAAAAGATCAATAAATGTTTTCTCTATAGCTATTTTGGTAAATTTCGCCAACCAATAACTCCTCAATTGTGCGGTCAAAACACGCCTGATATTGCGCGCGTTTGCATGCCATAGTGCCTGTGTTTGCACGCAGTTCTTTATGTAATCGTACCTATGCAAACCCATCAGTTCTTAACGCTCTTAGTTTGATAGGTATTGATGTGTCTACTAATTCGAAACTTGTAAAATTTTACTATCCGTTGATTTTATTTTCAAAAAAATGGGTGTTTTTTAGGAAAACTATAGAAAAAGAGTGGGAGAAATGATCGGCATTCGCCATAGACATCGCAATACGATCGCAACACGTTGCGCTGAGTGTGACAAGTGTATCGCTGAGGTTGAATATTGAGCGCTACGATGATTTTTGGCCATTTGCCAATCCTGCTCTTTTCATCAAAGGAAAACATGTATAGTAAAGACGTCCTTTAAATGCGGTACAGAGAGACCGACAAGGTTTGATGAACATAGCTAACATATACCCCAGAAATCGAGCCTTCACGTTCGTTCGTGGAGGCATTTTTTATGCCCCCAGCGCACATGGCACTTATTGTATGAACCATGCGCGTATGACCTCTGAACTTCCTGGCGATGATACCTGTGGGTTTCCTGCACCCGAACTGAAAGAAGGGGAGTGTGTATGACGGAATCTCAGGTAAAGTCCATTTGCATGGATGAGTCGGATGTCGAGCGAACGCTTACGCGTATCGCGCATCAAATACTTGAGGTAAACCATGGCGCAAACAACCTTGCGCTGGTGGGAATCGTGACGCGAGGAGATGTTCTTGCGCACGAGCTTCAAGACAAGATCGAGGCAATCGAAGGGGTCAAAGTTCCTCTGGGAAGCTTAGACATCAGCTTCTACCGCGATGACTACACCACGTATGCTCCGGAAGTTCATGCTACCAATATTCCGTTTAGCATCAATGACAAGACCATCATTTTGGTCGATGACGTGTTATATACCGGGCGCACCATTCGTGCGGCACTGGATGCACTTATGGATCTAGGCCGTCCTGCGCGTGTACAGCTTGCGGTGCTCATCGATCGTGGACATCGTGAGCTCCCAATTCACCCTGATTATGTAGGCAAAAATGTTCCGACCGCAGAAAACGAAAACGTGCGCTTGTTCTTAAAAGCGACCGACGGATTTACGCGTGTAGAGATCTTGAACATTCCCAAGGGTGGCCGTCCGAGCTCGGCGCCGCTGAGCTCTTCGGCGCAGAAAGCTTCCGGCGCGGCAACCACGAACAATTCTGCTCGCACACCGCAAAGCCAAAATTCCACCACGGATAATCAACCAAATCATCAGCGTGAGGGGAGCACAAACTAATGGCGTTTAACCACTACAACCTCATTGATATCACCGAACTTTCGCGCGATGACATCATGACGGTCATCCATACCGCAGAAGCGATGAAGGAAGTCAACCAACGCGAAATCAAGCAACTGCCTACCTTGCGCGGGCGCACGGCGGTGAATTTGTTTACCGAGCATTCAACCCGTACGCGCAGCTCATTTACGCTTGCCGAGCAGCGTTTGTCATGCAGCGTGCTTGCGGTCAGTGGCTCTTCCAGTTCCATGACGAAAGGCGAAAGCTTAACGGATACCATCCAGACGTTGAATTCCTACAACATTGATTTGGTCGTGATGCGTAATTCATATGCAGGGTCTTCTGTCAAGGTTGCTCAACACACCAAGGCACATGTTATTTCTGCAGGTGAAGGCAAACATGTGCACCCAACTCAGGCGCTGCTCGACCTGTATACCATGTGGCGCAAGCTTGGACGCTTGGAGGGTCTGCACGTGGGGTTTGTGGGCGATGTTTCGCATTCACGTGTTTGCGGATCGCTTATCCCGGCGCTCAAGATTATGGGCGCAGATGTCACGGTCATAGGGCCGCAAACACTTTTGCCTGATGATCCTTCGGTTTTGGGCATCGATCATGTCTCGGAACATCTCGAAGAGGTACTTCCTGATCTCGATGTCATCTATACCTTACGCATACAGCTTGAGCGTTTGGAAACCGCTCCGTTCCCTTCACTGCGTGAATACAACATGCTCTACGGCATCACCGAAGAGCGCGAACGCCTGATGCGCCCCGACGCGGTGATCATGCATCCGGGTCCCTTGAACCGTGGCGTTGAAATCGATTCCTACATTGCCGATCATCCAAAGCGCTCGCTCGTACTTGACCAGGTTTTCTCTGGCTTATGTGTGCGTATGGCAGTCATTTATCTATTGATGGGAGGCAATGACAATGGCGTTGTTGCTTAAAAATATTCGTGTCATTGACCCACAGCAAAACCTCGATCAAGTTTGCGACGTCATCGTGCGCGACGGCAAGTATGTGCAGCTGGGGCAAGATTTGTCCATTCCGAAAGGGCTCACGCGCGATATGACGGGACACATCATGGTTCCGGGTCTTATGGACATGCATGTACATTTTCGCGATCCCGGTTTCGAGGAAAAGGAAGACATCGAAAGTGGCTCGCGCGCTGCCGCGCATGGTGGATTTACCGCAGTTCTGCAGATGCCAAACACCAAACCGACCATCGATAATGCGGCCATGGTCGAATACGTGAACAAACGCGCTGAAGAAGTGGCGAAATGCCGCGTGTATGTTTCAGGTGCATGCACGGTGGGTCGTGAAGGTAAGATCATGACCGAAATGGGCGACATGGTGCGTGCAGGTGCCGTTGCGTTTAGTGATGACGGGTCGGGTATCGCGGACACCGGTGTCATGCGCCGTATGATGGATTATGCACACCAATTCGGCACGCCTATCTTGGAACACTGTCAGGATAAATCCCTGGTAGGAGATGGCCAGGTAAACGAGGGTGCCGCTTCGACGCGTCTGGCCGTGGAAGGATGGCCTGCAGCAGGAGAGGAAGTGGAGATTGCCCGTGATATTGAGCTTTGCCGCTTAACGGGAACACCACTTCATATTCAGCATGTAACCACGGCGCATGGACTTGATCTTATTCGGCAGGCGAAAGCAGATGGGTTGCCGGTGACCTGCGAAGTTACGCCGCATCATCTGTTCCTAAACGAAAATGCGCTCGATGAAACCTACGACACTAATTTGAAAGTAAACCCACCGCTGCGCACGCAAGCCGACAACGATGCACTTGTTCGTGGCGTCATCGATGGCACTGTTGATTGCATCGTGACTGATCACGCGCCTCATACCGCATGGGAGAAAGATGAGGAATTTGAGCGTGCGCCATTTGGCATGACGGGACTGGAAACATCTTTAGGCCTGGTACTTACCCAGCTCGTGAACACGGGTGTCATCGACTACAACCGCATGATTGAGCTTATGGCTATCAATCCGCGCAAGATTCTTCGTCTTGATCCGGTGACGATTGCCGAAGGTCAAACGGCTGATTTCACCATCATTGATCCCGATGCCGAATGGGTTGTGTCGGTTGATGATTTCTATAGCAAGGGTAAAAACTCTGGGTTTATTGGGGCGCAGCTGAAAGGACGCGCAACCGATACCTATGTGGGTGGTTACGCAACAATGGAGGACGGAAAGGTCCAATGAGTACAATTTCTGAACAATTGTTGGCACATACGTCAAAGCATTCCAATGCTAAGGCGCTGCTCGTGCTTGCCGACGGCACGACGTATCGTGGTTTTGCACCCGCGGCACGCGGTGAAGTATTTGGCGAAGTGTGTTTCAACACGTCGATGACGGGGTACCTAGAAGTGCTGACTGACCCCAGTTATGCGGGCCAGATTGTTGCCATGACGTATCCTCAGATCGGAAACTATGGGGTATGCCCAGACGACGTGCAGCGCGATCACGTGGCGCTGTCGGGCTTTGTGGTTCACGACATGTGCACCGAACCAAGCAACTGGCGCAGCCAGGAGAGCTTGCCCGATTTTCTGAAGCGGCATAACGTGGTTGCCATCGAAGGTATCGACACGCGTTCCCTCGTGCGCCATATTCGCGAAACGGGAGCTCAACAGGCTGTTTTGTCAACCGAAGATGACGATGTCGAAAGCTTGATGAAAAAACTCGCGGCGCAGCCTTCGCTCGTCGACCACAATTTTGTCTCCGATGTGTCTCGCGAGCAGCCTCAGGAATACCACGCATCTGATATGCCAAAGGGGCATGATTTTGCCCTGAAAGAGCCTGAGCGGGCAACCCATCATGTGGTGGTGTATGACTGCGGCGTCAAAGATGGCATTTTGGAAGGTCTGGCGCGTTCGGGATGCGATCTTGAAATCGTGCCATGGGACACGCCTGCCGAAGCGGTGCTCGCAAAACATCCCGACGGCGTGTTTGTCTCAAATGGACCGGGTGATCCTGACAGGGTAGAAGGAACGTATTCCCAGGTAGAAAAGCTTCTCGGTAAGGTTCCGTTCTTTGGTATTTGCCTGGGCCATCAGATGCTTTCTAAGGCCTGCGGAGCGCGCATCGAAAAGTTGAAGTATGGCCATCATGGTGGCAACCAGCCGGTGGAAAACCTGCTTACGGGGCGTGTTGAAATCACGGCGCAAAACCATGGATTTGGCCAGGTATTCGATTCGCTCGGCCCGCTGGTTCCTGAAGAGTCCGATGGAGTCACCGAGCATGCACACGATCTTCGCTTTTGGACCGAGCGTCATGTGGCGCCGGTGGTTCAAAACGACAAGGTCGGCCGTATTAAACTCACGCATGTAAACCTCAACGACGGCACCCCCGAAGGCATGGCGTGCCTGGATATTCCCGCATTTTCGGTTCAATACCATCCGGAAGCAAATCCTGGGCCAACGGATGCGCACTATTTGTTCACGGCATTTGGCAGGCTTATGGATGGTCGCGATGACTACCTGGATATCGATATTGCCGCAGATCGCCTGCACGGTTGGAAGTTTGAGGAAGACGAGGGTGAAGCGGTAAAGATCAATCCTCCGGGATATGAAGCGGCTGTGACGGCGGCGGCGAAACGCCACGTTCAAGAAGAGAAAAATTTAGGTGCCAACCCTGCGACACCTAAACAAGCGTCTGGAAAGGAGAACACCAATGCCTAAACGCACCGATATCCATCGTATTCTTGTTATCGGAAGCGGACCGATCGTCATTGGTCAGGCGTGTGAGTTTGACTATTCCGGCACGCAGGCGTGCAAAGTGTTGCGTGAAGATGGCTACGAGGTCATCCTGCTGAATTCGAACCCTGCTACGATCATGACTGATCCGGCAACGGCAGATCGTACCTACGTAGAGCCGATCACCCCAGAATTCTGCGAAAAGATTATCAAGAAGGAACACCCCGATGCCTTACTTCCCACGCTCGGTGGTCAGACAGCCTTAAATACAGCGGTTGAGCTGGCTGAATCAGGTGTTCTCGACAAATATGGCGTCGAGCTCATCGGCTGCGATCTTCAAGCAATTCAGCGTGGTGAAGATCGTAAGCTCTTTAAGAAATGCATGGATGAACTGGGATTGGATGTTGCCCATTCCGATTACGCCTATTCGGTCGACGATGCCGTCAAGATCGCCGACAAGCTGGGCTATCCCGTGGTGTTGCGTCCGTCGTACACCTTAGGTGGTGCCGGCGGCGGCATCGCGCACAACGTTGACGAACTGCGCCAGATTGTGGCGCAGGGCATTGATCTCTCACCTGAAGGCGAGGTGCTGGTAGAGGAGAGCATCGAAGGCTGGAAAGAGTACGAGATGGAGGTCATGCGCGATAAGGCGGGCAACGGCATTATCGTGTGCTCCATCGAAAATGTGGATGCCATGGGCGTGCACACCGGCGACTCAATCACCGTTGCCCCTGCTCAGACTCTATCTGATGTCGAATACCAGCGCATGCGTGTCGCGAGCTTGGCAATTTTGGAGAAGGTCGGTGTCGAAACCGGCGGCTCAAACGTGCAATTTGCCATCAACCCCAAAGACGGCCGCATGGTGGTCATCGAAATGAACCCCCGCGTGTCGCGTTCTTCGGCGCTGGCGTCAAAGGCAACAGGATTCCCGATTGCGAAGGCTGCTGCGAAATTGGCCGTAGGGTATACGCTTGATGAAATTACCAACGACATCACCAAGGCAACCCCGGCGTGTTTTGAACCATCGATTGACTACTGCGTGGTGAAAGTTCCGCGTTTTACGTTTGAAAAGTTCAAAGGTGCAGATGACACGCTTACCACACGCATGAAGGCGGTCGGCGAAGTCATGGCTATCGGGCGCACGTTTGAAGAGGCGCTGGGCAAGGCACTTCGCAGTATGGAAGATGGCCATGCAGGTCTTGGCGCCGACGGAACCACCTTCGATGAAGAACATTTCGATGATCTTGCGAGCCGTCCGACCGCACAGCGCATCTACTACATTGCCGAGGCACTTCGCAGAGGACGCAGCATTGATGCTATATGTGCATCAACGGGCATCGACCGATTCTTCATCAGTCGAATGGCCGACATCGTGGCGGTGCAAGAGGCACTGCGCGGCATGCGCCTGGATGAACTTGATGCCGATGGCATGCGCACAGCCAAACAATATGGGCTTTCTGACAAACAAATTGCATATCTGACCGGCTCAAACGAACTTGAAGTGCGCGCCTATCGCAAGGGCCTCGGTGTGACGCCGGTATTTAAAACGGTCGATACCTGTGCGGCGGAATTTGCAAGCGCAACCGAATATCACTACAAGACCTATGAGTCGGGCGAGTCGGAGGTTACGCCGGGCAACAAGAAACGCGTCATGATTTTGGGCGCTGGTCCAAACCGCATTGGACAGGGCATTGAATTCGACTATTGCTGCGTGCATGCAAGCTATGCGCTTCATAAGGCCGGATACGAAACCATCATGGTTAACTGCAACCCTGAAACCGTTTCGACCGACTATGACACCTCTGACAAGCTGTTCTTTGAGCCCGTTACCTACGAAGACGTCATGGATATCGTTGATGTTGAACGTCCTGATGGCGTAATCGTCACCTTGGGTGGGCAGACGCCCTTAAATCTCGCACAGGCGCTCAAGGATGCGGGTGTGCATATCATGGGCACCCAGCCAAAGGCTATCGATCTGGCAGAAGACCGCGATCGCTTTGCGGCTCTCATGGATCGCAACCATATCAGATATCCTCGCGCTGGTGAGGCGTCAACGCTTGAAGAGGCGCACCAGGTGGCAAAACAGATTGGCTATCCGCTGTTGGTTCGTCCGAGCTTCGTGCTCGGCGGGCGCGGCATGGCGATTGTCTATGACGACAACGATCTGAATACCTACATGAAGGCTGCCACGGTAGTTTCTCCTGATCACCCGGTATATTTGGATAGCTTCTTGGAATCGGCAACCGAATGTGATGTCGATGCACTCTGCGATGGCAAAGAAGTCTATATCGGTGGCATCATGGAACATATCGAGGCCGCAGGAATCCATTCAGGCGATTCTGCATGCTGCACGCCTCCGTTTACCTTCAGTAAAGAGATCCAAAATCGTCTGCGCGAAATCACCAAGCAACTCGCTCTTGATCTGGGAGTTGTGGGGCTTATTAACGTGCAATACGGCGTCAAAGACTCCAAGGTATATGTGATTGAGGCAAATCCGCGTGCATCGCGTACCGTTCCGTTTGTGAGCAAGGCCACCGGTGTACCGCTGGCGAAATGCGCGGCACTCATCATGTCTGGCAAGACCATCGCCGATCTGAACTTGCCGTCCGATACCCGCAAGATCGACCACTACAGCGTCAAAGAAGCGGTTATGCCATTCGGTCGTTTCCCTGGTGCCGACACCATTTTGGGACCAGAGATGAAGTCGACCGGCGAAGTCATGGGCATCGCGTCCAACTTCCCGCTTGCCTACGCGAAGACGTTCTTGGCGGTTAACTATGAACTTCCGCACAAGGGCAATGTGTTTATTTCGGTGTGTGATCGCGACAAACGTGCGATTGCTCCGATCGCTATGGCGGTGCAAAACATGGGATTCCACATCCTTGCAACCGAGGGCACAGCGCAGGTGCTTTCGGCAGCCGGCATTCAGGTGGAAACCGTTCGCCGCGTAAGCCAGCCGCACCCCAATATTTCTGATTACCTTTCGAACAACAAGATTGCGTTCATGATCAACACGCCGTTTGGCCATAGGACGCAGGGCGACGGATATTACCTGCGTACCGAAGCAGTTCGCTATGTCGTTCCGTATGTGTCCACGCTTGCTGGGGCATCGGCAATGGTTTCGGCGCTTGATGCCACCTCAAAGCACGATTTGGACATTGTGGCTCTGCAAGATCTTCCGCAAAAAGAAATTTAGGAGGGTATATGACCGAAGAAAAACGCCCAAAACTGGTCAATGAAGTGGCGTTACTTGTAGATAACAGAAATGTCGGGGGCTCATGGCATGTAGCGACGCTGCATGCACCTCGGATCGCACGGACGTGTCTACCGGGTCAATTCGTTCATCTGCGGATTCCTGGCATGACCGAGCATATGTTGCGCCGTCCTTTTACGATTTTTGACGCAGACACCACCCGCGGTGATATCGATTTTTTGTATGGCATTCAAGGATTTGGAACCGATCACTTAAGCAAACTTGAACCAGGTGCCGCGTTTGAATGCGAAGGACCTACGGGAAATGGATGGAGTGTACCTGAGGACATCAAATCGGCGCTGCTCGTTGGTGATGGCACGGGCACAGCTGCGCTGTATCTCCTTGCAAAACAGCTGATCAAGAATGATGTTAAGGTCCATCTGGTCATGGGTGGACGCACCAAGCACACCATTATGGATACGGCGCGCAAATTTGATGACTTGCTCGATGGTCCCGTTGATGTGTGCACGACGAACGGAACATTCGGGTTTAGCGGCGATTGCACCGAACGTGCGGGGGACCTTTTGAAAGATCACTCTTTCGATTACATCGCATGCAGCGGCCCCCGAGCAATCACATCAAAGGTTGCCGATCTCGCAAAGCAGGCAAACACCCCGTGTCAGGTATGGCTGGGAAGTCATATGGGCTGCGGCGTGGGCGCATGCTTAGGATGTGTGACCGATACCACGCGCGGACGCGTGCGTGTGTGCGTTGACGGACCCATTTTTGATGCTGAGGAAGTGATCTGGTAATGGTGCAAACAAAAAATCAGGTAAATCAGGATACCCAGACAATCGAACCTCAGTATTCCAGCACTCAAGTGCAGATGGCAGTCGATGTTGCCGGACTGCACATGAAAAATCCAGTGACCGATGCTGCAGGTACATTTGCTGCAGGACGTGAATACAGCCAATTTGTTTCGCTTGAAAAACTCGGTGCGGTTACCACGAAAAGCGTGGCATCCGAGCCGTGGGAGGGCAATGTGCCTCCGCGCATTGCCGAGATTGATTCGGGGTGTATCAATTGCATCGGGGTGCAAAACCCCGGCATGAAAGCACTTCGCGCGGGGGATTTGGCCTGGCTTGAAACACAAAATGTGCCGATCATCTTAAGCGTTGCGGGCCATTCGGTAGACGAATACAAAGGAGTTGTCGAATACATGAATGATGACGACAAGATCAATGCCTTCGAGATCAACATCAGCTGCCCCAACATCAGCACCGGGGGAATGTCGCTTGGCACCGACCCGAACGAGGCGGGCAAATGCATCCGCGCGGTTCGCGACCTTACGAACAAGACGCTTATCGTGAAACTTACGCCAAATGTTACCGACATCACGGTCATCGCAAAGGCATGTGTGGATGCGGGAGCCGATGCCTTATCCCTTATCAATTCGCCAAAAGGCATGGTCATTGACGCATACACGCGCAAGCCAAAGCTTTCGCGTGTCGAAGGTGGCATGTCCGGCCCTGCGGTCAAGCCGATTGCGCTTCGCGATGTGTGGGAAACGCACAAGGCCGTTGACGTGCCGCTGATCGGCATTGGCGGAATTCGTTCGGGCATCGATGCAGTTGAATTTATGTTGGCAGGAGCAACAGCGGTTGCGGTTGGCTCGGCAAACTTCGTAAATCCCCACGCCACCCTTGATGTCATCGAAGGGATCAAGCAGTACTGCATTGACCAGGGAGTCTCGGACGTAAATGACCTTATTGGAGGCCTTATATGCTAACTTCTTTTGACGATATTCCCCAACGTGAGCGCATCATCGTTGCACTCGACTGCGATGCGGGGCGCGCCGTGGAGCTTGCGAGTGTTCTTGCTGGTCATGCAACATGGCTCAAAATTGGGATGACCTTATATTACCAAGAGGGACCCATGATCGTCGCGCGTCTGAAAGCGCGCGGGTTCAAGGTATTTTTGGATCTCAAACTTCACGACATTCCGTTCCAGGTACGGGGTGCGGCGGCTGCGGCTGCAGAATATGGCGCCGATATGCTCACGACGCATGCAATGGGTGGTGCCGACATGATGCGCGCCGTCGTCGAAGGCGCCGCGGAAGGCGCCAAGAAAATCAATGCGTCCGCGCCAATCACCCTTGGCATTACGGTACTGACGAGTATGGATCAAAAAGCACTTTCAGCTATCGGGGTCACCCGTTCGGTGCCCGATCAGGTGGTCTCACTTGCTCAGCAAGCACAGCAAGCGGGACTTTCAGGGGTCGTAGCTTCGGCCCAAGAAGCTTCCCAGCTGCGTCAAACCCTCGGAAACGATGCGTATATCGTTACCCCAGGCATTCGCCCCGCCGGCTCTGAAGTAGGGGATCAGAAGCGCGTTGCAACGCCTAAACAGGCATTTTCTGCAGGTGCATCGCATATCGTTATCGGTCGTCCGATTACCCAATCGGCAGATCCCGCACAAGCATTCGAAAACATCGTGGAAGGACTGTAAGCGTTATGGAACAAGAAGAAATTCTGCATGAATTTGAAAAGGTTGGTGCCGTTCGCCATGGCCATTTCAAGTTAACCAGCGGACGTCATTCAGATACCTACATTCAGTGCGCCCGTGTGCAAGAACATCCCGATCTTACGCTTCGCCTTGCTAAAGAAGCTGTTGCGCGTCTTCCGAAAGATCTTAATATCGATCTCGTGGCGAGCCCCGCGATGGGTGGCATTCTTTGGGGTTTCCCCGTGGCACTTGCGATGGGTAAGATGATGATCTTTGCCGAGCGTAAAGAAGGCAAGATGGTCTTTCGTCGCAACTTTGAGGTGCCAAAGGGTGCGCGCGTCTTGATCTGTGAAGACGTGGTCACCACCGTCGGCTCTGTCAAAGATGTATGCGATTTGGTAGAAGCAGCAGGCGGGAATGTGGTAGCAGTGTGCTCGATG
>CAIFEG010000020.1 GCA_903789415.1 uncultured Eggerthellaceae bacterium | reverse complement strand
CTACGTTGTAGTGACGTGGAAGAATAGGGCGTCGTGCTCATAGAGGGCGTTTTTGCGTGTGTAGGCGTGAGTGGTTAAAGTATCACTCAATGTGATTGAGCTTTCACAACGCTGTTCCACTTGTTGGGACAGAGAATTTGCTTAAATCGACGCCTTCGAGTTCCAGCAACTTCATCTTTCGCTGAATGCCGCCCGCATATCCGGTAAGGCTACCATTCGAGCCTACGACGCGATGGCAGGGAACAATAATTGACATTTCATTATGCCCAACGGCGCCTCCGACAGCTTGAGCTGATACTTTTTTGCCCCCATGCTCTTCTGCAAGGTGTTGGGCGATTTCGCCATATGTTGTGGTATGCCCATAGGGTATCGTAAGCAGACAATTCCAAACTTCTTTTTGGAAGTCGGTGCCGATAAAATGAAGCGGCACATCAACTGAAGGCTTATTTCCTGAAAAATATTGATCAAGCCATTCTTTTGCTGCTCGTATTGGCTCAATTTCTTTCTGCTCAGCATCTTTCTTTAAGATATTTGCAAAGTATTTCTGGTGGAAGAACCATAAACCTATTAACCCCTCATCATCCGAAGCGAGCAAAATAGATCCTAAAGGTGATTCGTAGGTATCTTTGTACTGCATTTTTCCTCCTAAAGGGTGTTCCAAAGATTAACGACCGCATAACTTCGCCAAGGTCGCCAATTTTCTGCCATGTCTAACATTTCTTTGCTGTTCGTGCCCTCGAGTGCATGTTTTATCCCCGAATCGGTTTCGAGAAATGCATCGGTGTATCCCATCGTCCTCATTGCAATATAATTGGCTGTCCATGGCCCAATACCTTTAAGGGCAAGCATATTGCTCATCTGTTCTTGAGGATCTGAGACAGGTTCAAGCAAAACGTTTCCATGAATTATGGCCTGTGCCAAGGCTAATATCGCCTTCGATCGTGCTGATGTAATGCCGAGATTCCCGAAGTCATCGAGAAGATGCGTTCCCTGACGTACCACCCAATCCGCAGTCGGAAAAGAGCGCGAAAGCCCCGGTACTCCCGTTTGTATGGGTGTTCCATATTTTTGAGCGACTTTTGCAGCTTGGACATTGGCGTTCTGAATGCTTATCCACTGTCCAATAATGGCGCGCGCAGCCGTTTCGAAAGCGTCAAAACTTCCTGGAAGGCGTGTGCCCTGCCGCAGAGATCCTGGCTTTATCCCTTCCATGCTTTTTAATGCATTGTATATAAGTGCAGGTTCTGCATCTAAGTCAAAGAGAAGACGTACGCGCGCGACAACGTGGGTAAGGACGGGCAAGAGGCTTTCACTCATGGTAAGCCGTATACAGTTACGTTCGGGGAGGTTGCTTACCTTGATCCATCCGGTGATTAATTTTCCCGTATTTGTTTTCATTGAAACCGTCCGATAATATGCATTATCACGAATGACCTCAATGGTTTCGATTGCTCGACTTTCCAAAAAGTGAAGCATGCTTTCCCATGCATATGGTGGCCGATATCCGAGCTTGAGTGAAATCCCACTTAATGAAATCGCGCTCGATGATATTCCTCTCTCGTTGGTTCCTTTGTGCGACGCTTCTTTACGCAACGAAGAGGGAGCCATGCGGTAATGTGACTTAAACGCTTCATTGAAACGACGGACACTTTTAAACCCTGACGCAAGAGCGATATCTCCTATAGAAAGATTGCTGTCTGTCAGAAGGTTTTTAGCGGTCAGAAGCCGGCATGTTTGGACATATTGAACTGGCGTAAGGTGATACGTACGTTCAAACACACGGCGAAGATGGCGATCGGTATACCCGAGTTTTCCTGCTAAAGTTTCAATGCTTTCGCCGCTTCCGCATGTATCGCGCAACGTGCGAGCCGCTCGAAGAGCAAGATTTGAAGTCGCATCACTGATTGATCTTCCTGGTGCTAATTCGGGGCGGCAGATCAAACATGGTCTGAAACCAGCTTGTTCTGCTTCAGCCGCTGAAGTAAAAAATCGACAATTTTCCTTTTTCGGCATCCTGGCGCCACAGACAGGCCTGCAATAGATTCCCGTAGAGGTCACGCCCATAAAATAGCGACCATCGAGTTGGGAATCGTTTGCTTTAAACGCCTCATATAATGTATCGGTGTCTATGCTCATTGAGGTTCCCCATGCATTTCTTTAGGTTGTATCTTCTGCATAAAGTGTATAAAACTATCAGGTTAGTAATAGCGACTTTCGGACATAGATGTAGAAATTTTCGGACATGAAGTTGAATGAATGACGGCACAGGAAAAGAAAACTTTTGAAGTTTAAATTTGAAGGTCGCTGATGTGAAATCTTTTGCGAAAATCCATCCTCTCATGTTTCGCATAGATATCGCATCAATACGTTTTTCAATACGTTTGCCAGAATGGGAATGTGCGTTTTTATTAAAAATGTTCCAAATATGCTGTAACTGAACACGTGTTTAGTAAAATACGCGTTCGGGTTTAAAAACAGCAAAACTTGGAGGTATATATGTGCACAGCAGTGCAATTTGTTGATAAAAATGGAAATCTCTATGCTGGTCGAAATTTAGACTGGGGAGTGGATTTCGGAGAAAAACCAGTTGCGGTCCCCAAAGGATTCACCTGGGAAGCGAAGCATCTTGGACAACAGGTGTGCAATCATAACTTACTTGGTATGGGCATCGTTGCAGAAGGCTTGCCGCTCTTCTTTGATGCCGCAAATGACGACGGACTTTATTGCGCAGGGCTGTCGTTTGCTGCAGGCTTTGCACATTATGCAGATGCCAAAGATGGAAAAACGAACGTTGCAAGCTATGAAATGCCGCTATGGATCTGCGGAAATTTCGACAGCGTTGATCAAGTAGAACAAGCAGTATCTTCGCTGTGCATTACCAAAGATGCGGTAGCTCCCACGATGCCTCCAACTGATCTGCATTGGTTTGTTGCCGATGCGCATCGTTCTTTGGTCATTGAGCAGACCGAAGAGGGATTGAAAGTCTATAAAGATGGCTTTGATGTACTTACGAATCAACCAGAATTTGGTTTTCACCAGAACAATATGCGTAATTACATGCATCTCGATACCGAATGGACTCCCGAAACATCAATGCGGGATGCAAAACTGTCTGCGTTGGGGGTTGGCCCTTCTATGATGGGTCTTCCAGGAGACCCTTCTTCTATCTCGCGTTTTGTACGTGTGGCTGTTTTGAACGCGAACTATCCCGAAGAAGAGGGAGAAATTGCTAATCGAACCCGTTTATTTAAAACATTGCAGGCGGTATCGATGGTAAAAGGATATTGCAAACAAGAGAGCGGAAATTTTGAATATACGCTCTACACGGGAGGATATTCTCAAGCGACACAGACCTACTACTACAACACCTATGATGATCCTGCATACAAGTCGGTATCAATGGATGTATGTAAAACAATCGATGGCCCAACGGCACTGTAAGTTATTTCAGAAACACAAATCAGAAAAATAGTTGAAAGAAAAATGATCTTCCCTGAAAGGATTTTTAATCAGGGAAGATCATTGTATTTTGTCATCGAAGAAGTGTGGATATGAGCCTGTTCATCCACATGTATGCCTATTCAGCCATAAGCACCGAGAAGGTTCGGTATCTGTTGAGCGAATTAAAGTCCCAGTGATTGTGCCCAACTGTCAATGTCGCTTTGAGAAGGATGCTCGGCAAATCTGCGCCCATCTTCCCAATCTCCTGTTTGAGCCATGCCAGAAAGTTTTGATGTGGTAGATCCAAGTCCTGAAGATTCTGAGGTACAGAAGGTAATGACGCGCTTGCCAGAAAAGTCGTTGTCGGTAACAAAATGATCGATTGGCCATGCTTCCTCACCCCACCAAATTGGATATCCGAGCAACACCGTGCTGTATTGATCGAAATTATCAGGTGTTGTTTGCGCGAGGGGAGTGTCTCGTTGATCAGGATTCTCATGCTCTTGAGAAACCCGAGAATCTGGGTTGTTGAAATTGAGGTCATCACTAGAAAATGGATCTGAAGGAGTTATTTCGAAAAGCGTCGCTCCGAGATCATTGGCGAGACGTTCGGCTACTGGACGGGTATGGCCTGTTGCAGAATAATACGCGACGAGAACTCTTCCGCTATTGCTCCCGGAGTTCGGTGTCTCATTGCTGTTCGAGCCTGTTTCCGTGCTGCTGCCTGAGTCATTTGATGCTGCATTGCTCGCGCAACCAGTAAGACCAAGTAATGTGGTTGCTCCGAGCGCACCTAAAACTCCAACAAATTGACGCCTACTATATAATTTCTTTTCCATAATGACCCCTTTCTTCTGCTCTTTTCTGCTTTTATATTCGTATGACTTTTCTCCTGTGTACAATGCTATTTAGTCAATCTGGTATGCGCCGCATGCATACGTTGTTCTGTGGGGTAGTTTTATGGAACTTGAGCAGCTTAGACAGCTTGTTGAAATTGATCGCTTGGGGACAATTTCAGCTGCAGCGGAAGAATTGCATATTACTCAGCCAGCTCTTTCTCGGTCCGTACGTAGGCTCGAAACCGATTTAGGGCAGTCTTTGTTCGATCGGGGACATAACTCTGTCGCTTTAAATGAAGCTGGGAAGTTGGCGGTACATCACGCGAAGCGAATTTTGGCAGATGTGCGTCTTATGCGAGATGACTTTGATGCACTTTCTCAACGCGAGCGTACGATAAAAATTGCTTCCGTTGGCCCGGCACCAACGTGGTGTTTAACGGAACGGGTGGTTGAGGAATTTCCGCGTATTATTATCACTCCACAGCTTATGGATGAGGTGCAAGCGGAAAATGCGCTTATCAATCGAGATGTAGACTTTGCAATCTTAGATAGAGAACCTGCACTTCCAACGTTTCAGTCCATTCCTCTTATGGGTGAAAATCTGTTTGCGTTAATTCCTCAAGAAAACCCTTTGTCGAAGCGTAGCAGCGTTTCTTTTGCTGAATTAGACGAGCAGCCATTTCTTCTCTTCAAGGGAATTGGTGGTTGGATGAATGTTGTACGTACTCATTTGCCTCATTCGCAATTTATTGTTCAGGAAGATCGAGAAGTATTTTTGGGACTTCTTGAAAAAAGCGATCTCCTCGCATTTAGCTCCGATGCTCCAAGAAATGAAGTTGAAGTCAAAGGGCGTGTTCGCATTCCGATAACTGATTCGAGTGCTCGAGTGGTATATTTCCTTGTTGCATCTAAAGACATACAGGGGAGTGCCTCAGATGTGTTCCAGCTGATGGCAGCGCAAGAACCGACAAACCTTAGTTAGATTGTTCGTCCCAGAATTTTGCGGCACGGTCGAGCCATCCCTGTGCTACGGTTCCCGTACCGAGCCCAAAACCATGCGAAAGCCCAGGGAATACTTCGATCTCTGCGGGAGTTCCATTGGCTTTGATGCGTGCAATTCGATCGGACATTACACGCCAATCTGCGATATAGTCTCGGGTTCCCACACATGCATAGGTCGGTGGTTCTTCTCCCGTAACCTCATTGAGCCCCGTATATTGAGTAATTACTGCACTTGGTCGCGGGCACATCTCACCCGTGAAAAATTCGGTGGTATAGGTACCTACCCAATTGGCCATTCTTGCGCCCGCAGATCCGCCCCAAATGGAATAGTCATTAAGAGTTACGCCCAGCTCATCGGCATGATTCTGCACATATGCTATAGCGTTTGAAAGATCTTCACATGCCGTTTGTGCTCCCGGACGGTAGATAATCGCGAAGGTGTTATACCCCTTGCGCGAAAGTTCGTATGCTACGGGGAAACTATCGTGAATAGCCCCAACATAGGCAAAGCCACCACCGGCACAGCAAAATGCAACCCGCCCACCTGGCTTACCTCTAAAGAAAAACAATCCCGTATTTGCTTTATTCGGGTTACGTTTGATGTCTTCATCAGAATAAAAACGGATAAATGGCGCGTGGCCTCGTTCTGCTTGATTTCGTAAATAGTTGCAGATTGTTACCGTTTCATTCGGATCTATTTCGCTGTACCACGTAAGACCGATTGAACCGAGCGTCTTACCAGACATGTATCCTTTATTAAGCGGGAAAATAAATTTTCCCCAATCACCGAATGCGGCATCATTTGCCACTTCTTTTATTGGAGTGCGCGTTGAATAGTACACCTTTTCTTCGGTCGTGTTCTGGGCAGAAGAATCTTGGGCCCCTTTTTGATGTTGAGCTCCGTTAAAAAACAACCGTATACCATTGTATGTATATTCATCAGCAGCATTCGGGGTGTGCTCATAACCTGCACGAGCGCGAAATGCTATATTGCCACCTTCAAGTGAATCAGTTTTCTGAAACATCTGACTTGGGTCTTCTTCCATTGCTTCAATTTGATTCTTAATACCGGAATATGCGAAATCCCTCGTCCCAGACATTGAAAAAATGAAAAAGTCGCGAGGACCTCGATCTTGGTTTTTAACCATCTGAACCATCACTGAAGCATTATTGGTATATGACCCACTCATCGGCATAAACCACCGAAAGTAATCCAGACAATATTGAAATGTATGCCACGTGTTCACTGAGCCCATGGAAAACCCTGCGAAACCACGATGGTCACGTGATGCGGCAAAACCTTCAGGGGTTATCTCTTTGGCATAGGTGTGCCATTTCGATTCAACGGCAGGCATCAAATCATTTACCAACTCATTATGAAAATTATTCGTTAGTTGAAGAGCAAGCGAATAATCCCAACTATCCTTGCCTGACGTATTGTTATATGTCAGTAAAACGATGATGAGCGGCGCAATCAAGCCATCTTCAATTCCATGATCAATGGCATGTTTAAAAGAAGTTTCGTTCTTCGGCGTCCCCATAAGGGTCGTTTCATCGCTCCAACCTCCGTGAGAAAGGTACAGAATATCGTATTGATGATCCTGGTTATATTCATACGGTTCATACACCCATGCGACTTTTTTGATGGGATGAGTCTTCTTCTCATAAGAAAAAGACTCGTATGTTTGATACGTCAAACGAACAAGTTTTCCCGCGTGTTGAGCGGGCTTTTCGTACCCATGAGGAATATGTTCAAGCCGATCAGGAATCTTTCCCGCATCATAGCCAAGTGTTTGAGATGCAGAGCCTTCCTCCTCTGAATGGTTATCCCTGCCAATATTGTTCTTCAAATGCGTTTGTTCTTTATGTAACCAATGTTTCATAAGGTGTTACTCCTCATTGTGCTATACGTATTTCATCAAAAAGAATCGTATGCGCACGCGCAATTTAGTCGTGTTTTTTTAAAAGCGTATATTTCTGTATTTAATTGTGGTGGGGGATAAGAAAGAAGTACAATGCATACTTGTTTGTTTTAGTATGCATTCCTTGCATACAACATTAAACAGGTGTATGTGCTTTTTACAAATGCCGTACTTTTTCAATTTAACGAAACAGTTTCATGAACTAACTTTGTTCTTTTGGATTGTTCTATGATTTAAAGTCATTTTTGAATTGCTTCTTATAAGCTTCAAATAAGAAATGGAAGGGTGAAAGGATGTCTAATATAAATGCAGATGTGTCCCATATTGCCTCTGCGCATGATCGCAAGCGACATTTAGACAATACCTTTCACTCAATACGTAAAGATGCCCCTATTGGCGTGTTCGATTCTGGATTTGGGGGGCTGACCGTTCTGCGTCAGCTCAAGCGGGCGCTTCCGCACGAAAAGTTTATCTTTTTCGGGGATCGCGGAAGATGCCCTTATGGAACAAGAAAACAAGGGCAAATCAATCTTTTTGTTCAGCAGATTTGTCAATGGTTTGTCGATCGTGGTGTAAAGCTCATTGTCATTGCGTGCAATACTGCAACGGCGGCAGGGCTTGATGAGGCACGAAAAAATTTTAATGTTCCGATTTTAGGAGTTATTAAACCTGGAGCACGGGGCGCAGTTGCAACAACGAAAAACAATCGTGTGGGAATTATTGCAACACAAGGAACAGTCAATTCAGGTGCGTACACCAAAGCAATTCGCTCGCTCAACAAAGATATAACGGTTTACTCTGTTGCGGCACCGCGGTTCGTAGAGATTGTCGAGCGCGGACTATGCATGGAAGACAGCGTCTGGGAGAATTACATTTCCCGTACCACTGATGTGTATATTCGACCGGAGTTCCGAACGATTGCAATTCAATATTTGGAGCCATTACGTCGTGCAGGCATCGATACGCTTGTTTTAGCATGCACTCATTTTCCCCTGCTTAAGTCACTTATTGGGGGAGTGATCGGCAGTGATGTAGTGTTAGTGGATCCTGCCGTTGAAGTTGCCAACGATGCGCGTGACCTTCTGCAGCGAAATAACCTTGTTGAGGACTCTCATCATCCTCTTGAATTTGAATTCTATTGCTCGGGGGGCATGCTGGAAGATTTTAAAGATTTTGCAAGTCGAGTTTTAAAGATGGATGTACAAGAAGTGCATCGTCTTGATTTTCCTCTTGTGGGGGAGGACCTTTAACAGTTCATTTCTTCATTGCAGGTGGCACAGGCAGACAGATACGATATGCTGGATAGCACGAGCTGTTTATTGGCAAGTAAGAAGCTTTTGTTTCGGAAGGACAATGCCTTGAAACGCGTCATTATTGCAACGAATAATCAAAATAAAGCAAAAGAAATTGAAACGGCACTTGCGTTTCCCAACTGGGAATTTCTTACTCTTGCAGATGCGGGGCTTACGTCTGACCCCGAAGAGACATCCGATACTTTTTTAGGCAATGCAAAAATCAAAGCTCGTGCAGCAAAAAAATTGTGTGACTGTGCCGTATTAGCCGATGACTCGGGCTTGGAAGTGGACGCACTTAATGGAGAGCCAGGTGTGTATTCGTCACGATATGCAGGCACCCATGGTAATGATGCGGCAAATAACGAAAAGCTTTTGCGCGAACTTGGGGATACGCCACTCGAGAAAAGAACGGCACGTTTCGTATGCACCCTTGTCTTTATTGATGATGACAATACCGAAATTGATGCACGCGGCACGATTGAAGGCCATATTGGTTTTAAAGCAAAGGGCGATTCTGGTTTTGGATATGATCCTTTGTTCTTACCGGTTGGTTTAAATGGGAAGACGTTTGCGGAAGTTCCTCAAGCAAAGAAAAATGAGATCTCGCACAGGGGAAATGCCCTCAGAACACTTCGCGATGAGCTCTTAAAAAAGGGGAGAGCTTAGGGAAAGCCAAGCGTCGTGCCCTGTATAAATTCTTTTCAACTCCAAAAATTGATGTTTTCTTCTTCGTTTAGTCTGCTATAATTCGTATCGCTGCACTGATCGGGACGTGGCGCAGTTTGGTAGCGCACCTGCTTTGGGAGCAGGTTGTCGCAGGTTCGAATCCTGTCGTCCCGACCATCTTTTTCGCTTGATCGCGGGTGTGGTTCAATGGTAGAACTCCAGCCTTCCAAGCTGGCAACGCGGGTCCGATTCCCGTCACCCGCTCCATTTTTAATCTTCCTCATACAGGTTAAGGTAAAACCTTATTGGTTTTTTGGCCTCTCCGAATTTGCGCGCTGTTCAGTTTTGTGGTTGCTTTGAATTATTGTTTTTACGCGTGATATCTGCACTGATGCTATGCTGCACGCATATTGTCTGTTATGAAATGTACTATGAAAAAGTTAGTTATAGCGGAATCATGCAAATAGCATGAAGCAGATTTTTTCTATTAAAGCGAATTGAGGAGGCTCTGATGGCAGAGCAAGATCAAAATAATCAATCACAACCAAGTCAACAGACCAACCAAAATCCTGCGGTAAACGCTCAGCAGGGTTCTCAGCAACCAGTGAACACAAACTCTAATGCGCAACCGACACCGAATGCTCAGGCGGCACCGCAGCAAAATGCAAGTGCAAATACGCAACCAGGCCAATATACAAGCGCTCAGACGTATCAACAGCCTAATCAAAATGCTTACACACAACAAAGCGCCCAATATCAGGCCAGCTCAAATCAGGGGCAATCCAACTATTGGCAACAGCCCGTTGGGGGACAGACACAGACCAATACCAACTATCAACCCAATTATGCCCCGAATCAGCAATATCAGCCTATTCCTGCTCAGCCTGTTCGTGAAAGCGACTCATCTCTTACCTTAGGGACATGGGTTGTGACAATCCTTCTGTCCATGATTCCTATTGTAAATATCATCATGCTGTTTATCTGGGGGTTTGACTCTACGACTGCTCCTGCACGTAGGAATTACGCCCGCGCACAGCTTATTTGGATGGCGGTAGGGATTGTCCTCACGATTATTTTCTGGGGTGTGATCATTGCTCTCGTCGGGCAAGTTTCTGATTACAGCAGCATGTATGGCTACGAAGATACCATAGGGGGTTCGCACATGGGCCCAATGATGAGTTAATCCCGGTGGTATGGATAATTACCTTTTTGTGGGGTAAGCTTTGGGCTACTTCGCTCATGAGCCTATAAAAGAAGAGAGAATAAAGGTCATGTACATTTTTCGTACATGGCCTTTTCTATGCACTCCATTCAGACTTGCTTTTGAGAAATTGTTAAAAGAAGATTTCAAAAAAGTTGAGATATGGTGGAAATATTGCGATTTGGTATGCATATTCTATACAGCTCAGTAAAAAGTCTACCTATTTAGGCGAAACTCACTATAATTCAAAACTTGAGCTGGAGTCCTAATGAAGATAAAACGGTGAATGGCTCCGGTGGGCAGGAAATGGCGTCACCTGCCCCATTTACGAGTTGACTTATCGAACAAAACTGATGGGCAACTTGCATGCATTTATATGGCGTCAATGCGTCAAAGGAGCATCTGTGCTGAACCCAATGTTCGGTCAAGTGTCGTTTGTCGACATCTTTAACTTTTGCGTCTTTGCGGTATTTACCGTTTTCTATGCATATCAGCTTTACTATATCTGGGTGACACTCACAAAAAAGCCGCCATTGCATAAGGCCACAAAGCAGCATAAGTTTGCAGTTATGGTTTCTGCGCGTAATGAAAGCGCCGTCATCGGAGACCTTCTCCATTCAATCCAGGTTCAAAATTATCCATCTGATTTGATTGACGTGTATGTCATTGCTGATAATTGCACTGACAATACGGCAGAGGTCGCACGTAATGCAGGTGCCCATGTTTTTGAGCGCCACAATGAAAAGCTTTGCGGCAAAGGATATGCGCTTGATTACGGGTACAAACAAATTCAGCGAAACAATCCAGATAATGGATATGAAGCATATTTTGTATTCGATGCAGACAATGTTTTAGACGTAAATTATTTCCGCGAAATGAATAACACGTATGATACCGGGGCACTGGCTTCTACGAGCTATAGAAATTCAAAGAACTTTGGAAGCAACTGGATTTCAGCTGGCTATGGTGTCTGGTTTATGCGCGAAGCAAAGTACATTAATCAGTCGCGTCTTACGCTTAACACGAGTTGCGCGATTTCTGGCACCGGATTTTATATTGCTGCGAGCGTTCTGAAAAAGGCTGGCGGGTGGAAATGGCATCTGCTTACCGAAGACATCGAGTTTTCTACGGATTCAATTATTTCTGGACGTCGTATTGCCTATTGCCCGACTGCCGTTGTCTATGATGAGCAGCCAACGACATTCAAATCTTCTTGGAACCAGCGTGTTCGTTGGTCAAAAGGTTTCTACCAGGTATTTAATAGCTATGGGTTAAAGCTTTTGAAGGGCATTTTGAAAAATGGAAAGGGCAAGCGTTTTGCTTGCTATGACATGATGATGACCATTGCTCCAGGAATGCTTTTAACCATTGTTGCTATTATCTTCAACATCATTGTCATTACCCTTGCGGCACTTGGGTATATGTCATTCGGCATCATGATTGCTTCAGCCGGTTCTTCGATTCTCTTCTGCGTGGTAACCTATATGCTGTATATGTTTGGCTTGGGCGTTCTTACCACATTTACTGAATGGGATAACATCCACACCACTACGGCAAAAAAGATTCGCTACATGTTCTCGTTCCCATTCTTTATGATGACATACATGCCAATCGCTATTGTTGCGCTATTTAAGAAACCGGAATGGAAGCCTATCGCACATACCGTTTCCGTTAACGTCGACGATTTTGCGACAGCACAAAAGGGCGTTGACAGTTTGCTGTAAGACGTTTATCGGATAATACGAAACAGAAAAAGTTTTTTTAAAACCCTGCAGATTGCGTAAGCTCTCCGCAGGGTTTTTGCATACTTTCTGTAAGACGTTCTTTGTATGCTGAGTTTTTGTTGGCTCGTTGCACATGAGGGCGTTCGGAGATGAAAAAAAGATCAGATAAGGTAGACCGTGTCTCATCACAATATAGAGATAGATCTCTACTCTCATGCGGCTTGCTATATGCACAGGCAAGCAAAGAAATCTTTCTTGAAACATTTTGGCCGACACGTTGCGTTATCTGCGGCGCGCCAGGAGAAGTTCTTTGCAGAGATTGCGAGCATACACTTCCCTATATCGATTTCTGGAAAGCGTGTCCTGCATGCGGTGCCTCCTTAGGCCTCCATCAGTGTGTTGAGTGTTCTTCTTTTTCCCTTGCACAAAAAGGAATTGAGTCTCTTCCTTTCAATGGATGTGTGAGTGCAACGGTTTTTGATAATGATATTACCGGTAAGATCGTTCGCGCACATAAAGATCTTGGAGAAAGGCGCCTCGCAGGAATTATGGGTCGTATTATTGCACAGGCAATTCCTCCTGAATGGGTTCAAGAGGAATGTGCAGTTACGTATATACCGGCAACAAGAAAAGCATTCCAAAGACGTGGTTTTGATCATGGATATGCGTTAGGCACATCTGTGGCTTCATGGATTGGCTTGCCGTCGTTCTACGTATTTAATCGACCGAAAACTCATGATCAGCGCAAACTTTCACGAGGTCAGCGCTTTGTAAATATGAATGGGCGCTTTTCTTTAAATAAATCCTCTACGCTTTTCAATAAATTGGAAGGCGCCGAAATCATCATTGTCGACGATGTGTATACGACGGGAGCAACACTTTGCTCAGCTGCTCAGATACTTCGAGATGCCGGAGTTTCAAAAGTGTATTGTGCAACGTTTACGCGTGTCTAAAACTTGAGGTATGCGGTATTCTGCATACGTTACTTTGCGAGCTTACTCTGCATGTTTTTACCTAGATCTTGATATTGAAAAACTCAATATGTATTTAAATCCTTTGCTGATGCTTGACAGTATGGTTTGCATTACGATTAATCAGCTATACTTTTGTTTGGTTTCCTGCGGGTCTGTAGTTGCGGAAGCATATGTAAGATGCTTCTTATTCCATGGCAGATGCGGTCAAAAGGATCCACGTAAACCATTATGGCGAGCATGGCGCATTCTAGATGTAAGACGTGCCGTCCGCTCATTAGCAACAAGGGGTTGCTCGGACGAGAGAACTGAGTGCAAGCTACGTTCCAGCACGCGATTGTGGGGACAAAGACTAGGTCAGCCGCGGGAAATTATTGGAAAACGAAGAAAGGGATTTATTCAATGAAACGTTTGCGTACTCTGTTACTTGTGTGCGTTGCAGCTATGCTTTCTGTTTTTGCACTTGCCAGTTGTTCGGCTAACCAAGACAGTGGTATTCCGCAAACGTCATCTCCTTCTATCAGCACGCCTACAATCGGAACAGATGGAACATTGCGTGTGGGAGTTGATGCACAGAATGCTCCTTTTGCATATCAAAACTCGAATAGAATCATCGGTTTGGATGTTGATACTGCAGCTGCCGTTGCAGATCAGTTGGGATTAAAACTTGAACTGGTCGATGTGGGCAGTGATCCTACGAGTGCCATTGATGACGGATCGGTTGATGTTGTGATGGATATTGATCCGGATACTATTTCCTCTGAGGACTATTGGGTATCAAATCCTTATGTTCAAAGTGCCCCTGCGCTTTTTGCGACAACACAAAATAACATCCCCAGCACAACAAGCACTCCGGTAATCGTTGCTCAGACGAATTCTTATAGCTCTTCATTGGTCAGCGATCAATACGGAAATGATGCGCTGACACTTGCAAATGATTTATCAAGTGCTTTTTCTCAATTGCAAAACGGTCAAGCTTCTTATGTTGCGTGCGATGCAGTGATCGGGACGTATTTAAATTACACACAGAATTACGGTGCACATATTGTAGGGCTTTTGCAAAGTCCATCAGGATATTGTTTTGCGTGCAATAGTAACAATTCAGCGTTGTCCAATGCGATTTCAAATGCACTTTCAACGCTACAGAACAATGGAGTTATCTCAGTCATCCAAAGCAAATGGCTGGGAAGCTTGTTGGATCTTTCAGCAACGCCATTAACAGAGGGAGCCTCTTCAACGGCGCAATCAGCCTCAAATAGCAGCTCCACCAATTCCAACCAAGTCAGTTCTTCTGCAGGATCTAATGTGGCGAACTTACAAGAACAGTCATCTTCTTCTCAAGATGAATCAAACGGGCAAACATCAACGAGCGGCCAGGGTGCAGGCACATCTCAAGAAACTTCTGAGAATTCGAGTGGGAGCGGAACTGGCTCAAGTGCGGCAGGCACGGGAACCCAAGGGACAAGCACGACAGGTACGGGCACAAGTTCGGGAACGGCAAGCAACACAGGCAGTGGCGCCGCAACGGGGCAGTCGTCCTCCCAACGGTAACGTATGTATGCTCTGCCGATGATGAACTGCGAGAGGAAAGATCATGTCGGATACCAAGAAAAAGTATTCATATATATCTATCGATGATGATGATGACGACGATGACATTGTCATCCACGCTGGAGCTCATTCCTCTCAGCGTAGTAGTAGCAATGCTCGGCACCAATCAAATCAGGCCGAATCTATTTCTTCCTCCGCGAATGAAGTTCAACATAGTCAAGAAAACACGACAGTATCCCCATCTCGCCCAAAGAAGTCCAAGTCGCATCGTCCAGATGCTTCTCGTGTATCTGAAAGCTCTTCAGTCCAAGAACAGCCTGCTACGGACAACCAAGAGCACCTATCACAATTAACCGAAGAAGAAAAAGAAGATGCTGCATTTGAACGGGCTATGGAAAAACGTCGTGCTGAACGTGAGAAGAATCGAATGGTTACCACCGAAGAGGATTTGCATAAACCAGTTCCTTTTCCACGGATGCGCATTGCAATCATTGTGATTGGAATCATTATCGTTATCGGCATTGTTATGTATTATTCTCAAGGAACAGGTGGATTACTTTCTTCGTAATTTGAAAAGCATCTTTTATGTTTCTGATGCCGCTTTTTTCGTAATGACAAAACGTTGCACGTATGGAGGTTGGTGAAAAAAGATATGCCTGATCGTGAAAAACAACAAGAAACGTCTCGCGATCATTCGAACAAAAAGAAGGCACACATCGCAAAATCACCTACACGTGCTCAATCAATGCATCGAGCTTTTGCATTCATTACCGTGCTTCTCGTTTTCCTTGTTGTGTGTTTAATAATCGTTCTTAGCATGCTTAACCGTGCGGGATCGAATGTCTCTCTTCAGCAAACAAGTGATGGTCAGCCTCAGGAGCAGCAACAGCAAGACTCATCAGATGCCTCCAACGATGAAGAAGAGGAAGAAGAGTCCCAAAACACGGTACAAACAAGCATTCCTAATTTGATCAATGTTATGGGCATGCAACAGACAGACGCGCTGCGTACCATTGGGCATGGAGCAACGGTAACTTCTACAACAGCTGTCAATCAAACTGGTAATTCTATTGTCAGTAGCGTAAACGTTTCTCTGACTCAGGAACCCGGCGATTCAAAACAAGGTACGCCAACAGTCTATTTGGGATTAAATGCGCAAGGTAATGTAATTGAAGCAGGATATTCTGCCCCCACGTCTCTGTTAGGCTATGGGCGTTTAAGTTTTGCAGATGCAATTACCAATGAACATATCATTGAACAAACACTCAGCAGAACAGGTTTAACTGTCTCAACGGGCAATATTGAGCTTCCTGCAAAACAAGATTACTCTACCTATGGTCCCGATGGGCATACATTGGTTCAAGAGCATGCGAATTTCCAAGGACAAGGTGTAGGAAGCAATGGTGCTGTCTATAATTGGTCGGCTCGTTTGATCTATGATTACACGCGCGCAAATTCAACAGGTAATCTTGCGGATGCGACGCACGTGATATATGTGTTTATCGATGCACAATAAGTAGTTTTCTTTCGTTGGAACTTTTCTTAATTGTGGTTTGTGCTACTATATATCAGCTGTCTTATTCAAGTGGAGTAAATCTCCCACCTGGTTCGGCGCTTTTAAGTTGCTGATGGGTTGTTGTAATGAAAGATATCGTTTCATCTTTCAGCTTACGATTGAACCCGTGGCGCTTGTGCGCTGCGGGTTTTGTTTTTTTTGTTTAGGTCTCACAGAAGACAGTTTGAGATCTGTAGGAGGTGGGCGCAATAGCTGCTCAAGAGCCAAGGCTCAATGGTGATATTTATGCTCGCGAAGTTCGTCTAATTGGTTATGACGGAGAGCAAATGGGAATTACGTCAATTGGAGAAGCTCGTCGTGCTGCGAGCGATCAAGGTCTCGACCTTGTAGAAATTGCTCCGAATGCAAATCCTCCCGTTTGTCGCATCATGGACTATGGCAAATATAAGTATGACCAAGCTCGCAAAGCACGCAAAGCGCGTAAGAATCAAAATCGTGCCGAAACAAAGGAAATGAAGTTTCGTCCGAAGATTGATGTTGGAGATTACACGACAAAGAAGAAGCATGTTTTACGCTTCTTGAAAGCGGGTTCAAAGGTGAAGATCACCATCATGTTCCGTGGTCGTGAGATGTCTCATCCTGAGCAAGGTTTGACTATTCTCGAACGTTTAGCCGATGACCTAAAAGATGTTGCCGTTGTTGATAGCAAACCAAAAATGGAGGGGCGCAACATGCATATGCTGATCGCTCCAATTCCACATGCTTTCGATAAGAAAGAAAAACAAGATTCAAAGAAAGATAAGGGTAGTAAAGAGTCAACTACCTCAGAAACAAAGGAGTAGCTCATGCCGAAGATGAAAACACATCGCGGTACTGCAAAACGTTTTCGCGTTACAGGTTCGGGCAAAATCATGCGCTCAAAAGCGTTTAAGAGTCATATTCTGACGAAAAAATCTCAGAAGCGTAAGCGTAATTTCCGTCATGAAACAGAAGTTGCCAAAAGCGATCAGAAAGTATTGGCTCGCAATTTGGGCCGTCGATAGGGTAGGAGTGATTTTACATGGCACGCGTTAAACGCGCAGTAAACGCACATAAAAAGCGTCGTACGGTCTTAAATCGTGCGAAGGGATATTACGGAAACAAATCTCGTAGTTATCGTGCTGCAAAAGAGCAAACTCAACATTCGATGCAGTACCAGTATCGCGATCGTCGCAATAAGAAGCGCGATATTCGTCGTCTTTGGATTGTCCGTATCAATGCAGGCGCTCGTCAAAATGGTATGAGCTATTCTATGTTTATGAATGGTCTTCACAAGTCTGGAATTGAGCTGGATCGTAAGGTTCTTTCCGATATGGCCATCAATGATCCAAAGGCATTCAGTGCTTTAGTAGAAATTGCTAAAAAGGCCGTTAAATAATTCTGTTTACATTTTTATAATTTATATAAAAAAGATCACATGACTTATATACATGTGATCTTTTTTATTAGAATTGCCACTGAGATACCTGCGAAATAACTACAGAAACGTTTTTTATTCTCCCAAATGTAACTTCTTCATTTCGAGGTTCTAAGATGGTAAATCAAAATAATTCTTATGTGCATAAGTCAGTTTTTCTTGCCGTATTATTTTGGTTTGCATTTGTATGTGCCTACGCTGGATGCTCTGTTACGTATCCAGGCAACACCGTTGCAAATCTCGATGTCAACTCATTCTTAACGGTAGCAAGCAGCCTTTTCTTTGGTATTATTCTCTATCTTTCATACTCACTTCTTGTCGGATCTCCTCGCTTAGCGACAATTAATTTTCGCATTCACCTATCAAAGCGAACGTATGGTATCGTTTTGGTTCTCGCATTGTTTTTTGCGGCATGTCTATGGTTCGGAATTCCCTTAAGTCAGTCCTACAGTACCGATATCTCTGAGATTCATATTTCATATCCTTTTAGCTACGGTTCTGATGGTCCACATCCGGAATGGAACAATTATGCAGTTATTAGAAATCTTGCGGCCATCTATTTCCTGCGCATTGTTCTTTTTATTGGGTATTACGCAATTGCATTTTCATGCATTATGGTTGCATTTGCATGCTGTGATAAATTTCTTCCTTGTCTTAAGGATGAATCTCGAAAAAGTTCGCATGAATGGGCAAATAAATTCTTTAGTTTATCTGATAGAAGATTTGTAGCATCCGTTCTGCTTATCATTCTTATTGCATGGTTGCCCTACATTGTCACGTACTTCCCGGGAAGTTATTCTGACGATACAAGCAGGCAACTCGCTCAATATTTTCACTTTAATGGTTTGTATCCAACAACGCATTTCCCTTATGCGGTTGCAATACTGTACGGATCTTTGTTCGAAGTAGGTCTGCAATTTGACCCGTCAGGAAATATGGGAACATTTCTCATGTTCCTCGTTCAGCTTATCTTAATGTTTTTTGTTATTGCTCAGATAATGATATGGATGCGAAGATTATGCAAACGCAGGGGGCTTGTATATTTCGCCGTACTCTTTTTTGCGCTTCTGCCATTATTCCCTGTGTATGCTCTTACGATTGAGAAAGATACCTTGCATGCGTGTTTTGTAGTGCTTTTTGCCCTGCAACTTTTCTTAGGCGCCTTAAAACAAAGAAATACTGCGAAGATCCAGCAGAGTTTTGTCTACCACCCGATCGCGATAGCATTAGTTGCCCTAGGGGTCTCTCTTACAAGAAACGACGGAATTTTTATCGTCACGTTTGCTCTTATTCTCTATACCTTAGTATGTAAAAGTAAGAAATTTCTTGCTGTGACACTTTCTGTCTTTGCAATCTCAGCATTGTGGTATGGTCCAGCCATTTATGCGCTTGGTGTAGTGCGAGAGGGAAGTAACGAGGCGCTTTCCCTTCCTGTCCAAATAATTGGTAATGCGGCATCACACGATTATTCACTTGACGATGAAACAACATCGGTTATTGAGAGAAGCTTCTCTCGTTCATATGCGGAAGTTGGACAGACATATATGCCAAGACTGTCTGATCCAATGAAAGATGCTTTGACGATTGATCAACCTGGATATCCTTCGACGGGGGATGTTATTCACGCATCTATACGTGTGTTTTCGAGATATCCACTTCAATCATTGAGCGCGGCTTTTAACACGACTTTGTGCTGGTATCCGTTTACCATAGGAACGTATTACAGCGAAACGGGCGTGACATTTCCAACCACTTCAATCGATGATTGGGAACAACCTGGATGGCACCCAAGTTGGTCCACATGGACAGAAAAAGCTGATGCCACCGCAGGCTTTTTCCAATTCTGCCAGAACATACGCAATATTCCACCAATAAATATCTTTTATTCAATTGGCATGTATAGCTGGCTCATGCTTTTTATCTTTGCATATGCGCTTTATAGAAAATTTCTCGTTAAAGAGACATGTTTGGCCCTTTCTCCGCTTTTCGTGAAAGAGCTCGTGCTGTTTGCGGCTCCAGTTGGTTCGCTCCGTTATGCTCTGCCTCTTATCATGTCGCTACCGATCATACTTTTATTGTTCTATCTGCAAAGTAGAGCAGGTTCGACGGGTTCTAGGTAGTAACATTCAACTTTGTTCAATACATAGAAAAAGAGACTTTTGGTCTTTTTATTTATTAAGGTTATTGGCTATGGGTTCGCAAAGTTTATCGTTGCACAAATCGGTATTTCTTACCGTTATTTTCTGGTGCGCGTTTATCTGTACATGCATCGGATGTTCTGTCTCGTATCCGGGAAATACGATTGTGAATCTCAATGTGAATTCATTTTTGAGTGTTACGAGCAGTCTTTTTTTCGGGCTTCTTCTTTATGGTTCTTATTTATTGCTTACGGGGTCTTCTCATCTTTTGAAAATCGGAATAAGCATTCGCCAGTCAAGACGCACATATCTTATCGTTTTGGTTCTCGCATTGTTTTTCGCGGCATGTCTATGGTTAGGAATCCCCTTAAGTCAGTCCTACAGTACTGATATCTCTGAGATCCATATCTCATATCCTTTTAGTTATGGATCTGATGGTCCACATCCGGAATGGAACAATTATGCAGTTATTAGAAATCTTACGGTCATCTATTTCCTGCGCGTTATTCTCTTTATTGGATATTATGCAATTGCGTTTTCATGCATTATTGTTGCATTTGCATGCTGTGATAAATTTCTTCCTTCATTGAGCACTATCTCTAAACAGAGCTCGCATACGTGGACGAATAAATTTTTTAGCTTGCCAGATAGGAAATACATCGCGGTTGTTCTGCTCATTATTTTGATTGCCTGGATGCCGTATATCGTTACATATATACCAGGAAGCTATATGAACGATACAAGCAGGCAACTCGCTCAATATTTTCACTTTAATGGTTTGTATCCAACAACGCATTTCCCTTATGCGGTTGCAATACTGTACGGATCTTTGTTCGAAGTAGGTCTGCAATTTGACCCGTCAGGAAATATGGGAACATTTCTCATGTTCCTCGTTCAGCTTGTATTGGCGCTCTTTGTGCTCGCACAGGTTATGGTATGGATGCGGAGATTATGCAAACGCAGAGGGCTTGTATATTTCGCCTTGATCTTCTTTGCGCTGTTCCCCTTATTCCCTGTGTATACCCTTCTGATAGGGAAAGACACATTGCAGGCATACTTGATAGTTTTGTTTGTTCTGCAATGTCTCCTACTTGTGGTAAAACAACAAGATAATGCAAAGATCCAGAAGAGTTTTATCTATCATCCTGTTGCGCTCGCCCTTGTTGCACTAGGGGTTTCTCTTACAAGAAACGATGGAATTTTCATTGTTGTTTTTGCTCTTCTTTGTTACACCTTGCTCTATAAAAGCAAGAAGATCCTTGCCGTTATGATTTCAGTTTTTGCTATTACCGCGTTGTGGTATGGCCCCGCGATTGACTCTCTTGGAGTGGTTAGAGAGGGAAGTAATGAGGCACTTTCAATTCCCGTCCAAATAATTGGCAATGCAGCATCACATGATTATGCACTTGATGATGAAACAGTATCAACTATCGAAAATGCATTTTCTCGTTCATATGCAGAAGTTGGGCAGTTATATATGCCAAGAGTATCTGACCCGATGAAAAACGCGTTGACAGTTGATAAACCTGGCTATCCTTCGACAGGTGACATTGTTCATGCGTCTGCAAATATCTTTATGAGATATCCACTTCAATCATTGAGTGCTGTAGTGAATACGACTCTGTGTTGGTATCCATTTACTGTGGGGACGTTTTTTGAAGAAGCGGGTGTGTCGTATCCCCCAATACATGAGGAGTGGTCTCAGCCGGGATGGCATCCAAGCGCTCATACCTGGGACCAAGTTGCAACTTCACATTTGATTTTCTACTACTTCTGCTTAAACATACGGTTTATTCCCCCTATTAATGTCTTCTATTCTATTGGGATGTATAGCTGGCTTATTCTTTTTATCTTTGCGTATGCACTGTATAAGAAAACTCTCACTAAAGAGACATTTATTACGCTTTCTCCTTTGTTTATGAAAGAACTTGTTCTATTTGCCTCTCCAGTTGGCTCGATACGCTATGCCCTGCCTCTTATCATGTCGCTGCCGATTATGCTGGTATTGCTTTACTTGCAAGGCAAGATAAAGACACAAGATTCTGACAATGGCATCAAGAGTTTGAATTGAACTAGGTAGGCAGCGGTAATCTTTTTTAGAAACAGTGGTCCGATATGACCGACTTCTATTTATTGACCCCTTGTTGGTGATTTTTGAATTCTAAATCAAGTTCATGAGATCGCTGAGAAAGAAAGCTTTGCACTGCTTCTTTTGCCGTGCCGGTAAAGCTTGAAAATACTTCAATGCCGCGTGAAGTAAACAGTTGTAGCGTGAAATCATCTGCTTTATTTACGAGGAGAATATCAATTCCAATATTTGCAAGGGCTTCAGCCCACTCATCTACAGAAGAATTTATTATGGGTAGGTTTTGTACGGAAACGATTTTGAAAGACTCCGTGAAATAACACGTAAAATTTGTTGCTGATGGTAAATGCTCGGCGACATCCAGTCCCTGACACGCCACGGCAATTTTCATGGAGCCCTCCCTTCGTTTTCCAGCAGAAGTGATTTCAGTTTTTATTTCGATCATTTCTACACTACGCATTTGAAGGCTCAGAGGGTAAAGCTTCTGACAAGCGGGCTTTTTGAGTAAGGTTTCGGTATGAATTCCGAGAAGAAATTATTCGATGGATCGTTAAAAGTCTTGTCTCGTGTCAAGCGTCTTGCATCAAATCGTATGTGCACTATTTACGGGTATCTACAATGTATGGGGAAATGCCCCCTAGATTTCATTGATTGCCAAGCGTTTTTGTCGACGTCGATACGTGGCGCATAGTTGCCAAATTGCGAAAATGATCAGACTTATAGCAGCGATGCACGCTCCTGCATAAAGACCTGGAGTGTGGTAATGCAGTTGTATGTGGTTCGTTCCCGCATGAACGTGAATTCCGCAGAAGGTATTTGCGATTGTTTGTATTGAGGTATTTTCGCCATCTACGGTTGCATTCCAACCCAAATCATAGGGAACCGAAAGCATCAAAAGCTCATCATGATCTGCATTGAATGTAGCATCAATATTCCCATCGGAATAAGAATTAAGCTGAAAGCCGTTTGAGTCCAAACTGTTCAAAAGCTGATCCGTTTTTTGCTCGTTTAGACTTTCGACATGTACAAGTTCATCAATGGGTGGGTCCATGAACCACTGCTTTTCCTTTTCGGCTTCAAGGCTGGATTGAGAATTGTGCAGCATATCCAGCTGTACGTGCACCACATCACCTGTGTAATAGGTTCCGAGGTATATGACCCCACTTGAAAAACGACCACCACTGCACTGAAGGAATTGTCCGTTAACTGAAACGTTGCATAAAATTCCGCCATTGTAATGATCTGCATTCATATTGGAAGATAATTTTAAGTACGCAGGACCATCTTGAGTTATGGTGACATCAAATGAGCGTTGATTTGTGCTGGGGTTTGTTTCCTGGATAGCATCACGATGATATAAATCGGTGGCATCTTGTCCCGTCAGTTCGCTGAAAAGTTCAGTTTGATCTGCGAATGGGTCTGCAATCAAACGAGTATCTTTTTGGTCCCATCCTAAATCTGCATTATTTGCAACGCCGTATCCTAAAGGCATGGTTGATTGGTACTGGTAAAGCGAAAAACCAGGTGTAGTTTGGTCGGAAGGCTGTGGAAGATCGGCGTCAATTTTCTGCGCTCCAGGAACACTACGATTATCAATTACATAATCAATTCCCAGTAACTTATCAATTGGCTCGATAGGCGAGCGCGCGTAGGTGCCAAAAATTGATTGTTTTGTATACCCAACATGTGCAAAGAAATTTTGCTCATTATTGTTTTGTGTCGATGAGTAATGCATAGGGCTCGAGATGTTTAAGGCAAGCATATCATCGTTTGCATTGTTTTTGCTGATGTCGTAAAGGTTTCTGTTCATCTCAGTATGGTGAGACATGCCTGTTTGCTCTACACGCAAGAAACCTTCCTCAGTAGGAAGTTCACTTAAAACGTCTGACATTTGGCTCATGTAGCTCTCGTAAAAAGATACTGAAGCTTGCTGATTGCTGAAATAATAATGTGTTTGTACGCTTTCTATTCCGATAAAAGCTCCTAGTCCAAGGCACATGATCAGAATGGTTCTCTGTGCAACGGAACGAGTTTGAATAGATAATCTCGAGCTTTCTACTCCATGCATTCCGCGCATCATTTCTCTTTGTGCGAGCGCTTGTATTTTTTTATAGAGGTTGCTAAAGAAATAAATGAATAATGAGCATAAAAGAACCACTACAACCGTAGCGGCGTAGTGTTGCCACGAAATTGCCAGGTCGGGATGAAGAACACGTGTTATTGCAATGGACAAGGCAATAACGCCGAGTTCACCCACCACCGCAGCAATAAGTGCGCTGCGAACATTGTTCCTGTCAGCATGACGTACAACGGTCCATCCTTCAAATGCCATGATGACCAAAAAGAAAGAAAAAACGTAGGCCTGGCGATCGATATACGAAGATGCAGGGAAAAAGCCTGTCCAAATAGTGCTTAAGAATGGGCTTACCGTAGATGCAACACCGATAATGCACATGACCAGATAAGCTTTGCGGTCGCTTTTGCGATATCCTCGTGCAAACAAAAATACCAGCGATAATAACACTACGATTGAGGCAATATAGACAGGAGCTTGGCACGCTTCGTTACTCGGTGTACTTCCTACGCAGAATTGGCTCCACATGGTATAAAGTTCGGAGTTTATGGGAAGCTGTGTAAATAACGTGGCAAGCCCCGCATTTGCACCTTTTCCTTCAAGCTGCTCGACAATGTTTGGCCACAAAAGGACCATTGAAGTACCCACTGCAAGTGCCATTACAAAGATGAAACGACCGCACATACGTAAGAGTTTTTTCGTATGTATGCGGAAACTCCATGCATTGTGTCGAAGCAACTCAAAAAAGAAATAGAGAATCGCAAAAAGACAGTTCATATATGCGGTGTACCAATTAAAAAGAATAGAAAAAAGTACGGCGCAGAAAAGTGGCCCCACCTTCTTCTCGGTCACAAGGCGATATATTCCAAGCGCAACTAATGGCAGCATATAGTAGCCATCGATCCACATCAGGTTGCTCGAATATCCTCCGACACACCCGCAAAGGGCATATGCTGTGGAGATGAGAACTAATATAAGTTGATCTGATATTGCATTAATGTGATCAGCAAATCGCCCTGTCAAAAAGACTGCGCACGTAATAGCGCACGTAGGGAGCTTGATGAGAGTCAAAAGTGATATGAGCTCAGGCGTTTGTGCAGGGGAAAAGAGAATTGCAAGCACATTAAAAGGGCTGGATAAATAGTAAGCGAACAGGGTAAGCATGCCGCCGCCAAGTCCCTTGGCATTTGAATAGAACAGGTTTGACTGTCCATGCAGCACATTTGAAAGCCAGCCGAAATAGCTTTGATATTGCCATTCCAAATCATAGACGGCAATAGATGTGTCTCCAAAAGGGTAAATATGATTCACTGCGAGACTTATCAGCAGAATTATAAAAGTAATAAGACCTGCGACGAGACAGGTGATAACGCGGGATCTATTGATATGAACATGATGAATATGGATCCGTGCATGTGCTTGTTTTGCGGATAAATTTTCATTCACCGGCATGCGTACTAGAATCTCCATTCATTTTTGCAAATTCTTTAAGTGATCGTGCTTCCTCAAAACGGAATGGTGAAGTGTAAAAATCAATAAAGCCTGTTAGTCTTGGATTTAACGCCAAGGATACATCATCAAATCCACCTGGATGGAACAACATTTCAAGCTGCATATTGCGCTTTTCCGCATAGCGTACAAAATGCTGATAGACCGGGAATACGCGCTCTGGTGTCATGTGGCCAGAAAAATTAATTCCGCAAAAAACTGCCGAACGGGTGAAGTATTCAGGGAATCTTTTTTTATCCAGGCGCCATAAATAATTCAGCAGCCAATGTTTTACCCAGTTAATTGCAGGAATCTTCATCCAAATAGAAGGTGTTGCCACAAAAGGGGAGAGAGGCTCTGCGGGAATGCGCATGTATTCAAGAGTACATTTTCTGTCAGATATTACTTCAAGTACGGCGCGAAAAAGCGTTGGAATCAAATGAAAGTGCTGATGGCTGTCGATACGAAGTCTGCTTTTCATCTGCGGCCAGCGTGAAAGGAACCTATCCAGTTGGGCGCCAACCTCGCACACGAGCTGTGTGTGTAGATCATGCTTTATCTGTTTATTTGAAAACCATGACATAAAAAGCATTTGTGCGAAGCTGAGTTTGAAGATGCCATTATCGTCAACGAGCAAGGGAATATCTTTGGGATCTGCAACACACGGGCCTTCTACCACATTGACGTGCAAAGCAACATGGATGCGATCCATATATGGTTCAAGTAAGTCAGCACATTCATTAAATGCGGGACTATTAGCCATAACTGATAGGCTATTGAGGATTCCTTCTCCTCCGCATATATCTGAACAGTCCAATATGCGTTTTGATTGAGGAATATTCATCCCAAAGTCGTCGGCATGAAAAAGTACTGATATGTTCGTTTTTATCCCGTTTGCCATACTTCGTTATTGTAGCAAGTCGTAGATATGACGCAGGTTTATTGCCTGCGTTACACTTTGAATGCACATTTGGGCATCCATTTATTGTTTGAAAATACGTTAATTAGTATGTATCAATATATACAGTTCATACAGATGGTATGAGTTTTCAAGGACATACAAATGCAAGATTTTGTAAAGAATACATCGACAACGTCTCCTGATATCGATCTTACTCTTATAGTGCCGTGCCATAACGAACAGGATAATGTCCAACTTTTTTATACGACTGCCGAAAAAACGTTTCTCGATGCGGGAATTTCGCTCGAACTTGTCTTCATTAACGATGGAAGTACCGATGACACGCTTAATCGCCTTCGGAAAATTGTCGAAGATGCACGGGGAAAGTACATCGTGCAAGTCATCAACTTTACCCGTAACTTCGGAAAAGAATCTGGGGTATATGCCGGCTTACAGTATGCTCGAGGAAAGTTCATTGGCCTTATTGATGCCGATATGCAACAAGATCCCGCAGTCGCACTTCAAATGTATGATTATTTGCAAGATCATCCCGACTGCGACGAAGTAGCCGCATATCAATCGCAGCGGCATGAAAGCGGAATGATGAAGTGGTTTAAAGAGCGCTTTTATGCGATCTTTAATTCAATGAGCAAAGAGGTTCAGCTCACCCCTGATGCAAGCGACTTTCGTGTGTTTAAACGTGAGGTTGGAGAAGCGTTGTTGCAGATGCCTGAGTATTTTCGCTTTTCGAAAGGTCTTTTTTCTTGGGTAGGCTTTAATATTCACACCATGCCCTATGAGGCTAAAGCGCGCCATGCGGGGACGAGCAATTGGACATATAAGTCTTTATTCAAGTATGCCGGCAATGGGATCATGGCGTTTAGTACGTGGCCTCTTAAAATTGTAAAGTACATTGGCGTTGTTGTGGCAGTGGTTGCGCTTATTTACTTGCTGTATTCAATCATTGTGGATTATTTAATTTTCCATAATGGAGTGGCTGGATATCCCACTCTGGTTTGCTTGATTTTACTTTTTGGCGGCATACAGACGATGATTTTAGGTATTATCGGAGATTATCTTGCTCGCGATTATGTCGAGGGAAAACATCGTCCAATTTACCTGATGAAACAGCATTTTGATACTGAGGAAGACCTCCACAAAGACAAAAATAATCACGATGATGCATACCTGGATTGGTTTAGTCGTGCCCCGAATTATCCGAATCAAAGGTATTCAGATGGGAATTCACGATGAATAGTCATAAAAACTTCCGTCAAAAATTCTCTAACTTTATGCAAGACCGATATGGCAGCGATGATCTTGTCCGTGCGGTCACCATTGTTGTTATTGCTCTCCTTATCGTGTCACTCATTTGCATGGCTGCAGGTGCAAGTCTTGCAAGCGATATTATTTCTGTAGTTGCGTTGGTTTTAATTCTGTGGTGTTTCTTTCGCATGCTTTCGAAAAAGGACGACGCAAGAACAAAAGAGAATGAGCGCTGGCTCAGACTATCAAAAAAGACTCGGTCATTTGCAAAGTATGTTTCAGACTGGAAGAAATACCATAAGCAATATCGTGTATTCCATTGCCCAAAATGTGGGGAAGTATTAAAAGTTCCCAAGGGCAAAGGCAAGCTGCGTATTACCTGCCCGAAATGTCATGAGACATTTGAGAAAAAGTCGTAGACGAGATTTAAAACGAAATTGAATTTGTCTGCACCAATCGGTGTTCGTTGCCGGAATGTGTGTATTTGGGCAAATAACGTGAGTGGTTAAGTGTTCGCACGCTCAAAGCGTGTTGCAAATTTGAAGATTCAAATGAGCAAAAAAAGAATGCTTGCCACAGTTCATCTTCTCTGCAACAATATACAAGCTGTTTCCACATGAAAAAACAGGTTATGTCCCCATAGTCTAGAGGTTAGGACGCGGCCCTTTCAAGGCTGAGACTCGAGTTCAATTCTCGATGGGGGCACCATTTAAATTTTACCTGGGTGTTTTCCACCTGGTTCTATTCAATATCATTTTTTATATGGGGGCTACATCAGTGAAGTCTCTTAAAAAGCTTACGGCGCAATTTATGAAATTTGGTGTCGTGGGAGTTATCGCTTTTTTAATTGACTATCTCACGATGATCGCTCTTACGGAGCTTTTCGGAGTTCCTTATCTTATTTCAACGACGATCTCTTTTATCGTTTCGGTTATTTTCAACTACCTCGCAAGCATGCGCTATGTGTTTGCCCATAAAGAAGGTATGAGCCGAAGGACCGAATTTATTATCTTCGTTGTTCTTTCAGCCATTGGTTTGGTAATCAATGATGCCTGCATGTGGTATGGCGTTGAACGCTTAGGCATTGATTATCGTATTACGAAAATTGGTGCCACAGTTATCGTTGCTATCTGGAATTTCTTCTCCCGCAAAGCGACTCTTGAGGGTGAAGGTCCTACGGATGCCGAAAAAGCACGTCAAGCAAAGAAAAGCTCTACGAATGTTCAGAGCGCCCAAAATTCTCATGGTGCTCGCGGCTCCGAAAAATAGCTTTGCTTTATTTTTTTGAGTCACCTTCGACCTTGTTTGGCAACGCATCTTTTGCATTGCACCAGATCCCTACATGTATGTCATCAAAAAATTCGTTGGTAAAATGTGCGGTATATTTATTGCCATATTTCTGCAACAATAGCTAAAGATTAAATTTTCTGTTTGTGATATCTGCATGAAGAAAGCATTGTGAGTAAAGCTATGTATTGTGACTACCTCATTGAATTTGTAGCCGTTGCGAGAAATCATTCGTTTTCTAAAGCTGCTCTCGAGCTTTCGGTGTCGCAATCTTCACTCAGCCGTCATATGAAATCACTTGAATCTCAGCTTAATGTGGATTTGCTTACACGTCACAAAGACGGTGTAGAGCTTACCGATATGGGCCGGTATATCTACAATCGCGCAGGCGATATTGTAGATGCGGTCGAAGATATTGACTTCTATGCGCGTGCTCATGCCGATACACAAAGCATTGTTGTCGGTGGCATGAGTATTTTTCCTGCCCTTATCCAAGCGCTCATGGAACAAGTCAAAGATTTGGGCGAAAAATTTACGATCAAAGAAGACATGCCTTCCGATTTTGACGAAGAAGGAATCACACGAACGCTTTCGGATCATGAGCTTGATATCTATGTCACGCTTTCCAGCGATCGCAGGCTTCAAAATCTCGATAGCTCATACGATCAAATTTTGTGCATTACCACGCCGGTGGTCGCGATTATGGAGGCAACGCATCCGCTGGTTAAAGAAATTCCTCTCACAGCACATGATTTATCCGGGCAAACGCTTCTGCATGCACAATCTGACTTTGATGGTGAAGTCATTAATTGGGAAGATACAAAGCACCTCTTGCGCGAGTTTAACGTGGATTATCATTCAAAGACATGCTCTCTGGACAACAAAACGGACATGCTTGTAAATCTTGGTAACGAAGTGATTCTGCTTCCTGAAGCATATTCAGGGATAGATATGCTTCGTAAGGCGGGGAAAATGGTCACTGAAATCGATGGCTTTACGAAGCAGATTGTCTGTGTGTATAAAAAAGACAGTAAGCACAGCGATGCGCTCCATCGTATTCTTACCAATATTAACGTGGTCTTTTCTCACTCTGATTCAGTCATCTATGACTGATATTCCTAATGCAGAAGACGTGCACATACTTTGCCACGGTTAAGCTACAGCAACAGTGAATTAGCAGTGGCAAGAAAGCGTTTGAGTAAGCAATACTCTTCCGAATAATCATCCAGTGCTATTGAATTACCTGCCTTTATGCAAATATGCATAATTCAAATCCTTTTGTGCATTGAGACAACCACATAAAAACAACACATTGCATCAATGAAAGCGACACAAAATCATCTCCTTACGTCCACAATACAGATATTGAGGAATAAACAAGGAGGTAAAAATGGGGATTCTTCTTGTGGTGCTGCGGGTTATTGGCATTATCTTGCTCGTAATTCTCGCCATTTTAATTCTGGGAATCATTATTAGTTATTGTGTTCAAGCATGGGGAAGCAAATGTTATGCAACTCCAGAAGAGCAGGCAATGCGGTATCCCGGTGATGAACTAATGGATCGATTTGATCCAAAGCTGGTACAAACTGTGACTGCAGCAAATACGATTGATGCACCCGTGGATAAAGTGTGGCCATGGATCTATCAATGGGGTGGCATGAAGTCAGGTTCGTTAAGTTCTGAAATTGCCGAGAGATGGGTTGCTCATATTTCTATTTACAATCGCTACGAACTTGAAGAGTGCTGGCAAGAACCAGATTCTCTCATGCCTGGAGACTTTGAAGAGTGGGATCGCTCGGGGATGGGCCACGAAATCGCCGATGTAGTGGATTGCAAATATATCTTAGGTTTTTCAGATATGAAACATCCGCCTCGTGCTCGTGGCGCATTCGCATTGTCAGGCAGCCTGGTTGATGACATGAACTTTATCTGGGGCTGGTATTTCATTCCGCTACCCAATAACAAAACACGTTTTATAGTTCATTGGAAATACTACGAATCAAAATCAAAAATCATGCAATATGCTCTGCGGCGTGTCGTTCTTGGATGCGGAACGGCTATGCAACGTTGGCAGATGGAGTACGTAAAGAAGTGTGTTGACGGTACGATGCCGGTGCACCGCATGGTTAAGTTCTTCCGTAAGGTTCTTGGCACCTATTATTCGGCGCCAAAAGAAGTTCAAGAAAAAATGCATTGTTCTATGGAACGCGACGGCAGGTGGAATCCGGCGGTTGAAGAGGTTCGTCCTTCTAAACTTGCTGATCCTGCATGGCCTCCAAAAGATGGTCCGTGGACGGTGGACACCGAATATTACAAGAAACATATTCCAGAAGCTATTGCAGAAATAAAGGCAAAATCGGCTGAACAACAGCGTGTTGCTCAGACAAAGATAGATGCACTGAATCAGGAAATGGAAGCGATAGAAAGAGGAGAAGCATCGTAGAAATCTAGGTACAAGGGGAGTACCTCACACAGGGAATGTTTCAAGCCAAGTTTATGTTTCGTTTGATTTTTGATCATATGATCAGGAGGGAATTATTATGGCTGACACAAATGAAAAGATTTGTATCATCGGCGGCGGTCCTGCAGGCCTTTCAGCAGGAATGTATTTAGAGCAAAAGGGATACCACAACTATACGATCTTAGAGAAGAATGACCATGTTGGTGGTAAGTGCAATTCACCACATTTCAACGGAAAGCGTTATGAGATGGGCGCCATTATGGGTGTGCCGTCCTACTATGCAGTTCATGATGTCGAGCAGTTCTGTGGCATTACCCATGACGGTCCTAAGCTGAACCGCAACTATAAAGACTTGGATGGGAACGTGGTTGATCCTTTTGATCCAAAGAAAAATCCATCGAAGATTCCTGAGCTTCTAAAAATGAAGCACCAGCTGAAGAAGTTCGGAGAATTGCTTGAAACCAAATATAAGGGTTATGAAGTCAATGGTCATCGTGGTATTGCACAGGGTCGGTATGAAGGCGATGCGGTAACTCCTGAACGTGAACATATCGAAGGCGAGAATCCAAACCTGAAGGATCTGGCGCTGCCGTTTAGAGAATTCTGCGAAAAAAATGATGTTCCATTGGTGCAAGACATTTGGATTGGCCCATTTACAGCTTTTGGCTATGGCTATTTTGATGAGATTCCTGCATCCTATGTTTTGAATTTTTTTGATTTCATAACATGGATTAACTTCTTGAAATGCAATTTGTGTACATGGAAAGAAGGCACCCAATCAATTTGGGAGCATCTTGATGAAAAGCTCGAGCATTCTGCACGGCTCAACTGCGATATTACTCAAGTTGTTCGTGATGATTCAGGGGTACATGTAACGGTTAACGGTAAGACCGAAGATTATGACAAAGTCATTATTACGGCGCCGCTTCAATATATGCCTGAGTACTTCGATGCGACAGATCAAGAGCGTGATTTATTCTCTAAGATCGAGTATGAACGCTACGATGTTGTTGCATTCCAAACAACGCCGGAAAACTACCCTGATATCTCTTATTACATCTTTGACAATATGAGTGAAGATCGCGTAGGGCATTTAATGGTTTATTACCGCCGCTGGAAGGATAACCCAGATCAGGCCCTTACTACGTATGCATTGCGCAACCACAGCGGTCGACCAGTCATTCCATATGATGACTGCAAACAGACCGTTCTTGATGACCTAAAGACCATGGGTAATCCTGCAGATAAGATCCTGCAAGATAAATCTTGGTATTACTTCCCTCATATTTTCACCAAGGATTACCAAGATGGTTGGTATGACAAAGTTGAGGCTATGCAGGGCCAAAAGAATACCTATTATGCGGGCGAAATCATGAGCTTTGGCGATATGGATGAAACCGCGGAATATTCTCGTGAGCTTGTTGAACGCTTCTTCTAGAAAAATAATTTAGCAACACTTGTAATATGGAGACTGTTCAAAACTTTTTGTACAGTCTCCACGATATTATGGATGGATTGCTATGGCTGCGTATATGTTCAAAAATTTTCATGATCTCGTCGATACCTGGAAAGGCAACAATGATCCTGCGCTTGAATGGCGCGAGGAAAATGACGCATCACGGAATTCATATGAGAAAAAATCGATAACGTATGACGAGCTTTTCCGAGAAGTTCAGGATGAAACGAAAAGGTGCTTGCGAAGCAACTATTCGTGTGAGCTTATTAAATGCGCCCATAAAAAGGAAGTTGTTGTTCGTATTTTTGCCGATGTTTTGGCAGGAAATACCATTGTTTTAAGTGATGAACTTTCCTCGGTAGAAAAACTACGTCATGAAGCAGTGGAAACGTCAGCAGATGCCTTGTTTTCAGCAGGCGGAACTCAAAGTGAAGAGCTAAAGAATGCCGTTTTTGCTTCAATGCCTGTACGGAGGTCAGACTATCCTGCGCCATCTGATGGATGCGAAGGGGATCTTATATTTTTTACATCCGGAACTTCAGCCCAAGGGAAAGCGGTCGTACTGAGCAGCAGCGCATTATGTAGTGCTGCTTGGAGTGGTCAGTCTGTTTTGCCATGCGGTCCTACAGATACACTTCTTTCAATCATCCCCCTCTCTCATGTTTTTGGTTTTGTATGCAGCCTTTTATGGGGACTTGCCTATGGTGCGTGTGTCGCCTTAGGCGGTGGTCGCAGGCATATCTACGATGATTGCAAGTTTTTCCAACCAACTATTTTGCCTATCGTTCCCGCTGTTATTTTTCACTTACTCAAAGCTTCTGCTCTTAATGATGAGCTTAAGTGTGTGCTTATTGGCGCAGCTGCACCCGATGGGCAACTCATCCAAGACCTTCGAGACAGGCATATCGATGTCCGTCTTGGATATGGTCTTACTGAAACAGGGAGCGGAGTTGCCTTAAGTCAGACACAAGGAGATCCGTTTGTTCTCGAAATTTGCCCGGGGAATCAGGTCCAAATTTCAGACAATGGCGAAGTGAAAGTAAAATCCCTTTCGCTTATGCGCGGTTATATAAAGAAAATGACTCATGGATTAAAAATCAATCCGCATGTCGATGCACAAGGATGGTTCTACACTGGAGACCTCGGAACCATTGATGAACAGGGATTTTTACATATCGTTGGAAGAATGTCGGATGTCTTAGTCTTACCTGATGGAACAAAAATTCCTTGTTCGCAATATGAACGCATTCTTTCGGAAATGCTCAAGAGCAATGAAGTAGCAGTTATAAAGCAAAATGGGCATGGAGTTTTGGTTGTGGGGCTTGGCGTCGATATCGACCAGGCAAATCAGGCGTTACGTCAATTTAATCGTAACCGCGAACGTTCTCAGCAACTCTATAAGGTTGTCGAATATGGCTCGAAACTACCGAGATCTTCCACCGGAAAGCTTCAGCGATGGGCGATCTGTATTTAAGATATAAGAAGGAATATACCTATGAATAGGGAAGACGTAAAAAAGAAAGTTATCCAAACAATTCATCAATGCGCTCCCGAGCTTGAAGGGGTGTCGATGGATGAAAATAGCATTGTGAATACCGATATTGGCGTAGACTCAATGGAATTTATTTACATCATAAGTAAGCTCGAGGGCCAATTTAATATGCGCATTCCTGAAGAAGAGTGGGAGAACATCTCGACGTTGGGCGAACTTGTCGACGCTGTTATGAAATATGCAAACAATGCTTCAGTTCCCAGCGAAAGCTCAAACGATAGCTCAAAGTCCTAGCTTAAGTATTGCTCATCTTTAATCGTGAGATTTTGGAACCGTGATTCTATGAATTTGGCATCATAGTGTTCGTCGATCCAAGATTCAAATCCATTTTGTGCAGGAATTCCCTGATTACGATCGGTATTTCGGTTAAATACCGCAAGGGTCATACACATGTCGAGCGTTAAAAATGCCGCTAAAACAATGACGGCAACAAGGCGTCCTTTGTGGCTAAATGAACGCCCAATGGTGTAGAGCAGCGGAGGAAGGACAACTTTAACCCATATAAGACCTAAAAATCCCCAAATGATAATAAAGCGCCATGCGATCCATTGGGTTATATGGTCGGGCAGTGAAAGATAATTCCAGCTTGCTGCATGTGCAAACGTTTCCATCCCCCAGCCAGTAATCTGCTCGACGACGGTACCAATGAGTGCAGAGATCAGAAAAAGTTGCCATGCGGGACGTTTTCTGAGTGGCCACAAGGCAGCTGTCATAATGCATGCGCCAAATCCATAGAGGGGAGAGAATGGCCCCCAGATGAGGCCAACGCGACTTTCTTGAATCCCAAAATTTATGTACATCCAGCCTTCTTCTAACAGAAGACCTAAAACGGATGCGATAACAAAAATCCAGATGTATTGGTAGGGACCAATCTTCATGGATTTAAGGTAATGCTCGGCAACTTTCCATTCTATTTGACGGATTTGCTTTCGCTGCTTGCGGGTAAGGCGCCCTTTTTTCGCCTCTTTGATGAAATTTTCATTTTTTCTTCGCTGGAATTCGGCTTCAAGTTCAGGATCAAATTTGCCGGTATCGTGCGCTTCGTTAAAGAGCTTGCCACGCATGCGATCAGCTTGGATGGTGTAGAAAAGATACTGGATGAGACGCCAAATAAGGCCAATCATCAAAACTAAGAGCAGTATCTGTACCATAACATCTCCTGAAGCAAATAAAGAGGCCATAGCCGAAAGTGCTATGGCCTTATGAAATTTTATGGCATCACGCCTGACAAATGAATAGTCTCAGGTGCGAAATTTTTGGATCACTGAGGATGGCCAGGTTAGTAAAAATAGCGAGGATAGTCAGGATAGTTAGGGAACTCTTTTAGGAAAAACTATGGCTTGCCAGGTTAACCAGGCAAGGTCCGTACGCCGAGCTCAGTTCACCTAAGCCACACCTATTTGACCGAGCCACGCATCAACTTGGGTATTCACTGTATTGCGATCGTTTTGCGCGGTAGCTCCGTCGATATATAGTCCTTGCGTTACCGTGGCGCCTCGGCATTCATTGCGAATTGTTTGAACGGAATTGTTTAATCCGCTTCCTGCGCTGGTACAGAATGGCGCAATCGTTTTTCCATTCCAGTTCTGACTTTCGATGTAGGTATAGACCGCCATTGGCAGATCGCCCCACCAAATTGGATAGCCTAAATAAATTGTGTCGTAGTCAGAAATGTCTCTGATTTCGGTAAGTTGCGGCCGAGCGCGTTCATTTTTTTCTTCTTGAGCCCGGTCAAGAGTAGGATTGTACTCCTCGGGGTATGGATCGACCGTTTGTATTTGAAACGTATCTGCTCCCGTTTGCTCGGCAATTCGATCGGCAAGGATCTGGGTGTTTCCTTCTGAGACATATCCAACCTGATAATTTTCGCCTGCACGGGAGAAAATAGCGACAAGGGATTTATGCTGTGGCTCTTCGTTTGTGGTAGATTCGCTCGAAGAGGAAGAACTGGAGGGGGAAGAGCTCGAGGAACTGTTTGAGGAATTTGAGCTCGAGCTTGAGTTGCTCGAGGTACCCGTGGTTGAGCTTCCAGAATCTTGTCCATTTACGCTTGAGCATGCTCCCAGAAACAGGGATAAAGCACTGACGCCCGAAATGGCTAAGAATTTGCGTCTTGAAATGAATGCCATATTTAATCTCCTTAGATCATCACATGTCAATGCATGCTTTAAGAATATGTGCCTGCGAAGTTTTAGCTACATCAAATATTGAGATAGAAAAGGGTAAATCATCGGTTGTGCAAAAGCCTCCCAAGAATAAAGAAAAGATACAGCTCAGATAAAATTTGCACGATGTAGAGCCAAATGGGGGTTGAGGGAAGATATTCAAAACCCATATGCATGGCTCCATACGGGATGATGATATTAACGACAAGACCGTACGCACCATAAAGTGCAATCACAACTGAAACGATACATTTGGCAATTGTGCTGCCTTGTTGGTTTTTAGAACGAGGCAAGCCACCTTGAGGCAAGCCACCTTCTAAAGCGCCTGTTGATTGCAAAATCGTTTTCTTCCGCGGAATTATATGCCTACTGTTCATCCCAAAATGCAAGGCAAATAAGGCTGGTAGGAACCATGAGAAGGTAAGATGAAGGGTTCTTGAAAGAGAAGTTAGTCCAGGGATGCGGATTGACCCATACAGTGTTGTTGAGGAAATTACCCCAGAGAAAACCATAATGATTATTGAAATAATCATCACGTAGGCAATAACAAAATTAATTCGTTGTTGCGTTTGAACACGCGAAGAACTAAACACGTAATGCGGGGACAGTAATTTTCTGTTTTGTACGATATGAATAACGATGCAAACGAAAAGTATAGTTCCGACAATTTCATGAACCATTGCACCCGTTATTGCATGGAGTGACAACAAAATGGTGCACGCAGCCAAAACAAGTCCGATTGTCTTTCTTCCTTTCAATGTGCCTCCTTTATTGCGATCTAAATCGATCTTAGGAAGTTTCTACAACACATGGAATTTCAGAAAAGTAAAACCCGTATAAACGTACAGTTTATACGGGTTTTCGTTAAAGGTAAGTATACGCAATTATTCAATTAGTCAATTACCTAATTGACCAGATAGGGCACGAATTAGTACAAAGGACCGCCAGCTTGCGTTTTGATTGCAGAGATTAAACTGCTAATCGTTTTCGGATCGGAGTGGTCAAAAATAAGGGATTTTCCACCATCAAGTGTGCCAAACTTTTGAAGTTCTTCATCAGTTAACGAGAAATCCAACACATCGAAGTTCTGCTCCATACGATTCTTATGAGTCGATTTTGGAATAACCACAATGTTTTGCTGAATTAAAGCGCGAAGAATAACTTGTGCAGGAGTCTTGCCATGTGCTTGGCCAATTTCTTCTAACACAGGATTATGGAAGATATTTTGTTGACCCTCTGCAAAAGGTGACCAAGCCATATGCTGAATTCCTAGCTCTTCCATGACTTTGTGAGCAGGTTTTTGCTGCCAAAATGGATGAGTCTCAACCTGATTTACTGCTGGCTTAATTTCAGCAAGGCCTGCCATATCGATAAGACGAATAGGATCAAAATTTGAAACACCAATAGCGCGGACTTTACCATCTTTGTATGCTTTTTCCAGTGCGCGCCAAGCTCCGTGATAGTCTCCATATGCTTGGTGTAAAAGCATCAAATCAATGTGGTCTGTTTGAAGCTTTTTCAATGACTCATCAATTGAAGCTGCGGCACGATCTTCAGTGAAATTGCTCACCCAGATCTTGTCGGTAATGAAGATTTCATCGCGAGGAATACCGCTCTTTTTGACTGCATTGCCCACTGCTTCTTCATTTCCATATGCTTGTGCCGTATCCAGCAAACGATAGCCCGTCGAAAGTGCATCAAGGGTAACTTGCTCTGTCTGGTCTGCGGGGATTTGGAACACGCCAAAGCCCAGCATCGGCATCTTTACGCCATTATTTAACGTTGTATATTCCATGATTGCTCCTAAAAAATATTGGTGAATAGCTGTATCTATTGTGATGTGAATCTAGCTCTCAAACGAATTAATTATCGAATGAATCGAGCTCTCGGACTTAGTTTTGCTGATCGAAATTTGCCGGGGCTTTAACGAAGTCAGGAGTTTCTTCAGGTACCGTGTAGTATGGCTTCTGCGGAATTGCATTGATCTCTGCCATTTCGTCATCGGTTAGCTGGAAGTTAAAAATATCAAGATTTGCCTTCATATGATCGGGATTGAGCGTCTTCGGGAATACCACGTCGCCGCTTTGAACTTCCCAGCGAAGGACAATTTGTGCAGGAGATTTGCCATATTTTTCAGCAAGATTTACAAAGACAGGCATCTCGAGTAAGCCTTTATCGCCATGTCCCAATGGATACCATCCTTCAAAAACAACGCCCTTTGGAGCTAACCATTCTTTCATCTCGTGCTGGTTTTGACGTGGATTGATCTCTACTTGCAGAGCTTGGGGAACGACGTCGGCAACATCTAAAACCTCTTGGAACTTTTTGCGAGAGAAGTTTGACAGGCCGATTGCACGAACTTTGCCCTCTTTTTGTGC
>CAIFEG010000019.1 GCA_903789415.1 uncultured Eggerthellaceae bacterium | reverse complement strand
GTGCAAGAATGCGAAAATCCTCTTAGCTGTCTATTTGGCTTTGGGAATCAACCATTACTATACGTTTGCTTCTCACGTTTATACAAAGGAGAATTCATGTCTAAAGATCGCGCTGCCGCATTTACCGATGCGCTACTTGCAATTGTAATGACCATTTTGGTCTTAGAACTAGAGCATCCAGCTGAACCGACAATAAGTGCGTTTCTCTCACTTTGGAGAGTTTATTTTGCCTATGCCCTTTCTTTTTTCTGGCTTGGGTCTATGTGGGTCAACATGCATCGTGAATGGGACGAGGCAAAATACGTAAATACCATAGTATTGTGGAGACTCGTGGTCCTTCTTTTCTTCGCGTCACTGATGCCGTATGCGACATCAATCGTAAGTGATTATTTTGATGACTCGGTTGCGCAATGTTTCTATGGCATTGTAGTAATTGCGATTACACTCGCAAATATTTGGCTAAGCAAGGGCTTGGGAAAGGCAAATCGTAACGTTAAACAATTAAACCGAAATCGGATGGAGAGAAGACAACATATTCTCATCGGAGATGTTGGAATAAAAGCCGCAGGGTTTTTAATTGCTGCTTTTATTTGGCCCCCTGCAATGATGATTGCGGTGCTTGTGGCAGCTCTCTACACCACCATCTCGATCAATCTACAATCCCTCAGAGTAGAAAAGAAAAACTAATTATTTCATATAGGTGTGAATGAGCACGTAGGTAATAAACCAAGAAGGGTCTGACATCAAAACATCAGACCCTTTTCATTATGGAAGATTAAGTAACAACCAGTTACGCTTGGTCAAAATCTTTTTGCAGCTGAACCAATCTATCATAGCGATCTATTGCGCTTTGCTCAGACTCGCTAAACAGTTTATCTGCGCGCGCAGGATTCTCACGTGTCAGGCGGCTATAGCGTGCTTCATTCATCAAGAAGTCACGGTATCCACCCTTTGGTGCACGAGAATCAAGCATAAATTTCATGCCTTTTGGAGCCGCTGGGTTAAAGCGGTACAAATTCCAATAGCCACAATCAACGGCACGTTTCATTTCATCTAAGCAATGCTGCATACCACCTTTAATTGAGTGCATCTCACACGGTGCATAGCCAACGATCAGCGACGGACCGTGATATGCTTCGGCTTCGGCGATCGCGCGAGCCGTCTGGCCCTGATTTGCGCCTACGGCAACCTGCGCCACATAGACGTATCCATAATTCATGGCAAGCTGAGCAAGGCTCTTCTTTGCCGTTGCCTTACCGCCTGCTGCAAATTGAGCAACCTGCCCTATGTTCGAAGCCTTTGAGGCCTGACCACCCGTGTTTGAATACACTTCAGTATCAAACACGAAGATATTTACATCTGCATCTGAAGCAAGAACATGATCGAGCCCGCCGTAGCCAATGTCGTATGCCCAACCGTCGCCGCCGAAGATCCAGAAGGCCTTCTTCGCAAGATATTCATCCTTCTCGAGCATTTCATCAGCATATTCACGCCACGTACCCGATTCATTTTCACACGCATTTGCAAGGGCCGCCTTAAGCGTATCGGTTGCTTTAGCATTCGCATCACCATCATCGATAGTGTCAAGCCACCCATTGATTGCGCCTTTAAGATCAGCGCTCGCGTCTTCGGTGCTGAGGATCTGTTTTGCATCTTCGATTAACCGTTTACGCTCGTGATCGTGCCCCAACGCCATACCAAATCCGAATTCTGCATTGTCTTCAAACAGCGAGTTTGACCACGCAGGCCCATTGCCTTTTGCATCAGTAGTAAATGGTGAACTGCCTGCAGGACCACCCCAAATTGAAGAACATCCGGTGGCATTGGCAACAAACATGCGATCGCCGAACATTTGCGTCACCAGACGAGCATAGATTGGCTGCGCGCAACCGGCACATGCACCAGAAAACTCAAGAAGCGGTTTTTTAAACTGGGTGCCGCGCACAGTCTTATCAATTGCTTCGGGCTTTTCGGAGACCTGTGCAACGCTGTAATCGAACGCCTTCTGCTCCCCTGCTTCAATCGCCTGAGCTTGAGGAATCATCGTAAGCGAATGTGTTGGGCAGGTTGTCACACACAGATTGCAACCCATGCAATCGAGCGGCGAAATGGCAATTTCAAACTTAAAGCCGGCTAATTTGCGAGACCGCGCATCTGCAAAGACAATTTCCTTTGGCGCATTTCCTAGTTCACTATCATCGAGCAAGAACGAACGAATCGCTGCATGCGGGCAGGTGTATGAACATTGGTTGCACTGAATACACGTTTTCGGATCCCACGTAGGAACGTTGACCGCGATACCCCGTTTCTCATAGGCAGATGCACCAAGCTCAAAACGACCATCAGCATGGTCAGCAAATGCGGAAACCGGTAGCGAATCGCCTTCCATACGGTTGGTCGGCTGCTGTATCTCTTTGACTTGCTTGACAAGCTGCGGTGTTCCCGTAAGTGGCGCAGGCTGTTCATCAGGATCTGGATTTGCCCACGCGGCCGGAATATCAAACTTCTTGCAGGCACTTACTCCGGTATCGATTGCCTTGTAGTTCATCTCTACAATGTTTTGCCCTTTTGATGCGTACGAATGTTTTGCCGCATCCTTCATATATTTCACGGCATCTTCGATGGGAATCACATGCGAAAGCGCAAAAAACGCAGACTGGAGTACCGTATTGGTGTGCTTACCCATACCAATTTTTTCGGCTAAATCCGTGGCGTCAATCGTATATACCTGAATGTCATTTTGTGCAATATAGCGCTTCTCATCGGCACTGAGATGCTGCGCAAGTTCATCGTTTGACCATTGGCAATTGATAAGGAATGTTCCGTGAGGCTTGATGCCCTGGGCAATTTTAAAATGCTTGTCAATATACGAAGGTGCATGGCACGCGACAAAGTCAGCCTTGGAAACATAGTATGAACTGCGAATAGGCTGATCACCAAAGCGTAAGTGGCTGATGGTAACGCCGCCTGTCTTCTTCGAATCGTACTGGAAATATGCCTGAACATATTTATCGGTATGATCGCCGATAATCTTAATGGAGTTCTTATTTGCACCGACGGTGCCATCGCCACCAATACCCCAGAACTTACATTCGATCGTACCGGGCGCCGTAGTATTCGGACAGTTTGCATCTTCAGGCAGGGACAAATGGGTCACATCGTCAACAATACCGAGAGTAAATTCACGCTTTGGATCGTCTTTGGCAAGCTCGTCAAATACCGCAAATGCAGAACTTGCTGGCGTATCTTTTGATCCTAAGCCATAGCGACCGCGAATAACATCAATATCACTGCGGCCAGACTCAAATAAAGTGCTCGCCACGTCTTCATATAACGGTTCCCCTACAGCACCCGGCTCTTTTGTCCGATCAAGCACCGCAAGATGCTTCACGTGTGCAGGAAGCGCAGCCAAAAAAGCATTAGTCACAAAGGGGCGATACAGGCGAACCTTAATCATGCCAACATGCTGGCCATGAGCATTTAAATAGTCGATGACTTCTTCTAACACATTACAGAACGAGCCCATGCACACCACCACACGGTCTGCATCAGGATCTCCATAGTAATCAAACAAGTGGTAGTTTGTGCCGATGGCCTGGTTGATCATATCCATGTATTTTTGGACAACACCCGGTAATTCCATATAGGCTTTGTTGCATGCTTCACGGTTTTGGAAGAACAAATCCCCGTTTTCGTGAGAGCCACGCATGCTCGGATGCTCTGGGTTCAAGGCACGTTTGCGGAATAGACGCAGTGCATCTTTATTTACCATTGCCGCTAAATCATCGTAGTTCCATTCGGCAACCTTCTGGATTTCATGGCTTGTACGAAAACCATCAAAGAAATTTAAGAATGGGACCCTACCCTCAATTGCCGCAAGATGCGCAACAGGGGCTAAATCCATAACTTCCTGGACATTATTTTCGGCAAGCATTGCAAACCCGGTTTGGCGACATGCCATAACATCAGAATGATCACCAAAAATATTCAGCGCATGAGTTGCGACCGTACGTGCTGACACATGAAAGACACCAGGAAGACGCTCTGCAGCAATCTTATACATGTTCGGGATCATTAAAAGAAGGCCCTGCGACGCAGTAAAGGTTGTCGTAAGCGCACCAGCAGAAAGAGAACCATGAACGGTACCCGCAGCTCCTCCTTCAGATTCCATCTCGACAACTTTTACCGGTGAACCGAAAATATTCTTACGACCCTGAACCGACCATTGATCTACCAAATCAGCCATGGGGCTTGATGGCGTAATTGGATAGATGCCGGCAACTTCGGTAAATGCATATGCAACATGTGCTGCGGCGGTATTGCCATCCATCGACTTAAGTTTTCGCTCCATTTGGCTTAATCTCCCTTCTAAGCACAAATATATACAGCGTTAAACAAGATATGAAAGATATGAATCGATATCAAAATAGTATCGTTTGTTTCAATCACCATTACGATGATTACGCAAAAGTAGAAAAATCGGAACACATTTTGGTGAGAGAGCCTGATTCGCCCACGAATCGCAAATATGCGCACATGAAGTCAATGGCATACGCCCCAAAATATGCATCACACAAACGTTATGTCCAGAATTCAAACATATGGATAATGCCTCGATATGCCCACGGGTATGCATCGGAGAACCATCCCGTTTCGGGGACGAGACACAGAAGTGCACTATACACCAGGCTTACCGCGACAAGAACTGGAAGCGCCTTGATGAGCACATCATTTCCTACAGGCTCTTTTTCCAGATTTTCGTTAAGAATGAAGACAACCAAGATTGCCACCAGTAAGAACATAAACGAGAAATCGGCATAGTAGCGCTGAAGAATACCCGCAAGTTCGGCGTCGGCGATAGCAACTAATAAGCCGACTGCGGTAAGGACGCCGACGACACCTGCAACCGTATGCGTTTTTCGTTGGGCTATCCGCATGCGAATAGCCGCGGGCGTGAATGCTACCAGCCACAACATAGGCAAGCACGCAAAGATTCCGCCAAAGGTAACCTCTGCGATTGTCTGTCCCATGAAAGTGGTATCAAACGTCGTTGGCTGGAGATAAGGGAATACCCCTGTAGTCGAAGGTGTTTGAAGGAAATACGCAAAAAGCGCCGGCAAAATTCGACCCGCGTTGAGTCCGCGCTGTGTCATATCGTTTGTGGTGAGGTTGTAGTTGCTTCCAAAGTTGAGCGGACTTCCAAATCGCGCCATGTTGTACCACATGATAAAGGCAATCACGATAATATAGGGCGCAATCAAGCACATAAATTCCTTCGCACCTTGGCGTGTTTTGATGCGACCTTCAGAAATATAGCGACGCCAAAACAGAGGAAACGCAACGGCGGAGAGCAAAACTATTTGCGGGCGGCATCCAATCACCAATGCCATACAAAGCGATCCGCCGAAGAACCATCCCCCGGGGTGTTCTTGCCTGCGGCCGCGCATCCACATGTATAAGCCCCATACAGAAAAAGCGAGCGCCATCATAATAGGGAGCGAGTAAAACGTCGGGAATTTAACCAAATACAAAATGCCACTGCAGAAGATCAAAGGAAGCTGCAAAAGTAGATAGAGACCGAGTGACACACGTTTGAAATGGTGTCGCGCAAATCTATCGAGAAGCGCGGTCACTCCTAAAATATATGCGATACACGAGATCAGAACACCTATCGCGGTGGGAAAATTCGTATGGGTAATAAGCCAGCACGGAAGGTAAAAAACAAGAACCGGCACCACCCCAAAATAGACATAATAGTGGCCGTCATAATAGGCCGTATCCCACATGTATTCTTGACCGGTTTCTTTTTGAAGTTCGTCACGCGCCCCACGATCATAGGGGTTGCTCATTTGAACGAGCCAGTCAGGTGGTGTTTCATCTAAATAGAGATGGCCTTGAGCCATCGCTCGCGCAAGATCTTGATATTGCTGAGAATTTCTGCCACCTACCGGGAACGAGTTCACCACACTTTTTTGATCCCATGAACCAGAATTGTAGCTTGGTGTGGCAACACCTACCTGATTTGATCCCATAAACAAAAATGCCGACACCAAACAAATTTCAACAAATGCGGCAAACCCAATACACAGCTTTGAAGCACGAGGATGCTCTACGACGCGATACCCATAAATAAGGCTCTTCGGTCTGAACAGATAGATGAGTCCCATCACCCCCGCAGCAATCCAAAAACGAATAGACAGAAAGCGGAAAGGATAGACATTGTTAATGTAGACAGAACGTATCTTGATAGGATACTTCACATCTTGACCGGTAATTTCCAGGCGCAGATTGTTCGTGATGCCGGTGGTTTGGAGCTTAATGTATTGCGTATCCCCACTGTTCGTGGCTACCTGGCGAACAGGAATTCCTTTTGAATATTCGGTATCACCAAAGTAGGTCTCATGAGCCGAATCGGTAAACTGGACCTGAACGCCAACGTCTTGTGCATCTTGACTTGAATCGAATTCGATGCGCACATTGTGCACTTCTTTATTTAAATTCTGGAATTCAATAACATGATTTGCTTCAGACAAGGTATACGTCTTATCGGTATTCTTTGTGATATGCATACTGTCTGACAAATTGATTGGGTTATAGCCCAACGTCAGCCAGTGATTCATATTAAACAAGAAGACTTCAAGGAAAAATGCGATAAGGAGGATGACACCAACGCTTTTGACCACATGAATAATCAGATCATGATAGCGCTGGATAAATCCTAAAATAACATTGATAAGTCTTTGAATAGAAGTCTGCATGCGCTCATTATAAGGATGAATGAACTGTTCAGGCAAATAAAATTCTGATATAACCCAGTTCACACAACGAAACGTACAAAATAAAGAATCAGGCAGATCCAAAACAGACCCGCCTGATTGATAACACGAAATATATTTTCGCAGAGATATCCCTGCGATATGTCAAGATTTCATTTCATTGTCGCGCTGAACAGCAGCGCAACGCTGAAATCGAAACACGTAGTCCCTAGAACAGGTACCCCTTTATAGATTTGCATCTTAAAGGTTAAGTGCCTTTTCTACATCAGCAAACACTTCATCAGGAGTTTTTTCTCCGTTGATGGTGATGAGTTTGTCGCAACCGCGATAATAATCGATGAGGGGCGCCGTGGATTTCTGGTACACATCCAAACGATTGCGCACCGTCTTCTCGTTGTCGTCTTCGCGTTGATACATTTCCCCACCACAGTTTGGACAAACCTTATCAGCATCGGTGCCAATGTAGCCGCAATCTTTGCATTGACGACGTGAAGCCAAGCGTTTGACGATAATCTCAGGATCGACATCGATAAGTAATGCCGCATCTAATGGGCGTTTCAAGCTGGTTAGCATGCCATCAAGCGCCACTGCCTGAGTAGTTGTGCGTGGAAAACCATCCAAGATGACACCCTTTTCGGTATCAGGTTGTTGAAGACGCTCACGCATAATGTCAATGATGAGATCATCAGGAACGAGATCACCGGCATCCATGAACTTTTTCGCCTTTTTGCCGAGCTTTGTTCCTTCAGATACTGCAGCACGAAGAATATCACCAGTTGAAATATGGCACATACCATATTTTTCTACTAAACGATCTGCCTGTGTTCCCTTGCCTGCACCAGGTGCACCAAGTAAAACAATGTTCATACTGCTTCCTCCTACTCAAAGAATCCGTCGTAGTTATACATCTTCAGCTGAGACTCGACTTTGCTCATGGTATCAAGAGCAACGCCAACCATAATCAGAATAGAAGTACCACCCAGTGTCTCAATGAGCTGGTTATTGGTAAACATAAACAGTATTGATGGGACAACTGCGATGATTGCGGTAAAAATTGCTCCCGGAAGCGTCACATGAGTGAGTACACTTTTGATGTATTCCTTTGTTGCATTGCCCGGACGAACACCGGGGATAAATCCACCTTGTTTACGCAGATTATCTGCAATATCTTCGGGGTTAAATACCATCGAAGTATAGAAATAGCAGAAGAAAATGATCAGGCCGAAGTTCAGCAACCAGTTAATCCATCCTTGCGAAATGGCATTCGCAAAGGTGTCCAACCAACCAATGTTAAACAACGCAGCAATCTGCGCTGGGAAGTAAATCAAGCAGCTCGCAAAGATGATTGCGATAACGCCTGCAGCATTGATCTTTAGAGGAATATAGGTGCTTTGTCCACCCATCATTCTGCGACCCTGCACGCGTTTTGCATAACTGACAGGAATACGACGTTGCGCACGTTCCATAGCAACCACAGGAGGAATGCATGCAACGATAACAACCAGAATCAAGATGGTTGCCGCGATGGACATGTCCGAACCGTTTTGCGTGCCAGAGCTGAAAATTGCCGATGGTACACGAGAGACAATGCTCAAGAAGATGATAAGAGACATGCCGTTACCAATACCACGTTGGGTAATGAGTTCGCCCATCCACATGATGAGCGCGGTGCCAACTTCCAATGAGAAGACAACCAAGAAGCATGTCAGTGGGTACGGAACCTCTGTGGTAAAGTGCACACCATAGCGGCTTGACTGGAACAGCAATAGATAGCCAATTGCATTGATAAGGCCAAGCCCTAAGGTAATCCAACGAGTAATCTGAGTAATTTTACGTTGGCCAGCTTCTCCTTCTTTGGCCCAGCGGCCTACAGAAGGAATAACACCTTGCATCAGCTGCATAATAATGGATGCGGTGATGTAGGGCATGATTCCCAATGCAAACACACTGAAATTAGAAAGAGCGCCTCCAGAGAAAATATCCACCATGGTCATTGCGGCGCCAGATGCCTGCGCATATGCCTCAGCAAATTGACCATAGGGAATGCCGGGAACAGGAATGTAACAACCAATACGGTAAAGAGCCAGAATACCCAGAGTGAAGAGAATCTTATTACGCAGCTCTTTTACCTTAAATGCATTTGCAAGCGACTTTAGCAAACCGTGTCTACCTTTCCTCCGGCTGCCTCAATCTTCTTCTGTGCAGAAGCTGAAACTTTATCAACTTTAACCGTAAGCTTTTTGGAGAGTTCACCATCCCCAAGAACTTTTACCGCTACTTTATTGTTTTTGATTATGCCTTTTTCAACTAAAGTATCGATATCTACAGTTTCACCGTCGTCGTATTTCTTTTCAAGACGAGAAACGTTAACGGGAACATATTCGGTGCGATTGAAGTTCTTAAACCCAGGAAGTTTTGGAAGACGACGCGCCAATGGAGTTTGGCCGCCTTCAAATCCGGCGCCTTTTCCGCCACCAGAACGGGACTTTTGACCATTAAAACCGCGTCCCGCAGTTTTACCAATTCCTGAGCCATTGCCACGTCCAACGCGTTTTCTGCTGAAACGTGAGTTCTCGCTTGGTTTGAGGTCCTTGATTTCCATGAGTATCCTTTCACGCGATAACTGCATCTCCACATCGCCACGATAGGTACGCCTTCTGCGCATGTTCGTAACGGGATGCAGGCTGGCCGCTCGCCGCCAGCAAACTCTCGATTGAATATATGTAGAAATGCACTGGGGATATCCCAAATTTTGCATTGTCTAACAAAGAAAAGGCAAGAGCACAGAGAATTTTGTCCCTCTGTACTCTTGCATAGGTGCTACTTTATTTCGGTAACTTTCACCAGATGCTTAACCTTGAAGATCATTCCGCGAACTGCAGGATTATCAACCTGATCAACAGAAGATCCGACACGACCAAGCCCCAGTGACTTCAACGTTTTGTGCTGTGTCTCCGGTTCTTGAATAGCACTATGAATCTGCTCGATATGCAGGGTCTTTTTACTCTGCGGCATCAGCGGTCACCTTCTTGTCGTTGGTCCAGCCAAAGATCTCTGCCTTGGAAACATCGCGACGCTGAGCAACCTGATCGGGACTTTCCATATGTTGCAGACCCACCGCAGTAGCCTTAACGACATTCATAGGATTGTTGGAACCTAAGACCTTTGTTAAGACATTGCGGACACCAGCAAGTTCCATAACAGCACGAACTGCGCCCCCTGCAATAACACCAGTACCATCTGAAGCAGGTTTGATAAGAACACGACCTGAGCCATATTCGCCGATGACATCATGAGGAAGAGAGCCATCTTTAGTGATAGGCACCTTAAACATGTTCTTCTTTGCTTCTTCAGCACCTTTATTGATTGCGGTAGGAACTTCCTGAGACTTGCCCATTCCAATCCCGACGTTTCCGTTGCCATCTCCTACTACTACCAGAGCAGTAAGACCAAAACGACGGCCGCCTTTTACAACCTTTGAAACACGATTGATGTATACAACACGTTCCTGAAGTTCAGGGACCTCAGAACGATGTTCTTGTTTACGTGGCATACTCTACCCTCTCTAGAACTTGAGTCCTGCTTCGCGGGCGGCATCTGCTAACGCCTTGACGCGTCCATGGTACAAATTGCCACCACGATCAAAAACAACCTGAGAAATCCCGGCCTTTGTAGCCTTTTCTCCGATGATCTTTCCTAAGGCAGCAGCACCATCAACATTTGCTCCGCTCTTTTTGGTGGCCTTAAAATCAGGACCCAAGGTAGATACGGCGCAGAGTGTCTTTCCCGCTACATCATCAATAACCTGAACATAAATGTTTGAGTTACTGCGCGTAACACATAAACGCGGACGATCGGAAGTTCCAGAAATCTTTCCACGAACGCGTGTATGGCGACGACGCAGACCAGCTTGTTTTGCCTGAAGTTTTTTCATAATGAATCCCTTCACCTGCGCTATTCGCCAGACTTGGCAGCTTTGCCAAGCTTCCTGCGTACATGTTCATCCTTATAACGGATGCCCTTGCCCTTGTAAGGTTCAGGTTTACGCCAACCGCGAATCTCAGCGGCAGTTTGACCAACCACTTGTTTGTCTGGACCAGAAACGATGATGACATCGTTTTTCGGGCATTGAAACGTAATGCCTTCTGGTGCCTTAACAACAACAGGATGAGAAAAGCCCAATGTCATCTCAAGATCTTTACCGGTAAGTTTGGCACGATAGCCGACACCTACAAGGTTAAGTTCCTTGGAATAGCCCTTGTTCACACCTTCGACCATGTTCTGGATCAAAGAACGAGTTAAACCATGAAGGCTCTCTGATTCACGTGACTGATCTGGCTCTTCAACGGTGATCTGCTTGCCATCTGAAGTGATTTTCATAGAAGGTGCAAGCTCGCGAGTGAGGGTACCTTTTGGACCCTTGACCGTAATGGTGTTGCCATCAAGTTTGACTTCGACTCCGGAAGGGATGACGACTGGCTTTTTGCCAATTCTTGACATAGTTCAGCGCCCTCCTTTACCAAAGATAGGCAATGACTTCGCCGCCGACGCCAGCCTTGCGAGCGTCACGATCGGTCATTACGCCTTTGCTTGTAGAAATAACAGCGGTACCAAGTCCGCCCAGAACACGAGGAAGCTCATCTTTGCCAGCGTAAATACGCAGACCTGGCTTGCTGATGCGCTTTAAGCCGCGCAAAACGCGACCCTTCTTCTCGTTGTATTTCAGCGTGATTACAAGGATGTTGCGCGGCTTGGCGTCTTCGACGTCGTAACCTGCAATGTATCCTTCCTGCTTCATAATGCGAGCAATTTCAACCAGCTTTTTGCTCGAAGGCATACTCACTGATTCCTTTCCCGCTGAATTCGCATTGCGTACACGCGTAAGCATGTCTGCAATGGGATCTGTCATAGTCATAAAAATTTTCTCCTTTTGGTTCGTGATGAGGTGCGTTTCGGTTCGCTTCAGCCCGTGACCAAAGCGCCTATAAGCGCAGCACACCTGGAAGCGAAAAGCCTTGGTTTACCAAGAAGACTTTGTCACGCCAGGAAGTTCGCCTTTATTAGCTAATTCGCGCAAGCATACGCGGCACAAACCAAACTTACGATAGTACGCACGTGGACGGCCACAACGGCTGCAACGATTGTGCTGGCGTGTCGAGTATTTCGGCTGGCGCTTAGCCTTGGCGATCATCGATTTCTTTGCCATGAATCCTTCTTTCTATAAACGACGCAAAAGCGTTGTTACCTAGATTAGTCGTGGAATGGGAAGCCAAGCTCGTCAAAAAGAGCTTTCGCAGATTTATCATCATTTGCAGTAGTTACAAAGGTGATATCCATACCACGTGTATGGTCTACTTTGTCGAATTCGATTTCAGGGAATACCAATTGCTCGGTTAATCCCAGCGTGTAGTTTCCGCGGCCATCAAAGCTTTTTGGTGAAATACCACGGAAGTCACGAACACGAGGCAAAGCTAATGACAGCAAACGATCTAGGAATTCCCACATCCTGTTGCCACGAAGGGTGACTTTGCAACCAATTGGCTGACCCTCACGCACATGAAAGCTTGCAATTGATTTCTTTGCGCGGCAGATCATTGGCTGTTGACCGGTGATCTGACGCATATCAGCTACTGCACCATCTAAAAGTTTAGAATCGCTTGCAGCACGACCGACACCCATATTTACAACAATTTTTGAAAGACGAGGAACCTGATTGACATTCTCAAGCTTGAGATCTTTTTCAAGCTTAGAGACGATTTGCTTGTCGTACCGTTCCTTTAAACGAGGCGTTGTTGCCATTTTTTAAAACCCTTCCGATGATTTGAACACAGGATTTCCGACCCTGCGTCCCTTGCCACTTTGACAAGGGTCATAGCCGCCTGCTTCCTGCAGGCGGCATTTCGTACATGCAATAATGCACATACGCATATTAGTCGATATCAGCTCCGCATTTTTTGCAAACGCGAACCTTCTTACCATCCACACGTTTTACTGATACGCGGGTTGGTTTATTGCATTTAGGGCAAATTAACTGCACGTTTGAAACATCGATTGGTGCCTCAAAGTGAGTAAGTCCACCCTGTGGATTAGCTTGAGTCGGCTTCTGTGCCTTAGTGACGACATTAACCTTCTCTACAACTACACGACGGGTAGAAGGAATCGTGCGGGTTACCGTGGACTCAATGCCACGATCCTTGCCCGAAAGCACCTTTACCTTGTCGCCCTTTTTGATATTCATACTTGCCATTGTGTGCCTATCTCCCTAGAGCGTCTCAGGTGCCAGGGACACGATTTTCATATAGTTCTTCTCACGAAGCTCGCGAGCCACTGGCCCAAAAATACGAGTTCCGCGTGGAGCACCAGAGTCATCAATGATGACACATGCGTTTTTATCAAAACGAATATAGCTTCCGTCGTCGCGGCGAACTTCTTTGTCCACACGTACGATGACGCAGCGCACTACTTCGCCCTTTTTCACGGTTCCGTTAGGAATTGCTTCCTGAACGGCACCAATGACGACATCACCCAAGCCAGCATAACGGCGCTTGGATCCGCCGAGGACTTTGATGCACCGCACCTTGCGTGCGCCGGAGTTATCGGCGACGGTGAGCATGGTTTGCATCTGAATCATGGGTACAACCTTCCTTAATGAATAGCCGTATAAAGACTATTGAGCCTTTTCAACGATTTTGACTAAGCGCCAACGCTTCATCTTGGAGATTGGACGAGTTTCCATGATTTGAACTCGATCCCCTACACCAGCTTCGTTGTTCTCGTCATGAGCATGAAGCTTCTTAGAAGAAGTTACCATCTTCCCATAGACGGGATGCTGTTTGCGCTCCTCAATTTTCACAACGCACGTCTTGTCACCGGATGTACTCACCACGATGCCCTGGCGAACCTTGCGAGAGTTACGTTCTTCACTCATTATTCTCTCAATTCCTTTCAGTTCGCTTTAGCACTAGGCGGAAAGTTCACGGGCACGCATTTCAGTTTGAATGCGTGCAATGTTCTTTTTAACTTGCTTCACACGAGCCGTGTTATCCAGCTGACCTGTTGCCATCTGAAAACGCAGATTGAACAATTCCGTACGTGCTTCCTTTAATTTGACCTTTAAATCGTCAGCGGAAAGTTCGCGAATTTCACTTGCTTTCATTGTTTGCGCCCTCCGTTTCACGTGTAATGATCTTGCACTTGATGGGGAGCTTGTTGATAGCCAGGCGGCATGCTTCCTTTGCAACCTCTGGCGAGCACTCTCCGATTTCGAACATCACACGACCAGGCTTCACAACCGCAACCCAACCTTCTGGATTGCCCTTACCTTTGCCCATGCGGGTTTCAGCAGGTTTTTGCGTAATAGGCTTATCAGGGAAGATATCGATCCACAGACGGCCACCACGACGAAGCTCACGCGTAATTGCAACACGAGCAGCTTCGATTTGACGGTTTGTAATCCAATGTGGCTCGAGAGCAACAATGCCGAAATCGCCATAATTCAGCTTTGTACCACCCGTAGCCTTGCCACGAATGTGGCCGCGCTGCACCTTACGATGCTTCACGCGTTTTGGTACCAGCAAAGGCATTATTTATTCCCCCTACCATTATGATCATCACGACGGCGACCACGTGCACGTCCACGGCCACGATTGCTGCGGCCTTCGAGTGCCGGCTCAGGTACTTTCTGACCTGGCAGAACTTCGCCATCATATACCCATACCTGAACTCCGATGGAACCCATCGTTGTTGCAGCGGTGCTTGTGCCATAGTCGATCTTTGCACGAAGGGTGTGCAGAGGTACACGGCCTTCGTGATACCACTCACGGCGCGTCATCTCTGCCCCGCCTAAACGACCAGAGCATTGAATACGAATGCCCTGCGCACCACTTTTACGGGCTGATTGAACAGCCTTACGCATTGCACGACGGAATGCCACACGGCCTTCCAACTGCTCCGCGATTGATTGAGCGATTAAAGACGCGTCAAGCTCAGGGCGACGAACCTCAACAACCTCGATGCTTACGGTGCCATTGGCAACCTTAGCAAGCTCTTTGCGAAGGGATTCGATTTCTGCACCCTTTTTGCCGATAACAACACCAGGACGTGCTGTATAGATAGTGACCTTGATTTTGTCGCCCGCACGCTCAATGACGACGCGGGAAACAGCTGCACGTGCAAGACGTTTCTTTAAGAATGCACGAATTGCGAGATCATTATCGAGCGTCTTCGCATAGTCCTTTTCAGCGTACCAACGGCTGCGCCAATTTTCGATTACACCGATACGGAAGCCGGTAGGATTTACCTTCTGTCCCATTCTTTATGCCTCCTTTTCGGTGGAAACGATAACGGTAATATGGCTGGTGCGTTTACGAATAGGTGCTGCACTGCCTTTTGCACGAGGACGAATACGCTTGAGCGTTGGTCCCTCATCAACAAAGCATGCCTTAATCCATGTACGATTTGGATCAGCATGACCTTTTTGTGCTGCATTTGCGAACGCAGAATTAACGGTCTTTTCGATAATTTCTGCCACAGCACGATCGTTGAACAGCAAAATCTCACGAGCTTGCTGAACGGTTTTGCCACGAACCTGATCAATGACTGCACGAGCCTTACGAGGAGAGACGCGGACGTAGCGAGTAATTGCTTTTGCTTCCATCGTCTTTATGCCTCCTTAACGTTATGACCGTGGAATGTACGCGTATCAGCAAATTCCCCAAGTTTGTGGCCAACCATGTTTTCGGTGATGTACACCGGTACATGTTTGCGACCATTATGAACCGCAATGGTATGTCCTACCATTTCGGGGAAGATGGTGCTGGAACGAGACCAAGTCTTGACAACATCCTTTTTGCCTGCTTCGTTCATCGCTTGGATGCGGCCCAGCAGGCGTGGCTCTACGTACGGGCCCTTTTTCAAACTTCTGCTCACTAGAATCTCCTTAACGATGAGCGCTACTTGCTGCGGCGACGAATAATCAAGCGACTCGAAGGATTCTTCGGGTTGCGTGTGCGATGACCTTTAGCTGGCTGGCCCCAAGGAGAAACTGGGTGACGACCAGAAGTCTTGTTCTTGCCTTCGCCACCACCATGTGGATGGTCGACAGGGTTCATAACCGTACCACGAACCGTTGGGCGGATGCCCATCCAACGAGAACGGCCTGCCTTGCCAATAACCACGTTAGAGTGCTCAGCGTTTCCAACCTCGCCGACGGTAGCGCGGCATGTTAAAAGAACACGGCGCATTTCAGTTGAAGGCATACGCAGAATTGCATATTTGCCTTCTTTACCCATCAGCTGGATGCTTGTTCCTGCAGAACGTGCAAGTGCTGCACCTTTGCCAGGCTGTAATTCAACAGCATGAACAAGTGTACCAACAGGAATTGCGGAAAGAGGCATTGCATTTCCCGGACGAATATCGCACGCTTCGCCACTGATAACAGTGTCTCCAACTTTCAGGCCGCGTGGATATAAGATGTAACGTTTTTCGCCGTCGGCATAATGCAACAAAGCGATGCGTGCACTGCGATTTGGATCGTACTCAACGGTAGCGACCTTTGCAGGTACACCATCTTTTGAACGCTTGAAATCAATGACACGATAACGGCGTTTGTTTGTGCCGCCCTGGTGTCTGGTTGTAACGCGTCCATTGTTGTTACGTCCTGCATGATCTTTCAGCGGACGCAACAGCGACTTTTCCGGCTGGTTCGTTGTAATCTCAGCATAATCAGAGATCAGCTGAAAACGACGTCCCGGAGAAGTCGGCTTGAACTGCTTGACTCCCATTAAAAATCCTTTCTTCATTCCGTGGGCTACGATTGCCGCTTAATCGGGCCGGGATCAGCCTGATTTACGACTCCGTAACTAACCACGCGTCCGGGTGTATCCATTCCACCCGTGACACAAGGAAGTATTATAGCGTGCATAAAGGGATGCATACAAGAGATTTCGAGTGGGATTTCACGTTGTATCCACGATACACACAACGTGTCCATGTTTCGGCAGGAACATGTGCTCCGACGTGCAAACTCCGCGCATTTCTTGGATGCAAACGAGTTCTTCGGGAAACATCGGCTATCATACCAGCTATGCCGAAAGACATTCAACATACAAATCTAAAGCTTGCGCCTTATGAATCGATTCTTACGCAATATAAGAGTGACTCTCAGACCACGGTGGTACCAAACGCAACCTCCGGTGCCACACTGATCAAGAAGCTTGACGATCAGCAAGATATTGAAATGCTGAAAATACCCAACGATGATATCTATCGGGGAAAAACGAATATTTCGCCCAAGCAGCTCGCCGATGCGCAAAGTCTTCCGAGGCGAGATCTGCATCAAACGGTCTCTCCCGTAGAGCTCGGAGATCTATGGCTTGATGAATTCAATACCCTAGAGAAACGGCGCAAGAAGCGTGCAGGGGTCGATGATCAATCGCTGTTTAAGCAGGAAAAAAACCTCTCGTTTCAAGATAGCTTTTACACGCCGTTCCCGGTGATTCTGGTTATCCACGCATCGGTGGGATCCGGACATCGTTCTGCGGCGATTGCCGTTGCGCAGTCTCTTGAACACATGCGTGACCAACAGCTCCCCGCTTATCCCGATGGCTCACCGCTCGATAAGAACACACATATCGCCATCCTAGATATTTTGGCGTGGGGCGACAGACAGTACAACGGGGATAAAGCGGCATCAATGTTTACGGGCGCATCACGCCCTATTTATGACTTGACATGGAGATATACCTTTACCGGCCGCATCCTGTGGTCCGGGGGCACATTTTTAAACTATATGGTGTGGCGAAAATTCACACGCTTCATTGGCCACATTAAGCCACAAGCGGTGATAACCACTCATATTATGGGGGCAAATATGGCCGCCGGTGCACGCATGATATGTCGCCAGACCTATCCCCTTGTATGCGTTCCAACCGACTATGAAACAGAAGGGCTCTGGCCTCATAAGGCATGCGACACATTTTGTGTGGCCACCGAAGCGATGACCGAAACTTTGCGTGCGCGCAAAATTGAAGAAGAGCGCATCCGCATTACCGGCATTCCCGTGCGCGAAGGTTTTAGTATTTCGTATGACAGAGAAGAAGTTCGCAAAGAGTTTGACCTGCCCGAAGACAAGCACGTGATTTTAATGCTTGCCGGCGCGTATCTTGCACAACCCTATGTCAACCTGCGTGCCACCATAGATGCGGCACTGCCCTCCTGTAAGGATTTAAAGAACACCGTTTTTTGTGTTGTGTGCGGACGCGATGAGGAGTACAAGGCGCGTCTCGAGGCGCTCTGCAAAGAAAACAACCTTACGAACGTTATGGTTATGGGCTACGTGAAGAAAATGGCCCAGTTGATGAGTGCAAGCGATCTGATTGTATGTAAATCGGGCGGGCTGACCGTCACCGAATGCCTCTGTTCCAAGTCCCCGATGTTGTTGGTAGGACGTGCGTACGGCCAAGAAAAGGTAAACGTGAATATGCTTACCGGTGAAGGTGCGGCAATGCATGTGACCACACCGCGTGAATTAGTAGATGCGGTTGCCGAGCTGGAAGCGCATCCCGAGCGCATCCAGGCAATGCTCACCAATACGAATATTATTCGCCGTCCGAACGCTGCGCGCGATGTATCGAAAATAGCGCTACGCCTATCGTGTGCGACGGCAAACCAGCGTCGTATGTGGCGTCCGAAGAAAAACAACATTTTTGACTTCTATATTGGGCACAAACCTGCTCATGTGCGGTAAAGGAAGGATGTAGATCAGGTCTTAATGAGCCCGCTAGCTGCGTGCGCGCCCCCTACCTGCAAGAGACCTATCCACGCGCGAACAGACCGCAAATTGCTTACCAGTTGTATCTGCGATGATCGGTGAGTTTTGGATACGTGTGACTTTTTTGCGTGTGCGTAGAATCAGAGCTCTGATGATTCGGGATCATTTTTCCCACAACCAGGCGATTAAAACGCTCGATGTAGTCTTCCACATCAACGTTGGTGGAGTGATCGAGCAAGTCACCTAAGATGCCGAGCAAACAATAGCTCATAAGACGAGCTAAGAAGCGCTTATCGTCGGTACTATAAATGTCCAAACGATGGTCTTGCTTTAAGCTGGCATACGCAATTTCAAAGAAGAGTTGAGAAAAATTTCGGCGCAGAATGTCGTCATCCAGATATTGAAAACAATCGAGAAAGCCATAGCGGTTATTTTCGAGAACATCCACAATATCGTCGGCCAAGATATGCCAGATTTCATGGACCGACGTTGCACCTTTAAGGGTTTTTTCAACGATGCTGCGTAGCGACCAATCCACTAAATCGTAGATATCCTGGAAATGATAGTAGAACGTCATGCGAGAAACGCCTGCATGCTCTACGACATCCTTGACACTAATACTTTTGGAATTTCCCTTTTTTACCAGATCAAAATAGGCTTTTGCGATAGAAACCTTCGTTGAATCAACCGAATTATCCAAAGAGCTATGTGTGGTATTTGTTTCATCGTTTTCAGAAGAGTTGGTCTTGTCATATGAAAGATGTGCCATTTCGCTTCCCTTCTGCATCGAAACAAGGGGTACCGCCACGCGGCACCCCCTCAAAATCTATTCGCCTCTAAGATAAAACTTAGTGTTCGGTGTGGCTGCGCCCGCGGGGACGGCGATGCGCTTGTCCACCATGATCGCCCGGATGACGATGTCCATGATGATCGTTGTGATCATGATGATCGTGATGGCCATGGCTCTTTTCTTCTGAGCCTTCGGGAGCATCAGGTTTATCAAGACGATCTAAGCTGATCTTTCCGTCGTTTGAAACTTCTAAGACCTTTACCTTGACCGTATCGCCAACTTTTAAGACATCTTCTACAGAGCCGACACGTCCGTTAGCCACACGACTGATATGTAACAATCCATCCTTGGTAGGAGTCAGACGAACAAATGCACCAAAGTCTTTGATACCCACAACAGTGCCGTCATAGACTTCTCCGACCTCAGGATCCTTCGTGATTGCGAGAACCGCCTTTTTCGCTGCGGCACCCGCTTCACCGTCGGTGGCTGCAATATGCACGGTGCCATCTTCTTCGATCTCGATGGTTGCACCCGTTTCATCTTGCAGGCCGCGAATGGTCTTTCCGCCCGAACCAATAACATCGCGAATCTTATCCACAGGAATCTTGATGGTCTCAATACGCGGAGCATATTGGGAAAGCTCTTTGCGCGGCTCAGGAATCGCTTCAAGCATGGCATTGCGAATAAAGGTACGACCCGCGTTTGCCTGCGCAAGTGCCGCGCCCAAGATCTCGGTGGAGAGGCCTTTGCACTTATTGTCCATCTGAAGTGCGGTAATGCCCTTTTCGGTGCCTGCTACCTTAAAGTCCATATCACCCAAGAAGTCTTCGAGTGCCTGAATATCGGTAAGGATAACGGTCTTTCCTTCTTCTTGAATAAGTCCCATGGCCACACCAGATACCGGAGCCTTGATAGGCACGCCTGCATCCATAAGCGCTAAGCAAGAGCCACAGGTTGACGCCATAGAGCTGGAGCCGTTTGACTCCAAAATTTCAGATACCACGCGGATTGCATACGGGAATTCATCTTCGCTTGGCAAAACAGGAACGAGCGCACGCTCAGCAAGCGCACCATGGCCAATTTCACGACGCTTCGGAGAGCCAATACGTCCCGTCTCACCGGTACAGAATGGTGGGAAGTTGTACTGGTGCATATAGCGTTTTTCGGTTGTCGGATCGATGGTGTCAAGACGTTGACCTTCGCGAAGAGTTCCCAACGTGCAGATCGAAAGCGCCTGAGTTTGCCCACGCTGGAACAGTGCACTGCCATGGACACGCGGCAGATATCCTGGCTTGATGTAGAGCGGACGAACTTCATCTACCTTGCGTCCATCAACACGCTCGCCCTCTTCGACGATCATCTTACGCATGACGCTGCGTTCGAGCGCCTTCAGCGCATCAGCAATATCGTTTGCCCACTCTTCTTGCTCATCTTCGTTGAAGTCGTTTGCGGTGATCTGCGCCTTCAAATCATCACATTTTTGAATACGGGAAAGTTTATCCGCATCATGAAGGGCTTCACGCATTTCATCAGCGTGGCTATTAACGCGTTCTGCGATGGAAGGATCAGGCACATGAAGTTCATACTCGAACGGTTTTGGCTGCACCTTATCGATGAAGCGCTGCTCTGCCTCGCAGAACTTTGCAATTGCAGCCTGACCAAAGTTCATAGCCGCAAGCATATCTTCTTCGCTGACTTCTTTAGCACCACATTCAACCATCGAAATGTCATGAGCGGTGCCGGCAATGGTCAAGTTTAAGTCGCTGTTTTCACGCTCTTTATAGGTTGGGTTGACCATGAAGTCACCCGTGTCGATGTCGCGACCAATGCGCACACAGGCAACGGGACCGTTAAACGGTGCCCCTGCAACCATCAATGCAGCACTCGCGCCCTGAACACAAACAGTGTCTGGCGGATTTTCACCATCGCACACAAATGTTGTTGCGACGATTTGTACTTCGTTTTTAAAACCAGCAGGGAATTCTGGACGAATCGGGCGGTCAATCAGACGAGCCGTTAAGGTTGCCAGATCGGAAGGACGTCCTTCGCGCTTGAGGTAACCACCAGGAATACGTCCAACTGCATACATCTTTTCAAGATAATCGACCGTCAATGGGAAGAATCCAAAATCTTTTTGATCCTTGCTGATGGTAGCCGTTAACAAAATTGTGGTTTCGCCTTGTGTCACAAGCACCGCTCCAGTTGCTTGTTTTGCCAGCTCACCAGTTTCAAACCGATAGGTCTTACCATACAGTTCGAATTCTTCAACTACTTTGTTCATTCAAATACTTTCTCTTCCTCTATGCCCTTTTGTGCATAGAGCTTCTTCAGATGCAATACCTTTGCATGCATCACGAGCGATTATGCCCTGCATAACCGACCGTTAAAGCCGTGACATTATCCAAATGCCTCCGACAAGACAAAGCCCGCACGAATGCGGGCAATTGGCTACGAGATAATTAGTTACTAGATGTTATCGCGAATACCAAGCTTTTTGATAAGCTCACGATAACCGTCAATATCGCGATTCTTGATGTACTTCAAAAGGCCACGACGCTTACCAATAAGCATCATCAAACCACGACGGCTGTGATTGTCACCTTTATGAGATTTCAGATGCTCGGTGAGGTTGCGAATACGCTCGGAAAGAATTGCAACCTGAACTTCAGCGCTGCCTGAGTCATGCTCATTTTTGCCGAACTCCTTGATGAGTTCTTGTGTGCGCTCTTTCGTAATACTTAATTTGTCAGCCATAAAAAGCCACCTTTCATTTTGGTCATTCGACCACGTCATTCGCTTTCCGCTGGGTGTAATGCAAGTGGTGCGTTAACACCAAGTCGGAAGTATGCTGAATAAAACAGCTTGTTTATTTTATGCAGTCACGCACAATTACGCAATCCCAATCAAAGAAAGAGACACTTCAAACACATTCAAAGCGTCTCTTTCTTCTCATAGCACATTTTTCATTGCACATATCTGTGTGAACGGCTTGCCTATTCACGCGTTACCTACATGAACGTCATGCAATGCCCTAGTATTCCTGGGCTTCTTTAGGCGTAATCTTTCCCGCAAAAGTACGGTAGATAATGACCTGATAGATGATGGTCAAGGTAAGGCCAATAAGCGTAATAACCGTCATAGCAAACAGCGCATTTTCGCTTGCTGCAGAACCAACGATCGTGAGTGAGCTTGAAAACGGTTTGCCGTTGACGATATTCGGGAACAAGCTTGCAAAGGTAAGTCCGGTAAGTCCCAAGCAGATCACACTCGAAGAGATAAACGTTGAGAGGTCTCCCCGCTCTTTGCGTCCATCAAATACAAAACCAAGCAGAACTCCAAGCACAACAACCGCAGCGAACAGGATGCGAAGCGCGCTCGTGTCAGAGGACATCGGTACGTTTTCAAATCCCAGGAACAAGATGGAAGCTACAACAAACAGAACAAGAACGGCAATCTGCGCATTCTTACGCATTTTTTCCGCGCGCTCATGAAGCGCACCCGTGGTCTTTACCGCAGCCCATGAGCATCCTTGCAGAATAAACTGCGCAAGACCGAGCAAACCACAAACCAAAGGGAAAAGTCCAAGCAGCTGGAAGAATGTTCCGGTGTAATCCCCATTGGCATTCATAGGAATACCAACAAGCACATTTCCTACGGCAACGCCGAAGAGAAGCGCCGGCAAGAAAGATCCCACAACAAATAGCGCATCGAGGAGCTTTGCATATTGAGGTGCTTTTCCTCTAAATTCGACCGCGACCGCACGCACAATTAAGCCGAACAAGACCAGCATAATTGCCAGATAGAAACCTGAGAATGTTGTTGCATAGGCAGGGGGGAATGCAGCGAACAACGCACCACCTGCGGTCAACAGCCAAACTTCGTTTGCGTCCCAAACAGGACCGATTGAACGACGCAGCACCGCTTTGTCTTCTTCGGTCTTGCCGAGGAACGGATACATCACGCCAACACCTAAGTCGAAGCCATCAAGTACGAAGTAGACGGTTATCACGACGCAAATCAAGATAAACCATAAAAGCTGAAGAAATGTCATGATTACTCCTCCTCCCCACTTGAAGTAGCTTTCCGAGCAACTGAGGCCTTTACGCCCGTAGTCTTTGCATCAGTATGAGCTTTGGCTGCTTTGCCCGTTACAGCTTTTACATCGCCTGCCGTAGCTTCTTCTACGACGGGACCCTTTTTGAGCATCGGGATCAGGATCTTCAAGAAGATCACTGCGATGAGCGCATAAATGACAATAAACAGCACAATGGTAATCAGAAGCTCTGGCACCCCTACCGATTGCGAAATTGCATCTGCGGTGCGGAGCTGATGATACACGATCCATGGTTGTCTTCCAACTTCAGCAACAACCCAACCTGAGAAGATTGCCACATAAGGAAGAAGTGGCGCCCACATTAATGCCTTGAGAATTCCTCGCTGAGGCTCGCGTCCTTTCTTCAGGCGAGACAGCTGTACCAAGGCAAAAATCAGCCAGAGGACAATGCCGCCAAACGCAAGGACCATTAAGTGGTAACTCTGATAGGTCATCGTGACCGGTGGCGTATCGTCTTCACCAAAGCTATTTAAGCCCTGGAATGATGTGCTGGAATCACCGGTTGCAAGCCAACTCGTAATACCCGGAATCGGGACCTCAAGGGCATTGAGCTGCTGATTTTGTTCATCGACACTTCCGACGATAGACATGCCCACCGGGCCATCTTCGTATTGTGCCTCCATAGCAGCAAGCTTTTCGGGGTTTTCACTACCAACCTCAACTGCCTGAATGTGCGCAAAAGGAACCATCAAAATAATGGTAACGATGGCGACAACCGTACCCGTGCGAAGCGTTGATCTGCCGAATTGCTTGTCTCCGTGCAGCAAGTGGTATGCACCAACCGCAATAGTAACAAACGCACCTAAGATCAAAAGCGCATCAACGGTGTGCAGGTAATGTGGAATGGTTGAAGGGTTGAGCGCCGCCTGGGCAAAGTTTGTCAGTACTGCCTTTGCACCTGTTGCCGTCTGCTCAACTTCAAATCCTGCAGGTGTTTGCATCCAGCTGTTTGCGATGAGAATCCACAGAGCTGAAAGCATTGAGCCTGCCCACACAAGCCATGCCGAAACGGTGTAAAACTTTTTGGAAACTTTCTTTCTGCCGAAAAGCAAAACACCTAAGAACGAAGATTCCAAGAAGAATGCAAGTAATGCTTCTGCAGCAAGTGGCGCACCAAAAATGTCTCCCACAAATCTTGAGTAATCAGCCCAGTTTGTTCCGAAGCTGAATTCCATGGTAATGCCTGTTGCTACACCAACAACAAACGTGGTAGTGAACACTTTAACCCAGAAATGGGCCGTTGCTTCGTCTTTTGCATTGCCTGTTTTATATGCATGCGTCTGCGTAAGTGCGACGATAAGACCGAGTCCAACAGAAAGCGGCACAAATAAAAAGTGATATGAAACAGTCAATGCAAACTGTAATCGCGATAAGAGAACTGCGTCCACTGTAACCTCCCCTTCCATATATCGACTTCATTTGTCCCTCTGCAAATGATACTAAGACTGTAGCTTTTATATCCTTAAAGGTCAATAAAGAATTGAACCTATTTCATCGATGATGGTAAAAATTCGGCTCGCGTCAAGTGAAATCCCCGTAGGCTCCGAGTGAACCTTAAGTAAGCTTCGAGCGAAATCCCCCGCAAAGTTCCTGCGAGATAACAAAGTTTACGCGAAATAAAAAGATGTACACAGCGAAATGCGCACGATTTTTGGAGTTTTATCACGCAGGGAAAACACTTCTGAATAGCTGGCGATAAAACGTTTATGCTTTTGGAAAATCACACAGTAAACGGGAGATACAAATGACTGATTATCGGTATAAGACTCATGGAACATGCAGCCGATATATTAATTTTAGCTTAGATGGGGACACGATCACCGGCGTGCAATTTGAAGGCGGATGCAACGGAAACCTCAAAGCAATCGGTAAATTGGTAAAAGGAAAAAATGCAAATGAAATTGCCGATATATTAGCCGGAAACACCTGCGGGCCGCGCCCCACAAGCTGTGCGGATCAGCTTTCTATCGCCCTTCGTCAGGCGCTCGAAAGCCAAAAGGAAAAAAGCTAGCTGAGAACGGGCTAGTTTCAAGCAAGCTAATCAAAAAAGAAAGCTAGCTTGGGCCAGACTGATCGAGAGCAAGCCAGCTTAGAACAAGCCCGATTTAAACAAGAAATCGAGTGATTTCGATCGAATCGCAAGATTCGTCTGAAGCCATGTTTGACAGAACTTCAGAATGTCAAACGTACGATTCAAGTCGCAGTTACATTCGACCACCTGATCAAATGTCATATGCAGAAGTGCATCCGACCATACGAGCGTTTGCGCAGATATCGCCGTGGTAGGCTCGCTCAGCATGCACTGATCACATACGACACCGCCCCCGCTAAATGAAAACCTCCGGGTTTCCTCTGCCGTTCCTGCGCCAGCTGATACTTCCCCATGTGCAGGGACATGATGTACAGAACCAAGGGGAATTTCTCTACCGCACGTCACACACGTGTGAAAGCTGGGCCGCACCCCCATGACGGCAAAAAGCTTCAATAGATACGCAGCACAGAGCAAGGGAGATTTTTCGGCATCGGCACTATCTGCATGGCGTAAAGCCGATACCGTCATATCGAAAAGACGCGGTACCGAAAGGTCTTCTTGCGCAGTCTTGCTGACTGCCTCAAGGATTGGCTCAAGTGCCGCTACCCGCATAACGTCTTTTTTGATACCGTCGAAGGCATATATCAGGCGCGCCTCGCTCACAATATCCAGATTGCGCACCCGTGGCACAAGCAAATCTCAAACAGAATAGAGATGAAGCCTGGTGGAGAATGGGTTTTTCGGCTTCCGCGCACCGTGAGCGACCGCACGAATCAGGGAGCCATCCTCCTTGAGCATCGTCACGATGACATCGCTTTCGCCTAATTTGGTTTTACGTACGACAAGAGCGCGGCATCTATACGTTCCGCGTGCCATTATTCGCCTTGGCCATATCCAAAACGACGGATTTGGTTGAGATCGCGCCGCCAATTTTTGCGAACTTTTACATGTAAATCCAAGAAGACCTTGCATCCTAAAAGTTTTTCGAGATCCTTGCGTGCAGCGATGCCAACCTGTTTGAGCGCTGCACCACCTCGCCCGATGACAATACCTTTTTGTGAATCGTGCTCCACATAGATCGTGGCATAGATGCGCTCTAGATCTTTGCGTTCATCGTAGTCCATATCGTCAACGATGACTCCAATTGAATGCGGGACTTCATCGTGGTATTCATACAGCATTTTTTCACGGATGAACTCGGCAATCACGACCGATAGAGGCTGGTCGGTGGTGATATCGTCAGGGAACCATTTCGGTCCTTCGGGAAGCATTGACGCCACAGTTTTAATGAAGTCTTCAACGTGGGCACCCGTTTTCGAAGAAACGCACACAATGCTATCCCATGTTCCCAACTGTTTTGCCGCTTCGATTTGACGCGCGATTGTTTTATCGTCGACAAGGTCAATCTTAGTAAGTACGAGAATCTTTTTCGCAGGCACCTCGGCAACCTGGCGCGCAACCCACTGATCACCCTTGCCCACCGGAGCACTTGCGTCAAGTAAAAACGCCACTACATCGATGCCTTCGAGCGCCTGAATCGCCGATTCATTGAGTTCTTCGCCTAAAACATCATGCGGTTTATGCACACCAGGCGTATCAACGAGCACCATTTGGAAATTATCACGGGTGAGAATGGCGTTGAGACGATGTCGCGTTGTTTGTGCAGTCGGTGAAGTGATGGCGACTTTTTCGCCTACCACCGCATTTGCAAGCGTTGACTTACCGGCATTGGGGCGACCGAGCAGCGTGACAAACCCCGAGTGAAACTTCTCTGCATTTTCCGTCTTATCAGCCATAACCACCTACGGTTTCGATTTAATACGATTGAAAACATACCTTTAGGAAAGCCCAAACAGAACAAGTATTTTCGGCACAAAGATAATGAGACCGATAATCAGCGAAGCGGTAGATGCAACGAGCACTCCACCTGCCGCCATATCCTTTGCCGCTCCTGCTTTTGGATCCATGTGGTCGCAGTCGAGATCGACCGTTTCTTCGATTGCGGTATTCAGGCATTCGCCGCCGCACACCATACCGATGCAAACGAGAATAGCCAGCCATTCACCTTCAGAAATATGGAATATAAACCCTAAAAGAATCGCGATAATGCCAAAGACCGTTTGAACGCGAATGTTCCGTCCAAGCGCAAAGGTATGCCTGATCCCACGCCATGCATATACAAATGACTTATGAAATGGCGTTGGTCCGCCAGACCCAGGTTTCATTTTTCCCACCACTCTTTAAGAAGTTGTTCTTGATGAGGAAGCATAACTTTTGCATCTTCAGGATCAATATGATCATAACCACACAGATGTAAAAGTCCATGTGTGATAAGTGTTTCAATCTCTTCTTCAAATGTGGTGCCGTAATCTGCCATCTGGCCTCGGGCAACATCGGGCGCAATCACAATATCACCCAGTTCGTAGGGCATGCCTTCGGGTTTTTCACCATCAAAACCATCATCAACGTTGTCACACTCGAAACTCAGCACGTCGGTAGGACCCTGATGCTTACGGTATGTTTCGTTTAACCGCTGAATCTCTTTGTTGTCCACAAACGAAATAGACACCTGCGTATTTTCTGGGCACTTCTCTTTTGCCATCACAAATTTTGCCAGATCAACAAGCGGAAGATCAGCCAGATCTTCTTTGTCGTAATCATAATTGATAGTTACTTCCACGACCGGTGCCCCGCTTCCTCATGTATGGTTGACTGAGAAGGTGCCTTTTTCAGCGAAGAGGTGTTTTCAGAACGCGAACGAGTAGACTGTTGAACGCTTTCGTCCTCGTCCGCATCCGCTTCATTGGTATTTGGTTGTACCGCCATATGAACACCCTTTGATGAGGCAGTATGCCTTTTATCGTAGACGTCATATGCATTCACGATAGCCGCAACAAGCGAATGGCGAACGACATCGCTTCCGTTAAATTTCACAAAGTTGATTCCTTCAACATGTTGCAGAATATGCTGCACCTGCACTAATCCCGAAGAGCCGCGCGTGAGATCGATTTGGGTTGTATCTCCGTTCACCACCATCTTCGAGCCAAAACCCAGACGTGTCAAAAACATTTTCATTTGTTCTGATGTGGTATTTTGCGCTTCGTCGAGCACGATAAAGCTGTCGTTTAGGGTGCGGCCGCGCATAAAGGCGAGCGGTGCGATTTCGATAACGCCCGTCTGCAACATGCCGTTGGCCTCTTCGGGATCTGTCATATCAAACAACGCATCGTAGAGGGGCCGGATATACGGATCTACCTTTTCTGAAAGCGTGCCCGGCAGATAGCCTAAATTCTCCCCCGCCTCGACAACGGGACGTGTAAGGACAATTCGGCTGACATCTTTATGCTTCAGCGCCGAGACCGCCATGGCCATTGCAAGATATGTTTTACCTGTTCCAGCAGGTCCTATTCCAAACGTTATGGTGTTATTTCGGATGGAATCCACATATCGCTTTTGCCCCGTGGTCTTGGGACGAATGGTTTTTCCATGATAGGAAAGCACGATATCATCATGGAGTTCCGAAGGGGCAAACGCACCCGTATGCACAACATCAATCATGCGACGAATTTCACGAAGATCGAGCGATGGCTCATGGCGAAGTCGTTCAAAAATATCGCTGAAAAGCGTACAAAGCGTGGTTACATCGGTGGGATTGCCATAGAGACGAACTTGATTTCCGCGCACCGTAATACGCGCATTGAATGCACCTTCGATGAGACGCAAATTTTCATCTTGCTCTCCCACAACACTCGCCATGTCGATTGCTTCAGGCAAGGTAAGAATAACTTCTTGGTTATCGCTCATACCGTAAAAATACCATCCTTCGCTACACCCGTAAACGTATAGGTTTTCATTTTACCAGGCAAAATATCGTTTCCTACATGTACATCATGATACGACTCGCTCATGCCAATGCCATTTTCAAGTGCAACAACACGCTCGGAATCACCGATACGCGCCTGCGCATCTTCTAGGCGCAAAATCCATCCGAGCTTGCTTAAATCGTGCGCACGCTGAGCTTTCACCTTATCAGGAATTTGGTCGGTACGCACCGCTGCCGGCGTTCCTTTTCGCTTACTGTAGCGAAACACATGGATTTTAGAGAATTGGCACGCTCGGGCGACTTCCATGGTTTGGGCAAAATCTTCATCTGTCTCACCGGGAAATCCCACGATGATATCGGTTGATATGCTCATCTTCGGCACAATTTCGCGCACCTTACGAACAAGAGCAACATAGTCTTGCGCTGTGTAAGGCCGATTCATCTGGGCAAGTACGCGGCTGGACCCTGATTGAAGTGGAATGTGAAGATGCCGGCAGACCATTCCGTCCTCGCTGGCGATGAAGTGCAGCAGTTTGTCGGTTACTCCTGCTGGCTCGCAACTTGAAATGCGCAGACGCATCCGTGGAGCAGCTTCTCTGATAAGCTGGAGCAGATCACAAAGATCGATATCGCGAGCGTCTTTTTGTGAATGATAGTTGCCGATGTCAATTCCCGAAAGCACTGCCTCGCGCACGCCCGCTTGCTCCAGGCGCACCGCCTCATCTACACAACTATCAACATCGCGCGAGCGCGCTTTTCCACGCGCAACATGAACAATGCAAAAGGTGCACGCATTATTACAGCCGTCCTGGATTTTGATTCCCACCCGTGTTCGATATCCCTGCGCACTTCGATCCTTGGCCGTGGCAAGTTCTTCTTCAGAAAGGGTCGATGAGTTTCGGGCAGAACGTGGTGTCGTCGCAAGTTCCTGCACGTCAGTTCCCTGAGAGCCATTACGTAACGCAGAGGCAACCACGCTACTTTTTCCAACCACACGCACACGTGGATCGATCGAGGTAAATTCGTCTGGGTTTATTGAAGCAGCACATCCCGTCACGAGTACCCGAGCGGATGGATTTTCACGAAGCGCCCGCCGCGTTGCCTTGCGTGCTTTTTTCTCCGCTTCTCCGGTTACCGTGCAGGTGTTAATAACGACGACATCAGCATCGTCGCCTTCTACGCATCCATGTTCTGACAGCTCAGCTGAAATGGTGTCAGATTCAATGCGATTCACTTTACAACCCAAATTCACAACTAAAAATTTCACAGGCAACCTTAAAACATAAAAAAGAAGTCAGCTTATATAATGCCAGCTTATACGCTTATATGACGGCAGCGTGAATGAAGTTGGCGCATAGACATACAGGCTTATATGGCTCAATCCATTTCCAACCCATTTTAATGGAGCCCACCAAGCTCGTACGCGGTAATTGCCGGTGCGATAATTCCTGCTGTTTCCACACGTAAAATTGATGACCCCAGCGAGACGGTGTACGCGCACGTATTGCTGGAAAGCAAACGATCGATTTCGTGCTGGGCAAATCCTCCTGCAGGGCCAACAACAACTGCGATATTCAAATCACGTTTTGGCTTCTGACGACTCTGCACACACAAATCAAGTGCCTCAGAAATAGACGTTTTTGTTTCCTGCTCATAGCAGATCAATACGCCATCGCGCGAAGAAAGCCCTAGCGCAAGGTCGTGCATGTTGGTGGGCTTTTCAACAAGAGGCGCTGATGGTTGACCAGAAAGCATTGCCGCGTCGCGGGCAATATCGTTGAGGTGCGCCGTGTATTCATCAGCCCTGCGCATATCAAGCTGCACCCCACGCTCGCACGTGAGCGGGATAAGACGCTGCGCGCCAAATTCGGTTGACGCATAAAAAATGTTATCCATGGCCGCTTGCTCGCAAATTCCCTGCACAACCGTAAGATTGAAGGTTCTTTCGGGAGCGTCTTTATGCTGAGCAATGCGCAAACGAAGCTTTTTACCGGGCTGTATGACTTCACACTCAAAATAATTGTGTGATGAATCTACCACGGCAATATGATCGCCGACAGAAAGCTTCAATTTCCCAATCGCACGCAAATTTTTATCGGAGGTATCTAAATCAAATTCTGCAGAAGACACATGGGATAACACCTTTTTATCGGCATACACTACAGGAAGATTCATGCTTTACCCCTTGGGTTTGTTGTTCTATCTACCCTACTATTGCGATAATTCTAACGAAGAACGCCTCTTAATTATTTACTCGTGACACGCACACTAGTTAAATGCACACTAGTTAAATGCACACTAGTTAAATGCACATTAGTTAAATGCATCGCGAATTTTCTCGAGCGGGGTGCGTTCCGGACTCACATCTTCACCCATCTCGTCTGCTAATTTCTTCAGCAAATCACGCTCGCGTTTCGTAAGCTTCTTCGGAACAACCACGTGAATATGGGTAAACAGGGAGCCACGCTGCTTCTTATCCCGCAGTCGGGGCATACCGTATCCCTTGGTGCGAATGACCTGGTCATTTTGGCAACCTTCAGGAATGCGCACCTTCACATTTTCGTCAGGCAGAATTCCCTTGACCGACACTTCGGTGCCAAGACATGCCTGGACAACAGAAACGCTGACCACAACATGCAAATCATCACCATCACGATGAAAATATTCATGTGGTTTCACGCGGCAGGTGACGATAAGATCGCCCGAACGTGCTCCGCGAATGCCTGCTTCACCATAGCCAGAAAGACGAAGCTGCTGTCCATCCTGAATTCCTGCAGGAACCTCAACAGTAATGCGCTGACGATCGGGAACACGACCTTGACCTTGGCATTCGGTGCATGCATTTTCGATAATATGTCCAGAACCACCACAGCGAGGGCACGTCGTTGACGTCTGCATATCACCCAAAAACGTATGTTGGACAGTAACTTTCCGACCCGTACCATGGCAATCAGGGCAATTGATTTCTTTACCATTTGGACCTAAGCCCGTCCCTTTACAGTCGGGACACGGCGCTAAACGATCGTAGGCAATTTCCTTCTTCGCACCTTGAGCCACTTCTTCAAGCGTGAGTCGCAGACCCACGCCCATGTCACGCCCATCGCGCTGCACCGTTCGACCAACACCAGCACCTTGATTGAAGAAGCTCGAGAAAATATCTGAAAAACCGCCACCGAAGATATCGGAAAAATCGACATATGGTTGACTACCGAAATCGTCGCCAACCTGTCCAAAGCGATCATACTGAGTGCGTTTTTTCGGATCGCTGAGCACATCGTATGCTTCATTGAGCTCTTTAAAGCGATCCTCAGCATCGGGTGCTTTATTCACATCAGGATGGAGCACACGTGCTTTCTTACGAAATGCACGCTTTATTTCCTCTTCATCTGCAGAGCGATCAACGCCCAGGATTTCATAGAGGTCTTTTGACGCCATTGGTTTGTTATACCTTTCTAAAACATACAAACAACGTTATTCGTGGTATCAGTCATCTTGCAAAGCTTGCTTTGCTGTCCGCACCGCTTTAATAACTTGCTCATAATCCATACGAGTGGGACCAATCACTGCAACAATTCCGTCAGATCCACCATTTTTATAGCGACTTGCCACAACCGAAACACCCTCAAGTGATTCGTTGTCATTTTCATGTCCAATGCGAACGGTAGTGGAATTATCATCGGTTTCCCGCATCAGTTCAAGCATGACCGTATCATCTTCCAAAACCTTCAACACCGGCATAAGTGCACGAGATTGTTGAAATTCTGGCTGCTTAACCAACGTGGAAAGCCCCAAATGATGTGCACGTGACTTTTCTCCCGTTTGTAAACAATCAAACACCACATTTATGAGCATCTGCATAAGTGGAGATGAAAGAGCGGCTACCGTATCAGAAGAATCAAGCTGATCGCGAATTTCGCTAAAGCATTTTCCTGAAAGGGTGCGGTTGAGCAAGTTCTGCGCTTCAGCAAGTTTATCAGGAGAAATACGTTTGTGGAATTCAACACTGCGGTTGAATACATGTCCGTCTTCGGTGACAACCACCACAAGCGCAGAAGTATCCGACATAGAAATAAGAGAAACTTGGCGTAAGTGAAGGGAAACTGCAGAAGGCGGAAGCACGATCGAAAGACAATCGGTTAGTCGCGCAAGTGCCGAGGTTGTTTCTTCCATCAGGGAATCAAGTTCGTTTGCACTTTGGCGAAGTTCCTTGACCGCTTTTTTCATATTTTCATCGGGCTCGCTATCATCAGCAAGTTCAGATTGCAAAATATCGTCAACAAATGCTCGATAGCCATGATCGGTTGGGACACGTCCCGCAGAGGTATGCGGTTGCGACAAATATCCTGATGATTCGAGAACCGAAAGCTCATTGCGCACGGTTGCAGGACTGACACCCAAATTGTAGTTATCAACCAGCGTACGCGATCCGACGGGGATTGCATGCAAAACGTATTCATGAATAAGCGCTGCTAAAACGCGTTGACGTCTATCAGAAAGCATTTCTATCCCCCCATCCAAAATATGAGTTCACATTGTAGATTCATCATATGGGGATCTTCTATACCTGCATTGAGCAGCGGCGATCGCATGGACCGTCATGACATCTGCAACGCGCGTCATGAAATATAACAATCAGCAACGACATTACCTTCGCAGGTGCATATAGAAAATCTGAGGCTATTTTAGCGGACACAAGGCTCGAGTGCTAAAAAGACACCGATGCGTCAACCAGCATCACATTTCTCCATATCATTCCTGCATGCGTATGTCGTCATGCGTTGTGCGTTATTTCTCTCGTGCCTTGCGTTCCGCTTCGCATTTCTGGTTGCATATGTCGTCATGCGTTGTGCATGCTATGCATTTGCGGAGCAATAAAAAACAGGACACGAACGAAAAACGCTGTGTCCTGAATCTATAGTTTTATAAAATTTTTTCTATTTTGATATACCCAAAAAACTTGGATGACACGATGAATCGTTAGTCCAATTTGCCTTTCTTTTCATCCTCGTCTGGATCAAAATCGGCAGCAGCATCAGCAAAAGAGCTTAACCATTTCATAAACTCTTCTGGATTATCTTTCACGCTGTGACCGCGATTTGCACCATCATTGCAATTAGGAATTGACGGGGTTTCATTCTGATCACTCATAAGTATCCTCTATTCGTTATAAAATTAATTGCTATCTATTGAATATCATATGTCCCATGGAAATGCAATCTATGGAGCCAATTCATAGAGTGGCTCGTACAAATCATTTCCACAGAGCCAGCCACCAAGGGTAGGCATCCAACGCCCATTTTCGTGCTTCAGCAGATGTTTGTGCATCAAATCATCGAGAGTCAACAAAAGTTTCGGAAGGAGAAGCGACAGCTCGCGAACTTGATCGTCGGAAAGCCCCTGTGTCATACGCATAGCAAGCATCGCATCTTCTGCAGCCATCTGGCGCCGATTTAATTCGTCCTCTACTTCCCCATCACGAATGCGCACACGATGCGATTCATCCTGTTTCATTGTGACCGCAGATCTTCCAATACCGAGATATGGCTTGCCCGTCCAGTATGCCTTGTTGTGTTCGCACTGAAAGCCAGGCTTCGCATAACTTGCCACCTCGTAGCGCTTCAGCCCCAGCGGTTCAAGCGCAGAGGCCGCCATCTGCATAAACATCGCTTGCGTATCCTGATTGATCTGCGGAAATTTGCCTTCATCGCACATCTTTGCCAAAGGCGTCCCCTCTTCGATCGTAAGTGGATAGACGCTTACGTGAGTGACGCCCTGACGCACTGCTTCGGCGAGCCCATCGCAGAACGCTTCTCCGGTCTGGCCGGGAATACCGCACATCATGTCCACACTCACATTTTCAAAGCGGGTATGCGCGATGTCGATGGCACGCTTGGCGGTATCAGCATCGTGAATGCGTCCAAGGGTATGCAGGATATTGTCGTCGAAGCTCTGCACCCCGATGGAAAGACGATTCACGCCAAGGGCCCACAGATCTTTTACCAACGGTTCGGTGAGGCTATCAGGATTTGCCTCCATGGTGACTTCGCAAGAGTCCAAATCCATCGAAACAGCCAGGATTTGCAGAAGAGAATTCAAGCGGCGCGCACCGACATAACTTGGCGTTCCCCCGCCCAAAAACACGGTCTTGATATGCGCTAAGTCGCCTGCTTTTGATGCACGACGAATCTGCAGGATCAGGTTCTCGAAATAGTCATCAATCTTAGGGCTGTCTTGCGCAATTGCTTCGGTATCGAAGTCGCAGTACAGACAACGCTTCTTACAAAACGGAATATGGATATACAGCGCCTGATAAGGATCCCAGGTCATACACTCTCCTCATCAACATAATGCATGAGCTCATCAAAAACTTTATTGTAATCGGCAACGCTTGAACACTGATTGAACTTTCCGCGCGCTGCAGCCGCACCCGGGAGCCCGCGCACGTACCAAGACGCCTGCTTTCGCATACGAGAGAGCGGCAACACGGGGTCGGCGTCCAACATGCGCGCATGTTCGCGCGCACAAGCGATGCGCTCTTTTGCCGTCGGCTTTGCAGGAATGGGCCTGCCGGAAAGCGCGGCAGCGACCTGCTCGAAGATCCACGGATTTCCTTCAGCGCCACGTGCAATCATCACGGCGTCACATCCGGTCTGCGCAACCATTTCTTTCGCTGACGCCGCATCGACAATATCGCCATTGCCGATCACAGGGATATCGACCGCCGCTTTCACGCGCGCGATGCATCCCCAGTCAGCACTTCCCCGATACAGCTGTGTTGCATATCTGCCGTGAATCGTAATTGCGCAAGCCCCGGCAGCCTCAAGGCGCTTCGCAAGATCGGGCGCCGTCTCTTGATCAGTGAAATACCCGCGCCGCATCTTCACCGTCACGGGAACATCCACCGCATCCACAATCGCAGAAACCACATCCGCCGCGACGTCGGGTGTCTTCATCATGGCGGCACCGTCACCTTTTTTTACGACCTTGTGCACCGGGCATCCCATGTTGATATTGATTTCGCCCAGGTGCGCTCCCATATGCTCTTGCACCCAATACGCTTCACGAGCCATTTCTTCTGGCTCATGGCCAAAAAGTTGAGCACCAACAAGCGCCTCACCGGGAGCGACGCGCAGAAGTTCCTGGGTTTTTTGGCTGTTATAGGCAAGCCCTTTTGCGCTTATCATCTCGCCAAATGCATACGTCGCCCCATGCGCCTCGCATATGCGACGAAACACGACATCGCCCACACCGGCCATAGGTGCAAGGATGACGTTATGTGTTTGGAGAAACTGCCTATATGCAGAGGGTTTCATTTCATACCTCGTGTCAACGTAGGAAAATGCACGGTAAGAGAATGGATGGCGCAGGAACATTTTTGCGCCATAGTACTGAAAGCGCAGTTTTATGCACCGCGCAATGGCAACAGCAGCACTGAAAACGCGGTCGTTGCGATCAGTACATGGTGGGTCATCTATATCGAAGTCATAACATTCATGATGCCGAAAAAGGAAAAGCCAATAAGGACAAGAATAATGATGACGGCCACGATCAGCCCAATGGTTACCGCCACCTTTGATCCCGTAGACATTCCTTTTGAAATAGGATCTTGTTTTTTATCATCAAACGGGTCGTTTATCCAGTCGTATTCTTGCTTCTTACGACTCATTGCTCGTCGTCCTCGTCTACTTTCAAAATCGCCATGAACGCTTCCTGAGGCACTTCAACATTGCCGATTGCCTTCATGCGCTTCTTACCTTCTTTTTGCTTTTCCAGCAGCTTGCGCTTGCGGCTGATATCTCCGCCGTAGCACTTTGCAAGAACGTCCTTGCGTTTTGCACGTACCGTCTGGCGCGCCAGAATGCGACTTCCCACCGCCGCTTGAATCGGAACCTCAAAAAGCTGACGAGGGATGATCTTCTTCAGCTTCAAGCACAGCTTTTTTCCCTGTTCGTACGCTTTTTCTTGCGGCACGATAAACGAAAGTGCGTCAACCGGTTTTCCGGCAAGCAAAATATCAAGTTTCACCAATTTGCTGGTCTTGTACTCATCGAATTCATAGTCCAAGCTGGCATAGCCTTTGGTGCAGCTTTTCAGCTTGTCGAAGTAATCCATGATGAGTTCTGAAAGCGGTAAGCTCCAGTCCATCTCGACCATCGTTGGAGAAAGATACACCATAGTTATGAAGGTGCCACGATGGGCATGCGTCAAATCCATTACAGCACCCACATAATCGGGCGGAATGAGCACTTTCGCCTTCAAAAATGGCTCTTCGATGTGATCAATCGAACCTGGATCAGGCATATCTTGCGGCGAATGAAGACTTACCATGGTGCCATCGGTCTTATAGACGTGATATTCCACGCTTGGCGCGGTTGCCAGCAGGTCAAGATTGAATTCGCGCTCAAGGCGTTCCTTCACCACTTCCATATGCAGAAGCCCCAGAAAACCGACGCGGAAACCAAATCCCAGTGCACGCGAGGTTTCCGGTTCATAGGTAAGCGCGGGATCATTTAATGCAAGCTTTTCGAGCGCATCGCGAAGTTCAGGATACTGATCAGTTTGAATGGGAAACAGCCCCGTAAACACCATCGGTTGCGGTTCGCGATATCCGGGGAGCTCTTCGGTGGCACCGCGTTCCACCGTCGTCACCGTATCGCCGACTTTCACATCGAGCGGATCCTTCAGCCCAGTGACAAAATACCCAACTTCGCCGGCAGAAAGCTGATCGCATGGCTGTTCTTTGGGACGACGAACACCCACCTCTTCTACCAGCGCCGTATCGCCTTTCGCCATCATTTTGATGCGTTCGCCTTTATGGAGCACCCCATCTTTGACGCGCACCAATGCCACCACGCCGCGATATGGGTCAAAGTACGAATCAAAAATGAGCGCACGAAGCGGTGCATTGACGTCACCTTTGGGCGCAGGAATATCGTAGACGACATGCTCGAGCAAATCGCGAATGCCCTCACCGGTTTTTCCGCTACAGAGCACCGCATCATCGGCAGGGATGGCCAACATGTCTTCAATTTCGCCCTTAACCCGTTCGGGATCTGCGGAAGGAAGATCGATTTTGTTGATGCAAGGAACAATTTCAAGCCCCGCATTCATTGCAAGCATGGCGTTGGCTACCGTCTGCGCTTCCACGCCCTGCGTTGCGTCAACAACCAAAACAGCACCTTCGCACGCTGCTAAGCTGCGGGATACTTCATAGGTAAAGTCAACATGACCAGGGGTGTCAATGAGGTTGAGCTGAAACGTTTCACCGTCAAGCGATGTGTAGTCACAACGTACCGCTTGACTTTTAATGGTAATGCCGCGCTCGCGCTCGATGGGCATCGAGTCTAAAATCTGTGCCTTCATGTCACGTTCGGCCACGGTATGCGTCATTTCTAAGATTCGATCAGAAATGGTGGATTTCCCATGGTCTATGTGGGCAATAATGCTGAAATTTCTAATGTGATTTGGATCGTATGTCATGCTTTGACTATACCGTATGCAGGAATAAAATAGGTTGATTCCCAAAGCCAAATAGACAGCTAAGAGGATTTTCGCATTCTTGCACC
>CAIFEG010000018.1 GCA_903789415.1 uncultured Eggerthellaceae bacterium | reverse complement strand
TTGTGCACGGTATAAGGCTTTGCACGATATCAAACACGCAAAGCATGTAATGCAAAACGTCCATTTCACACCCGAAACATTGTTGTTTCAAGCGCGAAATGGACGCTAAATTAGAGCAAAGGGAACTAGTGAGTGGAAGTGTCAGATCCCGTTTCGGTATCTGCACCCGCGCTTACGGCAGCCTCGTCGCTCTTCACAAGCTCTTCGTCGTTGTAGGTTGGCGGCTCGTCGTCGGTTTTCGGAACGATAACGGGCAGCCCTGCTTTTCTGCGCTCATGATATTCTGCTGTAGCCGTGAACAGAACGTCGGAAGAGGAGTTCAGTGCGGTCTCTGTGGAGTCCTGCAGAACGCCGATGATAAAACCGATGCCGACCATCTGCATAGCAACATCGTTGCCAATTCCCAAAAGCGAGCAGGCAAGTGGGATCAGCAGAAGACTTCCGCCAGCAACACCCGATGCACCCGCAGCAGAAATTGCGGCAAGCACGCATAAAATCACGGCCGTTGGGAAGTCAACCGAAATGCCGAGCGTATGAGCTGCCGTCATTGCCATGACGGAAATGGTAACGGCAGCGCCGCCCATGTTGATCGTTGAGCCCAGCGGAATTGAAACGGAATAATTATCCTCATTGAGCCCTAAATTGCGGCACAGCTGCATGTTGACGGGGATGTTCGCTGCTGAACTGCGGGTAAAGAATGCGGTGATTGCACTTTCCTTTAAACAGCGGAAAACTAGTCGATATGGATTCATATGGGTATACAGAGCAGAAATAAGCGGGTTGGTGACTAGAGCAATAAAGATCATGCAGCCAAGCAGTACCAGCAGCAATGCTCCATATTCGAGGAATATTCTCATTCCACTGGTGCTCACTGCGTTGTATACCAGTCCAAACACACCAAATGGTGCAAATTCAATGATAAAACGTACGACCCACTGAACTGCATCGGCGCAATTGCCTAAGAAATCTTTCGTATGGTTGTTTGCGAGTCTGAAGGCAAATCCAAGTAAAATTGCCCAGGTCAAAATTCCTAAGTAATTTGCATTGGTTAGAGCATCAACAGGGTTGCAGGTAACGCTCAGCGCAAGGTTGCTCAACACTTCTCCAATGCCTGATGGTGCACTTTGCGTACTCGCATCGACATCGTTCAGCGTAACGGTAATCGGGAACATAAAGCTTGCAAAAACCGCGATAACTCCTGCGGTGAAGGTACCGATGATGTACAGGACAATAACAGTTTTCATGGTAGAACCGCTCGTTTTTGCACGAGAAAGTGCCGCCATTACTAAAAAGAAAACCAAGATAGGTGCTACGCCACGCAGTGCAGCTACAAACAAATTACCAAGAAGGGTAATGCCAACTAAACCAGGAATAATAAGTGCCAGGATTGTTCCGATAACAAGTCCCCACACGATGCGTGTAATTAAGCCCCAGCTTGTCCATTTCGTCCAAATGTTCTTCATTTTGTGCCCCGTCCAACATGATTTTTTAGACACCAGATAGACATTTTTTAGCGGAAAAAGAATTCCAAATTGTAACGAAAACGAAATAACCATGAAAAAAGGCCCACATTTTGGAAATGCAGACCTTTCAATCATTGAATTTTCATATCTTTCTAGAAAAGAGGAATACCTTTAAGAAATATCTTTAAAAAGGAATACCTTTTATAATGTGCGCGGTGTCCGTGCGCGCGTTGTCCGATTTCACGCTATTCCGTTTGTACGGCAGGTTGGGCAGAAGGAATTTCTTTCGCTCTGTCTTCCACAATAATAGGCTTGCCCGTCTTTTCATCGATTGTGTACGAAGCCTCAGGAGGAATTTCACCACGTTTTGGCATGTAAATAGGAATACCGTGTGCGCGACGTTGATGGAATTCTGCGGTTGCGGTAAGCAGGGCATCTGAAGAAGAGTTCAGAGCGGTCTCTGTTGCATCTTGCAGAACGCCGATGATAAATCCGATGCCGATCATTTGAGCGGAGACATCGCTTCCAATTCCTAAGAAGCTGCATGCCAGAGGAATCAGCATTAAGCTTCCGCCGGCAACGCCCGATGTTCCTGCAGCGCCAACTGCAGATAACAGGCACAAGATTAAGGCTGAGGGGAAGTCGATTGAAATGCCCAGGGTATGGGCTGCGGTCATTGCCATAACAGAAATCGTGACAGCCGCACCGCACATATTAACGGTTGAACCCAGCGGAATGGAAATCGAGTAGGTGCGCTCGTCTAATCCCAAGCTGTGGCACAGCTGCATGTTAACGGGGATGTTTGCTGCTGAGCTACGGGTAAAGAATGCAGTGATTGCGCTTTCCTTTAGGCAGCGCATAACCAGTGGATAGGGATTCATGCGTGTGGCTGCGGCAACAATTGCGGGGTTGGTGCCGAATGCGATGAGAAGCATGCATCCCAGAAGCACCGCAAGAAGTGCACCGTATTCGATGAATATCGACATGCCGCTTGTGGAAACTGCATTGTAAACCAGGCCACAAACGCCAAATGGCGCAAACGAAATGACCCATGCAACCACTTGCTGGACCGCATAGGCAATATCATTAACCACGCGCTTCGTCTGGGCATGAGCCATACGCAGTGCAAGACCAAGCAAGATTGCCCATGCAAGAATGCCCAGGTAGTTCGCATTTACCAATGCATCTACAGGATTGCAGGTAACGCTGGTAAGTAGGTTCGTGAGCACTTCTCCAATTCCTGAAGGTGCACCTGCTGCTTGTGAAGTGTCGATATTGTTCAGCGTAACGGTTACGGGGAACAAGAAACTTGCGGCAACTGCCACTAATCCTGCGATTATGGTGCTGATCGCATACAGTCCAACGATCCGCTTCATCGTTCCTGCGTTGCCACCCGTAGAGGTTAATGCGCCCATAACCAAGAAAAATACCAAGATAGGGGCAAGTCCTCTCAGTGCAGCAACAAACAGTGTTCCGAGAAGCGTGATCACTGCAATTCCGGGGATAATCAGCGCCAAAACGGTACCGATTGCCAAGCCCCAAAGAATACGTTTAATAAGGTTCCAAGAATTCCACTTCTCCCAAATGGCTTTCATGGGACATCGCCTGCCTATGCTATAGAGAACAATATGTGTTAGAAATTTCGATGGGAATTATTCGAAAGAACTAATGAAATAAAATCATAGTGATTTTGTAGGAAATAAGAACGCAGAAATGTAAAAAAATCTGTAATACGGAATAAAAATTGCTCAGCAAAGGTGCAAATACACATTTTGTGCATATCTCAAAACACATTTCGCACGTTGATAAACAATGTCTCTTCATCGAAATATGAAGTTTTATGCATAAAAAAGCGTGGAAAAAGCAACTAAACATCAACGTGTTTTGTTTGTTTATGAGTAAACTCATGCGAGTGGATACTTTTGTTTTGGTAGGTAGAGTAGACTAGGTAAAAACGATCGTATCTATGTATGCGACCGTCACGCCATATGTGCGTGGGGAGCGTGCAATGTTGGCCGTGAAGTCTTTAGACTTTTGTTTCCGAAGGTTTCTGGAAAAGGAGATTTGACATGTCTGACTTAAATGTGAAGGGCATGAAGCTAGCAGATGGCGTTGTTGAAACTATTGTTTCAATCGCAGTAAAAGATGTTGAAGGCGTTGCCGCTGTGGGAACAAGTGCACCGTCAGGGCTTCTTTCTGCATTTCAACAAAAGGCAGATACCAGTGGTGTGGTAGCAACGAGCGAGGATGGCAATGATTTGCATATTGCTATCCATGTTGATGTTTACTATGGATATAAACTTCCAAAAATTGCACAGGATATTCGTGAAGCTGTCGCAGATGCGCTCGAAACTCAGGTGGGTGTGAAGGCGGATTCTGTCGATGTGTATATTGATGGACTGCGCTTCAATCAGGAGTAATTAATGTCAGGAAGACATGAACGCCGTCGTGCGCGTGAAATTGCGGTTCAGCTTCTCTACGAAGAAGATATTACGGGGGACCCTTCAGCAGGATCAAGCGAAAATGTTTCGGTGATTTTTGATGAAAACCCCGTACCTGCATATACAAAAAAGTTAATTGCCGATGTTGCAGACCATAAAAATGTTATCGACCAGCTCATTTCGGATGCATCTGAAAATTGGTCGCTTGATCGTATGCCTGTGGTAGATCGTGCAATCATGCGGATGGCGGTCTCTGAAATGCTCTATGAGGATAGTGTCCCCGTAAGTGTGTGCATCAATGAAGCTGTCGAACTGGCAAAACAATTTGGTGGGGAAGATGAATCCCCGCAATTTACGAACGGTATTCTGGGAAATATTGCCCGTCGTGAAAAGCTGGATAGCCCAAAGACTTCTTCTGTGGATAAGGCCCAAAAAGCCCGAGTATCGGTAACCCCCGAGGTAACGAGCGAACCGAAAAAGGTTGCTCAAACAGATCAAACACAAACCGGTCAAGGAAACAGTCAGACCGCCCCAGAATTGTCGGGTGACAACGATGTCTGAGGGTAAGGAATCACTGCAAAGTTACCAACAAGTGAATGATCGATTGAAAGAAATATCAGAAGAGATAACCGATGATATGCCGCTTGATCAAGCACTTGACCTACTTGAAGAGGCAGTTGGGCTGGGTGTAAAAGCCTCGAGCCTTATCGAAGCTGATATAGAAGAGCAGACGTCCGCAGACCAAACTGCCGCAGAGGAAACGTCAGCAGATCAGACGTCTGCAGTGTCGGTAGATGAATCGCCTATAGGTCAAACTTCTGCTGAACATGCACCTGTAGAACAACAGGTGCCCGAGCATCAAAAATCGTCAGACGATTTACATCAGGAGTCATCAGAAAACCTACGTTGAATGGATTAGCTATGACGCAAAGTAAAAAACGCATTTTAGATGCTTTTACATCGCCAGCTGATTTGAAGCTTTTAAACGATGATGAGCTCAAAATTTTATGTCAAGAAATTCGTGGCGAAATTATTGACGTCACCTCGAAGACGGGTGGACATGTTGCATCGAGCTTAGGTGCCGTTGAAATTATTGTCGCCCTTCATTCGGTGATGAACTGCCCGAAAGACAAGATCGTCTACGATGTGGGGCATCAGTCGTATGCCCATAAGCTTTTAACGGGACGTCTGTCTCAATTCGATACGCTTCGCCAATATGGCGGAATCTCTGGTTTTCCGAAGCCAAGTGAAAGTGTCTTTGATGTCCATCCCTCAGGACATGCGTCGGATAGCCTTTCGGTGGCATTCGGATTAGCCAAGGCACGTGATCTTTCGGGCGATGATTTTAAAATTGCTGACGTCATTGGGGATTCTTCTCTTGTGGGTGGCATGGCCTTTGAAGCGCTCAACCACATTGGACAAGAACAAACACCCATGATGATCGTGCTCAACGATAACGGCATGTCAATTAGCAGACCCGTGGGTGCGCTCGTTCGCCATCTTGGTATGATGCGCGCTAAAGCAAGCTACCAGCATACCCGCGATGCGGTGCAGGAGCTCATGGAAGCGCGCGGGGGTATTGGCCAGGAACTCGTTGACTTTGGTCGAAACTTAAAAGATTCCTTCAAACAGATGGTTATTCCTCAAACCATGTTGTTTGAACAGCTCGGAATCGTATGTACCGCTCCTGTTGATGGTCATGACATAACGGCGTTACGTGAGATATTTGAGACGTGTCTTGAATCGCCGTGTCCAACGCTGGTGCATGTGGTCACCAAAAAAGGCAAGGGATATCCGCCTGCTGAAGAAAATCCTGAGATCTGGCATGGTGTTGGCCCGTTTGATCCAAAAACGGGCGAATTCAAAAAGAACACGTCAAAAGCTCCTAAGTACTCAAATGTTTTTGGTGATGCGATCGTAAAAGAAGCTGAGCACAATCCCGATGTGGTGGCAATCACTGCCGCGATGAAGGATGGCACGGGTCTTTCGAAATTTGCTGCGCGTTTCCCTCGCCGTTTCTTTGATACAGGAATAACCGAAGAGCATGCCTTAGGCATGGCTGCAGGACTTTCGATTGGCGGGAAAAAGCCCGTGGTTGCTATTTATTCGACGTTTTTGCAGCGTGCAATTGACCAGATCATTGTCGATAATGCAATTAATCGTGAAAACGTTGTGCTCTGCATTGATCGTGCAGGGCTTGTAGGCGCCGATGGTCCCACGCACACGGGTGCCTTTGATATCACATATCTTCGCATGATTCCGAATATGCGCATGCTTGCGCCGTCAAACGAGGCGGAGCTTGTCAATGGACTGCATACCGCAATGATGCTCGATGGCCCCATTTCCATTCGTTATCCCCGCGGATGTGGGGAAGGGGTACCGATTCCGCAAAACCCCGAAGTATTTAAGATCGGCAAGTCAGTTGAGCGCCGCGCAGGAAATGATATTGCGATTCTCGGTTTCGGCCATATGCTTCCTGCATGCATGGATGCGGCGAAGCGTCTGGAAGCGCAAGGCATCTCTGCGCGTGTGGTAGACATGCGCTGGATTAAGCCGTTAGATGTGGATGCTATTGTGGCTGCATGCAAAACAAAGCTCGTGGTCACTGCCGAAGAAGGCGTCATTGCAGGAGGCGCAGGCGACGGTGTACTCGAAGTTATGGAGGCTCGCAACCTATCAACACCCGTACTCCAAATTGGCCTTCCCGACAAATTTGTTGAGCAGGGCACCGTTGAACAAATTTCCCATGTTCTTGGAATCGATGGCGAAGGAATTGCAGCACAAATTACTGAGAAACTGCGTTCTTTAAACATCTTGTAAAAATTCATGCAACAAATCCGTTATGATTATTTGCATGTTTACTACCGCGCAAATAATTTCAATCGTTGTTTTCATCGCAGTTATGGCTTTGGTGGCATCTGAAAAGATCCACCGTGCCGTAGCTGCGCTTGCTGGTGCAATGGTCCTTATTCTCACCGGCGTAATCACGTTTGATTCTGGCATCAACCACATTGACTTCAATACCCTTGGAGTTTTAGTAGGCATGATGCTTTTTGTTTCGGTAGTAAAAACATCCGGGCTTTTTGAATTTATGGCCATCAAAACTGCCAAGGTTGCCAAAGGCGATCCGTGGCGAATTATGGTTGGCTTTATTCTCATCACTGCGCTGCTTTCGGCACTGCTCGATAATGTCACCACCGTTCTTTTGGTTGGGCCAATGACGCTTGTGGTTTGTGACATGCTCGAGATTGACCCCGTTCCATATTTCATTACCGAAATAATGGCCAGCAATATTGGTGGTACGGCGACGCTGATCGGTGACCCACCTAATATCATGATTGGCTCTGCAGCCGGTCTTTCGTTCTTTGACTTCTTAGCGGTTGATACACCGGCTGCCATCTTTGTGCTCATTGCTGTTATCCTCGCATTTCGTGCGGTGTATGGACGCAAGATGCAAGCCAGTGCTGAAAATGAGCAAACGGTTATGGCACTTCAGCCAAAGGACTATATCAAAGATCGTTCGCTGTTCCACAAAAGTATCATCATGATCCTTTTTGTCGTGGTTGCCTTTATGCTCCACGGTCAGCTTGGTCTTGATAGCTGTGTTGTCGCCCTGACTGCAGCCTGCGTCATGATTCTGATCTCCCGTGCCGATCTCGAAGAATGCGTCAAGGGCGTGGAATGGACGACCATCGGATTTTTCTGCGGCTTGTTCATGGTTGTTGGCGCACTTGTTGACACCGGCGTTATCGGTATGCTCGCCGATTGGATCATGGATGTCACGGCTGACAATCCGCTCGCGATGATGCTCGTGATTATGTGGGTATCTGCACTGTTTAGTGCCGTACTCGACAATATTCCGTTTGTTGCCACGATGATCCCTGTTATTGCGGCAATCGGTGCAACGGGCGTCGATGTCACGGCAATGTGGTGGGCACTTTCACTCGGTGCGTGCCTCGGCGGCAATGGAACCCTCATTGGTGCAAGTGCAAACGTAGTGCTTTCGTCTATTTCAACACGCGAAGGGCATCCCATCACCTTTGCTTCCTTTACCAAGGTTGGCTTCCCAATGATGATATTGACGATGGTGGTCGCCACGATCTATATGCTCATTCGTTTCATGCCATCGATGATCTAGCATAAGAAAGTACGTTTTCGCGTCTATGGGTTTCAACATTGTGATCTCTATTCTTGCGGCAGCGCTTGGCGTGGCTTTTGGAGAGCTCTCTCTTCTCTATGCGCGCCGAAAAGCGCTCTCTGCGAAAGCGTCATCTTCTGATACTCATACCGCCCATGCCGATGCATCTGCGCGTGTCCATACATCTTACGGTAATACGTCTGCAGGTATCGATGCTTCAAAGCGCCCATCATACAGGCTGATTTTCGATATAGTTTCAGCAGGTGTGTGTCTTCTGCTGGCAATGCGCTATGGGCTTACGATCGAACTTGTTGAAATGCTTGTCATTGCGCTGGCTTTATTGATGCTCTGCGCCACCGATATTGCATCCAGGTCAATTCCTAATGTCTGCATCATCATTATTTTGTGCGCCCGACTTGCATATCTGCTCTTCATTTGGTGGATATCGCGGGTTAATCTGGCAACGCTGCTCGGTCAATCTGTCCTCGACGCGTTGATTGTATTTGGCGTCGTGGCGCTGCTCGGGTTTATTGTGTCCCGCCTTACCCACGCGCATGCAATTGGTGCGGGCGATCTGAAACTGTTTTTTGCCGTCGCATTTTGCTTTGGCATTCGAGGAAGCATCATCGTCATTTTGGTGGCATGCGCCTCCGGAATTCTTTTTTCGCTTTATCAGCGCCATACATATTCAAAACACGCAAACCGAATGTCGAATGATTCGGAAAGCCGGAATGATTCTTCGGGTCGTGCGCCTGCGTCACGCGCCATCGCATTTGGTCCGCATATCGCCATCGGATGCTTCGTTATGGCGCTTTTTGGCCCCGAAATAATCCTTTGGTATGAAAGTCTTTTACTTGTGTGATAGCGTCACATCACACACATATTCTGTGTGATACAATGACTTCGCTTATGTGAAGCGATGAAGTATATTTCGTTTCGCTCGAACGATGTTCTTCCTTGCTTCTATAGGTAGTAATTGTTGGCCCCCGAGACATGTTTGAGTCCGGTGCATTTGGCTGCACTGTCGTGAACATGGAAATGTAACACGCAATCATGACGAAGGGTCCCCGATATCTTTTTGAAAGGGGTCCATTTTGACCGAGATTAAAAACCCGTCAATCATCGATTATCAGGATATTTCGGATGATCAGATGAACAAGATGATCGACGGCACTCTCACCGATTTTGATGAGGGCGACCTGGTGAAGGGCACGATCGTGAAGATCGAACACGACGAAGTGCTTGTTGACATCGGGTTCAAGAGCGAAGGCGTCATTCCAATTCGCGAGCTCACGATTCGTAAGGACGTAGAACCTTCCGATATCGTCAAGCTTGGTGACAAAATTGAAGCCATGGTTTTGCAGAAGGAAGACAAGGACGGACGGTTAATCCTGTCCAAGAAACGCGCTGAATATGAGCGTGCTTGGATTTCTGTTGAAGAGAAATTCAAGGCTGGAGAGACGGTTACCGGCGAGGTTATCGAGGTTGTTAAGGGCGGTTTGATCCTTGACATCGGTCTTCGTGGTTTCTTACCAGCATCTTTGGTCGATCTGCATCGCGTGAAAGATTTGTCTGCTTATCTAGGCACGCAGCTTGATGCGCGTGTTATTGAGATGGATCGTAACCGCAACAACGTTGTTCTTTCTCGTCGTGTTCTTCTTGAAGAAGGACGTCGTAAAGAGCGTGCGGAGATCCTCTCTAAGCTTTCTAAAGGCATGCATCTTAAAGGCAAAGTTTCCAGCATTGTCGACTTTGGTGCATTCGTTGACCTGGGCGGCATCGACGGTCTGGTTCACATCTCTGAGCTTTCTTGGAGCCATGTCAACCATCCATCAGAGGTTGTCCATGTAGGCCAGGAAGTTGAAGTTGAAGTCTTAGACGTCGACTTACAACGCGAGCGCATTTCTTTAGGTTTGAAGCAATGCACTCCAGATCCATGGTCGAAGCTTGTTGAGAATTATCCTGTGGGTCAGATTGTTGATGGCAAAGTCACCAAGACAGTTCCATTCGGTGCGTTTGTTGAACTTGAGCCGGGTGTTGAAGGCTTAGTGCACATTTCTGAAATGGCAAATAAGCACATTGATACTCCTTCTCAGGTTGTTCATACGGGCGATACCGTAAAGGTGAAGATTATGGATATCAATCCTGAGCGTCGTCGCATCAGCCTTTCTATGAAGGCTGCGGCAAATGACTTAGGCCTCGATATTCCGGTAGCTGAAAGTGAATCTTCCGAAAATTCTGCGAAAGAGGATCAGAAAGCTGACGATAAAAAGCCAGAGTCTGACGAGAAGAAGGACGAGGCAGAAACGGACCAGAACGCCTAGGTTCTGCCGTTCGGAGCGCTAACCATTCAGGTTCGTAGCGACGAAGGTTTTCGTTAGATTGAATATATAGGGAACAGACCATAAGGTTTGTTCCCTATATTTGTTTTCAGAGGCGATATGATTTTAGCGTAGAGACGGCAGATTTCATGGTACGGGGAAGGCAGATTTCATGCGTACATTCTTTTTGATAGGTGGTATTGGATCAGGAAAGTCCAGCACATTGGATGCGTTTTCTGATCTTGGAGCATACACTGTCGACCTTGATAAGATTGGCCATGATATTCTGCACAGTCCCAAAATCATACATTCGATTTCTCAGTCGTTTGGCCGTGAAGTTTTAAACGATGACGGGCAAATTGATCGGGCGCGTTTGGCCAAGAAGGCATTTGCAGACAAGGATGCCACGGCCAAACTTAACCTAATCACCCATCCCGCAATCATGTCTGAAGCGTTGCGGCGCGTACAGCTGGCGCAACGGCAATCATGTCCCTGTGCCATCGTAGAATTTTCTGCGTATCGTGGTCCCGAAGCAACGTGGAAGGCCGCAAACGAGCATGCAGACGAATTCCCGTCTACTCTTGCGCTTGTCCGGCAGATACAAGGAGTTATAGCCGTAGTGGCACCCGAAGATATGCGCATTGCACGCGCATGTGCGAAAGGTTTTCAAAGAGAAGATGTGTTGAACCGGATTGCCCAGCAACCTACCGACGATCAACGGCGTGCGTGGGCGGACTACGTCATTGTCAACGACGGAAGCCTCTCCAAGCTCACATCACAAGTTCATAACGTCTTTCAGCAGATTATGAGCGCACAAGATTAATCGCAATAAAAGTACTATCATCTCTTTCCGACACATACATGATGGAGAAGTATACCTATGGCTCATTTACAGAACATTGTTGGTCATGAGATGGACGGAAAACTGCCTGAGGTTCGTATGGCTCAAACGCCGTTTAAGGTTGTTGCGCCCTTTGAACCGGCAGGAGATCAACCGCAGGCTATCGAAAAGCTTGCGCGTGGCGTAGAAGATGGATTGCGCTATCAAACGCTTGTGGGTGTTACGGGATCCGGCAAAACGTTTACCATGGCCAAAACGATTGAGGCCGTGCAAAAACCAACGCTGATCATGGCCCCCAATAAAACGCTTGCCGCACAAGATGCGGCGGAGCTCAAGGAATTTTTGCCGAACAATGCCGTCGTTTATTTTGTGAGCTACTACGATTATTACCAGCCCGAGGCATATGTACCTTCGACTGACACCTTTATCGAAAAAGACGCATCCATTAACGAAGAGGTAGAAAAGCTGCGCCACCAGGCAACGTCTGCGCTTCTTTCGCGGCGTGATGTGGTGGTTGTGGCGTCGGTGAGCTGCATCTATGGCATCGGTTCGCCTGCCGAATACGCTGGCATGGCGGTATTTTTGGACAAAGAAAAAGAGATCGATCGTGATCAGGTCATTCATGACCTCATCGACATGCAATACGATCGAAATGACTACGAACTGAAGCGCGGGACATTCCGTGTGCGTGGCGATTCGCTCGATATTTTCCCACCCTATGCCGACAACCCCGTGCGCGTTGAGTTTTGGGGTGACGAGATCGATGAGATTTGTGACTTCGACAATGTCACCGGAGAGGTCCTCGAGCACTACGAGGCGCTTCCCATTTGGCCCGCATCGCATTACGTGACGGGCAAGGCGTCCATGCAGCGAGCAATCAAAGCAATTCGCGAAGAGCTTCGTGACCGTCTACAGCAGCTGAAAAAGGCCGGGAAGCTTCTCGAAGCCGAACGTCTTGAGATGCGCACCACCTATGACCTGGAAATGATGGAAAACATGGGCTTTTGCAGCGGCATCGAAAACTACTCACGCCATTTGGACGGCCGCAAACCAGGTGAGCCGCCGTATACACTAATAGATTATTTCCCAAAGGATTTCCTGTGCATCATCGACGAGAGCCATGTCACGGTTCCGCAGATCCGCGGTATGCATGAGGGTGACCGTTCTCGCAAAGTTACGCTGGTTGACCACGGGTTCCGGTTGCCATCATGCCTGGATAACCGTCCGCTTCGTTTCGATGAATTTGAACAGCGCATTCCGCAATTCATCTATGTTTCGGCGACGCCGGGGGATTACGAAAAACGCGTCAGCCAAGCAACGGTTGAGCAGATCATTCGCCCGACGGGTCTGCTAGATCCGAAAGTTATTGTGCGACCTACGGCAAGCCAGATCGATGACATCATCGATGAAGCGCGCGCACGAGCAAAAAAGCATGAGCGTACGCTGATTACCACTCTTACCAAAAAGATGGCAGAAGACCTTACCGATCATTTGCTTGACGAGGGAATTCGTGCACGTTATATGCATTCGGATATCGGAACGCTTGAACGTGTTGATATCTTGCATGATCTGCGCGCAGAAAAATTTGATGTGCTTGTCGGCATCAACTTGCTTCGTGAGGGGCTCGATTTGCCGGAAGTTTCGCTTGTGGCAATTCTCGATGCTGATCAGGAAGGATTCCTGCGTAATTATCGCTCGCTCATTCAGACCATGGGTCGTGCGGCGCGCAATGCCCATGGTGAAGTCATCATGTATGCGGATAAGCGTACCGAATCAATGGATCTGGCAATCAAAGAGACTCAGCGTCGTCGCGAATTGCAGATTCAATTCAACAAAGAACATGGAATCGTGCCGAAGACGGTGACCAAGCCCATCAATGACATTTCATCGTCGATCCATGAAGACGAGAAGACGACAACATCGGAGCAGGTCAACAAGGAACTCGCGAGTTTATCGCGCTCTGAGATCATGCGTTTGGTTAAATCCCTGCAACAACAGATGGTTGAAGCGTCCGACGCAATGAACTTCGAAGAGGCAGCACGTCTGCGCGACCAAATCGTGAAATTAAGTTCTCGATTCGACAATACAAGTGAAGAAGATGCGCTTGCGGGGCTCAGACGCTCGGCACGCAAGGGCTCGACGTTTGGGGCAAGCAGACACCATCGATAAACGATAGAGGGCGACTCATCTCATTGATCTTCCTGGCAGCATTAAGCCACAACGCTTGAACTAATCCTTGTACATCAAGGTGATGGTGAAATAGCTTCGCGTATACGGACGGAAGAAGCATTCGCTTGATACCACTTGGACATCGTTGCGCGCGGCTAAATCATCGACGTCGTTGGGGCGCGATCCATTTGAGGATTCGCCAAGCACCCAGAAGTTGCCGTGATAATTGCCCAGGATCGAATCCCAGTTGTTGGGAATGCTTGTAAGGGTGGGGGCGTAGCATTCATAGGCACGACCCCAATTCCCTGGCTGCCAATTCAGATAATACTGAGGCAGATCCGGAATTTCGACTGAAGTGACGCCTTCGACTCCGATGTCACTTGAGAGCACTAATTCACCAGGCTCTGCGTTGTTTTGCAGGTAGCGAATCGGTGCTTGATTGTCGGGCGAATAGTCGTCGTGAATCATTAACCCTTGGTTGAGCAGCGAGAATCCCAAGAACAGCGCGCAGATGCACGCAGTGATCTTTTTCTCGTTTAAGTGCGCCAAGAAAAATGCGAGCCCAAACATCAGGGGACCGATTGCGCAGAATAGGTAGCGGAAATACAGCATCAGTGAATGCATAATTACTGAGGCAATTCCCGCAACAACAAATAGCCCAATGTAGACACCCACGCCTAACAGGCCAGGCAAGGTTTCTGGAGCCGATAAAAACTCATGGACACTGCGGCGGCGCATGGTGCCGTCGGCATCTCGAACCATGGTTTTGCGATCGTGAATGTGCTTGATCACGACCCCGATCGTGACAAACAAAAGCACAAATCCCGCAACGACGAGGATTTCCGTTAGAATGCGCACGGGTGTTCCGTACACCTGACCTGCAGCAAAGGTAAGTTGCATCGTATAAAGCGGATAACGCAAAAGCGAGATGAGCGTATCAGGGAACGTGAAGTTTACCCAATAGGTGTTCGAAACCACACCCAGCTGTGATGCCAGGACGAAAAGCCATGGTACGTATGCAGCGACCTCGCACACCGCCTGAATAATGAAGGCGCGTAAATCGCGTTTGCGGCTTCTGAAATGTGCGATAAGGAATATAAGTACGCCTAAGTTGATGATAAATACCGAAAGCAGCGCAAAGTAGTGCAGATATGCCGCAGCCAGCGAACATAACGCAAACTTTATCCAGGTACTAAGCGATGCATTGGTATGCGCGCGCTGCTGATGGGTGCCCGTGACCTGCATGATTCGACATGCATATATAAACGTGAGCATGACCATGCATGATGCCCACGAGTACATGCGCACTTCGATCGAAAGATAACTGATATATGGGGTAAAAATAGCAAAGAAGGTAAAAAGAAGGCCAACCTTCCAGCCATAGTCTTTGCGAAGATGGGTATATCCCAAAGCTGACATCGCTATCGCGCCACATACGGTGAAAACGCGGTAGGCGGTAATGTGTGTCACCGAGCCCGAGAGCAAGTAAATGATATGAAGCGCAAAATAATAGAGGACCGGATGGACATCGCCCGATCCAATCGAGCAAATGTCGGCAAATGATTTTGAAGCAATTGCGACCGAATAGCTTTCGTCGAACCAGATATTGCCGTGAAATGCGCCGGTCATTAAAAAGATTGCGCCAATAACAATAAGCGCAATATGCGTGGATTTACGTGAAAGTATGTTCGTTTCGTTTTTTGCCATGCGAACAATTTAGCGCAGTTAAAAACCAAAAGAGAGCACGGTACACAAAAGTTTCCGTATGCACAAGAAACGCGTATACCACTCACTAAAAGAAGATCACGGAATACACAAAGCCCGTATGTACGAGATGCTGTTTACGACCAATGGCTTGGTGTGTGCATAAGACAGGGGAGAAAAAGGAGACGCATCTCATATACATACGGGTTTGTATAGAAACAGAAGTTCTAATTATGGCTAAAAATTAGACATTCAGGTTCATCATTGACAAGTAACGCTCGCCAGTATCAGGGAGAATTGCAACAACATTCTTGCCTTCAAATTCTGGACGCTGAGCGATCTCGGCAGCAGCATATACCGCAGCACCGGAAGAAATGCCAACCAGCAGGCCAAGCTTCTGAGCTAACTTCGACTGGGTGTCCAGTGCGTCCTGAGACGTTACGTGATAGAGCTCATCGATTAATTTCATATCCATGGTGTTTGCAATAAAGCCAGGAGCAATACCTTGAATCTTGTGTGGACCAGCAGGTTTGCCAGCAAGAACAGGAGACTCAGTCGGCTCGAGTGCCACCGCGTGAACGTTTGGATTCTTTTCCTTTAAAAACTTGGTAACGCCAGAGAATGTTCCGCCGGTGCCAATGCCTGAAACGTAGGCATCTACGTGGCCGTCGGTGTCGCGCCAAATTTCAGGGCCGGTTGTCTTGTAGTGAATCTCAGGGTTTACCGGGTTGTTGAACTGATCTGGATGGAAGCTGTTTGGAGTTTCTTTGAGCAGTTCATCAGCCTTCTTTGCTGCTCCGGGAATACCATCAGCAGCTGGAGTCAAAATAAGCTCGGCACCATATGCAGCAATAAGTTTACGACGCTCAACAGACATGCTCTCCGGCATCACGATCTTGAGCTTATAGCCGCGAGACGCAGCGATCATGGCCAGACCAACGCCAGTGTTTCCGCTGGTAGCCTCGATGATAGTGGTGTCTTTGTTAATGAGGCCGCGCTTTTCGCCATCATCAAGAATTGCCTTGGCAATACGATCTTTGATTGATCCGCCAGGATTCGTCGCCTCATATTTGCCGAGGATGCGACCCTTAGCCTTGCCGTCGGCAATAGCGGTCAAATCAATGAGCGGAGTATTGCCAATCAAATCGTCGATGGTGTTTGCGATTTTAGCCATAATGTCCTTCTTTCATTTTTGCAATTCAAAAATCTTTATGATTCATCGCACCAGACAATGTTTTTAAATCCTAGTGAATTGCTATGTTTATTTCACGGCTTCAACGATAAAGGAATGACCAGCGAGGTCAAGACGAAAGCTTTTAACACCGGTGATAAGAAAAACCGAACACCACCAATACTGCAGACAATGCGTTTCTATACTCATCGTGAAAACATAAGCAGTTTACGGGTTTGATAAGGGAAAACAATGGACATTCGACACGATTCGTAAATTGTTCTTTTCGCCGCGTGTCTTTTGTGAGTCCCAGTTTTTCTTTCGAATAATTCACAATTCCTAGTATTTGTGTATGCAATACGTTTGAGCGCTGATAAAATGAGGGCAATCAAAAAGAAAAAGGAACTCACTATGAAAATTTCCACGAAAGGTCGTTACGCGATTCAGCTTGTCATTGATGTCGCTCGGTATCAGGATGCTGGCCCTGTTTCACTTCGACAGGCTGCAGAACGCGAACAAATTTCTGAAAAATATCTTGAACAGCTTGCACGGCAACTCACTCGTGGTGGGGTGCTGAAGAGCACGCGTGGCGCTCATGGTGGATATACGACGGCGCGTCCCGCCAATGAGCTTACGGCAGGGGATGTTCTGCGGGTAAGTGAAGGCACGGCACCAGTCGCGTGTCTGGAAGATGGCGCGCAGCTGTGTCCAAGCATGGGAACTTGTGCCACCATCGATTTCTGGAATGGGCTCGACAAGGCAATCGACGATTATGTTAACAGCGTGAGCATCGCCGCTTTGGTGAGACAATCTCGGGAAGCGAGTGCCCGCAGTAAAGAAGCGGCTCAAAAGATGGCAGAGCGTATTGAACGAGAAATTGAGCAGCGCCAACTTGCCGAAAGGCAAGAATTAAAGAGCTAGCACAATAATTCGGAACTTATCACAGTCTAGGCCTGCTATCTCTAACTTACTGTTGATAGCCGGCTATCACGCAGAGTTTGGCCTATCCTAGAGTTCTTCGGTGTCCAGCCAAATTGAAAAAGGACCGTCGTTGGTGGCCTCAACGGTCATATCTGCACCAAATTCTCCTGCAGAAACCTTTGAAATCGCATCATCGGCACACGCCATTTCGGTAAAAGCAACATAGAGTTTCTTTGCCATATCAGGGCTTCCGGCCTCCATGAAGTTTGGTCTGTTGCCCTTCTTGCAATTTGCATAGAGAGTAAATTGTGAGATGGACAGCACCTCTCCGTTGATGTCACGCAACGACAAATTCGATTTACCACTATCATCAGGAAAAATGCGCAATTTTGCTATTTTATTCCAAAGCTTTTCTGCATCTTTTCCCGTATCGTTTTTCCCGACACCAAGAAAAATTACGAATCCCTTTTCGATTGATCTCGACGGTTCACCGGGAAATGCCTGGCTATCTTTGAAGGTATCTGTGGTTGCATCATTTATGGTGACGCGTGCGTGTGTGACGCGTTGAATAAGTGCTCGCATGGTAAATCCTTAGTTTGAGTGCTGTGTTAAAAGCAAATCGTGGGAGATAGCAAAACGAATTTCCAAAAACGAATTCCATATGACACGAAGATCAAGCAAATCCCATCGAAAACGTTTTGTGCTTACTGGTAATCTTCAGGTCTTCGCAAATCCGGCATCATAGCCGCGCTGACACGGGGATCAATGTTTTGCGGAACCTCTGGTGGCATCCATGGATCATGAACCGGAATCGCCGCTAACGCAGGATTGATGTAGCGTGGCTTGCCGAGCGTTGCACGGCCAAACTGAATTGCTCCTTCAGGACAGCGATTGACGCATGACAAACATCCGCTGCAGTCGTCGCCCGTCCAATGCGGCATGCCATTGTCCATATGAATCGTGTTTGTGGGACACACGGTTGCACACACGTTGCAATGCGTGCATTTCGTCGCTTCAACATGGAAGGGATCGAGGGAGTGATGCTTTTCATCGTGGCCCGTAAACATGCTTCCTACATTACCTACAAGGCCTGATTTTTCGGTATGTCCAATATGCTTCACCGAAATCATGTAGCTTATTTCGCGTGCTTTTCCCCTTGCCTGACGCTGTATCATACGAGCTTTCTTCTGGTCGGGGGGCGTGCTGCTACTGATGTCAGAATTCACATCTTTGATTGCATACGATGCATCCAGATGGATTCCCAGATATTTTTTCAGTTCTTTGGCAAGGTATGTGGAAGTTTTGCCGCAAGAAAATCCATAGGTCATGACGCAATAGCAATACCCGGGGATATATCTCCGTCTATTTTGGCTGATAAAGCGAACTTTTCGGATGAATTCGTCCACGATCTTAGGTGTTGTCCACTCCATGACAGGAAAAACGAACCCCAGTGTCTCGCCCTGTTCCACGTACACATCAAACGTCCCTTTTTTGTATTGGGTTCCAAGATCGAGCAGACGATCGTGAGTTGTGCTGGCTAATACCTGTGCGACATCTAAAGAATTTCCTGTTGCAGTGAAATAAATAATCATATAGTGAACAATCTCCGTCGATCAGTTGAAAACCTGAGGTTGTATCAATTGTATACGCCATCTGTAAGGTTATGGTAAGCCTTGCAGATGCGATGAGAAATCTTTCTAGCGATGATACACTTAAATTAATAACTGGTCTTGTTGAAGGTGACAAAATGATTGATGAATTACATGTACAAAATGTTGCATTAATCAAAGATGCCACCATGATCCCATCTCCTGGCCTCACGGTTATTACGGGCGAGACCGGAGCAGGCAAAACGGCCCTTCTTTCCTCTCTAAAGTTGCTTTCAGGGGAACGTGCTGAAGCAGATATGGTGCGCGAAGGCACACAAGGAGCTGCAGTTGAAGGGCGGTTTTTCTTCCGAAAACACCGCAATTCAAGCAACGATGAGGCTCAAGACAACCAGGAACGCGACACAGAAAAGCTTGATGGCCTTGATACCTTTGATGCAGCAGATGACGACGGTACGGTGGTAAAACGTACCTTATCTGCTGAAGGTCGCAGTCGCGTCTACATTAACGGTGATATTGCGAGTGTTCGTGAGCTCGCTCATAGCGTTGGCAGAAGCATTGATCTGTGCGGTCAGCATGACCATCAGCAGCTCATGAAAACAGAAAATCATCGTCAGATGCTTGATGCATGGGCGGGGGATTCTGTAGCAAAGGCTCGCACGGCATATGCAGAAGCGTTTGCAGATGCTAAGGCGGCGCAAGATCGCGTTGACGAGGTTATATCTGCCGGAAAACTCGGATCTGAAGAAGTAGAACAGGCAAAATTTATTCTTCGTCGTATCGATGAAGTCAATCCCCAGCCAGATGAATACGACGAGCTTAAAGGGAAGCTTCCTCTGCTTGAAAATGCCGAACAGCTGAAAGCAGCAGTCAACTCGGCGCATATGCTCTTATCCGATGAAGGCGGCGTGCTCGATAAACTTGCCGAGGCTGCTCAGCAGCTCGAAGATGTTGGAGATGTGGATGCGTCCCTAGGGCAGGCAGCACAAACACTTCGTGATACCTCATATGCAATCGAAGATGTATCTCGCGATCTGTCGGGGACGTTTGATGATATCGATTATGACCAATCCAGCTTGGAGGATATGCAAAATCGCATGAGCCAGCTGCAAGATCTCATGCATAGTTTTGGTCCACAAATGAGCGATGTTATGGCTGCGCGTGACAAGGCGCAAGAAACTGTTGACGTTGTCGAAGGGTATGAGGACAAGCTTAAAGAAGCAAAAGCGCAGCAGGACAACGCTGAAGATGCGCTCGCGCAAGCTGCGCGCAAACTTCATGATGCACGAGCTGCCGCTGCTCCCAAGTTCGCAAAACAAGTAACGCAGCAAATTTCACATTTGCAATTACAAGATGCCACACTTACCTGCGATGTTCGCCTTCAAGATCGTTCTAAATGGACGAAGTCCGGCGCCGACGAGGTTGAGTTCATGTATCAACCGGGTTCTGGCATGCGCCCGCGTCCTCTGGCAAAGATTGCTTCTGGTGGCGAAATGAGTCGTGTCATCTTAGCGCTCAAGGTAATCCTTGGAGAAGCTGACAACGTGGATACGCTCGTATTTGACGAGGTTGATGCCGGTGTCGGTGGCACGGCAGCACGGGCCATCGCCACGGTACTTCGTAATTTGTCGCGCTCACACCAGGTCATTGTGGTGACCCACTTAGCTCAGGTGGCGGTTGTTGCGACGAAGCATTATGTTGTTCGTAAAACATCAGGAGATATCCCCGAAACTGAACTCACCGAGGTTTCAGGCGATGCACGCATCAACGAAATCGCACGTATGCTATCAGGAGATACTTCGAAAGTTTCCCGCGAGCATGCATCACAGATGCTCAAACAAGTTCACGAAGAATAGTTTTTTGCATCGTCACGAACAAAGCGTAAAAGATCAGCACGGGTGTTTTCGATGTTCCCATCGATGAGCGCGTCCAGAGCATCATGGAGAATCTTTCCTACCGCTGGTCCCTGGGGCACCCCCATGTTCATTACGTCTTTCCCACTGATCGGCATATCTTTGATGCGGAAGGGCTCATGGTTATCGAGAATCGTTTGCATGCATTTTTCTAGGTTTTCTGCTGTCTGAACGCCTCCGGTATATCCCGGAGCATGAGCCGCCGAGTCGGCCTTCTTTAAATTGCAGAGATCAAAGAATAGATCGGGGCGTTCATCGAGCCTTTGAACCATGCGTTTGACCGCTTTTGGCTGGACGGGAATTCTCGTATCGTGATAGCGCACCAAGAGGCAAATCTCGTGAGTGTATGCAGGGCGAACCTTCAGCCTTCGAAGAATATTCCCAGCCATCTTTGCACTTATTGCGGGGTGACCATAAAAGTGTCCCGTCCCATTTTTTAGAGTAAATGATGCAGGTTTTCCGATGTCATGTAAAAGTGCTGACCAGCGTAATACCGGCGTTGGCTTTACACCCGATACCACATGGGCAGTATGTTCAAGAACATCGTAGATGTGATACTTGGTGCGCTGATCAAAGCCTTTCATGGGGAGCAATTCGGGGACAACTTCGCCAAGAACATCAATGTTTTCCATCAGCGCATGTTCTGCTCCCGCACCGCACAAAAATCCTTCTATTTCGTGTTCAATTCGTTCAACCGAAATGCGCTTCAGGTTTGCTTTTTCAGCGTTCATGCCTGCTCTTGTTGTCTCATCAATAGAAAAATTGAGCTGGCTTGCAAACCGAACGGCCCGCAGAATACGCAGCGCATCTTCTTGAAACCGCTGTTTCGGATCGCCCACCGCGCGAATGAGCTTGCGTTTCAAATCTTGCCTGCCGCCAAACGGGTCGAGCAGGCCACGATGGGGATGGTATGCCATGGCGTTAATCGTGAAATCGCGACGAGCTAAATCTTTGCGAATATCTTCCACAAAGGTTACCGAATCGGGATGGCGTCCATCGGTATAGGCGCCTTCGGTCCTATACGTAGTGACCTCAAAGACATCGCTGCCCACTTCCACCGTCAATGTGCCATGTTTTGTTCCTGTTTCAAAGGTGCGAAAGCCCTGCGTCTCGAATGCAGTCTTTGTTTGCTTCCACGTTGCATTGGTGGTGATATCGATATCGTGATCGGGCTTTTTGAGCAGGGCATCACGGACAAACCCTCCCACAATCCAGCCTTCCCATCCCGCATCTTCTAGGACGCGAAGCGCAGTTTGTGCGGTTTGGGGGACGCGAATATGTATTGCAGGATCACTTTGTGCGCATGAGCTATGGTGCCTACACGCGTCGTCAGACGCTTTTTTAGGCATATTAAATTCATTTGTTTGCATCTCATCTGAGCGATGATGCAAATCATTTGGCCGAGAGTAATTCGGTTCTGTTGGAGAATTCTGCATGCGCAATCCGACTTCTTCATTTGGGTATCCATGATGCGATAAGATGAATATACCAGTGATTCTAAGGAGGACCAATGCCTCAAAAGTCAACACATCGTGCTTCAATTATAGGCGGAATTGCCATTACGGCTGCGGCGGCTATTTCAATGACGGTTGCGGCAGGAAGCGCCCTTTGCAATGCTGCTATGAATCGAAACGTCACCTGGCTTTCAAAACGTATTTGGGGACCTACATCGTCCTTTTCCCAATTACGATTGATGAGCGTTGAAGAAAAAATCCATATCAATAAAAACCAAGAAAAGTTGCAGAAATCAGTTGAAGAATGGCTCGACAATGTTGCCTCTGAGCGCGTACATTTGGATAGTAACCACGGGTCAATTGAACAGGCTGGATTTATCTACTATGCCGATGTGCCCTCGCGCAAGTGGGTCGTGCTCGTACATCCGTATCGAATGAGCCATGTATATATGCAAAAGTATGCCTTGATGTATGCGGCGAAAGATTTCAACGTTCTCGCTATTGATCTGGTTGGATGTGGAAGCTCCGAGGGGAATATCATGAAGTTGGGAGCAGATGATTCCCTAGATATTCTGCGCTGGGTGCGTTATTTGGTTTCTCGTTTTGGAACTGATATTGACGTTATTTTGCATGGATGTTCGCTGGGGGCTTCCGCCGTTCTCGCAGCGTCGGGTCGGTGTGCAATTCCACAGGTGAGTGCCGTAATTTCCGATTCGGGATTTGATTCACTTTCGCACATAATCAAACATATATCCAACAGGCTTGTTCCGCATTCTGGATGTTTGGCTGAGAAACTTATTTCGGGGTGCGCAAAACAGCAATATCACATGGACATATCGCAAAATTCGGCATCGTTGTATGTTGCGTCTTCACAAATTCCCACGCTATTTTTGCAGGGTACAAAAGACCAATTCATCACATTGGACATGACGCAAAATCTCTATGACGCTTGTTCGGCTCCTATAAAATCACTTCATTATTTTCCTGAAATGGGGCATCTCGAAGCATTTGATAATGATCCTCAAGCCTACATGGACGTTGTCGATGATTTCTTGGAGCATGTCCAAACGGTGCGCAATGCGAAGCACATTAAGTAGAAACGAGCGTGTATGCCAAGTAGAAATTCATTTGCACTTTTAATAGACTCTGACAATATTTCAGCAAAATATATTCCCGGAATCATGAACGAGCTGGTCAATCGTCATGGACAAGTCACCTATCGACGCGTGTATGGTGACTGGACCAGCCCGCAGATGGCCAAGTGGAAAGATGTGTTAGCTGATTATTCCCTTGAACCGATGCAACAATTTGCCAATATCAAAGGCAAAAATGCCACCGATAGTTTCCTGATTATCGATGCAATGGATATTTTGTACCAGGGGAACGTCCAGGGGTTTTGTATCGTTTCAAGCGATAGTGATTTTACCCGTCTGGCCAGCAGATTGCGCGATGCCGGCATGATCGTCGTAGGGATGGGGGAGCAAAAGACCCCGCGTTCTTTTCGAAATGCATGCACGGTTTTTACCACCCTTGAAGTTCTGCTCGAGGATGAACAAGAGGGATATTCTGACACGTCGGAGACCTCAAACGAAGAAAGCCCGGTAACACGAAAAGAAATCACCTCGGCGATCATCGATATCATTAACGAAAATTCTGACAATGGACGCACGACCGATTTATCTGAAATCGGAAGTCGTCTTGTCGATAATTATCCTGATTTTGACGTACGCACCTATGGCTATTCGCAGCTTTCGAAATTCTTGGAAAGTTTCCAAAATCTTGAACTTGAGCGCAGAAACAATGTTGTTTTAGTCTCCCTTAAAGAGAGCTATCTTAGCCGAGAAGAGGTCATGAAGACTATTTACGATGAGGTTGAAAGTCAGAAGAGCAAGGGTGTTCCCTTGTCTTATCTGGGCAATATGATTTCTGATCGATTCCCGAACTTCAATGTTAAAGACTATGGTTTTTCAAAGTTGTCAAAGTTTTTGCGTGATATGAAAGGGATTACCGTAGAGAGCCACAAGGGTGAATGGCGTGTGTATTCGACGAAATCGAAGAAAACTTCCTCGAAAAAATAGAGAATTTCGTTCAAAAATGATACGTGCACGCATGAAGATGCACCATATACAAAAAGCCAAATGGGAATCCATTTGGCTTTCATCATTTTTGGTAGCCTGTACCAGATTCGAACTGGTGATCTTCGCCTTGAGAGGGCGACGTCCTAAACCGCTAGACGAACAGGCCAAATATGGCTGGGGTAGCAGGAATCGAACCCACACATACGGTACCAGAAACCGCTGTACTACCGTTATACGATACCCCAACAGCTCATGCGTTCACTAGACGCGATTGAAAATATTAAACAATCATTCGATAGAGGTCAAGCGCGCAATTACTTTCGCCATATCTTGTCGATGGATTCATCAAACATAAATTCACCAAATATAAATTCATACGATTCGTGCATGCAATCGCATGAAAAAAATACGCATAGGCAGCCATAGAGCCAGATAAAGCCGCCTTGGCCCCTCTCTTTACTCGCAACAAAGAATAAAAAATGCACAACATACGGCAATTACAGAAATATTACAGATGAATATACAACATGTTGTATATACCTACAGTTTCCGTATTATGTATGACCAGTATTCACCCCCAATTTTGAGAGGAAGCCTATGGGAAATTTTATTGAAAAATGCTCGTGTAGCCGAGTAATGCCTGCTAGTTTGGCAGATGCGCTTCAACGTGCAACAATTCCGCGAAATAATCTTGTTTCTCGTCTATTAACGGAAAATGACAAAATCAATTGCCTTTGCGCACCCGATGGATTTGGGAAAACGTGCCTTTCGGCACAATATGTTGATGCTCGGAGCATTTCAAAATCGGTGTACTGGGTTGATTGTGCAAATCCTTCCTTCAGGTTGCATTTATCGAAGCGTGATTTTGCAAAAATATTGTCCGACGATGCGAAACAGGAAAATTCTCTCTGCAGGAAATCTACGTCAAAAATGAACGTCTCATCAGGTTCTTTGTCTGCGGTTGTTTTTGACACCTATGAATTTATGAGCGAAAAAGATCATGAAAATTTTAATGATTTATGCGACACGCTCAAAGCAGGAGGATGGGAAGTTCTCGTATGCTGTACACCCAGGTCATTTCCTTTTACCTTAAAGACTGAAGAAGATAAGAACAGATATACGGTGTATACTGCGAAAGATTTAACTTTTTCGGACGAAGAGCTTCAGCTCTTGTATCTCGTCGCAAAAAATTCGGTTTCACTGCACATCTCCAGAAAGCCTGCATTTTTGCTCGACCGCATCCCGTCTCTCGCCCTTCAACAGCAGGGTTCGTACAAAACGTTCATAAAAGATTGCCTTGAATCATATGAGTATAAGGAAAAAGCGATACGTGCATTTGGCATCGCGCTTCTAGGAAAGGGGAGTCAGGAAGATCTTCTCGACGCACTTGGTTTTGAGTGCAGGCCTCCTAACGAACACGATATAAAGCATCATCCGCATATTGGGTGGAATACCCAGGGAAACCTCTTCGATGTTACCGGTTTTCCTTTTTCTGAAATTGTTTCTGCTTTTCATCCGTTTTTGTCCAAGATTGAAGAACGAAATAACCAGATATCGTGCGAGAAAATCGCACTTCGGAGTGCAGAATTTGTCTTACAACGTGGCGAGTATATGAGAAGTGCGCAAATCGTAGCAGGATTTTGTTCTGCAGCTGGTTGCGTATCCTGGCTTGAGAGGCACCAGTGGGATCTCTTTGATCGGGCAATTGTCATTCCGTGCGAAATTGTTTTTAACAGGCTTCATGGATATGTTCGTGAGCCTGAAATAGAGGTGGGCAATATCGCCCGACGAATGATCTTAAAGAAGAGCAAAACGCAAATCTATCCATTTTCAGAGCTTCTGGCTTTTTCAAACAATCCCCGAGTTTCAGATCGTGCCATCGCCGCACTTTGCTGCGCGATGATCATTGGGAACGTCTCTATTGAATCCGAGGTCGGGCAGGAATACTCTTCTGATCTTCGTCATGATCCTTCTTGTCACAGCAATAATCACAAAAGCAATAATCACAAAAGCGATAATCGCTTCAACGATCGCGGCGATATCAAGAAAATTTCTCCAGTTCTGCTTGCACGAGAAATGATGCAACTTCATTCATTTTCCGATGCGTTTAAACAAACGCAAGCCTATCAATCGCTTGCAACATACCTCTTTTCAGACCAGGAAGCAGAACTGCCTGAGATAGATTTCCCTGATCAGGCGTCTCTCTATGCCATACTCATGGTGCGATTATGTACACACTTTTCAGCCGAAAGCATGCGGGATACCAGTGACATAGCACACACGCTGGGCGCACATGGCTGGTCAGAATCTCACCGGCGTACACATGACGCCGAAGCTCCGACGAATGATAACAACATGCAGAATCATATGATGCGCGTTTCGCATGCGACCTCGCTTCTTCTGTCAAATCAAATTGAGTATTCCAAGCGTGGCCGTAAACGTGAATCTTCCCGGCAGACATCAGAGCCTGAAGTCATCAATGCCAAACTTTCGGTACGACACATACACGTCCCATCTAGCGCACACTCCGCAACGAGTCCGTCTTCTGCCGATTCCCATTTTGAAGTTAATCTTTTAGGGCGCTTCTCGGTGAAAGTCAACAAAAAACGGATCGATCCTGAAAAGTTCGCCAGAAGAAAAACCATGGCATTGCTTGCGCTCTTGCTATTAAATCCATCAGGTATATCAACCGAAAAGCTGGCAAAAAATATGTGGCCGAAAAGCCCTGCCGATACCGCCAAGCGAAATCTCTATAGCCTGTGGTCAATCCTTCGTTCTTCCCTGCAGATCTCTCCTGAATCCACATCACCTCTGGTAAGAGAAAATGGTATGTGTCGTATCGAAAAGGGGAGAGTTACCAGCGATATTTACGAGGTGTGGGACATTTGCAGCAAGCTTACGAATCCGTCAACAGATGCGCGCCGGTTTGCACAGCTTCTCACCAGCCTCAAGAGTCTATATCTTGGCGAACTTCTTCCAGGGCTCAGCTCTGTTGCCGAGCTCAACAATGAACGAAAGCTTTTAAAACAGCGGATTTCACGATCGCTTCTTACCTCGTCTCGTACCTTTGTGGCGCGAGCGTACCATGAACTTGCCTTGTCATGTGCCGAATTTGCCCTTGAAGTTGACCCTACAAAGGAAGAAGCCTACGAATCACTTTTTGCCTTACAAATAATATGTGGTCAACGTCCGCAAGCTACCCAAACGTGGTGTATGTATAACGAATTTATGAGCAGCAATTTAGGTTTGGACCCATCGCTTTTGTCTAAACAGATGTATCAATGTTTGCTTGACGATGATATCGAAGGCGCAAAGATGCTCCTTTTGCGTGATAAGCCCTTGCAAAACTCGTAGGCGAGAAAAGCGGCGAAATAATTGGTGCGCCGTCTTCGGTGCACCAATACGCTCATGTTCTGAGATTTGAAAGATAAAGAGTGAAAAACAATGGAGCGAGGTTACTTAAAGAATGCGCCCTATATGCCATACCCATATACCGTACTCACATGCTTCCCGGCGGGGATTTTGTCTATGGAGAAATTTCGCATCTTTGTTTAGACCGTTTTACACAATGGTTTCAGCGTGTAGTTACAGGGGTAAGATGCCTTGTCTGTGATAGAGTTGAAAAGCTAGAAACAAAACGAGAGAAAGTATCTTTTGAATGGCATTTCTTTCAAAACTTTTAACTGTTGGTAAAGGAAAACAACTTCGAAACTTCAATGGAGTCGTAGATAAAGTTAATTCGTATGAACCTGCGATGAAAAAGCGCAGCGATGAAGAACTTCGTGCGCTTACCTCTGATTATCGGCAACGTGTCGAAAATGGGGAGTCGCTTGATAAATTGCTTCCCGAGGCATTTGCAACCGTGCGCGAAGCATCTCGTCGTGTTCTAGGTCTCAGACATTTTGATGTTCAGCTTATAGGTGGTATGGCCTTAAATGCAGGCATGATTGCTGAAATGAAAACCGGCGAAGGTAAAACTCTAGTTTCTACCCTTCCGGGATATCTCAATGCACTTACGGGAGAAAATGTTCATATCGTCACGGTCAATGATTACCTGGCGAAACGCGACAGTACCCAAATGGGCAAAATCTACAAGTTCCTCGGTATGGATGTTGGTCTTATCCAAAATGGTATGGAACCTGCAGCAAAGCGAAAAGCATACCAGGCTGACATTACGTATGGAACAAACTCAGAATTTGGTTTTGATTATCTGAGAGACAACATGGTCACCCGTGCTCAAGATCGCGTGCAACGCGGACATAATTTCTGCGTCGTCGACGAGGTCGACTCCATCTTGATCGATGAGGCTCGTACCCCGTTGATTATTTCTGGTGCGGGGGTCCAGGCCGCTGATACATATAAGAAATTCGCTCGTGTCATGCCATCGCTCGTTAAAGATGTTGACTTTGAGATGGATGAAGCGAAAAAGACCATCAACTGCACCGACAGTGGTCTTGTCAAAGTTGAAACGATGCTTGGAATTGATGACCTGTATGGAGATCCTTCGGGAATGCTTCCGAATTACTTGCAGCAGGCCTTAAAGGCGCAATTCCTCTATCATCGCGATATCGACTACATCGTCACCGACAATCAAGTAAAGATCGTCGATGAGTTTACAGGCCGCATCATGGAAGGTCGACGTTGGTCGGACGGCTTACACCAAGCTATCGAAGCAAAAGAGCACGTGCCTATCAAGCAGGAAAACCAAACGCTCGCAACAATTACTCTGCAGAACTACTTCCGTCTGTATAGCAAGCTTTCTGGTATGACGGGTACGGCACTTACAGAAGATTCCGAGTTCCGTGAAATCTATAAGATGCCGGTTATGGCGATCCCCACGAATAAGCCGCTGATTCGTAAAGACTTAACCGACCTGGTATATCAGACGATTGATGCAAAATTCAATGCGGTTGCCGATGACGTAAAAGAACGTCACGACAATGGACAGCCTGTGCTTATCGGTACAGTTTCGGTCGAAAACTCTGAACGCTTGAGTCGTCTGTTGGATAAACGCGGCATTAAGCATCAGGTCTTAAATGCGAAAAACCATGAGCACGAGGCTCACATCATTGCGCAAGCTGGTCGTGTGGGTGCCGTAACGATTGCAACCAACATGGCTGGTCGTGGTACTGATATCTTGCTGGGCGGCAACCCCGATGTCATGGTAGAAGACATTTTGACTGAAGAGGGCATTAAGCCAGAAGAAGCAACGCAAGAGCAGCATGATGATGCGTATGCTCAGGCGAAAAAGATCACCGATAAAGAGCATAAAGAAGTAGTCAAGGTCGGTGGTTTGTGCGTCATTGGCACCGAACGTCATGAAAGTCGTCGTATCGACAATCAGTTGCGTGGTCGTTCTGGGCGTCAAGGTGATCCTGGTGAAACACAATTCTATTTAAGCCTTGAAGATGATCTGATGCGCCTGTTCGGTGGCGATCGGATGGAGCACGTCAAGGCAGGGATGAAGAATCACAAAATACCTGAAGATATGCCTATTCAATCAAAGATGGTCACGCGTGCGATCGAGAATGCACAGCATCAGGTAGAAACCATGAACTTTGCCGCCAGAAAGAATGTTCTGGAATACGACGACGTCATGAACTTGCAGAGAAAAGCCATCTACAAAGAGCGCAATTCTATCTTGGATGGCAAAAGCATCACCGATCGTCTTCCGAAAATTATTGATGATTGTGCATCCCCAGAAGTTGCAAGCGATTGTCCTGAGCGCAAACCAAGTGATGACTGGGATATGAAATCGTTGAATACCTGGGTTGCACAAGTTTCGGGCACCAATGGATTTGACATTGCCAAGGTCGATCATGAAGATGATCCTGGCTTAGTAAAACAAGCGATATCCGATTATCTCATGGGCATTTTTGATGAGAAAAAAGATGTTCTTGGGGACGAGATCATGGAAACGCTTGAATCTCAGGTCTTGTTGCGCATCATCGATACCCGTTGGATGATTCACCTTCAAGACATGGATTATCTTCGCCAAGGCATCGGTCTTCGTGCCGTTGGTCAGCGCGATCCTCTCGTTGAGTATAAAAATGAAGCTCACAAAGCGTTCGGGAGCATGGTTGGCGGAATTTATGAGACATTCATTCGCACCATTCTGCACCTTCAAATAGCCGAGCGTCAGACACCACAATTCCAGCAACAACAGAGTCCTTTGCAGGGTAACGTTCATTACAACAACCCTGATGAAGCACTTCCTGAAAATGCGAAGAGCGGCAACAGCATGCGCGATTCGGTGGCTGCGTCACAGCGAGCAGCAAATGGAGAAGCTCCTCGTGTATCAGCGAATCCGCAAACTCAACAGGGACCCGCAGGTAAGCAGACAACCAATTCAGTGCGTCCGTATGTCAAGGCAGAACAAGACCCCTTTGCAGGAGTTGGTCGTAATGATCCATGCCCATGCGGATCAGGGAAAAAGTTTAAAAACTGCCACGGACGGAATCGTTTCTGACAACATTTTTGCCTTTCAAAAATGCATGTACTGCACGCAAATGCTTAGCTATAGGATATTTCTTGGCTCATAGGTGCGGTACGTGTATGTTTTCTTTTTTTGATCCGCGAATATGCTGATGTAATTGAGGTTTTTATGGCAGAAGAAAACGACATAGCGCAAGCGCAAAAGCGTTTGAGCCAAGCGCATGAATTTTTACATATTGAAACGAAAAAAGATGATCTCGCAGATCTCGAAAAAAAGATCGCGGCCCCCGGGTTTTGGGATGATGCACAAAAAGCGCAGGCTATTTCGAAACAAGCATCTGATCTGCGTGAATCGATTGAAGACTACACCAAGGCATCAAAGCTTATTGAAGATGCGCAAACGGCATATGAACTTTCTGCAGATGATCCTGAGCTCAAACAGGAAGCGGACCGGTCGCTTGCTGAATTTTCAAAAATGATGACTAATTTCGAAATCGAGTCATGGTTTCCTGGTCGTTTTGATAAAGGCAATGCGATTGTCACCATTAATCCTGGTAGTGGTGGACTGGAGGCCCAAGATTGGACCGACATGCTCTATCACATGTACGTCAAGTATGCTGAACGCCGGGGATGGAAAGTCCATTTACTTGATATTCAACCCGCCGAAGTTATCGGCATCGAGCGAGCAAGCATACAGATTGACGGAAAATTTGCCTATGGCATGTTGCGCAGTGAAATAGGTGTCCATCGCCTGGTGCGCATTTCGCCCACCGATGACAAGAAGCGTCGCCATACGACGTTTGCATCGGTGGAGGTTATGCCCGTTTTGCCTGATGACATTGAAGTTGACTTAAACCCGAATGATGTTCGTGTTGATGTTTATCGTGCAAGCGGTCCCGGAGGACAGTGCGTTAATACCACCGATTCAGCCGTGCGCTTGACGCATATTCCCACAGGAATTGTGGTGACGTGTCAAAACCAGAAATCGCAGCTGCAAAACAAGGAAGCGGCATTCCGCGTGTTGCGCGCCAAGCTGTATGAATATGAAGAGCAAAAGCGTCAGGAAGAAATCTCGAAGCTTCAAGGTGAGAAAATGGAAAGCTCATTTGGAAGCCAGATTCGAAACTACGTGCTCTATCCCTACCGATTGGTTAAGGATTTGCGCAGTGGGGTAGAAACGGGCAACGTGGATGCAGTGCTTGATGGCGATCTCGACGCGTTTGTGCTGGGGTATCATCGTTGGAAAGCGGCGGGAAAACCTTCCGCAAGGGAAGAAAATGCGAAGGTTAGTTAGAGAAAAAGTAACTTTCGTGTATGAAAGAAGCACGATTTTCCATATTTTGTAGCGCTGCATCGTATCTCGTCATATGATCCATGTTGGCATAAAAAGAGATCGCTTCGAAAGGATGACTATGATCCCTCAGGCTCTTGATCAAGAGTCAATGCGCAAGGAAGCGCAAAGCATGCGTATTGATATTGTTAAGATGATTTCAAAGGCAGGAAGTGGCCACCCTGGTGGATCTCTTTCGTGCATTGACATTTTGACCTCCCTTTATTTTGGGGGTGTGCTGCGTTATGACCCCAAAAATCCTTCGATGCCTGATCGTGATCGTTTCATCTTGTCGAAGGGTCATGCTGCGCCTGCACTGTATGCAACGCTTGCTCATGCAGGATATATTCCTGAAGATGAGCTTTGGACGCTGCGCCAGTGGGGAAGCAAACTGCAAGGTCATCCCGATTGCCATCTGGTTCCCGGTGTAGAAGTCTCGACAGGCTCTCTTGGTCAGGGGTTATCTATTGCAGCGGGGTTGGCATGTGGATTGCGCCTCAATGGCAACGATGCGCGCGTCTTTACCCTTCTCGGCGATGGCGAATGTGAAGAAGGCCAAGTTTGGGAAGCGGCCATGTTCGCCTCTCACGAAAAGCTGGGCAATCTTATTGCGATCGTCGACTGCAATGGGTTGCAGATTGATGGACCGGTCGATGAAGTCGTGCAAACAGGCACGCTTTCAGAGAAATTCGCGGCATTCGGCTGGGAGGTCTCAGAGGTTGATGGTAACGATGTCGTCGCCGTCACGAACCTTCTTTCAGATCTCAAAACTAAGGGGGGAGATACTCCTCATGCGGTGATGGCCCACACGATTAAAGGTAAGGGCGTTTCGTTTATGGAAAACCAAGTTGGTTGGCACGGCAAGGCTCCAAACGAAGAGCAAACGCGTCAAGCAATCGCAGAACTTGAGGGTAAGGAGGTCAGCAATGATTAAATTGGCTACTCCTGAGCAAGCTGCAGAAAAAGAAGCGACCCGTGCTGCTTATGGAGCAACGCTTACCAAGCTTTGTGCCGAAGGCGAAGATGTGGTGGCGGTCGAAGCCGATCTTGGCGAATCAACGACCACGCTTAAATTTGCTCGAGCGAATTCCGAAAACGAAAAACGTTTCTTTGAATGTGGCATCGCAGAACAAAACATGATTGATGTCGCAGCAGGACTTTCCTTAGCTGGTCATATTGCGTTTACGGGATCGTTTGCCGTGTTCGGCATTGGGCGCGCCTATGATCAAATTCGCAACACCGTTGCATATTCTGGACTCAACGTAAAGCTGTGCCCCACTCATGCAGGAATTAGTGTTGGCCCTGATGGGGGATCACACCAAATGCTCGAAGATGTCGCGTTGATGCGTGCGCTTCCGGGGATGCGTATCCTCGTGCCGGCTGACTATACCGCGGCATGTAAAGCAATCGAAATTGCGGCAAAAACACCGGGTCCGGTGTATGTGCGCCTTGGTCGTGCAAAAGTTCCCGCGGTATATGCCCCGGAATCGGAACTTGAGATCGGGCAGGCAAACATTCTTCGTCAGGGCAGCGACGTCACCATCGTTGCCGATGGTGTTGAAATCAATGAGGTACTCAAAGCGGCAAAGGAACTTGAGACAAAGGGCATCTCTGCTGAGGTTATCGACGCATTTTCGGTTAAACCTCTTGACGAGCAGACTATCATTTCATCTGCAGAAAAAACCGGCCATGTTGTCGTATGCGAAGAGCATATGGTGTATGGTGGCCTTTGTTCTGCGGTATCTGAGGCACTTGTCCGAAATCATCCGGTACCATGCGAATTTGTTGCGATGCAGGACCATTTCGGGAAATCAGGATCATTTGAAGAACTTTTGATGCATTTTGGTCTTGATTCACATGCCATTGTCGAAGCTGTGGAAAAGGTTAACTCAAAATAAGTCCTCTGATAAACTTATGCTGTCTCAGTGAAAAGAAGCAATTGAATGGAGCAGTACTGTGGCAAATGCTTATAACACGCATGACGATGTTCGCGCTGGTGGAATACGCCAGCCAGGACATGCACCAAGTCATGCTAGTGGTGCACATGTGGCGAATCGCCCGCACCCCGATGTAACCGAGACTCTTTCAAAGACGCTTCCGGAAGTAAATCTTGCGAATGCGCCAAAGTCAAAGGGAACTCCGGTTATCACGTTTGATCATGTTACCAAGGTATATCCCGCACAGCCAAACAAGCCTGCCCTCAGTGATATTTCACTTCAGGTGTATGCAGGCGAGTTCGTGTTTTTAGTAGGTCATTCTGGATCTGGCAAGACAACCTTTATTCGAATGATCATTCGCGAGGTCAAGCCAACGTCAGGGCACGTATATGTGGCCGGCGAAGATTTGGGAAAAATGCGCGATTGGCGTGTTCCATATCTGCGTAGAAACATTGGCGATGTGTTCCAGGACTTCAAACTTCTGCCGAACAAAACGGTATTTGAAAATGTCGCGTTCGCGCTTGAAGTTATTGGAAAATCCCGCCACGTAATTCGCACGCAGGTACCCGAAGTTTTACGCCTTGTAGGCTTGCAGGATAAATTGAATAAACGCCCTGATCAGCTATCAGGCGGCGAACAGCAGCGTGTTTCTATTGCACGTGCAATCGTCAACCGTCCGCCTCTTTTGGTTTGTGACGAGCCTACGGGAAACCTGGACCCTCAAACCTCACGGGGCATTATGGATTTGCTTGAACGCATTAATCGCACCGGCACCACGGTGCTCGTAGCCACGCATGACCGCGAAATGGTTGATAACATGCGTCGTCGCGTCATCGCGTTAGACAAAGGCCATATCACCAGAGACCAAGACAGGGGGGTGTACGGATTCGATGTCTAGTTTGAGCTATTTCTTTTCTGAAAGCTTTAAAGGATTTGCGCGAAACCCCTCCACGACGCTCGGTTCTATCATCACCATATTTTTATCGTTGCTGATTATTGGCGTGTTTATGGTGGGCGGAGTGATTGTCGACCACATCGTCAATTCTGTCGAAAACGAAGTCACCATCACCGCATATCTTTCGGATGATGCGAGCCAAGATGATATTAATTCACTTGAAGACTACGTTCGTTCGCTCGATGGTGTTCAGTCGGTAAGCTTCACCTCTAAAGATCAGGCAATGGAGAACTTTAGAAATTCGATGAGCTCCAACACCGATATCGTGGACCAGCTCGATGGACAGAACCCTCTTCCTGCGTCCATCACGATCAATCTTTCCGATCCTCAGCAGGTTGAAGGAATCGCGAACCAGATTGAAAATAACAGCACGTTTAGAAGCGTCTGCGATAACCAGTCCAATCCGGCGGATTCACTTCGCTATGGTCAGCAGACCGTTGAGCGTCTGTTCTCGTTGACGAACTATATTCGCTATATTGGTATCGCGCTCGTAATCTTGCTGATCTTTATCGCGTTTGTATTCATCAACAACACCATTCGCCTGTCAATTCTTTCGCGCCGTCGCGAAATTGCGATTGAGCGTTTGGTTGGCGCGTCGAATAACTTCATTCGTGGGCCATTCTTGATGGAAGGTGCACTCGAGGCGGTTATTGGTGCGCTGCTTGCCATTCTGGTCATGCAGCTCCTTCGTACGTTTGCCCTTCCGACGATACAGGCATCGCTTCAATGGCTGCCGATTACCATTTCAGGGTCAACGTATTTGCTTATTTATTTGAGCCTCATCGTTGCCGGCTTGGTAATTGGTCTGATCGGTTCAGTTTTGGCATTACGTCGTTATTTGAAAATCTAGTTTCACTGGCACCTGCCGGTAAAACTTTTGAGAAAGCGATATGAAAGTGGCCCTGCGCAAAGACGAAAGTCTATGTGCAGGGCCGTGTGTGTGAAAGGCAAAAGATCGTGTCGCGTCGTTTGAAAAACTTGAAGAAAAAGAAAGTCTACCGCAAAAATGGCCATCAAAATCGTGCAGTTCAGATGATGGTGCTTTTTGTGTGTGTATGTTTGGCTTTTGTACTCGGTTTTTTTGCACGGGGAAATTCCGCATTTCTTGATCGTCTTGGCATGGGACTGCAGCCTTCACAAGAAACAAATCCTGGTCAAACGGTTTCGGGCAGCACGTATAATTCTCTTTCGGCGCGTGTTGCCGAAGTGCAAGGTATTTTAAGCGACGACAGTATGGATTCGTTTGATCTCGATGACGCGACCAATAATGTGCTTCGGGCAGTTTCTACGAGCACGCACGATAACTACGTTCGTTATTACGACTCGCAGCGTTACCAGGACTACATTAAAGATATTTCTGGTCACTATGCTGGCGTCGGCATTCTATTTGGAGACAGGGATGGACAGGCATATGCGGTAGATGTTTTCCCCGAATCTGAAGCTGCGAGTAAAGATGTAGAGTCGGGCGATATCTTAGTTGCGATTGACGGTGACCGCGGCAATAATGGCTGGACATATGACGATGCCGTTCGCGCACTCGCTCGTGACGAAGGTGAAAATGTTGCTCTCACGTTTCGTAGGCCAAACAATAGCGACAGTGGCAACAATACCAGCACAAGTAGCAGCACCACCGCAGGTCAGGAATTTACGGTCAATCTCACATGCTCAACGTATTCGGAGCCGAATGTCACTACAGCCATTGATGAGAACAATGTGGGTTATATTCGTGTTTCCCAAATAACCGCAAACTCTTCATCATTGGTTCGCCAAGCGCTCACCGATCTAAGAAACAACGGAGCGCAATGCTATGTCTTAGACCTGCGTGATAATCCGGGCGGGTATCTGACGCAAACGGTGGATATTGCCTCGTTATTTATTAGAGATGGAGCGGTATGCTCGGTGCAAAGTCAAACAGGCACCTCCGAACGTGACGTTTCGGGGCAAACCGTCACCGATGCTCCCATTGCTGTGCTTGTAAACAACAACACCGCAGGAAGCGCTGAAGTACTTGCCGGTGCTCTTCAGGATAGTGGGCGTGCTACGGTGGTTGGAGTGACCACTCAAGGCAAGGGGTCGATACAAAGCATGCAAGAGCTTTCGTTTGGTGGGGCACTTCGCTATACATCGGGCTATTTTTACACTCCGAGGGGTCATCAGATTGATGGCGTCGGCATACGTCCTGATGTTGTCATTGATAACGATTCAACTGATACCGACAACCAGCGCCAGATGGCAGACGGTACGGTGCAGGCTCTCGTCAATCAATAATGTTTTGTATGTATCTGGATATGGTGTGATTAAAATTATTCATATCACGCACCATGTCATCTGCTCAAAGCAAGGAACAACATGAGTCATAGAAGAAGCAGAAGAAAACAGCGTGGTCATGCACGCAGAAACCCCGAAGGAATATTGAGGGTGACTTCTTCTGGATATGGCTTTATCCATACAGCAGAAGGAAACTTTTTTATTCCGCGGTCTTTTATGGGGGATGCGTGGGATGGCGATGTGGTAGAAATTGTCCCGGTTTCTTTTAAACGAAATCACCGCAATCGCCATACTTCTTCATCTCATCATGCAGGGGAAACAAAGGATACCGATTTTGCGTCTGACGAGGACACCCACCGCGGGCATCGCCCCACTGCGCGTATTGTTGCGGTGCTGCGTCGCAGCCATGCAACGTTGGTAGGGCGGTATGAAATCGCCGATCCTTTCGGTGTCGTCATTCCTGAAGACCCTCATATCCAACACGATATTTTTACCATGCGCAAAGATTCTCCCGAAGTTCATGACGGGGATTATGTGCGGGTGCGTATCGTGCAGTATCCGACGGCGCATAGTGCCGCAACGGGCAAAATTGAATGTGTTCTTGGACATGACGGTGATCCGAATATAGACATTGATGCGCTCATTGATCGTTTAAATATCCCGACTACTTTTTCAGATGCAGCGATGCGCGAAGCGAAGGCCGCGGTTGATAGTGCCGATGCACTTGCGGATAAACGCCGGGATATCACCGATACCTTTGTCATTACGATTGATCCCACCGATGCTCGCGACTTCGATGATGCGGTGTCCCTTGAACGTATCAACCCCACCCAGGACGCGACTCGGTGGCGACTCGGTGTCCATATTGCCGATGTGTCGAGCTATGTAGCGTGGGGAAGTGCGATCGATCGAGACGCCCGAAAACGCGGAACGAGTGTCTATCTTGCCGATCGAGTGGTCCCGATGTTGCCCACTGAAATATCGAATCAATTGTGCTCCTTGGTACCGGGACAAATCAGAAGAGCGATGACCGTTGAGGCAATTTTGGACGACGCGGCGCATGTGCTTTCGACTGATATCTATCCGTCGCTGATCCGATCCTCTGCCAGACTCAGCTATGCACAGGCAGATTGTTACATCCAGACCGCAAAGAAAGGCGGCAGCGCGCAAGATGCTCAGCGGGAAGCGAAACAATGTTCCCGTCCCCACGGTGCGATTGACATTGACGCTGACACCGCAGAAACGCTCTTTTCTATGCTTCATAATTTTTCTGATCTTGCCGAAAAGCTCTCTCAAACGCGTCAAAGTGCAGGGGCTATTGATTTTGCAAGTTCAGAGGCGCATGTTCTGCTCGATGATAAGGGAAATGCGGTGGGAGTTACCCTTCGCCAACGTACTCCAGCGACAAGCGCGATTGAACAAGCGATGATATTAGCGAACTGTATCGTCGCTCGTCAGATGGATAAAAGCGGGCTTCCGTGCATCTATCGTGTGCACGGTGCTCCTAAGCATGCGTCCCTTGAGAAACTTGTCGTGGTGCTGCAGGAATTTGGTTTAACGCGCAACATGGATATTGATGCATTTTGTTCAGGTGACCCGTTTGCGATTCAAAATGTTTTGGCACGTGTACATGGCAAGCAAAGTGAAGAGCTTGTTTCTTCTTTGGTTCTCCGTGCGATGAGGCGAGCACAGTATTCGGATGCATGCTTAGGGCACTTCGGACTTGGTGCTCAATATTACTGCCATTTTACGAGTCCTATTCGCCGGTATCCTGATCTCGAAGTGCACCGTATGCTTAAAATGAAGCTTTTTGGCAAAGATGCAACCTTTTCGGCTCAACAGGCGCACATGGCATCGATTGCCCAACATTGCAGTGAGACCGAGCGCATCGCTGACAAAGCAGAGCTGGAAAGCACCGCGCTGAAGCTTGTGCAATACATGCAAGGGTATGTGGGTAAAACATTTCCTGGCATCATCTCTGGCATCTCGCGCCAGGGAATATTCGTTAAGCTGCGCAATACTGCAGAAGGGCTTATTCCGCTCAATACCTTAGGCGATGAACATTTTGTTATCGAGGATGCGACGCAACAATTGCGTGGTCAAGATTCCAGAAGAAGATATCGTTTGGGACAGCGCCTAAACGTGCGTATTTTTGCCGCCCCTGATCATGCGACGAAGCTTGAACTCAGGTTGGCATAATGCTGTATTGGATGTTTGCGTATGAGGTTTGACAGCAATCATATTCTGTCGAGTGATTTATACTTTTCAAGTTCTATAATTCCTGCATTATGGACGTGAAGGAAAGAGACAGAACAGGGAGCGTGGCACTATGGCCAAGCAAGGAAAACAAACAAAAACGCTTGCACGCAACCGACGTGCATTTCATAACTATGACGTCCTCGATCAAATAGAGTGCGGT
>CAIFEG010000017.1:621-40706 GCA_903789415.1 uncultured Eggerthellaceae bacterium | reverse complement strand
CGTATGCCCTCCCTAATTCAACGTGGCGAGTGGACGTACTTTGATGGCACGTTCGGTTGCTCCCTCACCCAGGGAGCCAGACTTCAAAGAAATGCATACGGATTCGCATGCGCCGCATCCATTGCAATTTTCAGGAATGACGGCAGGGTGTGGTCGGTTACCGTTGCCTTGAAGCTCAATTGCGTTATAGGGGCAGGCATCATAGCACAGCTGGCAGCCCGTGTCGTGGTAGGCCAAGCAGGTGCTCGGATCCAGCACGGCAAGACCGATGATGGTGGTTTGCTGTGTGGCTCCGGCGGGTAAATTCAACGCATTGGTGGGGCAGTGTGATGCACACAGAGGCACGCCATCGTTTTCTTGTTGACAGAAATCGCAGTAATCGTTGTCGAAATTCAGTTGTGGAGAGCGTACTCCCAGGATGCCATTTTCCACATGTGCAGGAACAATAACGTGACGTGGGCATGCTTCATAGCAACGCTCGCAGCGAATGCACGCACTTACCAGATGACTCTCGTCTTGTCCTCCTGGTGGACGATTGACGGGGGTGTGTCCCACATATCGCAGCGCTCCTATTCCCAGTAGGGCAGCGGTACTTCCTAACCCAATACACAGCGCTCGCCTGGTTAAATTTTTCGGTTGACGGCGCGGCGTGGCTTCTTCGCCCGAGCTTTGTTCGCTTGAAGCTTCTTCGCCCGAGGTTGGCCCTTCGGCCTGTGTTGCGGCCTGCGAGTTGGCTTGCGCTTCGGCATTCACCTCGGCAGATTGAGTTTCCTTGGATTTGGCATCAGCAGCTTTCTGCTTTTCTTCAGCAGAATCTGATTGATTATTCACTTCGGCCATAATCCCCCTCCTTAATATTCGAAAACCCATGAATAACAGGGCTGGTCTGCTGCAATAAGCGAAGATCTTACGTGGTACCAGCCCTGTCCATCACATGTTTTCAAAACCAAACCTTCTAAAGGCGGCCAGTCGTTTAAAAGGTGAAGTGCTCCTCGCGAAGGCGTGTCGCGAGGAGATAATTCCTACGGAATGAAAAGCGAGAAGATATCCAGTGCTACGACATAGAGGCTTACGCGCCAGGTGAAGCTTCCGATGACGGCGCAAATGAATGCGACGACTGAATAGCCACGATACTTTTCATTCTTCTTCTTGAGCATGAACAGAAGGACCAACGGAACAACATGTCCAACTGCGATAGTGCCCAACCAGAAAGAAACAGCTTGTGATCCAGCAAACAGGCTTGTTTCGATACCCACACGGTCCACCATAGGAACATCCGGCAGGGTTGGGTCGAAGTAGTACTGAATGTCAGAAGAGTACAGGTTGCCCGATGCGTTGATGACGCATGCGTAGATGAACACGATGATGAGCTCGACTATGACACTCCAAAGTGCCCATTTCCCTAGCTCGTCTTTGACGTCGTCTTCCTTCTTGACGTCGGCGATGATCATCGCGGTAAGCGAACCCAGGACAAACGTGTTGGCGGTGTAGTACAGCACCAACAGCGGGGTATCCCAAGAAGGACGCGCAGGCATCAGATAGCTGAAGCCGGTGACGATTGGCATCAACAGGCCCACGATAATCGCGAGCACGCCGCACCACTTCGGTGCCAGGTTGTCTTCGGAACGGTGCATCATGATGAAGTAGATGAGCAACACCACCGCAAACACGATGCAGATAATAAACTCATGCGTAATGCCTGAGGTGATGTGTCCGAAGCCGTTGAAGATGCGCTCCCAGTGCTGCAGGTGGAAGAATACCGAGATTCCGCCAACGATCAGGGCGATAAGGGACATCAGCAGCGATGCTTTCTGCATCTTGGCGCCTTTGCCTTTAACGTCCAGGTAACCCTGCATGCCGAATATGCCGCCGGCGAGGCAAAGGAAGAATGTGAAGAGAATAAGCGGCCATTGTGGTTCCATGTTCTACTCCCTCCACTCTCTGCCTTCGCGCAGCAGATACATCATCTTCGGATGGTTGCCGACATCGACAACATGATGAATATCGCTTGGTTTATAGGGTTCCACGTAGTCCTTCAGTCTGACGCGCGTCTGCGTCATTTCGTCGTACTGACAACCAGGGCTATCGGGGTGAGCAGGGGCCTCAAAGTTGTCGACACCCTGATCAAGATCGCCAAAGAAGCGTGCACGTGCACCGCATTGAGACACGCACTGGGGAAGTTCTCCTTGCGTAATTCTTTCTTCGCAGAGGGTGCATTTTTCTACGACGCGGTCTTCTTCGTTCAGATAACGTACTCCGTATGGACAAGCCATAACACAGAAGCGGCATCCGATACATTTGCTTCTGTCGATTTGAACGGTGCCATCTTCACGAACATGAGATGCTTCGGTAGGACATACCTCCACACATTCAGGATGTTCGCAATGCTGACACTGCATAGGAAGGAAGTACATCTCGACGTCGGGGAATTGTGCCCCTTCATATTTTGGATGTGGACCAACACGAAGGGTTTTAATCCAGAAATGCCCGACAGGAACACCATTGATTGCTTTACAGGCTACCGTGCAGGACAAGCATCCGGTGCAACGGTTTAAGTCTGTCAAAATTGCGTAATGTGCCATTTGAGTACCTCCCTTCTCTAATCTTTCCTACTGTACTGGCCAAGTTCGTCGTTTCCGATATCGCCTGGAACGAGTTTGCCATTTGGATAAATGTCAGGGCTTTGAATTGATGGCTGCAAGCCGGTAGCTTCGCTGTTTGCAAACAGAATGTTGACCGTAGAATCAGCTAAGCGCGGATCGTTGGACAACCATTCCTTCAAACGAGGATCTTGTGCGTTCGTAATGACAGGGTTGCCATTTGGATCGCATGGAACCGGGTTGCCGAACGGGCTGTTATCAGCGGTTGCCTTGTACATCAGCATTGGCAGACCACGAAGTTGCGAACCTCCGCAGACCCAGCACTGTGCGTACTTATCCATCAGGCAGTTAATGCTTACCAGCTCGAAGCCGTGTGATGCGGTATCAATCTCTGGGTACCACCATGCGTGGTTTGCGTTGATGGTTCCTTCTTTGATGCCGTAGTACAGATCGACAACTTCACGAACGGCACCCCAAGGGCTGCGCAGCCATACCCAATCGCCTTGCTTTACGCCAACGCGTGCTGCATCGTTCGGGTTGATTTCAACACGTGGAGAAGGCCAAAGCTCCCGGCACCATGGCAGCTGACGATGCTCGGTGTGGAAGTAGACAGGCTGACGAGAGCCGGTGGTCGCGATGAACGCATGGTCATCACCATACTGTTTGAGGGCATCGCGATATTCTTCCATTGCATGGTCGCCGGTGTAGTGCTCGTTGATGTAGGCGTCGCTGGTCGTAATCTGGTCGGCGAGATCTGCATGATAGTACTGAGGGGCCTGAATCTTGGAGTTCTTTGGCTCAAACCAATGAGGGAACTTATCGATATCAGGAATTGAACCATCATATGCAGCACGCTCTGGCTGGCAAGAAGCAGCAAATGTTTCCGTGTTGTCGCCAATATAGGACTCAGCGATCGTAGACCAAATTTCTACCTTTGCGGTAGGGGTCATGAAGCCGCACTTTTCGTCGATAGCAGGATACAGGTTGTAGCCGCCTTGCTGACGACGATAGCCCATTTCCCAACGACGATAGGTGCCCCAGCGCTCTGGGTGCCACTTACGGCAGTCGAACCAACCTTCTTCCTGGAACTTCGCTGCATATTCAGGGAAGTCAGGACCCGCAACATCGTTGATAACCTGAGCAGGACGCTCTGATGCAGCATAGTCAGGGAAGTCAGGGATGACAGGTTCAGGCTGAGTTTCCTTGTATTGGAATTCAGGAATACGCCATGCATCGGTTGCATCTTTGAGCACACGATATTCTTGCTGCTCATAGGTGACCGGACCGCCCATCTGCACGAACTGCGTGTAGTCCAGGTTGTTCCAGCCATCGTAGTTAAGGTCGCGGTCGTTCCAAATAACAGAACGACGATCTGCAGGGATGTCCTCACGGGTTGGATGCTCTTTGCCGGTGAGCGCCTTTGCCATTGCTTCATACAGGCAAATAACGGCCACAGGGTCGTAGATGCAGTCGCCCATAGGCTCAACGGTACGTTGACCTGCACCAAACAGTCCGCCTGCGCCCTGTGAAACACGGCCGGTGTTGCACTCAAGCCAGTGAAGAACAGGGATGATGATGTCGGCGCATCCGTTGTTCGGGCATGACCACAAGTTGAAGTCTAACCAGAAGTCTAAGCGGGTGAGTGCTTCCCATGCTTCAAGCAGATTGCTTTGGTTCATGAAGTCGCCAGACATGCACACGCCACCATGAATCTGGTACGGAGTATTAATTCCATTGATAGAGTCCCAGATAGCAGATGCATCTGCCCAACGGTTCCAATAGCGAAGCAGCGGGAAACGATCTGCAGAGATCTGCTTTGCGTTCTGATCGAACACGGTGGTAAGTGCAGGCCAGCTGCGGCTGCTTAGATAATTGCCACCTTTGCGCTCTGCGATCCAACGAGCTTCGTCGTCGGTAGGAACATGGTTTCCGTAGCGTTCTGCCAAAGGAGAATTGTTGTCCAGCAAGTACTGTACAAAGTTCTGAATCAGCGGAATTTGCTGCTGAATCGAAAGGTCACGAGGGGTGTCGCCCAAGTTCATGGTGCCAACGCCCTGGCGAATTCCCCAATCCTGAGGCTGGTGGTCGGTAACGCGCATGTTTGCACGTCCTGCGCAGCCATCGACTTGTGCCTTTGAAGATCCACGGTTACCTGCAGGCATATCAGAGTTGCCGGTGATGCACGCAATAATCTGAAGTGCACGTGTATTCTGCACGGCGTGTCCGGTCTGGTCTGGAGCCAGCTGATAGTGGATACCACCATTGCCATAGAGAGGGTTCAGGCGAGTGGTGTAGGTGCGAACTGCCTCTTCAATCTTGTCGGCAGGCACTTCGGTTACTTGAGAAACGTAATCCAAGGTGTAATCGCTTAGGCTGTCAGAGAATGCCTCCCAAACGGTGCGCGCCTGAATGGTTTGACCATTTGCGAGTCTAATCTCTACGCCACCAGGGAACAGTGACGGGTTCTTCGGAAGTCCACGAGGGTTGGAACGACGTCCGCCTTCGTTTCCTTCGTCCCAATACGCATCGTATTGAGGATCAGCAGGATCAGCGAAATGTGAAGGATCAGGCAGCCATGCATCAGCCACGATTGGCTTATACGGATGCTCAATCCAGGTTCCGGTCGTCGGAATCTTCTGACGTTCACCTTCCCATTGGCAACGCTCTGCATCCCAATAGGTTGGTTTTTGGTTGTTTTCATCCCAGCAGATGAAACGACGATATGAATACTGCGGATCTGCGGGCTCCCAGTACTGGCGTACCCAATCACGATCAAGATCGGCCTCGGTTAACAGACGGCTCTCCATATCGATGCCGCCGTTCATTTCCAGGAACCAACCTTTTCTGGTGCGTCCGCCTTCTTCTGGGTTCCACAGGAATGGAGCATTCGTCCAACGACGTACGAACAAATCATCGTACGCTTCGTTGTCGATGATCCACTTTAACCAACCTAAAGCCATGCAAAGGTCGGTGCCCACGCGCAGAGGCAGCCAAAGGTCTGCTTCTTTTCCCAGCGGGGTCATACGAGGGTCAACGATGATGTGCTTGTATGCACGCTGTGAACAATCGACGACGGTACGGTTGGTGGAGTCGTAGTTAGAGTACTCAGGTGCGGTGCCCCATTGCACGTACACCATTGGTCCCTGCTCAACTTCCATCCAAGGCGAACCGATCTCGTCGGTCAAGATTCCGCCGAAGTGACGTGGTCCCTTGCAGATCTCGTACGCTAAGTGAGCATTTGGCGTAGGGAAAATTGATTTCAGTGTGCCGTATGGAGGCTGTGCCCATACACGAGAAGTTCCTCCCATTGCGAAGCAAGATTCTCCACCGTATTTCTCAACGATTTCATTGAACTTTCTGCCTGCTTCGTCGAAGGCATCGGCGAGTGAAATACGAATCCATCCTGGATCGTCTTCACCTTTCGGGTTTGTGCGCTTCATACAATAGCGAAGTCGGTCTGGGTGATACAAAGCCAGCATTGAAGACTGCGATTTCGCACAACAATGTCCACGACTATGTGCGCTGGACTCGTCGCCTTCAACTCTTAATACTTTGTTATCTTGAACGGTTACCCAAACGCCGCATTCGCATTTGCCGCATGCACGACAACATGAACGAATACGTCTTACTTCGCCTGCTGATTCGTCTTCACCAACGGCCAGTGCGGTCGAAGGTTTTTCAGCAAACCCCACTGAGGCCGCAGCAGCAGTCACGGCGGCTGCTTTTAGAAAACTACGACGCGTGAGTGTAAGTTTCGCCATATGCCCCTCCTCTCCTTGAACAATAGATGTGTGTCTTTCAAAACAGATTTGAGAAAAAGAGCTTGCGAATCGTTTGCTTGAATCAGCAATTCCATGCAGTCAAGAAATCGAGGCAGTCGCGAAAGAGGTCCATGCAGTTATTCATGCGGTCGTTCATTGAGTTTTGAATCAATCAATTGAGTCGAAACTAACGTAGTTAGTACGTCATGAACCAACTCATTGAAATAACTCATGAAGTTCTTTCAGAGCCCGCGATAGTTGAGCTTCCCCCTCAAACTATTTTGTTACCCAAATAGTAAGGAGAAGAAAAGTTTGGGAATCATAAGGGAAGGATGCTTCTGGATGACAGATATCATCCTTGTGGGATTATTTTATATATTCATCTGCGATTACAGTTGTTTTAGACAAAAGGATGATGCGAGCGAAACGCTTTGCATCGCATGGGAGAGCAACAAAACAAGGAGGGCCTTATGGGATTGCCTCATCCGTCTTTAACACTGATCTTAGATGTCGATGAGCGTCTAAAAAATGACGAATTAAAACTCGAAGTTTCACGGTGCTTTACGCACGTAGCGCAAACACTTTTGCGTTACCACGAAGCAAGTGAAGGCGAGCCAGAAAATACGGCGCGCTTTCTGATTCGCATGGGTCAGCGTAAGTATTTGAAATCATCCGACGAGGGTGCCGACGAACTGTGGCGTGAGGTTATGGAGCGCTGGATCTATAACGAGCTCTATAACGTGAGCAACAACATGCGCATCTTTAATCGCCGCCAGTCGCGTATTGGAAATGATGAGCTGGCTATTAAATGGTATGAGCTCGAGTTCGAAAACGGTGCACTCACCGCAAAGCTTCGTTGCGAAACCACCAACGCGGTTGAGCCCGATAAGGCAGCGAAAGCCATTTCTGAATTGCGCCAGAAGTATAGTGATGGCGCGCTCGGCGATGGGGTAACCAGCGTGGTCTTGCCTGACGAAGAGTCCTACGAGGCGCAAAAAGTAGCTGGTGAAAAGGCAAAACAAGAAGCCGAAGAGCGTCGCCGGGAAGAAGAGGCGGCAAAGAAAGAACAGGAAGCCAAGGCAAGGATCGAGGCTGAACACAAGGCCGATGAGGACTTCCTTGAGTCTCCAGAGCTTACTAAAGAGGCAAGTGCGCAGCATGGCTTTTCGGTCAAAAAGGCTCGCGGCTTAACCGATGAAGTGGAGCCCATGCCGCGTGATGAGCGCGAAGGTCTTCGTGGAGATAACGCCAACGAAGCGGCGGCAGATGAAACCGAGGCCGACAAAGCCACGACTGCCGCGGCAGGCGACCAGGAAAGCACTCCCGATGCCGAAACGAACCAGACAGAGGATGCAGCCGACCAGGAGGCAGAAACCGACCAGGCCGAAGGTGAAACCGATCAAGCCGAAGGCGAAACGGATGGCGAGGACTACAAGAAGATTTACGAGCTCAAGCAGGCCGACTTCCCGCTGACCTACGACATCTGGCAAGTAAACTACGAAGATGGATCAAGCCGCGTGTACGATGCACGTGTTGGCTCCTTCCAGGAATAGGTGATGTCAGATGATGGAAGATATCCTGGCGTTTACCGGCCGTATGGCAAAAATTGAAGGTGCCCCGCGCTCCGGAAAAACCGAAGCAATTGTCCGCTACACGGCGCAGCTGCTGACCCAGGGAACCGATCCCCAAAAGATTCTCGTCGTTGCATCAAACGGCTTTTCGGTGCAGGCATTACGCGACCGTCTCGTCTCATTTGTACCTGAAGATCAAAAGGATGCGGCGCAACATGTGCACATCACTACCGCCCTTGAAGAATGCGTGCGGGTCTTAAACACGAAAGATGCGCGCGAAAGCACCGGCAGGATTCCACGCCTGCTCACCCGTGCAGAATATCTTTTCTTCTTGGAAGATATTCGTACAACCGGTGAGACGAACCGCAAGCTGCGTAACATGGTTTCGTATTTCTACCGTGAAATGGAAAACTACACGCCATTTGACGATTGGATGGTGGGGGTTCCCGAAAAGAATCTCTTGAAAATCATTCGTACCATTCTGACCTCGCGCAATGCGATGCTTCCGTCTGAGGCACCCATGCTTGCAGCGGACTTCCTGAAAAGTGATGCGGGATCGGCGTATGCAAAGCACTATGACGTGGTTCTTTGCGATGATTTCCAAAACCTAAGTCACGCGCAGCAGGTAAGTATGTGCCTGTTGGCGAAGGATCGTGTCATCGTCGCCGGCAACCCCAATGAAACGCTCCAGATTGCGTGCCGCCATCCTTATCCCCAAGGGTTTACCGAATTTGATACGCTGCGCCGTGGCGTTGAGGTATTCAAACTTCAGCAATCATTTGGAGATGACCAGGTCATCGCGATGGCAAATGCGCTCGCGCATCATGGGGACATGAATCCTGCGTATGCCTCGACAAACGAAGCGCCAACCAACCTTAATGACCAGACATTTTGCGCGGTGAAATGGGCAACGCCTGAAGAAGAGGCAAACGAACTTACCAAGTATATTCGCCTTGTTTTAGATGGTGACAAAGATCGCACCGATATCGATAAGAAGTTGCATCGCGCACCAAAAACGGAGTCTGATGAGCAACAAGAAGAGATTTTTGAGGGTCGCACCTGTGTGGTAGTGCCGAACAAGACGTGGGCACTCATGGCGAAAAACCTGCTGGAAAAGCGTGGGTTTGAAGTATCGTGTGCGGGCGCCTTTGGCCAGTTCACTGGCGATCCGCGCGATACGAACCGAGCGCGTGCCTTGGTTGCGTATACGAAGCTCGCGCTGCTTGCACATCCGCAGGATCTTACCTCATGGAGAAGTTGGTGTGGCTTTAATGATCACCTCACCCGCAGTAACTTCTGGCTGTCGCTGCAAAATTACGCGCAGGAACACGAAATGGATCTCTACGATGCCCTTTCGCATACGCTGTCGGACTCTTCGATGTTCTTGCGTTCCGAAGAGCTTGGAAAGCGCTTTGAAGAGGGACAGGAATTCATCAAGCACAATGCGGGCAGACATGGTTTTGATCTCCTTCGCGCCGTGGGCGCACTCGACCTTATCGAATTCGAGCCGCTGCAACAGCGTATCGTCGGCGATGAAAACGCCGAGCAGATGTTTGACCTCATGCGTCGCGAGATTATGACTCCTACCTGGCCGATGAACCCTCATGCCATTCACATCAGCACGATGGAAAATCTCTCGGGCTGTGAATACGATAATGTCTTCTTCATGGCTGCCATTGATGGATTTGTTCCGCGTCAAGGAGCTTTCGAGGTCGTGAGCACTGACGAAACACGCGATCGTATTTTAAACGAGGATCGCAGAAAGTTCCTCTGTGCAATTTCGAAGGCGAACAAGCGCCTCATTTTTTCGTTTTTCCGCCGGTCAAACCTGGAACTTGCCGCGCGTACCAACATGCAAATTGTTCGCGTGAAGTCGGAAGACGGGAAGCGTATCGCCCTTACACGCCCGTCTCATTACTTGGAGGAAGCGGGCAATGCTGCTCCGAGCACCATCGGTGGCCAGGCATTTTTAGGAAAATTTGAGATCGAATAGCGTTTGAAAAAAGCAGAACTGATTGAACAAAAATGGGGGACGTGCCATGCGGCGCGCCCCCCTGTTTTTTACGTGCAAGCAAGAGAAAATCCTATTCCGCCTCGCCATCATTGACGCTATCAAGCAGCTCTTTCAAGATATCAACGTCTTCTTCGACATATCCCATGGTCAAATACGCAAGACCCTTGTAAAAATCAGTCTTTGCGAACATCAACATATCCTTGGTAAGCATCGGCAGCCAGTTCATCAGGTGATCATTGGCAAACCGGAATTGCGTCTCAAGATAGGTAATCGCATCATCTTCGCGCTCGTCACGCAGCGCTTTGGCGGTACGCATCGACATACGCTGCATGAACTCCAACTCGATGGCGATATGATCTTCGCCCTCATTCCATTGATTGCGCTTGAGGTGGTTATCGCGCAGCGTCTGTAAAACTTCTGCGCGGGCTTCCTGCATCATCAGGCGTTTTTCCGAAGTATACACACTTTCATACGGATATGCCGCAGAGTATCCATTCACGCCGTGCCCAATGAAGGTGCGCACGTAGTCCACCGCAAGCTCGGTCACGCTGTCCTCCCAGGCACCTTTCAGATAGTCATACAAAAGGCGATATCCCTTATCCACCTTCTTATTTCCCGTAGCGGTAGGGAAGCGCATTCCCTGCAGCTCTTTTAGGACATCATCGTCAACTTCTTTTCGATACAAGCGCGCCAAAACGCCATAGGTACGTGCACGCATATTCATCAGGGAAGGTAAATCTACTTCTTCTTCGGACCCTTCGGTGTCGGTCGTTTGTTCTTCTTCAGGTGCGGAAGCATCCTGTGAGCGCTTTGATGCTGCCGTATTTTCAGGGGCCGACGTGCGGCGTTCTTCTTCGGATACGGAAGCTGCTTGTTCGGTATTATTCTGCGGCATTTTGTGACTCCTGATCCTTGGTAAGTTCGGCTTCTTTCATCTCAAATACTTTCTGCTGTACTGCGGGAATCATCGCTTTGCCAAGGTCGGTGATGTGCCACGAACGATCTCGCCACTCGATTGCCGCGCAGCGCTCAAGCATGTCGATGAAATGTCCGCCGAAACGGCGCGGATGCTGAAGAATAGGCATGTCATTCACCATATCTTCCAGCTCCTTCTTCGAATGAGGCGCCTCGTTTAACGCATTGAGAATAACCAAATAAGGCTCGGCGTACTTCACATCACGATTCAGCACGATGTCCTTGAATTCGTCACCCTGCATATATTTTTGATATACCTCAGAACCATCTTCGGTGGTGGTCCAGGTGGGGTCGACATGTTTGTTAATCTTCAGATAGCGAACGCCATCTTCGATATCTTCCTCTTCCTCACTTGTCTCGGGCATCGTAAGGGTGAGGGCACCGGTGCGTTCGAGCATCCGGCACAACATCGTAGGCGTGTACACGGAATAATTGTTGTTCTGCGCCGCCTTAATCTTTTCAGACAATTCGCTATTAAGGCTTCCGCCTTCGCACCATTTCAGGATCTTCAAGAACACGGGCTTGCGCGATGGATTGTGGTCAAACAGTTCATCGACTGCTTTCTCCACACTGCCTTGGCGCTCCGCGGTATAGCGCGGTCCGTGATGCATATCCTCTGGCATGTTACGAACGGTTGGATAATCGACGGTATCGTACGGATTGTCGTCATCCATTTTCTCTTGATCGATTTCGTTGTCATCAACGCTCAACGGATCATAGTCAAACGTTGATTGAGGAAACAAAATGTCCTCATCGGATGTGGCATCCTTTTTTGATGCCTTTTTCTCTTCGCTCATACGTTCCCCTCTTTGTTTTTACCCATGGTTCAGTTGTTTCTTTACTTAAAAATTGTAGAAACTTCCGAGATGCCAACATCATCCTGAGAGGCTGATCTTTCATACGAATGGAACAAGGCCCGCGTTTGAACAGGAGAAACGCAACGGGGCTGAAATCGTCGACTTGAGTGCATGTGTCTTATAGAAGTATAATTTGACTATGTTGCAATGAGCGAAGATCCTTCAAGGAAGGAACACTTATGGCCAACATAAACCGCATCAAGATTGCTCTTGTTGCAGCGGTTGCGATTTTGGCTTGTGCCTTAATTGTTGCTCCGGCATACGGATTCTACTATGTTCACGACGAGCAGGTAGCAAGTTCAGATGCCGAAGGCGTAATTATGGTTCCGGTCACTGTCGATCAAACCGCAGTAAACGGTGGGGTGAAGGCTGGAGTTGTGGTTGTTCCGGATGGCAGCAATGCCTCGGATGTAATCCAAGAATGTGCAGTTTCTTCTGAAGATGCAAATTCTGTTGAAGCAGTCCATGACCATAGCACTTCAAGCTTGGCAGACACCTTGTCTGGCAGGCAGTACACGTGCACGGTGTATAAAGCAGAGTCTCAAAACCCGGGCACGCAATCCACACTCGATGGCAATGGAACGACGGGAAATGATACCGTACTCGAAAACTGGGATCATCTCGTCGTAACGGTGACGCAATAGTCTCCAAAAATCATTGTCATTCATGGAGAGGACGAACTAAACGGCCAGTTGGTTTGTCCTCTTTTTCATAGAATTTACTTGAAGCGTACAGAAGCCAACAGAGATTTTGTATGCGGCAAAACAGAATACTTTAAGAAGAAAGCTCTTTGTAACTGGGAATTCAGAAGAGCGCCAATTTCGACCGTTGAGGGGTGGTCGTGTGGCTGAGATGAATCGGGGACAATCTCGTAAATCTTCTATTCAGCCGGGAAGTGAGAGAACACTTCCATATTTGTCAATAGGCTTTGGTCTTCATCAGGCATGGGTATATGCCACCATGTTTGGTGCGCCTATGCTTTTTGGCACACAAATGATTTGGCAAGGATCGTTTGGTACGCATCTGACCTTGCCGTATGTCGTATCTATTTTCGCGTACGTTGTGTGCTTACTCTTTGCAGGTGCGACCGATCAGAAATTTTTAAATTTCTACACGTCAAAAAAGCTCCTGGTAGTTTCCGCTGTCCTTGCGTGTATCGGTACATTTTTGTTTTTGTTCACGGACAGCATAAGCAATCAATTTCTTGGGGTGATATCCGGACTTACCACCGGTGCAGGATCGGCGTTCCTCATCATATTTTGGGGCGTGGCGTATTCCCGCTGTGATGCGAAAGTGATTGTTGCAGGAACTGCTATCTCTGTGTTCCTGAGTATTGTGGTTTTTGTGCTCCTGCTTAGCTTTATTCCATACCCTGTATCAGAAATCATCGCCATGCTGATTCCTCTTGTTGAACTCTGGCTGTTATGGCAGATTACTCCCGAGGAAATTCCCGAAGGTGATGATGCGGACAATGCCCCTATTTTCAATCCACTGCCGGTTAACAGGTTGCGCTTTCTTCTGACCATCAGCGTGCCTATCGTTATCATGGGTATTGTCCTCAGCTCGCTTCGACAGATTTCTATTCAGGCGATGCTTCCTGCGGCAAGTCCATCGAATCGACTTTTACTTGTAGTCGCCAGCGGAATTACCATGCTTATCTTTTTCCTTGCGATGCAAAAAAATGATGGAACCATACGGTGGGAACGTTATTTTCGCCCTGCGATCCCCTTCGTTGCGCTTGCGTTTATCCCGGGTTTCTTTAACGCGAGTGGATCATCGTTTGTTTTAGCTTTGATCCCGCTTATCGGATGTTTCTCATTCGAGGCACTTCTTTGGATTTTCTTCTGTGGCGTGTCAGCGAATTTCCGCGTGTCACCGGTGCTTATGTTTGGCCTTGGACGTGGAATGATGGCATTCGGCATTTTGGTCGAGACGTTTCTGCCGGCGATCGTGTCGACCTACGGGAACATTTCTTTAGATGTGTATCAGATGTCTCTGATGTTTATCATCTTGCTGCTTATAGGATGTGCGCTGCTCCCACGAGAGCGGGACATTGCACGGTTGGTGAAATCGGGTCCCATGCTTGCGAACAGTTTTCGCTCTGATTTGGATGCGGAACAGCTGGCCCCTGGTGCGCAGGGGTCTTCTGCTCCTGGTGTGCAGGCACCTTCATATGATGCCAACGCGAACGGCGTCAACACGGCGAACGGCCTCAACGGCGCCGATAATACCACGCGTGTCACCCATGCAAACGACGCGAATGTGGGCTCCGTCGCGAATGGTAGTGCCGAAGCATCTGGACAAACCCATGGGGCAGAAAGCAGCTCCGGACAAACCCAACCCGTATCGAAGCCAGCACCGCATCAATCACCGAAGCTTTCATATCGCTCAAGTGTGCGCCTTGCCGGAATGTCTATCGGATATGAGGGACCAGAGAATACCGGTAAGAATGGCGCAAAAGACCAAAAGGGCGGAAAACGCCCGGGACCGTTCCGCATTCGCTGCGAAGCGGTGGCAAATACCTTCCTGTTGTCCCGTCGTGAAACAGAGGTGTTCTTCTATCTCGCAAAAGGCTTCAACGCCAAATACATCGAGAACAAGCTTTTCATCAGCGAAGGCACGGCGAAGACGCATATCCGCCATATCTACCGCAAGCTGAACGTGCATAGTCAGCAGGAGCTTATGCGCCTGGTGGATAATGCGGAAGTCACAAAGCGGTAAGCACGTATCCACAAGAGGTAATAGGTACAAGCCGCAAAACGATAGGCGTAAGTCACAAAACACACAAAACGAAACGCCCAGAAATGAAAAGAGGCCGCGTAGCGCGACCTCTTTTCCATTAAGTGGCGTATGTAAAATGAACCATGAAGGTGAACTAGAACCTCCCCTGCAGCAATCCCTACAGAAAACTATTCCTGATCTGCAGGAAGTGCATGTTGCAGTATGTCATTCAATTCGTCATCTGAAAGATCATAGTTGTACATGGTCTTGAAGTATGTCCTGGTCACGTCCTGAATCGAATCGCTGAAATGATCCGGATATAAGACGCGCGGAAGCCACTGCACGCCCAACATCTGATTGACCGTTGGAGGGCTGTTGAGCCAGCACCACGGAACACTCGGGCATACGTAATCTTGTCCCTTTTGCATTCCGGAAATAGTCAGCCAAGCAGGGTCGGTTTGTGCTGAGTCATAAACACTCTGGTCCTGGAAGATGATGTAATCAGGATTCCAGTTCGCCATCTGCTCCATTGAAATTTGGTTGCCGTCACCCTTTCCGGATACCTTTTCGGCAGTTACCACATTATTTGCAACCATATCGATGACCTGGCCCTGATAGGATCCTTGGGCAATTGCATTGGTTCCCTGGTCACCGACCATGTAGGCAACCCGTGCACGTTGATCCTGCGGAATGGTCTGCATGACGCTGGTGGTTTGGTCGTATGCGCCCTGTAGGTAATCGCCAATTTCGTTTCCACGGTCTTGTTCGCCTAACAGATCGCCAAGAGTGCGATAGGCGTCGCCGTAGTCCGAAAGTGTTGTTTCGATAAACACGCACGGGATGCCGGTCTGGTTTTGAAGATTATCGAGATCGTCAGCAATACCATCCTTTTTCTCACCGGTATCAATGATGATCTGTGGATCTGCACTGGCCACTGCTTCGCGGTTAAACGTATCTTTTGCACCTAGGAATGCTCCGAACACGGGTTTGTCTTTAAATTCGTCACCAAAAATCTTTACTTGGTCATCAGTTAACTCGCTCGCAAGACCAACCATCTTATCTGGTGCAATAGTCAATAGAACCTGCTGTGCCGTATAGCCAGATGGGGCGATACGTTCAATGTTGGTAGGAATTTCTACGGTTCGTCCCGCTGAATCGGTGAATTCACGTGTCTCTGAACTTCCCGAATTCGTTTGCGCAGCCGTTGTGGTATTTCCGTTGCCTCCTTGCGAATTATCCGATGATGAGCAGCCGGTAAGTGAAGCGAGCGAAAACGCAAGTACAAATGCAAGCGCAAATACTACTACACATCCAGCTACAACACCCCCAATTCGCTTCTTTCTTGATTTCGCTTTTCCTCCCATTTCTCCTTCTTTCTAATCGTGGATTTGATCAACAGGGATGCATACACGCACCTTGTCGTTGTAAAGCGATTGAACGTCAACGTCGACGTGATAGAGCTTGCTGATCAGCTCTGACGTTATGATGTCGCGCGGGTCTCCGTAAGCCATAACCCTTCCATTCGAAAGCACCAGCGTGCGACCGGAATATAGAAATGCTTGGTCGGGATTGTGAGTTGACTGAATGATGGACAAGCCTTCGTGAGCGAGCTCTTTCACGCAGGAAAGAACGCGTACCGTGTTGCCATAATCCAATGCACTCGTTGGCTCATCCATGATGATTGTCTTTGCGTTTTGGGCGAGTGCTCTTGCAATCAACACCAGCTGCTGCTCGCCACCAGAAATCTGCGTATACGTACGATGCGCAAATTTTTCGATTCCCACACGCTCGAGTGCTTCATAGGCATGTTCGAGCTGCGTTTTGCCCGGGTTTGCCAACAGCTTGAGCTCATGTCCCGTGGCCATCGTCACCACATCTATGACTTCGTAGTCATAGACAGGCGTATGCGACTGCGGAATATAGGAGATTTCCCGCGCACGTTCTTTCACCGACATGTTGCGAATGTCTTTGCCATTGACAAGGATTTGTCCCGTATAGGTATTATTGAGACATAAAATACATCTGAACAGGGTAGACTTGCCTACGCCATTTGGCCCCAATACATTTACCAGCGTGGAATCGGGAATCTCAAATGACACATCATGCAACACTTCGTGTTTGCCGTATGAAAAACTTACATGTTTAACGTCAATGCTCATGCACGCTTCTTTCTTGTGATAAGGAATAAGAAGAATGGAGCACCTACAAATGCGGTCAGAATTCCGATAGGAATTTCCTGGGCCGTTGCCAGGCGTGCGATATCATCTACCAGCAATAAAAATCCTGAACCCATCAGCATCGATGCAGGAATGAGTTTTCGATAATCAGCGCCGACCAGCATGCGGCATAGGTGCGGAATAACTAGACCAACCCAGCCAATCATTCCGGTCACACATACGCTTGCCGCCGTTACTAACGTGGCGGCAATGATGATAAGAAGACGAATCTTGCGCGCATTCACACCCATGGTTGCGGCTTCGTCGTCGCCCATGGTCAAGATATTGATGCGCCAGCGAACCACGAAAAGAATGATACTTCCCACAAGCATGATGGGAAACACGTTAGCGATTCCCGACATGGAAGCTCCTGTGACGCTTCCCATCAGCCAATACGTGATTTCCGCGAGTTCATCATTGGGGTCGGCGACCAATTTTGCATATGACACACCTGCAGAGAACAGGGAACTTACCATAACGCCCGCCAACACCACGACGGTGATGTGATTTCCCCGCGCATGTGCACTGATGACAAGAACAAGAAAAACCGTAAAGAGCGACCAGCAAAATGCGTTGATCGAAATGCCCCAATCGGAAAAATGCATCAGAATTGCAACCGCTGCACCAAATGCAGCACCTTGGCTTGCGCCTAAAATATCGGGAGCTACCAGGGGGTTCTGAAAGGTTCCTTGGTATGCGGCACCGGCGACCGAAAGACAGCATCCAACGAGCAGCGCCATCAAAACACGAGGCAGGCGCACGTTAAAAAACAACGCCGCTTGCTGGTCGGTCCAGGTTTGGTTGATGGGAACAATGTTATTCAGAATCATTTTTACCGCTTGGTCGGGCGGTATAGAGAATCGGCCCAAGGCAAGCGAGACAAACATGATGACAACAACAAGCACCGCGAGACCAGCAATGATCACATTCGCATGTTTCGCATGTGATGAAACAAGCACGGCCTCAGACCCGGAAGATTCTGAAAAGCCAGATTTATGTTCTTCATTATGCTGATCCACGTATTATCCCCAGATAAGAATAGATTTAAAAAAGATAATATCACGTTCTCAGCGTGCTAAATGAGGAATTTAAAGTCTTCAATTTGTCATAGAAACAATCAAATATTTGACGAAAAATATGCTCGAATAGAAAAAGGTATCAGAATTTCTGCTGTTGAAGAGAGGTCGAAAACGTTTTCGGAAATAAGAAGCACCTACTCCAGGAAACGAGAATAGGTGCATTGCATTACGCTTTTAGGTGCTCTACGCCCTGCCTTTTGCTGCGCAGGAAGCAGGGCGTACCAAGCACGATTGACGAAATTACTTCTCGCTTTTTTCGGTTGCGTTCTTTGCGGTCGTTGAGCTTTTCACTTTGTCGGCATCTTCGCGATGCTCTACGATCCAATCCATACGCAGGTTACGCAGGCTGCAGTGTTCGCAAAGTAAGCAGTTCATGCCATCGACATCGCAGGGAGCTTCCTTCTGTTGCAGCTCAAGTCCGCCTTCTGACAGCAAGAAGTCGCCAATTGCCGCGTGCAGCGCCTCTACCGCAAACACCGGGGTGTCTTCTTTGTCGTATGGCACGCCATCAAGCGATTGTTTAATATCATCAGGAGTAATGGTGAGTGCACGCTGGATTGTGAGCCCATGCGCCATTACACAAATTTGGCTTGCACATGCGGTAATGGATAAACAACCGCGGCTGCGGAACCCGATGTGGTCGATGGTGCGTGTCTTCGGATTGATGACCGCATAAATCTGGCATGCAATCTCGCCGTGCTTTGACTTTCCGGCCATTCCTTCAGCGTTACATCCCTCAGGAATTCCACTGTTCTGATAGTTTGCAACCACATGAAGCAAGGTATCTGAATACTGGCGCACACCGATTTCAGTCTGCGTTTGGTACACGTCTTGTGTCCTGATGACATGACGGTCGGGAACGTCCATATATAAGTTTCGAACTTCGCTCTTGGGCATAGTGTTCCTTTCAATAACAACGTAAATGACAAACAGAAAATGTCATGTGGTTTATGGACTCATGTAACGTTCGACGGAGTAATACTCGGCTAATGCCTTTGCATAATTTTCGTCGAGGTATTTATCCGAATAGAAATACACATCGCCATTGCTCGCGGTGCACGATTTGATATCAGGATACAGATTCGTCTCTTGCGTGGCCTTCCATGCATCTAAGACTTCGTCTTCGGTAAGATCAAACGGATGGTGCGTCAGGGCACGATAGATCATCGGGCGCGGGTATGTCTTTGATTCTTGACGCACGCATTCCACAAACGTGGCTACGCGGTCATCCTCGTTTGCGAGAAATGCCCAGCGCGCATACACGTCGGTCATCAGCTTGTTCGAGTAAAGATACATCGTATCTTTACCTTCCATGGAAACGATATCAGAGCAAGGAATAGAAACTATTCCCGCCTTAATAGCGGCAAGTGCCCCGACTGGTTCTGAATTCTCTGCATCCGCCTCATCAGCATCAGCGGTCATATCTTCGCCCGACGAATCGCCTTCCTGATCAGATGCTGCATCGTCTGCCGAAACCTCGGATGTCTGAGGTGCTTTGCCCTGCACAGCCTGTGTGTCTTCTGCCGCCGAGCCATCTGCTGCATTTGCATCTTCATCCGCGCCGGAATCTTCCGATTCGGACTTTTCTGCGACACCACCCGTGGCAATCACATCAAAAACCAAGTCGACGAATTGCTGGCTGCTCAGATGCTCGGGAATCATTGCGCGTTCCGCCCAACGGTCCGGCGTAACCAAATTGCTCATGCGCGATTGATGGCGAATGTCCGCAAACACTCCCTTAAGCGCATTCACTTCGGCTTCAGTTTGCAGCTGTTCAGGAGTCTTTTCTGGCTCTTGGTTTGTTTCTTGTTGCTGAGCGTCTTGCTGGTCTAGAATTTCTTGCGCATTATTTGGGATTGCGTTCGAAGGAGCCTCAGAATTAGCCTCATCCGACACCTTATCCGAAGAGATTGCGGCGTTGGCTGAAGATGTGTCGGCGTTCGAATTCACAGAAGAATTTAACGAATCTTTTTCGTTTGATGAATCTTTTTCTTCATCTTGCAGCGATGAATTTTCTTCCATTTATATATCCCCCCTTATTTCGGTTTCATTGTGCCCGTAAAGGGCAGGGGATCCCTATCCTCTTTGAGGGTAAAAACCAATTTATGTCAGATTCGTAACATGGATTCGTGCATTCCGTTGGTGGGTTCGTAATTTTTTCGTTGCTGAACGGGTGTTCGTGTGTTTGATTTTCTCATTTTCATGAATTTGACCCTGGAATTATTTTCATTCCTGTGTAATTGAAGTAGTATCAAAAATTGCTTTTGGTAATTATTTTGTCTATAAACAGTACAGATTTTTCTATACACAGACTTCTTTCTTTGAAACTTTCGCAAGGAGGGTGCGTGGCTTCTGAGAAAACAGCATCATTGGGCTTTAAAGATGGTTTGCAATATCTCATAAAGTCTTTTTGGGCGACGTTTCTAGGTCTCGCATGCGCTCGATGCAGCATCATCATCGGAAGTTACGGGAGCTACCACTTTACCGATGACGGAATCAACACCGATGGTTCTGCGCTGGTCATGATCGCATTTTTCATGATTGTGCTTGCGATCATGGTGGCGCTCAATATATCGTTTTCTAAACGCCAAGTAAATCGAATGATGCGTGCGTCCATTGTATTGCAGGCTGCATTGCTGGTGGCGTTGGGACTGGCAACACAGAATCCGAATTCATCTGAAACGTTCATCATCGTGCTGCATATCGTTAACGAGATATTCGGCATGTTCATGATTGCGTATTGGATTCGCTATATACGTGGAGCAAACATGCTAACGACGCTGGGAATCATCGCCATTGGGATGGCGGTAAGCGAAGTCGTGCTATTCATATGCGTCTACGTTCCTAATCCCTTCGATGATTTTACGGCGGCAATTCTTACGCTTTGCCAATTCGCCTTTATGCTGTCTGCTCGTAAAGTGAAGCGCCCCTTCCAGGTCAGACCTGAATTTGGGCGCGATCTCCTTACTGATTTCGTGAAAGATAATGCCTCCAGCAAACGATTCCTCACCGCCCTTGCCTTAGGCATTGGGTTTATGGCCATCGTAATTGGGCTTCTGCGCGGCTATCCTGCGGGGCAACCAATCGCATTTTCTGCACCTTCGCGATTTGCCTACTTCTTCCTGGTCATTATCGTGTGCGCCCTCATCGTTGTCGTTGCTCTCAGAAGAAACAGAAAAGTCGTCAGTACCTATTCCTGGATTGTCATGCAGGCGCTTGCGTGCACGGCGCTGCTTCTCTATACGGTTTTCCCGAACACACTTGAAGTAGGAGCAGTGGCAACCACCGTCCTCAACGCCATCATGGTGATGTATACGTGTTTTGGTGTCGCTGCATTTATGGGATATGGATGGCGCGATCCGTTCTTCTACGCGATTGGCGGATTCACGGTGTTCTTGTTTTCGCGCGCCCTTGCGCGCAGGGGAGAGCTCTTCTTATTCAACGGTTGGGGGTTTGATCCACTGGAGATTACCGTGGTGATTACCTGCTGTATCGTGGCATCATCGCAGGTCGTATTTACGCAACTAATCAAGATTAACGATGCGAGCGATGAAAAAGAACTCAAGGCCAAAAACTCACGGTTTGTTAAGCGTTTCATGGGCATCGACAACGAATCTGCTCCTGAAACAATGGAAGATGTTCGCATGAAGGCCATGCAAACCGACATCGAAGAACTTGGAAAACAGTTCTTGTTGTCTGATCGCGAGGTTGAAGTGTTGACACTTTATGCAATGGGCCATACACAGCAGAAGGTCGCCGATGAGCTTTGTATTTCACCGGGCACCGTTCATGCGCACATCAAGCGCATCTATGCAAAGACGGGGCTTCATTCCCGCCAAGCAATCCTTGACTACCTCAAAGTAAATTAGGTAAAAGGGCATAAAGAAACCCCTTGGATTTCTCCAAGGGGTTCTGAAACTATCTCATGCAGCGAACGATTTCGCCAGTTCCTACATCAGATCTAACGACTGCAGCTCTGCTCGGACATCCTGCATGTCGTAGTTGTCGAGCTGTTCTGCGGTTGGAGCTCCGGTATTCGGATCCCAGCCGAATTGTTGATAGAACATGGTAAGTGCAGTTTCCCAGTCGTTACGCTCCATCTTGATGGTGCCAGGGGTAAATGCAGCCTGACCAGGATTGATGTTAAATACCCAATCAGTTACAACGTCGTGCTGGTGGCGAAGATCATTGGTGTGCATGCCGCGAATGGTGTTGCAGCGTTGCAGGGTAATGATCTTGTTACCTGCGTCATAGAGCTGATCGGTTGTCATATCAATGCCCGTGACTGCCTTGAAGAACTTCGACTCCAAGTCCAGGTCGCCACGATAGTTACGATCCTTCGATGGGCTCATCGTCATTGGCCATACCCAGTTGCAGATAACCAGTGAGTCATGAAGAACATCGGTAACCGCGCTCCACCACGCAAAGCGTGCCTTGTGCTCGTTCATCGGCGTGTAGTTTCTGTCTGGATCGACTGCATCTTCGCCGCCCCAAACCTCAGCTGCGATGGATTTCTTCACATCAATAGGAAGTCCGCAACCTTGGAAGTTAACGGCAGAGTGAACCATATCGTCGCGGTTGAACAGCATGTTGTACAGAAGACCAACCTGACCGAAGCACTCAAGTGCATGGTGTACCGGCCAACCACGATAGTTGATCAGCTGGCTTGGCTGCTCGTTGAACCAGTTCTCGTCGTTCCAACGTCTCGTCCAAACGATAGGACCATATGCAATGTAAGACATTTCGTTGTCGTTACGAGCAATATGACGAAGGATCTGAACCATAACAGATGGATCCTGGTTGTCTGCATTGAACTTCGTCCAGTCAAACATGTTGTATTCATCTGCAGGAAGCACACGCTGGAAAATGCCTGCCTGGATGCAGTGAGCGATATCGCGGTAGAGCTGTGCGTAGTTGCACCACAAGCCCAGCTCATCAACGCAGGTACCAATCGCATTGTTCCAGTTGATGAACGCCTCAGGCATATTCTTCTGCGTGATGCCCGTGTGCAGAATGCCTTCCATATACTGCCATGGGAAGTTAGGAACGCAGGTGTTGCCAGCGATTTCTTCGCCGCCTGCAGCAGCAGAAGCCTGGTTGCGCAGGTCGCTGTAGCAGTGAATTGGGCAGCTGTGACAACCATTCATCTTGATGGTGTAGTCTGCAGCAAGTCTGCCCAAGTCCTTCTTGGATTTCATGCAACGATAGCCGACGGTATTGAGCTCGCCTGGTTTAGGTTCACCAGTCTCAACAGGACCGCCTTCTGCAAGTTGCCAATCCAAGCCATACTCAGAAGTCCAACGAGAACCCTCGTCGTAATACTCTGCCCATTCCTGTTGTGTGCAAGGAACAACATGGTTGTTGTTTGAACCAATGATCTCACGAAGCATGTAGTCTGAAAGATCAGCAACTGCTTGAGGATCGGAAACATACACTGGTTTATTGCCTTCGACAACGAGTGCCTTGAGTTTCTTAGAACCCATGACGGCACCCAAACCAGCGCCAGCTGAATGGTTACGAGAGTTAAGCATGCATGCATATGGAAGCAAATTCTCGCCCGCAGGTCCGATGCATGCGACGCACGCCTTCGTGCTTTCTGCGCGGTTGAGCGCAGCGGTTGTTTCACGTGTGCCCATGCCCCATACAAATGATGCATCTTTAATCTGAACGTCATCATCGACAATATTAATGTATACCGGATGGTCTGAAATGCCTTCAACAATAATGGCATCGTATCCAGCTTGCTTAATGCGAGCGCCCAACATTCCGCCTGTGTGGCTATCGACGATCAAATGTCCTTCGGTAAATGTTGAAAGACTTGCGATAGTCATACGTCCAGCCAGTGGGACGCCAGAAGCGGTGAGTGGTCCAACTGCATATACGATTTTGCTTGCCTCGGAAAATGGATCAGTATCAGCGGGAACCTCGTCATACATAATCTTGTTGGCAATACCCATACCACCAATAAATGGTTTATAAGGTTCAGTTGGCATTGTAGATATATCCCCCGTGCTTAAATTTACACGCAGGATTTTGCCAGCCCAACCATAAGACTTTTCGTCTGGCATATTGATCTCTCCAAATCTCTTGATTACTGTTGTTGCGCGAAACCTAGACACAAGAAGAGATTCGCTCAAAGCATTTAGATATATATGTCATGGTTTAAATGCTGCATGTGTTTCTCTAAATGCAGCTGATGTCCATGGATACATATCGCAGCTTTTACGCGTGCCTGTAAGTATGCACAAATCTTTGGAAGGGGTACCCCCTTTTTCGGGGTAATTTCCAAAATTGCTGATATTTCCCTAAATTTTTCTTTTTTTACCCAGAATGAGGGCAATACAAAAATTGAAACATCGGTATAAACGTAAGCGTTGTGCGAAACGTGTTTCTATAGATCCGAGAGGGAGGGGAGCACCTATGTGGGTGCTTTGGACTACGAGAACTTTCTCATTTATTGGAAAGTGAGGGGGAGACACGCGTATGTCAGATACTAATCTGAATAACGATAGTACGGCTAAGATGGACGAGCAGTCACAGCAAGCTCCAAAAACGGACGCTGCAAAAACAGTAAATGCTGCTACTCCAGAAGCCGGAAACTCCACTAAACCAAAAACGTTTACACGTCGTAGCGTACTTGCAATGTGCGGATGCGGCGTAGCTGGTTTGATTGTCGGCGGTGTCGTCGCAAAATGGGGCGTGACCGAAGATGCAATCGCGTCTGGTCGAATTCAACTTTCAACCACCCCACAAAAAATGATCGTAACCGACCGTGGCCGTTGTAGCGGCTGCCAGCGTTGCGAACTTATGTGCAGCCTTCGTAATGATGGTTGGGCATCTCAGCACACGGCTCGTGTCCGTGTTTGGGAAAACTACAACTTTGGACCAAGCGTTGGTTCGGGCGACGGTATTTTCGGCAACTGCGAATTCACCATTAAATCTTGCAAACAGTGCGCAGATCCTCAGTGCGTGAAGTATTGCCCTGTACATGCAATTCATTCGGATGATCAAACGGGTGCTCGTGTAGTTGATGCAAGCAGATGCATCGGCTGCGGAATGTGCCACGAGGCATGCCCATGGAATATGCCACAAGTCTCCAGCGAGACTGGCGTTTCCACGAAATGCATTTCTTGCGGTCGTTGCGCAGAGCAGTGCCCGAACGGTGCGATCAAGTTCATCGACTGGCAAGACATCGCGCAAGAGGCAATCAATCAAGGCGTCCTCTCAACCGCCCAGCTTACAGGCGATTTGGTGCGTCCATACCAGGGTAGTTAATACGCTTTCTGCGTGAACGAAGCGAAAGGGATTTCTCATGGAACGCACGAAAGCGCAACAAGCTGTTTCAAAACAGTCTGAAGATCATCAAACAGATTCACTTGCAGATGTTCTTTCAACCATTTCTCATTGCTTTGCCCATGTTCCTCAGAACGTGTGGGAGGCAGAGATCCAGTATGGAAACTGGAATAACTTTTTAACGGGTTGTAGATCTGCATTGACGCCGTTAGATGATCGCGCGTGCGTGCTTGAAAATTGGATTTCTACTCCTGAAGTTGAAGCAATTAAAAATCCACCTTCATACGAAGAGAAAACCCAGTTTGCTTCCCACCACTTTGTTGGTGGCTTACCCGAAAGCGCAGTACCCGTCGAATCTTTGTATTGCCCATGGTCCGAAACCGATATGCGAATTCCCTTCGCAGGCGAAAAGGGCATGTACGGCGGAGATTCGGCAGTGTATATGAAGAGCCTCATTGAGCGTATGGGCATGCAGGTTCCCAAAGAATTCCAGGCTTGTCCTGATCACTTGTCCCTTGAAGCAGATCTTGCAGCAGTCATTCTGCGTTCTGGGGGAGAAGAACAAGGGCACATGTTTTTAGGAGAGCGCTTTGGCTGGCTTACTCGGTACCGACTGAAGTTGCTGAGGCTAGGCAAAGAAGCGTACTTCTACCTGGCAATTGTTGATGTGCTTTCCGCAATTTCGTTGCGGTGGGCTCCCGATGATGATGAGTCGGAAGACGATGAGTTGGAAGACAAGGCTTCGTAAAACAACGCTTTGTAGAGCAACGATTCGTAAGACGATGATCGCAAAACAACGATTCGCTTTCGTGAGGAATTGAACGGGCGATTTTTGAATCGATGAAGATTCTGGTCGCGAGCATGTTCTGCTTGAGGCTTTAAAAGAGAGGAAATTGATATGTCAAACAAAATGACCAGGCGCAGCTTTCTGGCCGGAAGTGCGGGGGCGATAGCTCTTGCAGGGGTATCCGGTTACGTGAGCTTTGGTGCCTGGCAGCAGGCGCACGCCGCCAACTACCAAAATACTGGTGGTGAAAGACGCTGTACGTTGTGCGACGGCTGCTCAAATCAATGTGGCATGAGTATATGGATAAACGATGAGCGTCCATTGCGCGCAATGGGACTGACAGGCCATCCGTATTCACGCGGTAAAATCTGCGGACGTGGTCAAGGTCTTATTACGCTTCCATATTCCGAAGATCGCCTGACTGAGCCATTGAAAAAAGATAAGTCAGGCAGCTTTTCTCAGATCTCATGGGATCAAGCATTCACTGAGATTGCAGAGAACCTTGGTAGCGATTCTTCAAAAATCGCTGCAATTCAAGGACACGGCACCGATAGCTATTTCGTACGTCGTTTTATGACGGCCATCGGATCTCCTAACTACTATACCGACGGCGCATTTAACAACTGCGATATCACGGCTGCTGTGGAAAATATTTCCGGTGCGTACCCTTCACCGGACATTGCAAATGCAAATTACGTATTAAGCCTGGACAAAAGCTACTATGACGGTATGCGTCCCGCGGAGTCGGCTGACTTTGAAACGCTTCGCGAAAGAGGCGGCAATGTGGTTGTCGTCGATCCTCGCTTGACCTCGTTCTCAAGCATGGCAAGCGAATGGGTACCGTGCCGTCCTGGTTCAGAACTTGCATTGCTGCTGGCTATTGCGAACCAGATGATTCTTAAAGGTTCATATGATCGCAACTTTGTAAACCAACATGCAAATGGGTTCCAAAGCTTTGCATCAGAAATGGGTCAATACACTCCTGATTGGGCGAGTGACAAGACAGGGATTCCTGCCGACAAGATCGCGAGCATTGCAGCAGACCTCATTAACAATGCCCCACGTTCGCTTGTTGAAATGTCATGGGCCGGTGCATTTGGCTGTGGATACCAGAACAGCGCGGATACGGTTCGTATGCTTCTTCTGGTCAACGCAATGTTGGGCAACACCAACCAAGAAGGCGGCATGATCTATGGCCGTGCTCCATACATCAGCGATTCGATGCTGGCGTCTGCAGGCATCAGCCAGCTTGATCAGGTAAGCGATAGCCCGGTGGGCTCTGACGCAGCACCTTTGAGCAGTGGAAGCAGCGCGGTTGGTGCGATCCGCGGTATGCTTTCTGGCGATATCACCGGAGCAATTCTGTTCGAGACAAACCCTGTTCAGGACTTTACCGACAAAGACCAAGTTACGCAGGCCTTAAATGCGCTTGATTGCTTAGTTGTGTGTGACACCATGATGACGGATACCGCACAGCTTGCTGATTACGTCCTGCCGCTTACGAGTTATCTTGAGCGCACGGATACCATTCAGACGGCGTCGGGAATTTCTTCTGTTGCTGCCGTTCGTCACCCGGTCATCGACCAAATTCACCCAGACACCAAGACCGTTGCCGAAATTATCAGCGGACTTGCGGATGCCGAAGGTGTGGGCGACGACTTCAACTTCGATGTTGATGACTACAACAGAGCGTGCGCAGATCTGATGAATGTCTCATACGATGGCCTTCAGTCTGAAGCTGTTTCAAGCATTCCGAATACCAACGTTACGTATGGATCCACTCCAACGTATCGCACGTCTTCCGGCAGACTTGATTTCTCGTCGAATGCATTCCAGGATGCGGGTCTTTCTGCGGTACCTACTTGGACTGAGCCTAAACGCGAAGCTTCGGGCGACAATCTTCGTTTGCTCATTGGCTCACAGGCTATTCACACGAATACCTTTACCAGCAATGTTGCCCGCCTGATGCAAGTCTCAAAGACCTATGGGCTTGATCGTCTGTGGATTAATTCCGACTACGCACAGTCTATCGGCGTTTCTGAAAACGACGAAGTTGAAGTTACGTCTGATATCGGAAGCTTTAGAGCCAGAGCTCATGTGACCAGCTGCATTCATCCTGAAGCAGTTTGGATGGCTGAGCACTATGGCGCTACATCACAAGATGAAACGGCTGCCTATAACGTTGGTGTTCCAGTGAAAAGCATTGTTCCGCTGGACTCTGAACCGGGAACCGGTGCGGCGATGGTTCAAGAAGCGGTCGTTACGGTACGGAAAGTGGGTGCGTAATGGCTCGGTATGGAATGTTAATAAACACGAAGAAGTGCATCGGGTGCTTCGCCTGCCGTCTCGCGTGCCAGAACCAAAATCATTTGCTGGATGATGAAGCGTTCATTCGTTATGAAACGAAGGAAACAGGCACGTATCCGGCGGTTCACATGGAGACCGTTCCGCTGCAGTGCATGCAGTGTGAAGATGCTCCGTGTGTAAGTGTTTGCCCAACAGGAGCTTCACATTTTGGCCCTGATGGGATTGTTGAAGTTGATCAGGGGCGTTGCATTGGCTGTAAATATTGCATGGCAGCGTGCCCATATCAGGTTCGTGTGGTTAATAGCCAAACAGGTACGGTTGGAAAGTGCCGTTACTGCGTAGCAAATACCGGTAGCGGTCAGGACGCATCAAACTGTGTTACTGCTTGCCCAACGGGTGTACGTATCTGGGGCGACCTTGATGACCCTGATAGTGAGATTTCTCGTGAAATTGAGCGCACAAACGCTCAGCCTATTGCGGGCGACCTCACGAAGTCAAAAGTCTACTACGTGAGGTGATGGAAGATGGAATTTACACCCGTATGGGATGTGCCTATTGCCTTATACCTGTTCTTAGCAGGCTTGGGCGGCGGCGCATTCATTACCTCCGCTTTAGCTGCTTGGAGACACCCAAATGCGACAATAGCACGCAAGGCTGGACGTTGGATTGCACCAATCGCGGTTGCTGTCGGCTTGGTCTTGCTGATGTTAGACGCGCGCGCCGGATTCCAGAATCCTCTGCGTTTCGCCTTGCTGTTGCATAACACCGGATCGGTGATGACCTGGGGCGTTTACTTCTTAGCAATTTTCGAAGTGATCGCGCTCATCGTGCTCATCATGGAGATAATCCACAAGAAGGTGCCACATTGGCTTGATCTTCTTGGATCGATCTTCGGCATCTGCGTGGGCGCATACACTGGCTGCCTGTTAGGCGTTGTGCATACGTTCCCACTGTGGAACAACGCAATCCTTCCTGTTCTGTTCTTGGTTTCTGCAGTTTCAACCGGAATGGCATCGGTCATGCTGGTTACGGTAATCGAGAGCCCGAAGGAAGAAGAGTCCCTGACCTCGGTCAACGCGATTCACTACTGGCTGCCAATTGCCGAGGTTGTTCTGGTTGCAGCAATGCTGTTCATCGTGAACACCGCTGGCGCACAGGCACATGCAACCGTTGTGAGCCTTCTTGCTGGTCAGTTTGCTCCGATGTTCTGGATTGGCTTTATCCTGATCGGTCTTGTCATTCCAATCATCATCGATTCTATTGGCAAGTTCGGTAAGAAGCCGAATCCGCAGTTCGCTGATGTGTGCAGTTTCGTCGGCGTTCTCATCGGCGGCTACCTGCTGCGTTACCTCATCGTGACGGCAGCACTCCCCGTAACGATCGTCGTTCCTGCAATTATGTAGAACGCAAGATCGGTAAAACGGCAGTCCGTGCGTTTGCCGTAAGGGAAGCGCATTAACTGTAACCCCCCTAATACGTCCGTCTTGGCATTTGTCAGGGCGGGCGTATTTTTTACAAAGAAAAGCCCAAATCCGTAGGCGAAAGTTCGCAAACGAATTTGGGCTTCGAGCTAGCACATCAAGACGCTGGGAAAACCTCCAACGACTTTGTGCGGCAAGCGCTAAATTTCTTTCTCAAGTTCCTTCTCGAGATCACCGAAATACGCAAGGGCATCGTTGACGGGCTTTGGCGTAGCCATATCCACGCCCGCACCACGCAACAGCTCGATAGGCGGTTTGCTGCTTCCGCTTTTCAGGAAGCCAAGATAATCTTGTACCGCTGGTTCGCCCTCATTTAGAATACGCTGCGAAAGCGCGATCGCGGCGGCAAATCCCGTGGAGTACTGATACACGTAGTAGTCATAGTAGAAGTGTGGAATACGTGCCCACTCCATGCCGATCTCTTCGTCCAAATGAACGCCATCGCCGTAATAATCGTGATTGAGCTGCAGATACTTTTGGCACAACGCGTCGGCGGTAATACCTTCGCCCTTTGCATTCATGTCGTTGACCGCGCGTTCAAATTCCGCAAACATGCACTGGCGATAAATGGTCCCGCGGAACTGCTCTAAGAAGTGATTCAAAATATAGGCATGCTTCTTAGGATCTTTCTCATGTTCGAGCAGGTAATGCGAAAGTAGCGCTTCGTTGCAGGTGCTTGCCACCTCGGCCACGAAGATCACGTAATTCGAGTAGACGGCAGGCTGATTGTGCGTCGACAAATACGTGTGGATCGAGTGACCCATCTCATGGATAAGCGTGAAGACGTCATCCAGCTTTCCCTGGAAGTTCATCAAAATCACGGGGTGCATTCCGTATCCACCGGCCGAGTATGCGCCAGAACGCTTACCCGGAGTCTCGTAAACGTCGACCCAACGCTCGGAAAGACCCTTGCGCACGAGTGCCACGTAATCTTTCCCCATTGGGGCGAGCGCCTTTAAGATCAAATCGCACGCTTCCTCGTAGGTGAAGTTCATTTCGACGTCGTCGACCAACGGTGCATAGATATCCCAATAATGCAATTCGTCTAAGCCCAACACGCGTTTGCGCAGCGCGATGTAGTCATAGAACTGCGGAAGATTCGCGCGCACGGCCTTGACGAGGTTGTCGTACACGCTGGTGGGAACCTCATTTTGATCGAGGCAATACGCAAGCGAAGTCGGATATTTGCGCGCCTGGCTGAAAAACTTCAGCTGCTTCACCTGACTTGCCAGCATGGCGGCCGACGTATTGCGGAATGCGCCATATTTGCTGTAGATCGAATGAAATGCCGATTCGCGAAGCGCGCGATCCTTGCTCATCATCAGCGGGATGTACGATCCGTGGGTAACCGGATGCTTTTCACCTTGTGAATCTACGGCGTCGTCGAAGGTGAGGTCGGCATCGTTAAACATTGAGAAAATGTTTTCGGGCTGAGTTGCCATATCTCCTGCCTGCGCTAGCAGCGCTTCTTCAGGAGCCGAAAGCGTGTGCGCACGTTGGCGGAAGATCAAGCTTAACGCGCGGCGATATACCTCTAGTTGAGGCTGCGCTTTGTAGAATGCTTCCATCTGGTCATCGGTAAGCGTTAAAAGCTCGGCGTTAAACCACGATTCCGCTGCGGAGATTTGCGTATACACGCTTATGACCTGCGAGGTATATGCCTGGTATTTTGATACGCGCGTGTCTTCATCACCTTTGCGCTGGGAATAGGTGATGAGTTTGTCTAAATTGATGCCGATCTCTTCATCTGTTTTGAGAAACTTCAAAAGTTCGTCGGCGGACTGAGAAATTTTGCCTTTGAATGCACTCAAACGCGCAGGGTAGTCCTGAGCTTGTTTGAGCGCTTGTTCGAAATCTTCGTCGGTTTTATAGATTGAGGTTAAATCCCACGTGTATTTTTCTGGAATCTGACTTCTGTTTTCGTAGGTTGGCATGCGATTCCTTTCAAAAGATCACTATATTTTGACTTCATTCTAGCAGTACGGAAAGATGATCGATGCACGGGCAAAAGTTCCCAATCATTGTTTACCGAGCGTTTTATTTGCGCATGGTTGCGGGCTTCGGTGCGAGAACCGAGTACATGATGGCATGCACGCTTTTTTGGCTTATGTGGAAATACGGAGACCAGTCAACAAATTACTTCTATATGGGCAATGTTCCTGTAAATGCATGGCATGTTGCGTATTGTTAAGTGTGCTGTTGAACTGTATTGTTATATGTTCGAGCTGCGGGAATGTTTACTTTACAAATACACGAGAAAAGGCAAACATTTCTCTGAACAAAATGAAATAGAATTTGATGCGCATGTATTGCGACAAGGAGTTTGCTTTGAGGGCATTAAAAATAATTTTTGGAATACTTTCGTTAGGCCTGGTTGTTTTCATTGGATATAACCTGGCTACAGCCGGATTTTTCGGTGCCGATGACATCATGAACTTTATGCGTGAAGTCGTGTATTTGCCTGAAGGCACGTCATTTATCCTGGCTTGTTTAATTCTTATTTCAGGAATTATTCTTTTGGCGTGCAATGGCAAAAGAGTTGCGGGCGGTGAAATTGTTGCAGGAATTCTCTATCTGATCGCGGCGATCGTTGGTGTGGTTCGCGCGTCGGGTGATCAGATGACCCTCATCTATACCGGTATTTGCTTACTGTTTGGACTAGTCATGCTTATCGGGCACTTTGTTTCGAGGAGCCGCACCCTGAAAAGGGGAATGATCAACCGCGAGCAGTTTACGGGGCAGATTCCTATTGTCCCCGATCCTGTTGGAAACGCTCAGCAAGAAGCACCTGCGAAAAAGGAAAAGCGCACTAAGAAAGACAAGTCTGCTATGAGGGAAAAGCCTGCGAAAAACGACAAGCCCGCCAAGAGCGGAAAGCATGCAAAGAAATAAACGTGGGTCTATTGGAAGTTATTGCCTTCTGGAAAGGGTAGAATAGCCCTAATAAGGAAGGCAAAATTATTAAGCATACATGAATAAAATAATCAGCGAGGCCAGAGTATGGGACACCTAAAATGTCTCAATGCTCTAGCCTTATTTTATTTACGGCGAAATTAAAGGTTTGAAAAGGGGATTAAAAAGCTCCCACCGAAGTAGGAGCTTTTGCCATAACGGCAGCTTCAAAAGAAGCATTCAAGGCAAGCCTTTATTTTGACTCGCAGTGTCATTTTGGCTGGTAACTAAAATGACATAGTGATTGTAACGCAACTTTGGAGAGGAATAAATGTGAATCCGAAAAAAGCAACCGAATATAGTATCGGTTTAGACCTCGGCACCGGATCTGTTGGTTGGGCTCTGGTCGATCAAAATGGAGACATCTGCCATGTTAAAAATAGGCCAACAATGGGTTCACGTCTTTTCTCATCTGCGGATACGGCTGCTCATACACGTTCGCTCCGTTCGCAGCGTCGCCGCCTCGCTCGTAGACGCCAGCGCATTGAAAAACTGCAAGAAATATTTGCTCCTGAAATGGAAAAGGTTGACGAAAACTTTTTCAAACGACTTAACCAAAGTGCCCTCGTTCCTGCCGATCGTAATGGTATGAAGTGGGTTCTTTTTGATAACGAGCAGGAAGAAAAGACCTTCTATAAAAAGTTTCCAACCATCTTTCATCTTCGCCAATATCTCATGGAAACACCTGACAAAGCCGATTTACGGTGGGTGTATCTGGCACTTCACAATATCATGAAGCATCGTGGTAACTTCTTGCATGAGGGCGAAAAAATTTCTGCTAAGACCGCCAATCCAAATCAGTCCATCCATAGGCTTGCTGATGCGTTGCAAACCTATGTTGATAATCTTCAACAGATGGGAATTGACTCAGATGTTACGGAAGCTTATAGCACAAATCCTAATGAAAAGCTTATGGTTAAGGCACTTATTGCACCTGACCAGAAGCCTTCTGATAAAGCAAAAGACCTCGCAAGTGCGTTCCGTCCTGAGAAAGCAGCTGCTAAATGGGCAGGCAATGTTGCAAGGGCCTGTTTGGGGCTAAAAGTTGAATATGCTAAAGTTTTTCATGACGTAGACCCTCAGGAGAGCATTACAGAATTTTCTCTTTCCGATGATGAAAAACCAGATGCTTTTATAGATTTGTGTCCTGAAGAAGCGCAGCCACTCTATGAAGCAATTCGTTCGGTTTATTCGGCATATGTTTTGGACGAAATACTTGCAGGTCAGGATAGTCTTTCATCCGCAATGGTGCAATCGTATGAGCAGCACGGAAAAGAACTAGCCTGTGTGAAGCGTCTATTGAAAGACGAGCGTTATTTTCCAATGAAAGATGGGCAGCATAAGGAATACAACGAATTTTTCCGTGGACCGAAGGATTCCCGCGGTGACTATGATATCAATAGGCTTCCGAAGCAAAGTTATACTTTTTATGTTGTGGGAGAACAACCTTCATCTTTTTCTAAAAAGGACAGATGCACTCAAGAAAGCCTCATAAATAATCTGAAAAAGATTCTCGACAGTGCTGTAAACGATGAGTGGAAGCAAGACCAGACACATGATACTGGTCAACTTAGCTATGCAGAGATGTATAAACGTTTAAGCCTTGACGATGGAAAGTTCTTAGCTAAACAAAAAACGCGCAGTAATGGTGCCATTCCAAATCAGTTGCATGCTGAAGAGCTTGAAAAAATCATCGACAACCAAGGACAGTACTATCCCTTTTTGCAGAAAAACAAAGAGTTGCTTGTGAAGATACTTACCAGTCGTATTCCGTATTATGTTGGGCCGCTAAATACAGCCTCTGATCCCCATGGTCCATTTCATAAGAACTCAAATCATGACGATTCAAATTCTGATCGTAAATTTGGCTGGGCAGTGCGCACAGCGGGGAAAAAACATGAAGAAGCTTATCCGTGGAATGTCGACGAAATCTTTGATAAGGACGAAACGGCAGAAAATTTTATCGAACGTATGCGCAGTACTTGCTCATATCTTTATGGTGAGCCTGTTCTTCCGCGTCATTCGCTTCTCTACGAAAAGTTTTGCGTTCTTAACGAACTTAACGGTACAAGAATAAAATTAGATAGCGAAAGCGAATTTCATCGCATTGATTATTCAATGAAACATGATCTTGTTAGAGATCTGTTCATGCATCAAAAAACTGTTTCATATAAACATATAAAAACATGGATAAAGAAACACCTAAATGGTGCTAATGCTGAAATCAAAGGCGCTCAGAAAGAAACAGGTTTTGCTTCTAAACTCGAAGCGTGGAATGATTTTCGCAAAATTCTAGAGGTTGATGACCTAGAAAGTTCTAATTGTCCGCTCACATTGGACCAGATAGAACAAGTTATTTTCTGGAGCACTATTTTTGAAGATAAGAGCATCTATAAGCATAAACTTGAGCAGCTTAACAGTGAGCTTGAAGCACCTCTTACAAGCAAACAAATAAATAAGCTTGTAAGCTTGCGCTACAAAGGGTGGGGTAACCTTTCAAAAAAGCTCTTAACCGGAATTTATGCTAGTCAAACAGATAATAAGATTGAAAAACGTCCTGGTTGGAAAGCCCAAGCTCACACTATTATCGATGTACTTGAAAATGGGAATCCGATTCCAGATAAGCACAACGACACCATGGTCTTTATGGAGATTATTAACGATAAAGATCTCGGTTTTGATAAAGCAATTGATCAGGCCAATAAAGAGTTTGCCGACAATCAAACGCTTTCAATTGATGATATGCATGGTTCTCCCGCATTGCGCCGCACGGTTCATCAAGCAATGCTTATTATTGACGAGCTCATAAAAGTTGCTGGGAATCGCCAGCCAAAAACTATCTGTATTGAAGTTACACGCGGAGAAAAACCCGAAGATCGTGGAAAACAAACAAAAACAAGATTCAAAAAACTCAAGGAATGTTATGAAACACTCCTTAAAGATGCTGAAAATGTTGGTGGAAAGGATTATGTCTCTAGCATAGTGAGGGAGCTCAAGAAGAATAAGACAGATCTTTCTTCTGAAAAAATGATGCTCTACTTTATGCAAAATGGTAAGTCACTCTATTCGGGGAAACCTCTGGATATCAATCGTTTGAGTGACTATCAAACTGACCATATTATTCCTCAAATGTATATAAAGGATGACAGTCTTGACAACAAAGCGCTTGTTTTTCAGAAGGAAAATCAAAGAAAACTCGATAACAAATTGCTAGATCCTTCAATTCAGCATCGAATGCGCAGTACATGGGTTGCGCTTAAAAATGCAGGGCTTATTTCAGAGAAGAAGTTTAGAAATTTAACACGTACCACTGTTACTCCTAAACAGCTTACTGGCTTTGTGAATAGGCAACTTGTTGAAACTAGTCAGATTGTGAAATTTGTCCGACTGATGTGCGAGCAGAAATATCCTAATGCGCGTGTGGTATCGGTTCGTGCCTCAGTCTCGTCAGGAGTGCGTAAGCGTGCGGGATTGTATAAGTCACGTACCCTCAATGATTTTCATCATGCGCATGATGCGTACTTAGCATGTCAAGATGCCCGTTTCTTAGACATGATGCTTCCGCGTTGGAATAACGAAATCGATATTTCATATGTGCAACGCTGGCTCAAAGAACAAGGGAAAGACGATCCGAAGCATCCGTATGGTAACTCGGGTGTTATCGTTGATCGTATGTGCAATGGGCGCAGGCAGACTAATATGGAGACGGGTGAAATATGGGATTCTGCAGCAGAAAAGGAGAAGATGCGCCGCGTCGCTCAGTACCAAGGCGTATTTCTCAGTCGTATGCCGGAATACCAAACAGGTGCGTTTTGGGACCAAACGGTTTATTCCCCACGAGATAAAAAGAACGCCAAGCCTGACAAAAACGGCGTAGTGAATCTAATCCCGCTGAGAGGTGGAAATACTGATCATGCTCTCGATGTGAAGAAGTATGGTGGATACAATAAGCCAAGAATTGCATATTGCTTAGCATTCGAAGCAATTGATAAGAAAGGGCGTAAAAAATGCTTCTTTGAAGGTGTACCTTGCTATCTAGCCTCGTCTCTCGAGAGCGACCCGTCTTCGTTACAGCGCTATGCAGAAACTATCGCTCAAGAAAAAGGGTGCAATAGTGTCTTGATCCTGCGTCATCATATCCCGATAAAACAAAAATTTATTCTAGATGGAATTACTTATTATCTTGGCGGCCGGGCGAGTGGCAGTCGAAATTACGCAAGACCTGCTGACGAAATTCCAGGGCGTCTTGATAATTACAAAACAATGCATTGTATTGAACAAGCAGTGTTTCGAAAAAAAACGGATTCTGTGCCAGAAGGTAGCATTCAAGCTATTTTTTCTTGGTTAACTAAGAAACTTGAACAATCAAACAATAAAGCTGCATCTTTGCTAGATGTATCAAGTTCTGAAATAGAAAACATGTTTGCGGCTTTGTCCCAAGATATACAATGTCAGATCATTCAATCTATTGCGAAATATTCAACAGGTGCGTCAGGAACGTGCGATTTGACTGCATTGGGGAAGAAAAAAAATTGCGGACTAATAATATTCACACTTGGTAATGAACTTCCTAATATTACTTGGATTGATCAGTCAGTTACGGGAATCTTTGAGCGCAAAACAACTTTTAAGCAGCTCGAAGCTGCAGCGAAGAAATCTCAGGAATAAGAGCATCCTATGGGGTTTCGAGAAGTTTGTATAGAAAAACCTTGTTCATGTAGATATAAGGCAGGATATCTGGTCGTTTCCAATAAAGAGAAAACGACCAGAATTCACTTGTCTGAGATTGAGTCTGTGACTATTTCAACTACGCAAGCATTTGTGAGCTCATATCTTATGTCTGAGCTGGCAAAAAATAAAATACGGGTCGTGTTTTGCGATGAAAAATGGAACCCTGTTTCAGAATCAATCCCTTTACATGGACACTTTCGTGTATCCGGATGTATAGCCAAACAATTAGATTGGTCGCAACCATGGCGCAAACATGTTTGGATGTGTGTGGTTCGGGATAAAATTGAGGCTCAAGCTGCTGTACTTCGTAGAGAAGGTTTTAAGGTTCAATCAAACACACTTTTGCAGCATGCAAAAGAAGTTCATTCAGGAGATACTACGAATAGGGAGGCTGCAGCTGCATGTCTTTATTTTACGACGCTGTTTGGGAAAGACTTCAATCGTGATATTGATTGTTGGATAAATGCGTCGCTAAATTATGGGTACGACATTCTTATGTCAAAATGTGCTCGGGAAATTATTTCTTATGGTTATCTAACTGAGGTTGGAATTTTTCATCGGGGAGAATTTAATCCCTGGAATCTAGCTTGCGATTTTATGGAACCATTCCGTCCCATTGTCGATGAGCTTGTTATCCATTCTGGCCTGGAAGACTTTACCGGGGAAATGCGTCACTTACTGGTAAATATGTTTAACTCTGAAGTTAGGTTTAAGGATGGTAGGTATAAATTATCTTCGGTCATAAACATGTATATAAAGAAATGTATTGATGTCCTCAATAAAGAAGCGCCTGCTTCAGAGATTGTGTCGTATTCGTTCTTATGAAATGTCGTGTTCGGTTTATGCGTGTGATTGTGTTTTTCGATTTGCCGGTGGAAACTGCTGCGCAAAGACGTCATTATGCTCAATTCCGGAAGAAACTGATCAAGTCGGGCTATTTAATGATGCAAGAATCTGTGTATTCGAAGCTTGCTATCAATGACCGAATTGCAAATGGTTTGATTAGCAAACTTAAGGAGATTAAACCTCCAGAAGGTCTTGTTCAAGCTCTGAAGATTACTGAAAAGCAGTATGCGTCAATCGTGCAAATTGCGGGAGATAGTCCTGAAAAAGAGGAGCTCGACGATACTTCGAATTTGGTAGTGCTATGAAAATAAAATTTGATAGATTTGAACATTCAGTTTCTGTTAATCAAGATCATGCATCCATTCTTGAAGTTCAAGATCGAGAAGTCTTTTCAAGAGTAGTGCAGTCGTTACAAGAAGAGAAATATGATCAGGCAATCGAGCCATTTTCCATCTGGAACGATGACGGGTCTGAAAGAAAAAGAAAAGGTTCCGAGCTTTTAGTCATAGATAGCCTGCCGAATTTTCCTTTGAATGATCGGAAACTTGTAGTGCCACTAATTAAAAAAGTGAGCAAAAACATTAATAGTGACCTTGAAAAATCGAGTCAAATCAATGCGTTGATGATTCAAATTGAAGATGCAATTGGATCTGTAAGAACAAACATAATAGGGTCTTACGATTTTGAATTAGACTATGGAATAGAAGCTTTTATGAAAGCTCTATCGTTTGGGACATCTGTTCGCTCAGATGATTCGCTCTTTGAAAAAGGAATAGCGTTTCTAAATTTATGTTCTGATATTGAACTCAAAAAAGTACTAGTTTTTGTAAATGCAAAAAGTTTTTTCTCGCCTGATTATCTTCAGAAATTAATCAATCATGCAATTTTTTTAAAAATTCCGACGTTATTTTTAGAAAGTTGGCATGATGATATGGAATATAAAAGTACTCAAAAACTTTGTATTGACCAGTATTTTCTTGAATATTAGTTGATCGTAACCAGTCATTAATGAGATCTTAGGCAGTGGGATTTTGCGCTAGTGGTTTTGGTGCAGCGTCATTTTGGCTGGTAATTAAGCGATGTTTTCGGGAACGATATCATCCATTCTGTTTTGGTGCAGCGTCATTTTGGCTGGTAATTAAGCCGAAAGTGAGCTACCACTTGTACGAGGTAGTTTTGGTGCAGCGTCATTTTGGCTGGTAATTAAGCCACCGAAGAAGGTAAGCTTGCAGACCTTGGTTTTGGTGCAGCGTCATTTTGGCTGGTAATTAAGCAACACTTAAGCCATGCGCCTCTGTTTCAAGGTTTTGGTGCAGCGTCATTTTGGCTGGTAATTAAGCACGGATTTATAAAATCACAGCGCAAAGAGGGTTTTGGTGCAGCGTCATTTTGGCTGGTAATTAAGCAGGCACTGTTTGACGCAGTCCGTGACTATTGTTTTGGTGCAGCGTCATTTTGGCTGGTAATTAAGCTGAGCCTGCCAAACGTTTGCACCATCACGTGTTTTGGTGCAGCGTCATTTTGGCTGGTAATTAAGCGCTTAAGAATAAACAGGATTCACATCGCGGGTTTTGGTGCAGCGTCATTTTGGCTGGTAATTAAGCTTGACTCCCGTTCTGTCAATGACACGCTGGGTTTTGGTGCAGCGTCATTTTGGCTGGTAATTAAGCCAAGCGAAAGAAGCTGACCATCAGGCACGAGTTTTGGTGCAGCGTCATTTTGGCTGGTAATTAAGCTTACACGGCCCAAGAGTATCAAACGGCAAAGTTTTGGTGCAGCGTCATTTTGGCTGGTAATTAAGCTTGCCATTGGAATACAAGCCCCGCGCCGGCTTTTTGTTGTCGCTGATAAACTAATGAAAATAACCACGATATTACCCGTGTAGATCTCGGGG
>CAIFEG010000017.1:0-611 GCA_903789415.1 uncultured Eggerthellaceae bacterium | reverse complement strand
GTTTTGGTGCAGCGTCATTTTGGCTGGTAATTAAGCTTCTAAGACTTCTACAACGCCAACGGGTGGTTTTGGTGCAGCGTCATTTTGGCTGGTAATTAAGCGGGCGTCTAGCGGTATTGTGGACGGGGTTAGTTTTGGTGCAGCGTCATTTTGGCTGGTAATTAAGCTCATTATGTAGATGGCAGCAGCGCGCAGGCGTTTTGGTGCAGCGTCATTTTGGCTGGTAATTAAGCGGTTAATAGGCTGGATTACGACGGTAGACGGTTTTGGTGCAGCGTCATTTTGGCTGGTAATTAAGCCAGGCACTGAATACGGCTATTGCTTAGATGGTTTTGGTGCAGCGTCATTTTGGCTGGTAATTAAGCGCATTCGAAACTCATCGGATGACCAGCTGGTTTTGGTGCAGCGTCATTTTGGCTGGTAATTAAGCTTGCCATTGGAACTGCAATGGCACGACGTAGTTTTGGTGCAGCGTCATTTTGGCTGGTAATTAAGCCGCTGGCAATGGAACAAGGACAAATACGCGTTTTGGTGCAGCGTCATTTTGGCTGGTAATTAAGCCGAAAGTGAGCTACCAGGTAAGATTCACCGGTTTGGTGCCGCGTCATTTT